>JAYOTG010000016.1:0-44495 GCA_038150305.1 Candidatus Poseidoniales archaeon | reverse complement strand
GCGGACGTGGCAGGATTCGAACCCGCGATCCCCGGCTTAGGAGGCCGGTGCATTATCCAGCTATGCTACACGCCCGGCCAAACGACCTGCCCGACCCTCATCACGCTTACGCAGGTGCAAGGCCCGCACGACGCCCCACGTCGGCAAAGCGATGGAGCATGGCTTCGAGGTGAATGCGGGCGGTGGAGGAGCGGCGCAGATCGGCATCGGTCTTGGCCACCACGTCAAGCAATTCAGCCAAGACGTCGGGCGGCAGGTGGAAGCGCCCCTCGACGAGGTGCTGGTGCACGTGTTCGATGACCTGGTCGCCTTCGAGGTGGTGGGCCGCCATCAATCGATCGAGATGCCCCATCGCGCCGTAGAGCACGCGGGTGTTCCTCGCGCCCTGCTTTTCCCAGCGCCAGTCATGCAGCCGCCCGCGGAGAGCTTCCTCAATGACCATGCGCATCTCAACGACTTCCGTCTCCTGAAGCAAACGGCCCAGCGCGTTGCGGTCCATATGCAAGCCGCGGCGAACCAGAAGTTCGGTCACGAACAGTGCGCGGCGGAGATCTCCAGACACGACGTGGGCGACGTCCTCGAGCACCGTCGCATCGTCGGCTCCGGCCTGCGCACATGCCTGCTCCAGCCGTGCCACAATCTGCTCGCGGCTCACGGGCGGCATGCGGACGTGCTGCACACGGCTCCGGATGGCGTCGATGAGGCGTGATGGCGTTCGCGCGGTGAACAGGAAACGGGAGCTGCCGCTTCCCGATTCCATCATGCGACGAAGGTAGGGTTGGCGCTTTGGTCCAAGATGGTCGGCGTCTTCGATGACGATGAGGCGCGAGACCGCTTGACGGCCTTCACGCCCGACCGATTCTTCCCCGGCCGGAGGTGCGTCGTCTTCGCGCTGATCGAACAAGGCGACGTCGAAGGCCTCGAGGCTGGTGCGCCCAGCGAGGGTGTCAGAAGAACCGCGGCCTTCAGGCCGGAGGAAGGACTCGAAGGTGGCCATCGCGCCTGATGTGCGGGCCAAGTCGCGCGCGTTCAGCACGTGGGTGGTCGAGCGCCAGCCGGGGCCGAGGACCTGCCTGGCGACCAAACGCCATGCGGCTGTTTTGCCGACCCCAGACGGGCCTGACAAAAGCAGGTGCGGCGGGTTGGCCGTCAGGGAAGCCTGAGCCAGAAGATCGCGTACAGCGTCCGTCGTGGCCAGCTCGTCGAAGCGCCGAGGCGCATACGCACGAAGCCACGACGTCATGGACAGGGCTCCGCGTCAGCGGTCCAAGAAGGGTGCGCTCGTGCTCAAACGGCGTCGATGCGCTTCGTGCCGCTGCGGCGCAGCTTCATGAAAATGCGCGCACCGCAGGCCTTGCACGAGATGCCGTTCTGGTCACCACGGAACTGTTCGATCTTGCCGCATTCGGCGCACTTGTAGTCCACGAGTTCGACCATGGTCATCCCCATGCTCCGGACGGCGTCCCTGTTTTGAACCTGTCCGTGAGGCTCGCGCCTCACTGACCGCCGACGAGGCCGGGCATCAGACGGATGGCGTCGGCCGCGTTCAGCTGGTTGTCGTCCAGGGTGCTGGCGTCCACGAGACGGTCGTCGACGAAAATCCACGCCTTCGTCTCGGCCGCGGTGGCCACGATTTCGGGGCGGGTCATCTGAACCTGGGTGTCGCCGGTGCTGTCGGCGACGGTCACGGTGTAGGTCGGCATGTTGTTTTCTTTTTGGTTTTGCATTTGCATCACTCCAGTTTCTACAGGGTCAAGGGCCCCACCACTTATCAAGGTCGGAAAAGGGAGTCCGCTTCCCGAAGCCGTGGCGCGCTTTGACCATGTTCGTGGTCTGCCTTGACCATCCTTAAGGGCCGGACGGGGAGGTAAGGCGGCATGGAAGACCGGCCCCTTGTCATCGACGTCGTGGACAACGGCGGCCAGTGGACCCACCGAGAGTGGCGGATGCTCCGCTACCTGAAGGTGGACACCCAGATCATCGAGAACACCACGCCCGTCTCGGAATTGCGGGCGTTGGACGGCCTGATCCTTTCCGGCGGCGCGGCTCGCATTGGCCTGAGCGGTGAGTTGGGCAATTGCGCCGCGTTCCTCGAATTGGATGTCCCCGTCCTCGGCATTTGCGCCGGCCATCAATTCATGGCGCGCCACTACGGTGGCGACGCCCGTGAAGCTCCCGAACCCGAATTCGGCGCAGCCGACATCACCCTGGTGAACGGTGGAGGCGCCATCTTTGCCGGTACGCCGGAAACCCAAACGGTATGGGAATCCCATAACGATGAAGTCCACGTGGTTCCCGAGGGCTTCCACATCACGGCCTCCTCTCCTTCGTGCGAAGTGCAAGGCATGGAGAACGAAGACGGAACCAGGTTTGGCCTCCAATTCCACCCAGAGGTGAACGACTCCGAATACGGTCGTGAGATGTTTGAGAACTTCATCCGCGTCTGCAGAGCAGCGCGCGACGGCGCCTGATCAGGTCTTCAGGTTCGCTTGACGGGCCAGCATCGCCACGCGCATGCTGTGTTCGACCATCGACGCGTTCGACCATGCCTGGGTCAAGTCGGCGCCGACCGCATACGCCCCGTGACCGCGAACGACCACGCACCGCATGCCGCCCTGTTGCAGGGCTTCGACCGCTTGACGCAGGAAGGCATCCTCGTCTACGGCGTCAGGCTCGACGATGATGATGCGCCCAATGTGCTTCTTGCCGATGGTGTCAATGGGTTGGAGGACGATGAGGTCCTTCTCGCACGACATGGCCGTGGTGTATGGCCCGTGTGCGTGGATGACGGCGGCGGGCCCTCCCGTGGCCATGCTCACCGAAGCCAGCAGCACCTCCAGCAGGCGCCAATCCTCACGAGCGCCTCGAGGTGCGCCCATGCCAAGACGGCCGGCGACCAGCGATCGCTCGTCGATGCGCGGCATCATGGTCAGCATTCGGGTGGAGATGACGGCCCCCTGGACGTCAGGGTGCAGCATGGCCATGCCGCCCATGGTCGCACGGCCAAGGTCTTCGTGCACCAACCAGCGCCCCATACGGGCAAAGTCGGCCACGACGTGCTGCGGCACGACGATGTCGTCGAGGACTGCGGGGGGCACCGGAGGCTCTTCGAGGGCCTCGATGGTGGCTTGCGCCGTCGAAAGCGCGCCACGGAGACGGCGCACTTCGGCATCCACGGCGAGGGGCGGTGGAGCGGGTTTCTCCTCTGCTGCTGGCTCGGGTTCAGGCTCAGGTTCCGGCTCTGGCTCGGGTTCTGGCTCGGGTTCGGGCTCAGGTTCCGGCTCTGGCTCTGGCTCGGGCTCGGGCTCGGGCTCGGGTTCTGGCTCGGGTTCGGGTTCGGGCTCCGGCTCTGGCTCCGGCTCTGGCTCCGGTTCTGGCTCGGGCTCCGGTTCTGGTTGAGGATCCGCGGCTGGAGGCCCGGATGGTGGACCTGTGGGTGGTCCGGTTGGCGGCGGCCCTCCTGGGCCCTTGCTCGGCGGCCCTCCCGGCGGACCGCCGGGAGGTCCAGTTGGAGGCCCAGACGGACCGTCGGCAGCAGCCGGTAGGCCCATCCCGGCCAAGGTCCCGAAGGCCGCAGCAACGGCATCGTCGGCCGCGGCTTGTTCTGCGGCTTCCTTGGCTTGCGTGGCGGAAGGTGGGCGAGCCGTCATGAGTACCAAGTTTGACACGGTGAGAGCGGCTTAAATATCGGTTCCCTCACGGGACGCCTGCCTGCCCGTTTGGTGTAGAGGTTATCATGCAGGATTGTCATTCCTGCGACCCGGGTTCAATTCCCGGAACGGGCGCCTTCACGACCCACGCTTGTGGACGAAGTTGTCGCCACAAACACGGCACCAGACCTTGATGCCGTCGGGGCGTGGCGTGGCCCCTGCAAGGTCGATGGTGACGCCACACTTGCAGCGCACGGTGGTTTGCATGGTTCGGGGGAGCGGTAGGCGCCTCAAGAACCCGTCGTCGTGTGCACCACAAGGCGAACCATCGTTCGCGTGGTGCTGAAGCCCTTCGTGGCCTGGACGCTGATGTCGTGCAGGCGTCCAGCATTGGAGAAGGTGGACGCCAGTCGCTCGGAAACCGTCGCCTCCTCATGCCGGTCGATCACGGCCCAACCGATCACCAAAGCATCGCTGGAAAGAAGCGGAAGCAAGTGGCTGAGGTGATCGAGCCCCTCATGTGGGAGGTTGACAAAGAGCACGTCGGCTTGGCCAAGCAGGGCGTCGTCGTCGGACCAATCGCGACCGTCACCTTCCCGGACGACCAGCGTCACGTCGGGATGTGGGCTTTTGGCCATGATGCGTTGCACATTCTCAGTCAAATACGGAATGGCGGCGGCGTTGAGGTCCCCCACCACGGCGGTCTCGACCGCGCCCTGGGCAAGCGGCAGACCCAGGTTGGGCCCGACGCCGGCATACGGGTCATGCACCACGAGGCGACGACCAAGGCGTGTCTTGTGCGCTTCGATGAGGGCCATGGCCGCTTGTCGCTCCCCGCTGAGCCGCGCGCTGAAGTAGGCCGTGCTCGGGTCGAGGGTGTACGCCAGTCCGTGTTCTTTGACGCTCGTGACGGTGCTCGCGTTGCCGTCCCTGGCCAGCACCACGCGGAGGTCACGGACGCGGTAAGGGCCGGTGACGCCCCCGTCCACGCAGACGATGCGGACGTGAGGAAACTGATCGAGCATGGCCTGAGCGATGGCCTGCTCATGGGGCTCGCCCTCGGGTTCGAGTTTGACCAGCAGGACGTCGCCCTGAACTTCATGCGCGGTTGGAAGGAAGGGTCCAATCTCTTGCAGCACCGCATCGTCAAGCCGTTCGCGCCAATGCTGCGGGCCGCGTTCCAACGACGAGCGCTCCACCGTTGCATGCCCCTCGTACCATGACGACCCGTCGTCAGGCGCGGCATCGGTCAGTGGAACCAATCGATGGTCGCCGTCGGCTTGGATGCCGACGCCTGCGGCCAACCATCCCGCAGCAAGCAAACGGTCCCGCCATTGTGCGGTCGCTTCGCTCGGCACCCTCAAATGACGCATGCCGCTCATCGGGACCACCGGTCAGGACGGCATCAGCATGACGGTCGAGTTGCCCCCAACCGGTTTGCTCCTTGTGGGCCTCGGCCCCGGCGGCCTCTCCGGCATGACCCTCGCGGCCGTTGAAGCCGCAACGGCCGCGGACCACCGCTGGTACGAAGCCTACACCGCGCTTTGGCCTGACGCGGACCTCGCCGCCCTCGAAGCGAGCGTCGGCCCCATTGAACGGGTCATGCGGCCCGACGTGGAACACCCCACCGGCATGTTTGAGCTCGCGCAAGACGCCCTCGTCGCACTGCTGGTGGTTGGAGACCCGCTGCAGGCCACCACGCACGTTGACCTCCAACTGCGGGCTCAGGAGGCGGGCATCCCGTGTCATGTCCTTCACGGCCTGAGCATCACGGGGATGGTCACCGGTGCGGCTGGGCTGTCGAACTACCGCTTCGGGCGCCAAACAACCCTCACCTACCCGCACGGTTCGTGGATCGCCACGTCGCCGCTGGAGACCATCGCCGTCAACCGCCATCTCGGACTCCACACGCTCGTGCTGCTCGACCTCGATCCAACGGGCGCGGGCACCGGCGACCAACGCCCCATGCGCCCTGAAGACGCCCATGCAAGCCTGCACCTGATGGCAGAACGTCTGGGCGATCGGCCCGCGGAAGAGGGGGGCGCCTCTTCGCTTTCTGCTGAAGCGGTCGAGGGCCTCGACGTCGGTACCTGGACGGTGGTGCTGTGCGCCGACGTCGGCACCGCCGACGAGGTCTTCGTGACCACGACCGTTGACGGCTTGCCTTCAGAACGAGGAGGGCGCCTGAATTGCCTGCTCGTTCCCGCGGCGGTCGAAGGCGTCGAAGCCGCGGCCATCGCCCGTTGGCAGAGGTCCTGATTCGCTGCACCCTTCCGCGGAAGCGTTGATGGGGAGGAGGAGTGTGGTCGTCACGATGAGCAACGTCGTGATGCTCCTGTCCTTCCTGCTCTTCCTCGGCTTTTTCGCGGCCGTGGGCCTCTCGAGCATGCGTGTGAAGGAAGACACCACCGACGATTACCTCGTCGCGGGACGTGGCATGCACCCGGCCTTGGCGGCCCTTTCCGCAGTCAGCACGTGGAACAGCGGCTACATGTTCATCGGGTTCATCGGGTTCACCTATGCGGTCGGCTATTCGGCCATCTGGATCGGGTTGGCCTCCACCGTCGGTCAAGTGCTCGCATGGATCTGGCTCTACAAATACATCCAGGAGGAAGCCAACGAGCGCGGCGTCCGGTCCCTGTCGTCCCTGGTCGCAAGCGTGACGGGCGCGCCTGAAGCCAAACTTGCCGCCGTGCTGTCCGTGGTCTTCCTTTCCGTGTACGCCGCGGCTCAGTTGACCAGCGGCGGCAAGGCCCTGTTTGCCATGATGGGATGGGACCCCGTACTGGGCATCCTGATTGGATTCGTCCTCGTTGTGGCCTACTGCTACGCGGGTGGCATCCGCGCATCGATTTGGACGGACGCAGCCCAGTCCTGCGTGATGATCATCGGGACCGTCATGCTCTGCTGGGTGGCGCTTGGTCAGGTCGGTGGCTTTGGTGGCCTCAACACCAGCCTCGCGGCTCAAGACCCCATGCTCACTGGACTTGTGCCGCCCAACTTGGCGCTGGGCGTGAGCCTGTGGATCTTCGCCTTCTTCCTCGGCGGCCTTGGTGTTGCAGGACAACCTCAGGTGGTCTCGCGTGTCATGACGCTCGGCACCGAGACGGAACGAAAGCAGGCCATGGTCTGGTTCTTCGTCTGGCAAACGCCGTTCATCGCCCTCATGCTGGTGATTGGATGGGCCAGCCGTGTCGTGTTCACGCAGGACGGTTTTGACGCCGAGCTCGGGCTGCCGACCCTCGCCATGGAAGTGCTTGGCCCCTTCTGGGCCGGGCTCATCCTGGCCTCGATCTTCGCCGCGACCATGTCCACGGCCGACAGTCAGGTGCTTGCATGCACGGCGGCTGTGACCGACGACATCCGACCTGAATGGAGCCAAGACCACAGCACGACGAAGAAAGTCACCTTGGTGATGGCCATGTTCGCGACGGTCATTTCCCTCGGTGGCCTCTACGTTCCTGGCGGAGACTCCGTGTTCTCACTCGTGGTGCTGGCCGTGTACGGCCTCGGCGGCATCTTCGTGCCGATGCTGATCATTCGATGGGCTGGGTACACGCCAGACACCCGCCACTCGGTCACGATGATGATCGCCGCGCTCGTAGGCGTCATCGTGTGGCGCTTGCTTGGCCTCAATGAGCACGTGTTCGAATCGATTCCAGGCATGGGCATGGCCTTCCTTGCGCACTTCATCGACCACGCATACCGCGTCAAGGACGGTTCCCCGCTCGGGCGCTTTGAGATGCCATCTGGACGAGCCATCGGCATCGCCGCCCTTGTTATCCTCGCTCCGGCCGCCGCGGCCGAGGGCGCTTACCTCCTGCGCGACGCGCCGGACGCGCCCGGTGCTGCAGCGTCGTGGTCCATCGAAGGCACCCTGGAATTCATTGAAATCGGGTCCGGTGAGGAATTCGTGGCAGACGGGCAGACGGTCCCTGTTGAGGTTCACAGCGATGGAGCCGGCGGGGCCGCGGACGGGCGGAACGTCGTGGGCATCGTCGCGACCTTGGTCTACGATGAGGACGAAACGGCGGACGGCCCAGGCTGTGCGGCCCCCGGAGCCGCAGATGCTGCACCTGACACCATCAACGGCCTGCTTCAGCGCGCGGAGCGTTCCCAAAGCGCTGAAGGCCAAAACGTCGAGGGGAGCACGGCTTCCCACGACGTCGCCATCGATTGGTTCGACCGTGCCTTGTTCGATGCCGGTGGCGCAGAGAACATCTCAGAAGACGACCTGCGAGCGGCGCTTGACGGAGGCGACGCAGGCTTCGGCCCCTCAACCCTCGATTTGAGCGTAACCGTCGCTACGGGAGGGGGCGCCTTCTGCAACCACCAAGACGACGGTGAAACCGTGCAGTGGAGCGTTTCACTCGTGGTGCTCGACTACACGTTGACCAAGGCAGAAGGGTGAGAAAGCCTCATTCCACACGCCACCCGCCGTGCAATGAGGCAGACCGATGGCACGTGCACCGCAGGTCGAGTTCCCTGGCAAAAAACGCCAGCGGGTTCGTATGCGGGGCACGAAGCACGCCAACGAAGACACGGCGAAGCGCTTGCGGCGGAACCTCGACCGCTTGCTCGAACACCCGGAGCGCGCCCTGCCCGAATTGGCCGGTTCGGTTCGGCGGGGCTGGCGGCGAGATCCCATCGAGCGGACCATGAAGGAAATCGACCAGGTGGTCCAGCGTCGCAGCGACATCGCGTGGCTCAAGAAGCGCATGCTGGCGAAGCGCGGCGACCACATCGCAAAGGCCCTCGCGGGCAGCTTCCACGCCGCTCATGACACCGAAATCTCCACGGTCGGGAAGTACCAGAACTCAGCCTTTGGCAGCGGTTCGTACATCCGCAGAGGCGACGGAAAGCAAGCCTACCTCGCCAGCCTGCAGAACCACAGCAACGTCACCCTCCGCATGCTGGCCTGGGAAGAGCATGCTCGGCGTGGCCTCCACTTCTTCTCGTGGAGCAACGGATTCGTGTGCACAGGAAGGGATGCCACGCCTCCAGAAGGCTGGTTGGATGACGTGCTGGAACGCTCCCGCTTCACGTTCACCACCACGACCGTGGATGGCGTCACCGTCCATCACACCGAAGGCATCGATGCGGCCGTGGTCGCCAACGACGAGCACAACGTCACCGGATACGTCCGACTGGTGTTCCACCATGGTCCAATCGTGGCCATCGATCTCGATGCCGTGGGTACGGCCGGTGAGAAAGACAAGGCCTTCGTCCACCATCTTGCGATGTCCATGCTGCCGCCCATCCTTCCTCGCCTGGTCGATGTGGAAGCGCGTTGGTCGCCGGAGGGATGGCCGTTCGACCACGCGCTGCCACAAGCCTGTGTGGACGGCATGGACCGTTTGCTGGATGCCTGGCAAGGCCTGACCCTTAACGAAGGGATGCTCGCGGGACGCCTAAAGGCCGAGGTCTTGACCAACCTTGAGCACGGGTTGGTGTTGGACGACCGCTGGTCCGACGGCAAGAGCCTCGACGACGTGGTCGAGCATCTCGAAGGCCTTGGGGGCACCGAAGACGAAGCCGTGTTCGCCGCGGCCATGCTCAGGGCCCGGATGGCGGCTGGTGGCGGAATCATCGACACGCGCGGTGAGTTGCGGGAGCGTGACGAAGGCGCCCTGCTCGTCACCAAAGGCGCCAGCCTCAACGCCATCATGGGCGCCCTTTGGGCCGACCACCACGAGGACGGTCTCGTTGGACTTGGGCTCAATGGCGACGATCTCGCGGCCATCCTCGCTTCGGTGGACGGTCGCCCGAAATCATTTGGCGCCTTCCTCCGCGGCTTGGACGACGCCCGTGCAGCAGCACGACGCGAGGCACGCTTTCCGCACCGGCGTGGTCAGCTCAAGGGCCCCCTCGGCCTTGCGCATGACCTCGTGCTGACCGGGGTGTTGGACGGGGGCGGTCGGGCGCAAAAAGCGGCCTGTGACCGTCACGACGACGTCGAAGAAGCTGCAGCGGCGTGGGCCTGGCTGCTTGCTGCAGACCGCCACACGGGCCAAGAATGGCATTTTGAGCCGGTGGCGCGGGACCGTGGCGGTGCATGGTCAACCGCTGCCCGAGCGCTCATCGATGCTGGCAAGGCACTGCTCGAGGACGAGGAGGGCGGTCACAGGGAAGCTTTCGAAAACGCTCTTGCGAACCTCGCGGCAACCATGGGCGTCGCTGCACCCTGAGGGTCAGGCCAGCACAAGGTAGACCGCCACGCCGATGAGGGCGAGGCCGAAGATTTGGTTCAGGGCTCGACCGGATCGCTCCGAGGTGAACAAGGAGCGAAGGTAGGACCCAAACGCGGCCCACGTGAGCACGGCTGGCCAACCGAAGGAAAGGTTGAGCAGCACGAGCAGCACCTTCGCCAAGGCCCCGCTGCCGAAGACTTGCCCGAAAGTCGTCATCAGAACGAGGAAGTGAATCCATGCCTTCCCGTTCACCATTTGAAGCATGAAGCCGGTCGTGAAGCCCAACCGCTCATCGATGTCCTCGGTTTTCAGGGAAGAGCTGCGCATGACGCTCACGCCGATGGATGCGATGTACAGCGCGCCAACCACCCCAAGGTAACCGAAGAAGGTCTGGTGCTGTTCGATGGTGCTGGTCGTCAAGCCAATGAGGATGCCCAGCAGGGACCAGCCGACGCCCATGCCAAGAATCAGAGGCAGCGAGGCTTGCACACCGAATTTTGAGCCGTGAGCGGCGCACAAGATGTTGTTCGGGCCTGGTGTGAAGCACATCGGGACGATGAACGCCAGAGCCGCAATCAGCAACTCCGCCTCCATGCATGACCCTCCGGTCATGCGTCAAGGGCTTGCGCGATGTCGTCCCACAAGTCCTCCACGTCTTCGATACCGATCGACATGCGCACGAAGCCTGGAACGATCCCAGCTTCCATGCGAACGTCTTCTGGCACCGCACCATGGCTGGAGTTGAAGGGGCACTCGATGAGCGATTCAATGCCACCAAGGCTGGTCGCCTCGTAGATGATGTTCAGCTTGCGCATGAAACGCAAGGCCGCCGCGTCGCCTCCCTTGACCACGAAGGCGACCATGCCCGACCCCTTGGGCAGAACACGCTGCGCGACGTCGTGATCGGGATGGCTCTCGAGCGAGGTGTGGTACACCCGCTCGATGGCGGGGTGCTGCTCAAGACGGGCCGCGACGGTCGCTGCGTTGCTGCAAATGACCGGCATGCGCACATGCAACGTACGCATCCCGCGCTCGAGAAGGTAGCATGCATGGGGGTCAGGAGAGGCCCCAAAGTGCACTTTTTGCATGAAGACCTTGGCGATCAAATCGGCGCGTCCTACCACCGCTCCACCGATGATGTCGCTGTGCCCGCCCAGATACTTGGTGGTGGAATGGATGACCAAGTCAACCCCGTAATTCAACGGATTGCATCCCCAGGGGCTGGCAAAGGTGCTGTCGATGACGGTCAGCAGGTTGTGACGTTTTGCAATCTCCACCATGGCCGGAATGTCGCAGACCTTGAGCACGGGATTGGTCAGGGTCTCGATGTAGAGCATCTTCGTGTTGGGCTGGATGGCCGCCTCGTAGGAGGCGGGGTCACGCATGTCCGCCAACGTGACTTCAACACCGAAACGGGTCAGTTCACTGTTCAGCAAACCGTACGTCCCGCCATAGACGTCTGGGCTGGCCACGACGTGATCTCCCGCGTTCAACAGACCGAGGAACACAGATGAAATGGCCCCCATTCCGCTTGCGAAAATCTCGGCGTCCTCGCCGCCTTCCATGGCGCGAAGTTTCTGTGCGACGGCGTCGCTGTTGACCGAGGAAATGCGGGAATACAGCAGGGTGTGCTGGGCGCCAGCCGCCCATCCTGCATACCGCTCATCGGTCAGTTTGTAGGTCGAGGACTGGAAAATTGGCGTGTTCACCGCATCGCCAACGTGTTGGGTTCCTGCGTGTACGGCGTTGGTGGCAAAACGGCGCTCGGTCAGCGGTGCGTCGGAGCCGCCGGTCGTGGAGTTCGTTTCGCCGCCTGCCATACCTTGCCTCTCGCGATGAGGGACTTGAACGATGCGTTCATTCAATCGGCCTCATTCTTCCTCATCTTGGCTGGTCAATTCAACCATCAGGTTGCCAACAACGAGCAGTCCGCCACCAACAAGGATCCACGGCGTCCACCCGACCAAGCCAAGCACGAGGCCATACAGCGTGGCCCAAACGGGTTCGAGGGTGTAGATGATGGCCGCGCGCACGGGTTCCAAATGACGTTGGTAGAGGTTGAGGATGCCGAGCGCCACCAAGGACCCGAGCAAACCAAGGCACAGCAGCGGAATGAGCACCCCCTCGACCTGAAGGACGCCGACCAAGTCCGATGGTCCGCTGCCGCTCTTCGTGGTAAGCAGCGCGAGCACCATGGCCAGAACAGCCACGGTGACAAAGGAGGTGAAGGTCAGGGCCAGCGGATCCATCCGCGTCGTGTACCGCTGGGTCAGCAAGATGTGAACGGCAAAGCACACGGCGCAAAAGACGGTGATGATTTCCGCCCAGCCCCACGTCAGGTGCGGCGGCCCCTCGATGAACCCTGCGCCGAGGGTCGCCAGCAGCACGCCGAACCAGAGCAGCCTCGACGGTCGGCCCTCACCAAACAGGTTGGACAAGAGCGCCGTGCTGACGACGTACAGGGAGGTCAGAAACGCGGATGTGGAGGGTTCCAACTCGCCAAGGGCCGTCATCTGGGCCAAGAAGCCGGCGAGGAGCGCGAGCCCAAGGGCGAGTCCTGCGGTCCACACGTCTGGATTTCCGAGGTGCCTGCGGACGGACGGAAACAGCGGCAGGACGGCCGCGGCCAGCGTAAACCGAGACGAGACGAGGAAGGCGACGACGGACGTGGTTCCGATGCGATCCAAATCAGCCTCCAGGGCCAGCATGATTTCGCGCATCCAGATGAAGGTCGCTCCCCACACCAAGGTGACCAAGAGCAGCATCCACGTCGCCCGACGGCGCACGGCTGACGTCGGGTCCACGCCTGCTTGACATGGGCCAAGGGTGTGAACGTTCCGCGCCAGCACAAGGACCAACCTCAAGGAATGCCGGCCATGCCCTCTCCTCATGCGCTCGTGGGAGGGTCCAATCGAGACCGGCCCTGTGCCCGAGGACGGGGCAGACTTCGACGCCATTGTCGTCGGTGGAGGCCCCGGTGGATCAGCTGCAGCGGGGTACCTCGCGATGAAGGGCCAGCAGGTGTTGCTCATCGAGAAAGGCGTCTGGCCGCGCGACAAGGTCTGCGGCGACGCCGTAGGGGGGAAATCGCTCTCCCACGTGGCCGCGCTCGGCGTGAAGCCAAGGCTCGAAGCCACGCCGCATTTCCGCGTGACGGGCATCCTCTTCTCAAGCCCAAAAGGCAACAGCGTGCGCGTTCCGCTTCCTGAGGAAGACGTTGAGCGCCTCGAGGCGGGATACGCGCTACCTCGCGCCCAATTCGACCACCTCATGTTCGAACGCTCGACTGAACTCGTGCTCGAGGCCGGCGGCGCGGTCGTCCAAGGCGCCGACGTCCGCACGGTGCTCTTCGACGACGGTCAAGGCGGGGACGATCCCGGGCCCGGAAGCGGTGATGCGCGAACCGTGCGGGCCGTCGAGGTGCGCCTTGGTGGGCGCCAAGGCGAGACCTACACGTGGCACAGCCGCGAAGTCGTTGGGGCTGCTGGATACCGCTGTCCGGTGGCGACGGCGTTGGTGGAAGAGACGCATGGCGAGGTCATGGTGGATCGCATGCACTACTGTGCAGGCTACCGCGAGTACTGGCAGAACGTCGAGGGCTGCGGCCCTGATGTTGGCGACATCGAGATTCACTTCGTGGACTCGATCATCCCCGGCTACTTCTGGCTCTTTCCCGTCTCCGAAGGCGTGGTCAACGTCGGCATTGGTATGGTCATCGGCCTGATGGACAAGCAGAAGAAGAAACTCAAGGCCTTGCAGGCGGACGTCATCGCGAACCATCCGCTGTTCAAGGAGCGCTTCGCCAACGCGACGATGATCGAAGGCAGCGCCAAAGGCTGGCAGTTGCCTTTCGGTTCCCCGCGAAAGAAGGAATCTCGACAACCACGGCGGGCAGCAGGCAGCGGCATCCGCTTGGTCGGCGATGCGGCGAGCCTGGTCGACCCCTTCTCGGGCGAAGGCGTGGGCAACGCATTGGTGACCGGAGAAATGGCTGCGCGGCACATTGTCGAGGGCCTTGCGCCCGAGGCCTACATGGAAGAAATGTGGGCCATGCTCGGTCCCGAACTGACGAACTCCTACCGGATGCAGAAGCTCTCGCGTCGGGCCTGGCTGCTCAATTGGTTCGTCGGGAAGGCGAGCCGCAAGCCCGCCTTGCAGGAGATGATGACCGAAATGATCGCGAGCAAAGAGGCGCAGGAGAGCCTGCATTCGCCCCTCTTCATGGCCCGGACGCTGTTGTTCTAGAATCGGTATTCCACTTTTTGTCGATTGATGTGAATTTTTTCCATTTTCTCGAGTTCTTCAACAACTGCCATTGCTCCACGATTGCTCGCGAGACCCTTCGAGGTAATGTCTGCGCACATGGCTTTTATTGAACTCGGCAGGGCTCCCTTTTTCTTGTGTGCCTTCTTGAGTTGAGCAGCGTACCTTTCAGCGCAGCTCAAGACGCTGGAACTTCTAGCCTTGTCCACCTTCGCTTCACTCTGTAATTTCGCAATCTCAGCAGATGAGATTTTCTCCAAATCTAGCTCAACTAATTTCCTTTCATTTTGCCGAATTTTCTCCACCGCAGCAGCCAATTCCTGCTCAAGCGAAGTCAAACGCTCCAAGAGATTGGTTTGTGGCTCATTTTCAACGTGGATTGTCTCAGACTTCTCAAGTGTCGGAAGGCTTGGACAAGTGAACACGTGATTGATGAATTCATAGTCGTAGATCCGGCGCGAGTCAATGTCTGTCCAGTCGAGATCGGTCTTGTTTTCACGGTGATCGTTGAACCAGTCCCTAGAAATAATCATTCCATCTTTGTTGAGAGCGTGTTCGATAATGAAGAGGTCATCTGAATTATGCTCAACCAAAACGATAGAGCCTTGCCCAAGAAATTGATCAACCACGCCGAATTGTTCGAACCCCTCTGCGCCAATGTTAAACTGCTTCTTTCCGTAGAGGTAAGTCCCTCGTTTCAGAAGAGCAATGACGTTCCAGCCCTTCCCTTTGCAAACCTCAATGCAACTCCCTAGTCGTTCTGGGAACATCTGAGTCACGGTTTCTCCGTCACCCCCATACAGCTCTACTCCACGATCGTCATGGATGATGTTCGCCGCATCGATAATTACTGTTTTTTTACTCATGAAATCACTTCTTTGTCAATTGATCGAGGAGCAAGGCGGTCAAAATCCCGCCTGCAGCACCCGCCATCCCACCAAGCATTACTTTGAGAAAGACGTCAGAAGCGTCGCTTGACGCCGCTCTTTCTTTGAGTTGCTTGAGGTGATAAGCCACGGTGGACTTCGACAGCCCAACCTGTTTTGCGATCTCCTCGAGGTTGTGACCAAGCCCACGAAGCTGCATGATGAGTGCAAGTTGCTCGGGGCTGGCCATGGTTGCCCGAGACAGGTCAATGGTATAGCACATTCGGAATATTTCCTAATTATTCACACTCAGTCCGAGATTATCGGAAGCACCGGCAAGAATCACCGCAAAAGGAAAGGCGGCAGGGATATCCGTCACGGCCATGAGCCGTGGGCATGGGCGTGCTCGGGCCGTACTGGCGATGGCGCACGGCGTGGCTACGGTCACGGTGGAAGCGAAGGGTGCTGCGCACCATTGCCTCCTGCGATGACCCTGCGAGCCTGAAGGTTCACGGGCCCACGGAGTTGAACGGCGCCACGCATCTAGGAACGAACGTCAATTTCAACGGCCTCAGGGTCAACGGCACGGGCACATTACGCATCGGCGACAACTTCCACAGCGGCGAGGATTGCCTCATCATCACCCAGAACCACCGGTATCATGGCGAAGCTTTGCCCTACGATACGCACTACGATCTCCTGCCGGTCACCGTCGGGGACAACGTCTGGTTCGGCTCGCGCGTGACCGTGCTCGGCGGCGTGACCATTGGCGAGGGTGCCATCATCCAGGCGGCGTCCTGCGTGGTCAAAGACGTCCCCCCAGGGGCCATCGTCGGCGGCCATCCTGCGGCGCAATTTAGCGAACGGGACATGGCGCACTACGAGCGGCTGAAATCTGAAAGCCGCTTCAATTGAATCCGCCAAAGATGGGTCCCTCGACGCCCCCAACCAGCGGCAGGGATATGGGAGCGATGGACAAGGCCTTCGCATGAACGGCGTCGACGCGAGCCTCGAAGGTGTGGAAGCGATCTTCCTCGACCTCGACGGGACTATCTACCTCGGCGGAGCGTTGATTCCGGGTGCGCTGGACTTCCTGGAGCGCTGTGAAACCAAAGGCGTCCGGCGCTATTTTCTGTCCAACAACTCGAGCCGCTCCGTAGCGCAATACCATGAAAAGTTGGCCAAGCTCGGCATCCCGTGCAGCGAAGACGACATCCTCCTCTCCACCCACGACCTGCTGGCATGGCTGGCTGAGGAAGGCATCACGCGGACCTATGCCGTGGCCACCGAAGGCATGTGTGCCATGATGGAAGCCGTGGGCATCTCAACGAGGGACGAGGATCCGGAATACGTCGTCCTCGGGTACGACACTGAAGTCACGTATCCGAAATTGGAAACGGCAAGCGTCCATCTCCACCGCGGTGTGCCCTTGGTCGCGAGCCATCCCGACATGGTCTGCCCGTCGCCAGACGGGGGGCTCCCGGACGTTGGGGCATACTTGGCCCTGTTCGAAGCCACCACGGGCGTCGCGCCTGACCACATTTGCGGCAAGCCAAACCCCGGCATGATCCTCCATGCGGTCGAAGCCCTCGGCCTTCGTCCGGACCAATGCGCCATGGTGGGTGATCGGCTCTATACGGACATCGCAATGGCCAACAGGGCCGGTGTGGTCGGCGTGCTCGTGCTCTCTGGCGAGGCCACGGAAGAGGATGTGGCAGCCTTGCCCGCCGATGCCTTGCAAACGCCCGACGTCATCGTTGGAAGCGTGGATGAATTGTTGCGCTGAGGCCCACCATTTGGCTTAAGCCGCCGGGAACGATGGACGTGCGTGCACCGTCCACTTCTCATGGTGCTCGTGCTTCTGGCGGCCTCGCTCGCCGGATGCGTTTCAGACGAACCGCCGGTGCTTGAGGTGACGGCCAGCGAAACCGATACGGTGGTCGTTGAAACGTACCAGGACGGTATGCTTGTGGAGAAAACCGGAGCAACGGTCACCTTCGATTTCTCTGCGTCCACTTCTGCTGTGACCTACGCTCTAGAAGCCTCTGACGGCCGTGCAGCACTCGAAGTGTCGGCTGAAGAAGGAGGCCAGCTCAACCTCACCTTCGATGAGCATGGGGTGTACAACGTCACCGCGACCGCGATCGACGCGAGGGGCCGGGAGATCAGCCAAAACCTCGTGGTCCGCGTGAACCTGCGGATTGAGTGGAACGAAGAGGCCACGCAAGACCCGAGCACCTTGTCGTTCGATCCCTTGCCCATGCATGGCGGACCGATGGCGGACTACATCACCATCGAATCTGTGGTCAGCAACCCTGAACTGATTGAGAACTTGGGTGGCGGACGTGAAGTGGACATCACGTGGCAGTTGATTGACCCGCTCGGCGGGGCATGCCAGCAACACACCGACGTCGTGCATGAGGGCGCCTCGGCGGCGTGGAGCACGCTTCACTTCAACACCTACGAGGCTCATGAGTTGACCGTTCAATACGACGACGGGCAGGATGAGCTGGATGTGCTGCACACCGTCATCGTGGTCTACGAAGCAACGGCCTGACCGGATCACCCCATGGACCCGAGCGCCATCAGGGCCAAGATGAACACCACCACCACGCCGATGGCAAGCACAACCGTGGCAAGCACCAAGCTGCCCCCAAAGAGCAGTGAGACGGCCCCGACCAGACGCTGGAGTGGCGTGTCCCATTCTACCACGGCTTCTGTATCGGGCTGACCGGCGGCACCGTGTGACGCATGGGTCGGTTGCTGCGTCACCAGAGGTGGCGGGCGTACGGCTTGGGCAACGACAGGCAGGATGATGGCGATGGGAACCAGAAGACAGCATGCAACCCCGACAAAATTCAGCGCCTCGGGGTTTTCCAAGAAACCGCCGCCGGTGCAGGACATCACCATCTCGCCATCCATGTCGATCTCCGTGCAGTTTTCTGGGTCAGGGCCGAGTTGCCCCAGCCCACCCATGAACACCAAGATGGCCAGCACCCCGACGGCGATGCCTGCGACGTTGAGGCGCATCGCCATGGTACGGGCTGAAGCGTATTGGTCGGAAAGCGCCCCCATCGGGTCCTGCTTGGTGGGCAACGCTGCGGCCATGTCCTGTTCAGTCCCGCATGAAGGGCATTGGAACCTGCCCGTGTGGGAGGCCGGCAGCGAGAGGCGCTGACCGCACGAGCCGCAGTCCACTTCGATGGCCCCCCTGGGCATCGGGGTTGGAACCACTGCGCCGGAAGACGGAGGTTCGGACAGCG
Organism: Candidatus Poseidoniales archaeon; assembly: GCA_038150305.1. Lineage (GTDB taxonomy): Archaea > Thermoplasmatota > Poseidoniia > Poseidoniales > Poseidoniaceae > MGIIa-L3. Next base: position 26,262 of record JAYOTG010000016.1, on the reverse strand, counting down.
GCGGCGTGATGGAGGTCGTGCTCGAGTTGGCCGCGGGGTTCGTCGTAAGCAAGCGCTCGACCAACTCGGCCTTCCGGCCGGAGAGTGGGAGCCCTTTCGCACGAAGGGCGTCCTTGAGTTCCGCCACCGTCATGGCCTCGTAATCCCCAGAACTCACGGCGGCCTCTCGTTCACCGACCACATGAACGTGCCCCCGAAAAGGCAGAACAGCGGGCTTGATGAAGGTCGACGAGGGGGCTCCAAGCATGGCGACGTGGTGGGTGGAGGCCATCGGACTGGTCGCCGGTGGGCTTGGCATCATCGCATGGGTGCCACAAATCCGAGAAGTGTGGGTGCATCAACGCCATGAAGGCATTTCTTTGCCCACCTTTGGGCTGGTTTCTGTGGCCTTGCTCCTGTGGTTGGTGTATGGACTCATCGTGGAGAGCCCGGCCATGATCATCGCCAACATCGCCACCCTTGGTGTCATCCTCGCCGTGGTGATCGGCGTGATGCGCTTGCGACGCAGGTGATGGATGCGCTGTTCTTTGGGGGAGTCGTTTCCCCAATTCTTCCATAAGTGAACGACCATTCCTATGTCTATGGAGGACGTTTTCTTGCTCGAATCAGAGCGATTCAAGAAAACTGGTACTCCCATAACCGAGTTATCATCGGATACTCTGCAGCAGCTGTCTTCTGCTCCAGACTTCATCCGAACACATGCAGGAGAGCCTGCTGATTGCCCTTGCGGCCGTGGTGATGACGTGACCGTCACGCATACCGACCGACATGGGTTGGCCTATCGGTTGGTCTTATGCAACGCATGCGGGATCTTGCGAATGAACCCTCAACCAAAAGATGACCATTTAGCATGGTATTACTCCACTCTTTACAGGCCCCTTTACGACCAAAACAGCCTTGCTTCGGAAGTTTTCTCCCGCAAATTATGGAAAAGTGAACTGCTGGAAAAAATGCTCAACAGGTCAACCTTCAATCGACCTTTCTCTTCCGTGTTGGACGTTGGTTGTGGAGGGGGTTGGACCATGAAGAAAATGCATGATCTAGGGGTCGAATGCGTGGGATATGATTTTTCAGAAGACCTCATTCAACATGGAATCGAGCAGGGTTTCGACTTGCGTATGGGTGGTCCTGACGAGGCGATCCGGGATGGGGTGCGCGGAGATTTGGTGATTTATTCTCACATTCTGGAACACGTCAGAGACCCTGGAGCCGAGTTGGAGAAGCTTCGGAAGTTGGTGGGGGAAAATGGCATGTTGTACATCGAAACACCGTACATTGGGAGGATAAAAAAGAGACTCCATGGTGACGCCCTGAAATATTGGCAACGTGCACACCTTTGGGAGTTTCAACTGGAGCATGTCATCTGCTTCTTGAGGAAAGCTGGGTTCTCTATCCTCTGGAGCGAGGTCGACCATGACAGTTGTTACGTGTTGTGTGAAGTTGATACAGAAGCAATGCCTGACGGCCTTGAATTTCCTCTTCTCGGGTCACGGGTGAGGGCCCAGATTGTTGGTTTTGAACGACAAAGGACCAGTTTGCTCACCGCACTCAAAAAGAGAATCAGGAAATAACCGGCTGAAAGCTGCAAGCAGAACGAGTGAATCCAACGGAAGGTCGCGACTTCGGTTGTCTGGAAGTGGACAACCTTTCACTCAAAACGGCTGTGCGTTGGTCCGTTGGTTGGACTCCTCTCATTCGAAGCACTAACCTGATGCCGCTGTGAACCTCGACAAGGCGGTGCCGTTCAGCCAAAACGACGTATGATCTCTTCCTCAAGATCCGTGAACGCTTGCTCGATACGTTCGGCGAGCTTGGCGTCCAGCCTCGTCTGCAGCGCTTTCAGCAGCACGGGTGGAAGCTTGAGTTCGAGGCTGGCCTTGCCGGAAACGCGCGTTGAGCCTGGGCCATCGGCTTCCACCATGTAATCGCTGATCATGGATCCGATGGGCAGGCCCTCGCTTCGCATCACCTCAACGCGCATGATGGCCTGCGGCTCGTACGCAACGATGCGTTCGTGCACGATCCGGCCTGGGAGCAATTCACACCCGCGCTCCGCCCCAAGGCCTGTGCTCGGCCCGTCGCCTTCAGGCCAGGAGCGGTGGATGCTCGTGCTCCACTCGGCCACGTCACTGAATCCGTCGAGCACCGCCCACACCTGTTCCAGCGTGTAGGGCACGGTTCGTGAGGCCTCGACGTTGAAGGTCACGGCATGGCGTCGAGACGCTTCGCCATCAAGATGCGGGTCGGAACGACCGGGGCTCGGGCTGGATGGCCTAGGCTCACATCGCGGACTTGGTCGTCTCGATGATGACGGCCCCGATCTTGTACGGGTCACCGTTGGACGCCGGGCGGCGGTCTTCGAGGCGGCCAACCCATCCGTCGGTCGGGACGGAAGCCGGAACGCGAATCGAGGCCCCACGGTCGGAAACGCCGTAGGAGAACTGGTCGATGGCTTGGGTCTCGTGAAGACCGGTCAAGCGCTGCTCGTTGTGGGCGCCGTACACGGACATGTGGCGCTCGATGTTGCGGCCGAAGGCTTCGCAGATGTTGTCGAACATCTCCTTGCCGCCGACGTCGCGCATGGCCCCGTTCGAGAAGTTGGCGTGCATGCCCGAGCCGTTCCAGTCGCCCTTGATGGGCTTGGGGTGGTACTCGATGTAGTAGCCGTAGCTCTCGGTCAAGCGATCGAGGAGGTAGCGGGCCACCCACAGTTCATCGCCGGCGCGCTTGGCGCCCTTGGCAAAAATCTGGAACTCCCACTGCCCGCAGGCGACTTCTTGGTTGATGCCTTCGAAGTTGATGCCCGCCTCGAGGCACATGTCAGCGTGCTCTTCGACCATGGCGCGACCGTGGGTGTTTCGGCCGCCCACCGAGCAGTAGTAGAGGCCCTGGGGGCCGGGGTAACCGCCGACGGGGAAACCGAGCGGCTGCTGGGTGGCCACGTCCATGATGAAGTACTCCTGCTCGAAACCGAACCAGAAATCGTCGTCATCGTCGTCGATGGTGGCACGGCCGTTGCTTGGGTGAGGGGTGCCGTCGGGGTTCATGACCTCGCACATCACGAGGTAACCGTTGATGCGCGCCGGGTCGGGGAAGATCGCCACGGGCTTGAGCAAGCAGTCCGAGGCACCACCTTCTGCCTGGCGCGTCGATGAGCCGTCGAACATCCACATCGGGCACTCTTCGAGGGTCCCCGTGAAATTGCTGCGCACCATTGTCTTGCTTCGCATGTTTTGGGTGGGTTCGTAGCCGTCCAACCAGATGTATTCCAACTTCGCTCTATCATCCATAAGAATCGGCCATGTCCCTGACGAGCCGGTATATGAACAATTTCCGATTGATTCTGTGCTCAGAAATAGCGTTTTATCGGGAGTATTCTATTCAAATGCTCTCCGTTCGCCAGAATGATTCAACAAATGTGGAGTGTTTGCCCTGCGTAGGGGGGTGCACTTGCGCGGTCGAACACCGCATCATGCGTTGTTCGCGGCGTCCTCGGACTGCGGCGTGAGGAACGCCGAGGACCCGTCGCGGTCGATGATGGGCAACGTGAGGGTGGATCCGTCCATCAACACATGAACGGGGCACGCGAGGCCGCATGCTGGCGCGAGGTAGTCCTCGCCGGTTTCGGTCATCACCACGCGGAGGCCGTGCCCTGCAGGAAGGATCACGTCCATGCCTTGGAATTCCATGTGCATCATCACGATGCTGCCCGGCGCCACCGTTTGTGGCTCATAGCCGCCAGCATGGTACCGCACGTCCATGGTCGCGTGGCCGAGGCGGAGGCCGGTCTCAGCGTCCTGGAGTTCGGCGAAGATTTGGCCGCCGTCGTAGGTCGGACTCACCTGGAGGTGAAGGGTTGGCAGGCCGGCGATGTGGAGGGCTTCGTCGCTGAACGAGGGGCATTCAACGGTGACGGATTGCAGGCCGCCACCGGCCACCGAAGCTCCGCCCACCCAACTGCCGTCGGCTGAACAGGTGGCAAGGTCGATCGGTGTGGATTCAGCGTCGCGCGGAGGCCAGGTGGATTCGACGCGCCACTGTCCGTCGTTGCGCTGGATTTGGGCGTGCAGGTCCGGCTTCTCTCCCTCGCCTTTCAGGTAGTAATCGAACCACTCAAGCAGATCTTCCGCCCAATCCCATCGCGTCATTTCAGCGATGGCTTCGCCGCCGTAGCCCGAATCCTGAGCGTTGTGCTTGCTCCACTGGTCCGGGTAATTGTGTTCCCACTGCCCAAGCATGCCCCGCACGTCGTAACCGGCGTCCTCGTAGGCATGGTACCACACGGTACCCGACGGTCCACCAAACACCTGGTGAGGATCGACGTTCCAATCCTGCATCCCTTGGACCCAATACACGCTTCCGTTCCAGTTCTGGAAGGCTTTGTCGATGTGGCTGCGCTCGTCGTAGTAGTTCTCCATGTACGGGTCCATTTCTCCGCCAACATAGGTCACGGGCCCTGCAAAAAGGCCCTCGACGATGTCCGGACAGATGTTGTCGAGATCATCACCGTTGTAATCAACGGTGCTGGAGAAGTAATTCATGTGCATGACTTGGGAACGCGCCTCGGCGCTCCCGTTCTTGTACAACAGCGGATGGAGGGCGGTCGTACCGGAAATCGGCACGATGGTCTTCAGGTACGCGCTGCCCATGGCGGCCGCTTCCCATTGCGTGGCGCCTTCGTAGGACTTCCCGTACAGGCCGACGTGGCCGTTGGACCACGCTTGCTGACCGAGCCACTCCACGGCGGCGTGGATGCCCAGGCCCTCACCGGCCCCTCGGTAATCGAAACAACCGCTGCTTTCCTCGGTGCCGAACACGGCGACCTGCGCCAAGGCGTAGCCGTGGGGCACGTAATTCTCGAAGATGAATTCGCCACGCCCTGGACTGACGACGTTGGTGGCCGAGGATTCCGAGCCTTGCGGCCCGTAGGAATAGTAGGGCGAAATCACGGCGATCACCGGTACCTGCTCGCCGGCCTCGACGTTGGACGGCAGCCAGTAGGAAAGGTGCACTTCGGAGGTTGGCGGTCCGGTTTCCCAGATGTCCGACGTGTCGACTTCGATGAGGGCTTCCTGAACGGGAAGAGCGGTGTACGGGCCGTCCTCCAACACCCGGCTGTAGGAGCCGGTCCAGTTCCACTCGACGAGGTGCCGGTCCTCCAGCCGAAGCCGGCCGTCGTCGACGGCCGGGTTATCGCCTGCGGGGTCGTTCAAACACCCCGACAGCGGCACGCAGAGCACGAGCAGGGCCAACACCACCGCATGCCCTCGCATGACTCGGCCTCCACGTTGCCCTTCATCACGCTGACGCCCTCGCCCATCCGGCGCCAAGGGCATGCGCAAGACGGGAAACGTCAAGCCGCACACGCTCGACCCTGTGGCATGGGCGCTGGTCCTGCCGAGGTCGGGAAGAAGTGGTTCATGCGCCAATATTGGCGCTTGCAACAGTCGCAGAGCCTCATTTCCATGGGCTTCTGGTGCGTCACCTTGACCCTGTTGATCTGGCCCTACGTCGCTTGGCGGTTCGACGCCGACACGCAGTGGCTGGGGATCCCGGCCACCTACGTCGGATTGACCTCGATCGCGTTGATGGTCTTGGTCACCGTGTTGCTCATCGGGTACATTTACGATCAATTCCTCTCGTTGTGGAAGGAACATCAGAACGTCATCATCGAGCGGAACCCCTTCGCGACCTACCTCTTGACGCCCCGCGACGCGATCATCATCGGTCATTTGTCCAGCATGATGCGCGACATGAACCCCGACGATGAGCGCATCAAGGCACAAAGCGAGTGGATGGAGCGCTGGTTGGCGTCCATGCCCGAGCTTGAGGTCTTCGAGCGCATGGTGACCGAACTGGACGAGCGCTTGGGCGTTCCCGTCCCTGAATTCACGTTCCTCCCAGACGGCGCCGTCGAGGCTGCCCGTCAATCTGCAGCGTCACGAAGCAACAGCGAAGAGGGTGCCTGAGATGATGTGGCCGAGCGATTGGGTCCACCCGTCGCCCGATGTCCTCGCTCGCCTGTCCCGCTTGGACATGCTGCTGCTCGACGTGGATGGCGTGCTCACCGACGGTACGGTGCTGCGCGGGGCGGACGGGGCGGAAGCCCGCCGCTTCTCGGTTATCGACGGTCACGGCCTTAGCATGCTTCGCGATGACGGGATGATCGTCGGTGTGGTCAGCCGTGAAGACTCAGCCATCACCCGTGCGCGCATGGAAAAGCTGCGCATGCCCGAAATCCACGTTGGAGCCAAGGACAAGGCCGTGGTGGTGGCCGACATCCGCGCCCGGCATGGATTGGGTGAGGGAGCCATCGCCTTCGTCGGCGACGATCTCCCCGACCTTGCTGCCTTCCAAGAAGCGGATGTGTGCATCGCTCCAGCCAACGCACATCCTGCCGTCAAGGCGGCTGCGGACCTGGTGCTGTGCCGTCGCGGCGGACATGAAGCCGTGCGGGAATTGGCCGAACTCATCAGGGCGGCGAAGGGACTCGGGCCCATGGCCGGCCTCTTGTCCTGATCACGCCGGGGAGAGGTCGCGCTCAGCCACGACTTGTTCAAGTCGGGACCAGTCGTCTTCGGTGTCGATTTCCCATGCCTGCCATGGCTGCATGGTGTAGGCTCCAGTTCGTCCACCAAGACGGCAGGCCTCCGTATCCCACACCTTGCGAGAGGCGATGTAGAAGGCACCGTTCTCGGCAACACGGTCCGGGATGTCTTGCCGGCGAGGGCGGTGTTGAGGGTCGTAATTCAGCGGCGTGGCCGTTCCGTCTTGTCCGAGGGACCACTGGAACACGTGATTCTCAACCACAGAAAGCAGGCTATCGAGATGCCCCGCTTCCATGTGCTGCAGGGCCGCGTCGAGGTCAGCGGGCCGTGTCAAAGGAGACGTGGCCTGCATGAGCACCACGGTCGTGGCCTGTTGCCCGATTGGGTGATGGTGGAGCACGTCGACGACCACCGGCTCGGTCGCTGCTTCATCGGTCGCCAACGCATCGGGGCGGCGGTGCGGCAGCGCGCCGTGGGCTTCGGCCACGGCGAGGATCTCCTCGTCGTCGCTGGACAGCACGACGTGATCGATGCCATCGGCCTCCAGCGCGGCACGGATGCTCCAAGCGATGAGCGGGTGGCCAGCGAACGAGCGGATGTTCTTGCGCGGGATGCCTTTGGATCCGCCGCGGGCGCAGATGACGGCCACGACGGACACGGAGACCCCTCACTGGACGCGGCGGAGTTTCGCCCGCATGGGCACTTCTTCCTCGTAAACCCGCTTGATGCCGTCACCAAGGGCCACTTCGAAGGCCCGAACGTCGCGCACCAGTTTCTGGAGGCCGGGCACTTCGAGGCTGGCAGCGTGGTCGCTGCCGCGCATGGCACGGTCAAGGGTGAAGTGGCGCTCGAGCACTTTGGCGCCCATCGCCACGGCCGCGACGTCCATGGCGATGCCTTGGTGGTGCCCTGAGAAGCCTAGAATGAAGTCGGGATAGCGCTCCTGCAAGGTGGCCATGTAGGCGAGGTTGAGCTGTTCGAACTTCGCAGGATAGGTGGACGTGCAGTGGAACATCACCTTCGGTTGCGACGAGGTGCGGAGCCATTCGGCGCAGACGTGGATCTCCTCCTCGGTGCTCATGCCGGTGGACATCATCACCGGCACGTCAGCCGCAAGCATCGCCCGGACCGTTTCTTCGTCGGTGATGCTGGCGCTGGCGATCTTGAACATCGGAATGCCGGCTTCGGCCATCTGCGCGGCGCTCACCGGATCCCACGCGGAAACAAAGTAGGCCACGCCGCGGCCTTCCGCGTGGGCCTTCAGTTCCATGTGCTGCTCGACGGAAAGTTCGAGGGCGTCGCGGTGGGCACCGTAGGTGTCCGCGAAGGCGTTGGGTGAATCGTAGGGTCGGTCGTACTGCTCCGGCGTCAGGAGGGTTCGCGTGTGGCGCTTCTGGCTCTTGATGGCGTTCACGCCTGCGTCAGCAGCGGTGTCGATCAGCTGCTTTGCAATCTCCATGTCGCCCTGGTGGTTTTGTCCAATCTCGGCGATGATGTAGGTCTGCCCTGCGGCGACGGCTTCGGCGATGTCGCTGATGGCCATGCACCACGGCACCGGACCCGAGGTTATCAGCCTGTGGACCGGAGGTCACTCACTCAGCGTCGGTCCATGCTTGAGGTGCCTCCCCCTCCGCCAACCACCGCGCCAAAGCGGCCACGCGGGCCCCGTTTTTACCGTCAGAACGGTGACCGAGGCGAGCAAAAGCCCGGTCGCAAGCGGCTTCCTCTGGACGAAGGTCGCCGTCCAGGATGGCGTCGAGGTCGTTCTCGGTGAACACCGCCCCCTCAAGCAGGTCCAGGAGCGCCGTCACCTCGTCAGCGGGTGCGGCTCCATCCGAAGGCCGGATGGTGTTGATGAACGGTGTTCGGAAAGCGAGCGCGGGAATCACGACCGACGTTGCCGGTGAAATCACAACGGTCGCGTGGCGCACCAGCGGGAGGTAGAGGTCCTGGTCCATGGTGGTCACGACGCCCTCGGGCACGGCGAGGACCGTTCCTTGGCTGACCTCGACCGGGTGTGGCTTGTGAACGAACACCACGTCGTCACGCCCTCCATGTTGGTTCATCACGTGCTGAAAGAGCGCGTCTGCCGGACCTTTGACGGGGCCTCGGTGCGATCCGAGCATCAACACGATCTTTCGAGCCGAATCCAGGCCCAAGGCCGCGTGGACGTCGACGTTGCTGGCCGCCTCCAAACCGTCCAGTGAGGGTGAGCCGGTGATGATTTGGCGCTCTGCCGGGGCGCCGACGTCGACGTTGATGTCCCGACACACCTCTGACCACACCGCGTTGGCGTCGCACCCCATCATGCTGCCTCGGTAGCCAAGCCAAGGCCACGTCAACGTCGGGGAGCCGTGGTCGATGGACAGCACGGGGATCGATTCACGCCGCGCCCACGGCACGACGTGGTGCTTGGTCCACCCTTGGTTTGGCGTCACGACGATGATGACGTCTGGGCGCCACGGCAAGCACCCTCGGCTTGGGGGGAATGGGGTGGTCCACGCCGCGTTGCTCGGGTCCAACGTGTCGCCTGCTGGCCCTTCCCAACGCCAGGCGCTGGGAGTGTAGCGGTTGCGCGCCCAGCCGAAGCGCGCCCACAGGAAGCCGTTGATCATCCGGCCAAGCTTCGTTCGCGCCTCATAGGCATAGGGACCGGGCATCGAGGCGCCGATGGCCAACACGGCGTCGTCGCCGGCTTTGGCAAGGGCATCGAGCACCGTGGCGACGTGTTGGCGGTTGGTTGGGGCTTCCCCGGCGACCACGAGTGCGCGCATCTTCTCCCCAGCGTCACGAGGTGCTTTCTGCTTATAGCGACCCAAGCCTTGATGAACGCGTTGAGGGGGTCTTTGGCTGCATGTCGGGCATGTTCGAAGGCCTACGGGAAGCCTACCGTCGCGACGGTTTCGTCGTGGTTCGTGGTCTGCTCGGCGTCGAGGAAGCCATGGCGTTGCGACAACGGCTCGTCGAACACTCTGGGGTGACGGACGCTGATTTCGACGATGTTGAGGACGGCGTTCCTCGGAAGTGGACGTCGCCCGCCGGTGTGGCTCAGGTACCGGCCTTCCAGCATCTGCTCGCCGATGAACGCCTCGTTGGCCTTGCGCGTGAGGTGCTCGGTCCCGAAGCCGTGTACTTGCATCACAACGATTTGCACGCAGGCTATTCTTCGCCGGGATGGCACCGCGACAACGTCCATCGCACCTTCGGTCAAGGTGAAGACTGGGACGAGTCGACCACGCCCTACCGATGTGCACGCATCGCCTTGTACCTCCAAACCCACGCTGAATCTGGGTTTAAATTCGGGTTGATCCCCGGCTCGCATCGCCGCGAGTCTCGGCTGGTTCGCTGGGAGCGCCAAGCACCTCGGTTTTCGACCGTTCGTCGGATGGTGATGGGGCAGCGGCTGGCCTTTGCCCGTGCCCGTTGGATCGCCACAGAGCCCGGTGACGTGGTCATCTTCGACCACCGTGTGTTGCATTGTGGAGGGCGAACGCGGGGTCCAAAATATTCCATCTACCTGGGCGCAGGGGTTCAGAACGATCATTTCAACCGCCATTGGTCCTACTACCGAGACCTCCGCTCAGACCTGCACTATCCGAGGGTGCCCGAAGCCTTGCGCGAACGCCTGCAGTCCGAAGGGTTGTGGCCGAAGACCGAGGTTCCTGTCCTCGAGCACGTCGAGCACGCCTTCCTTCCGAAGGCCGCATGATGGTGGATTTCTGACGTCAAGCCCCACCACGCTCAAAGGGGTTGAGGCGAAGGCAAGGGCGTGAGCACCCGCCGCCTCTTTGCCGCAGTGCGTGACCTCGACCCCCCAGGTGGGGGTGCAGAGCGTTCACTTGCGGCCCTGCTCAACGGGCTTGCCGCACCGGGGCCGACGCTTGAAACGGCTCCAGCATACACCCCGATGATGCCTGCAGAGGAGGCTCAAACCCACCCGGCATGGTCGGTGCACGCCTTTGCGAGCCAAGACAGGGGCGAACCCATCGGGCTGCTCGATCCAGGGGTGAGCATCGCCAGCACGGATCTCCCCATCGAAGGGTTCTGGTCGAAGGTCGCGTGGGGGCTTCGGGAGCGTGGCGGCGAACGTCGCAGAAGGAAGTGGGCGCACGACTGGCACATTGCTCGTCGAAGCGCTCAATTCGCGAAACACGTCGGTACTTGGCTGGACGGCATGGACCATGCCGGCGGAATTGGCTTGACGCAACTCGAGTGGGCCCCGGGGGCAGCGCAGGCCTTCCGTTCGCGCAGCGTGCCCTACATCATGTTCGTCCGAGACGATACCGTGTTCCGTCTCGAAGAACGGTTTCGCCCCGTCATGGAGGGTGCAGCGCTGATCTGTGCGGCCGGAGAAGGGTTGCTCGGCGACATCCGATCGCGCTTTACCGTTCAACGCGCGCACAGCGTGCCCCTTCCCGTTGACTTTGGAGGGCGCTTCGGCAGCATGGACAAGGTGCATGCGTTGCGCGCCGAGGTTCAATCAAAGCGTGAGAAGAACGCCCCCCCCGTCATCGGAATCATGGTCGTCACACCCGAAAAGGGTCTTCGCATGTATCAGCAGCTGCTTCCAAAGCTCATGCAGCGCTGGCCTGAAGCCGAGGTGCACATTGCGGGGGGAAGCGTCTACCCGCAGGAATTGGCCCATCACCCAAACGCCCGAGTCCTCGGTCACGTGGATGCTACGTCCTTCTTTGTCAGCATCGATGTGCACCTCATCCTCTTCGAAACCACGGGTTCGTGGGGCCGCGTCATCGGAGAAGCCGGTTTGTTCGGGGTGCCGAGCGTCACCTCCGATGTTGGCTCACAACGCGAGGCCTTGGGCGAGGGGGGCATTCTGGTCCCGGACGGACACGATGCCGAAGCGGTGGTTGACGCCCTGCAGGCGGTCTATGCCGACCGCGAGCGCTACGGCGAGCTGGCGCATCAGCACACGAAGATGGTCGACCACCGTCGGTCGGTGGCTGCCTTCCGAAGCGGGATTGAGGGGTTGCTGGACGACCTCTGAGCCGGAACCCTTGAGGGGTTCACCACGGCACGCCAATCATGGACCCGGAGACGGTCTGGGGTGAGCGTTGGCGCACCATGGCCGCGCCCATCGCGCGTCAATACATGACCACGGCTGCACGCTCCAACAGCCTTGTGTGCCTTGCTGCGGACAAATCCCGCATGGGCGACCTCCTCGCGCTCGTTCGCAGCGTTGGCCCCTTCTTGGCGGCCCTCAAGACCCACGTCGACGTGGTCGAAGACTGGACCGAGGAAGGATGGAAGGAGGTCCGTGCGGCGGCGGATGACGTGGACTTGCTGCTCTTTGAAGACCGCAAATTTGCGGACATCGGTGGCATCACGCAGAAGCAGATGCACGGCATGTACGGCATCGCGAGTTGGGCCGATCTCGTGACCGCTCACCTCATTTCTGGACCCGACATTGTGGACGGGTGCATGGCCGCATGGGCCGACGCCGGTCGAAGCGGCGGCGTGCTCTTGCTGGCCCAGATGTCCAGCCGCGGCAACCTTCTCGCAGGCGCATATTCCGACGCCGTCGTCGCTCACGGGCGCGAGCACGATGGGGTCATGGGCTTCATCGGCAACGGGAGTCGCCCGGAAGAGTTGCGTGATTTGCGCGGTCGTGTCGGTGAAGGACGCATGATTTGGACCCCCGGGGTGAACCTTGCCGTTGGTGACGGCTTGATGGGGCAGCGGTACGGCCATCCTCGTGACGCTGTCCTGGCCGGATCGGACGCCATCATCGTCGGTTCTGGCATCCACAAAGCCGAGGATCCCGTTGCGGCCGCGAAGGGCTACGCTGAAGCCTCCTGGCACGCCTTGCTTGAGCGGAGCGGGGTTTGATGGACGCCGTGGACCTCCTCGGTTGGATGTTGGCAGCACTGTCCATTGCGGCCATCGTGTGGATGGTTCGGGCGGCCGCGCGACGGGACCGTGCGCTCGATGCCAGGCTGGCTGCGGGAGACATGTCGCTGTTCGACGACGCCAACCTGGACATTGAGGAGGTCGTTCGGGCGCCGGCGGGTTCTACGATTCAACCCGGGCGCCTGATGGAACTCGGGCCTCAGCCGCCCTTCAGATGACGATCATGCCGGTTTGGTAGGCATATCCTGCGCCGCCAAGGGCTACAAGCACCACGAGCGCGAGCAGGCGCCGGCCCCAACGACGTTTTTGCTTTGGCGGTGCGACCTCTCCGTTCACGATTTGCTTGAACTCATCAAAGGACACACGGGCATCTCCATCCGTGTCGCCAAGGTTGAGCATCTTCTTCACCTCGGCATCCGACATTGATGATCCGATCGCGCTCATGCCGTTGAGCGCTGCCTTCAGTTCCTCGAAGTCAATGTCGCCCGAGTTGTCCGTGTCGATTTCCGTGAAGACCGCACGCAATTCATCCTCGGTGTACACCTGCGGCTTTGCCTTCGGAACCGCAGGGAGCGGTGGCAATTCCCCGTCCACGACCACGGCAGGCAAGGGCGGCAGAGGCAGGTCAGGAAGAGGAAGGTCAAGGGGCGGAGGCGTTCGATCCGGATAGAGCTCTTCGAGATCCTCGAGGCCTGGTGCAGCGGGGACCGGCCCCTCAACGGCCGACCAAACCGCGTCAAGCGCGCTGCGGGTCACGGGCTTCTCCAACACCGCCACGGCCCCGGCGCTGAATCCCGCGTCCTTCGCAAGGGTCAACATTCGGCGTGGTGCGACGAACATGATCCGTTCGTCACCGCCGTGCTCGCGCATTTCCAAAGCAGCGAGGTGCCCGTCCAGCGAGGGCAAGTCGAGGGCGAGCACGACCAGTTCGGGGTCCAGCCGGATGTATTCGTCAACGGCAAGGTCCCCGTCCTCACAAACACTGACCTCGAAACCGCGCCCCTGCAAGAGTTCCGTCAAGCGAAGGACGTTCATCGGATTCGAGTCAACCACCAGGACGGTGGGGACGACGTCCGAGGCGGTCATGGCTCGTTCCACCGCATCGCCGGACATGAAGGATGCGCCGGTTCGGGCTCAAAGTGCCTCGGACGGCCCGTCCCTCGGTGAGGCGAAGGTCTGCTTCACGGTTTCAGCGTCCTGCTCTTCTTCCTCAAGCTGCCGCTTCCGGCCGGGGGCTTTGACAAATTGGAGGCGCAGTTCGGAGAGCAGGCCATCGAGCAACGCCTGCGATTTTGCATCCAAATTGCCCTTCGTCGTGGTCTGCAACGCCCCAATCAGGTCGATGGCCTCCTTGGCCTCGGGCAGATTGAACTGGAATCCACCCTCGGGGTGCGGAAGGTGGCCGAGGTTCAACAGCGCGGTTCGCTGAAGCATGTGAATCAACTGAAAGAGCCGTTCCGTGGCTTCGTCAGGAAACACGGTGTCCATGGCAGCACCTCACTCGAAAATTTCCTCAATCAGCCAATCTGGGTCGAAGGGCGTGAGGTCCTCGTAACCCTGGCCCATGCCCGCGAAGACGATCGGTCGGCCCGTGGCAAACGCAATGGAAAGTCCAGCACCACCTTTGGCGTCGGTGTCAAGCTTGGTCAACACCGCTCCGTCAAACTGGAGCATGGACTGGAACATGCGCGCTTGTTCAACGGCATCGTTGCCCGCCAGGCTGTCGCCGACAAAGAGCGTCAGGTGAGGGTCTGCAACGCGTCGGACCTTGGCCAGTTCGTTCATGAGGTTCGTTTTGTTCTGCATTCTTCCAGCAGTGTCGACCAACACCACGTCGATGTTCTTGGCCTTCGCTGAAGCGATGGCGTCCCGAGCAATGGCTGCGCTGTCACCGCCGCGTTGGCTCGAGATGCACCGCACGCCGAGGTTCTCGCAGTGCTGTTCCAGCTGCTGGATGGCGCCGGCTCGGAAGGTGTCGCCAGCTGCAGCGATGACCGAGTGGCCCTGTGACAACAACCGGTGCGCCAGCTTCGCCGTCGTCGTCGTCTTTCCTGTTCCATTGACGCCGACGAGCATGATGACGACCGGCGCATCCCCGGCCTCGAGCGCTTTGGACACCGTCGCGTCGAAGTCCCAGTAGCCGGCCTCGAGCAGTGAGCGAAGTGCACGCTTCAGGCTGGCCTCGAGCACTTTCGAAAGGTCGGCGCCACGTCGCAGACGGGCGCCGATCAGCTGGTCGCGTAGCGCGTCAACCACGCCACTGACGGCATCGGAAGACACGTCGGACTCGAGCAAAGCCCACTCGAGTTCTTCGAGAAGGTCGTCGAGCGCCTTGCTGGCTTTGATGACGCGCCCGCCCTCGCTGACAACACCGCCACCAAGGTCGATGCGAATGTCGCTGCCGGATTCGGTGGTGAGGTTCGCCTCAACGGTCGAGCCGCGAGGCGCTTGGGCGACCTCCACCAATTGTCGACCGGTGGTTGAGCGCATCATGCGAAGCTCGACTTTCGACGCCGCCGGTGCTTTCCGACGGGGTTTATGCGCGGGAGGAGGGGTCGGTGGCACCTCCTCCTCAGGCAGTTCCCAGTCCTCCTCGGGCGCCTCCCAATCGTCCTCAGCCGCAGGCTGAACGTCGTCCTCAGGGTCCTCCCAATCGTCGCTGCTGGGAGGGTTCGGTTGAGGGGTTGCTGATTGTTCCTGTACCGCTTCGCGTGCTTGCAGGGCAGCGTTGGCTTCGTCCGAACCCTCGTCGGCCAGCATGCCTTCAGCATCAGAGGCATCCACCGTTTCCTTGACGCGGCGGCGAAATCGGTTGAACAGCCCCATGTTGTCACCTCAGTCGTCGAGGGTCAATTCGGACCCGAATCGGCGGCGCCGAGGCGCGGGCCGTGGAGGGGTTGGTTCCGGTTGCTCTTGAGCATCCTCGTCAGGTGATGGCGAGGGCACTTCGGCCTTGGTGTCGGCTTCGATGCGTTCCGCCATCGTGTTGAAGGCCACCGCGTTTTGGGCGATCTCTTCTTCGAGCTCGCTCATTCGGCCCTCCAATTCATCGACGATGCTCTGCAGGTCTTTCTGCCGTTGGAGGGTCACTTCCAGAGCTCCGCTCCACGTTCGTTCACCGTACACGCCGCTTCCGAGGTCCACGATGGAGCGGCCCTCGGCGTCGGACGGAGCCAAGGGCAGGCTCACGCCGGCTCCAATGCCCACGTGGCCGCTGGCGGTTCCGGCCTCGGCGGACTCGATGAGTGAGGTCAGCACCGCCCCCGTGCGTCGATGATCTTCCACGACCTCCAGGACGCTTTGTTTGCGGCGGTCAAGTTCCTCCAAGCGCTGGCGGCTGCGCTCCACGATGCGGGCGAGCCGCTGCAACTCTGCACGTGGTTCAGATGACACCGACCGAGCGTGGTCGGCCGCCCTTGATGAATGCCGCGACGGTCATTCTTCTGCCGCGGGAGCGATGGGGCCGCCTGCAGCGGCGATGTCCTCACGGAAATGGTGGAGCACGGCGGGCTCTTGTGACGTGCGGGGGTCTATCTCCGTCACGGACTGGAGGTCCAATGAGCGGCGGGTGACGTTGTGCTTGGATCCCATGATCGAATAGACGCGGTGTTCCGCATCGGCCGCGTCAGCGGCGGGGAGGTCCATGGAAAACGGTTGGCGCTGCTGTCCGAAAGGCGCGGTGCCGGTCACGCGGAAGGCCTTCATGGGCCCGCCGACCGGCCGTTCCGTCTTAAACGCGGCGGCGCAGGCCCGCCGGAGGTTGATAGGGGCCATGCCCCTGCAGAAGGCGTGCGCACCGCCCTGATGCTCGTGCTGCTCCTCGGAGCGGGACTTGGCCCGATGGCCGCGCCAGAAGACGCGCCCGGGCTGGCGTTGCTCGAAATCGAGGAGGGCGTGTGGACCCAAGCCGCTTGGACAGAACTCTCTGAAGACGGGTGGAGCTTGCTTCGGTTGTCGTCTTGGACGCAAGCCGTGATTTGGCACGACGGGCACATGGCAGCGCCCCATGGGTTCCACCTTCTCGACGCTGGCCGACCGGACGTGCGCGATCTTCGTTCGGGTCAAGACGTTCGGCTGATCTTCGAGCCCCGCCTTCCAGCGGATGCGGTCGCTCGGTTGGTCGAAATGGGCGGGCCGCACGATGTCGTGCCGAACCTGCGCTCGACGCAGACCGTCGCGACGACCTTTCATCCAGCCCAACAACACTGGCCTGGCGTGCAACGGATCGAACCCGTACTCGTCACGGAGGCACGAAACGACCGGGGTGCTGGCCTGCTGCAGTCCGGCGACCAGTCTCACATGCCGTTGTGGGAGGTTGGGGTGAACGGAAGCGGCGTGGTGTTGGCGACCGCCGACAGTGGATTGGATCTCGATCACGCATGCTTCCGTGCCGGCCTGAACGACATCGGCGTCCCGGGCCCAGAACATCGGAAAATTCGGCTGCTCAACACCACCCTCCACGATGGGGACGCGCCGGGGCATTCCGATTACCGTCACGGCACGCACACTGCGGGTACGCTTGGTTGCGAGCCCGTGGATTGGAATCGATCTGAGGCACCCGGACAAGGGGTCTCGCTGGCGCATGGCTCCACCTTGGTGGTCGCGGACATCGTGGACGAAACGGGCTGGGTGCCTCCTTCCTTCGACGCCCTCCTCTCTGAGGCGGCCTTGCACGGCGCTGTGGTGCATGCGCATTCGTGGGGTGACGCCACCACGGACTACACGGCGCGCAGCGAAACCCTCGACCGCTGGTCCTTGGAGCATCCATGGACCTTGGCCTTCATCGCGCCGGGCAACGGTGGGCAAGTGCTTGAGCCCGCCAACGCCCTCAACGCGGTTGCTGTCGGGGCCACGACCGTGGCCACGCCCGACCAGCGGTGGGTCGGCTCACCTGACGGGCCCACCGTGTTCGAGAATGACGGCATCGGGTTGTTGGCGCCCGGCGCACACATCGTTTCCGCAAAGGCCGATGGCGAGGCCACCAGCATGAACGGCGATTGGCGGGGGTCGAGCGGGACGAGCATGGCCACGCCCATGGCTGCTGCAGCCGCAGGTGTGGTCCAGCAGATGATCGAACAAGGGTGGCTCCACGGCGGTTCGACGAGTGAGGCGAGCCTCAACTTGAGTGCAACCGCACCGGCATGGGCCAGCCCAGAGCATACGGGCATGGCGTGGGTGGCCGATGGATGGACGCCGTCAGGCCCAATGCTTCGGGCCACGTTGGCCCTGAGCGCAGAACCGTTGCCTGCGGCGCACGCCAACGACGGCGCGGGCCCCGCTGGGTTGAGCAACCCGCACGACGGATGGGGCCAGCCACGGCTCGAGCGTTTGTTGGCACCGGCGCTCGTCGAAGGTGCATGGGATATGGCGCCGCACGTCGTCCTCCATGACGCCTACAGGCTGGTCCACACGACGCCGGTGGACCTCCTCACCACACGGCTGACTGAGGTTGGGGCGACCTCGCGCCTCAGTGAGGCGCCTTGGAACGGTACCGGGGCCGTTGGGCCTTTCCTCGCTGAAGGAGAGCGTTTCGTGCAGACCTTTGAGGTGCAGCCCGGAAGCGACTTTGAGGTGCGTTTGGCCTATCCCTCCATCGGAGGGCAGGCCGTCGACGACCTTGTGGTGCACGTTCACCTCGACGACGGTCGCTCGGCCACCTCTGGCGTTGAATTTGCGGGTTCGTCGGTGTTGAGCACAACGGTTGCTTCGCCTGAACGGTCGAACGAGACCCTTCGTGGAATCCGCATCGACAGCAGCGCGTTGGACAACGTTTCGTCGATCACCGTTGAAGTGGTTGCACGCCACGTGGTGCCCGGCAACCTCCAGGGCCACTTGGGCGCAGACGGGGACCGCATCGGTTTCGCCCTCGCCGTGATGGGCGTTCAGCGGGCCGCTCCGGGCCCACAAGACCAGGACGAGGACGGCATCATGGACGACGTGGATGCATGTGTGGACGAGGCGGGGGGTCCTGTCGATGCGGACAGGGACGGTTGCCCGGACGACCGGGATGAGGACGGTGTTGACGATGCCGTTGACACGTGTCCGGACGAGGACGCTCGGCCCGCCGACGGCAACCAAGACGGATGTTTGGACGATCTTGACGGAGACGGTGTGTCTGACCACCTCGACGCTTGTCCGGACACCTCCTTTGACCCCGCATGGCCGGTGAAGGCCGACGGATGCCGGCCGGTTGACGCCGTGCCCGCTCTGGAGGTTGTTCTTCTTCGACCTAACGTGCTTCTACACGAGGACATTGAGGTTGTGGTGACCGTCATGGACGCTGACGGAGACGGGGGCCGCCTCACCGCATCCTTGGTGGTTGACGGCATCCCCCTGCCGGCCAGCCGCTCAAGCCAAAACGGGACTGGGCCGTTTCAGGTGAGGTGGAATGCATCGGTGTGGGCCACGCCCTGGGTGGGCAACGGCTCGGCCGTGGACGTCGTCTTGACCTTCGAAACGTCCAACGCTTCGCCGGAAGCCACCGCTCAAATCGTGATGCCGGAGTCACCTGTTCGCTCGCTTGTACTCGACCCTCCTGTCACGGACACACGCGTTGAATCAAGCCTCTCGCTCCGGCCGGTGGCCAACGCGCTGCTGCTCCTGTTGCTCATCGGCTTCCTTCTCCGAGCCCGCGGCCCCCCTGAACGGGAGGCTGCGCCTCTCCGCGACCCCTTTGTCGACACGTCTCGTCGGGATTTTGAGGATGAAGCGGGCCCCGTTCGTCAGGGTGAACCTTGAAGTCCGGACGCGCAGTCGAGGGGCCATAGGACGTTGGACCCAATGAGCGAACGACTGTACATCGGCATTGACCTCGGCACGTACCAATCGACCATCGCCTCGAGCTCCGGCACCATCCACACCGTGGAAACCGTCGTCGGTCGTCCCAAGGACCCGGTCGCCCGGAACATGCTCAAGCGCGACGTCTTGTTTGGCGCTGAAGCGCTGAAGCACAAGATGTCCTGTGACCTGTACCGTCCCATGGCGAAAGGCGTCACGCAAGACGACGAAGCGAACCTCGCGGCGGCCAAGGCCTTCATGGGCCACCTCATCGAGACCATGGATCCCGAAGAGTACGACGAAGTGGTTGGCGTGGTTTGCTCGCCCTCCCACGTCTCGTTCACGGACAAGTCCAACCTCGTGGCCACCCTTCGCGGTCAGGTCAACGCCATCATGGTCGTCAGCGAACCCTTCGCGACCGCCTATGGCATCGGTGAATTCCACGGCACCATCGTCGTCGACATCGGTGCAGGAACGACCGACATCGCTCGGCTCTACGGCACCTTCCCCAGCGATGACGACCAGATCAGCATCGCCGAGGCCGGCGACTGGCTTGACCTCCACCTGATGGACCTCATCCGCAAGAAGTACACCGGCGCTCAGGTGACCAAGGACATGGTCCGCCGCTGGAAGGAAGCCTCCTCCTACGTCGGCGGCGACGTGCGCGAAGTGCTCGTCGACCTTTCTGTCGAAGGAAAGCAGCAGCGCGTCGACATTGGCGACCTCATTGGTGAGGCGTGCGATGCACTCGTGCCCCTGCTCGGCAACGGCATCAAGAAGACCGTGGCCGGCGCTGACCCGGAGTACCAGGAGACCTTCCGCCAGAACATCATCCTCTCGGGCGGCGGCTCGCTGATCGAGGGCATCGCCGAGCGCTTGGCGGCGGAGATCGCCGACATCGGAAACGTGGCCGTGCGCTGCGTCGAAGACCCCATCGACAAGGTCGCCGTCGGTGCCGTCGCTCTCGCTCAGGACATGCCCGAAGACATGTTCACCTCCATCGAGTGACGGCGCGGCCGTTTTGCTTCGACAACGCAAGCCCTCAGGGGCTCGATTGAAGGAAGGTTCAAGTGCGGTTCGACGGGCTTCACGCTCACATGTCGTCCAGCGAAGCCGCTTCGACTCGCGGGACCTCTAACGCTCGTGAGGAGCGAGCCGCCCTCGAAGGCATGCTCCGTGGGTATCCCGTGGAGCAGTTGGTCGAGGAGGTCATGACGGCGTGGGAAGAACTCGCCGAGCGCAACGACGAGGTTGTGGAAGCCAAGCAGCGGCTCCGCGTCATGGAATTGGACCTCGCGGAGCGAGCTGACGACGTCGCCCCCGAAGTCAAGCGGCTCAAGGAAGTCGAGCAACAGGCGAGTGAAGCACAAGCCCGGATTGTTCATCTCGAGCGGTTGCTCGAGGATGCTCGCGAAGAAGCCGCCATGCACGCAGCGTCTGCCTCTGCAGAGGAGCGCGAGCGATTGTCCAGCGAAGTGGAACGGCTCGGTGCGCTGTGTGAAAGTCAAGACGAGGTCATCGGCGAAATGGAAGAGCGCGTGGAGCGCATGGTCGTGGCGCTGGAGCGCGCTGCCGATGCCGGTCTGACCTCGGTCACGGCGGACGAGGTTCGTCGCCTTAAGCAACTCAACGACGAAGCGCAAAGCGCGCTGGCCAGCGAACAAGCCAGCGTCAAGAGCCTCGAAGAAGAGCGCCAGCGCTTGCGGGACATCGCCGACCGGCTTCGAGGGCTCATCGACGTCCGCGATCAGCGCCTTGCCGAACTTGAGGATCAGGTGGAGCGCGTCATGAGCGGCCCCAAGTCGATTTCGGCCGAGCACGATTACCTCGTTGAGCAAATCGAGGACCTCAAGCGTCGGCTGCTTGAGCGAAACCGCGAGTACGAATCGCTGCGGAGGCGTGAGCGCCGCCTGCACAACGACGTCTTCGAACGTGATGAGCGCCTTGCTCAGATGACGCTGACGATGACCGACCTCGAGGCGGCCCTTCAGGACCGCACCGCCGAGTTGCGCGACCTCGAAGCACGCGCGGCGGATGCAGAGGGCGAGGTTGAGCGTCAGCGCCGTGGCGAGCGCACCCGTGAAGTGGTCGGCAAAGCCTTCTCCGACACGCTCGGTTTGGTTCGAGGCCACGACCAGCGTGAGGCTGCTCGTGCTGCATACGCGGACGCGCCGGACGTTGAGCGCCGCATCAGCGCGCCCACCGTTGAGGACATCGAGCGTTTGGCCGAGGGTGAGGAAATCGATCTTGCCGTGGACGTGACGCCGGTTCCCGTGGGCGAGGAGGTCGAAGAGGACCGCCCGCCGACACCGGGTGGAAAAGGCGACCCGGTCGTCTACGACGAGGAGTGAGCAGACAACCCGCTCAGCACGTCGTCCAAAGCCTGCACCAAGGCCTCGGTGTCGGCCGTTTCTTCGATCAACGTCCCGGTCACCACCCAGTCGGCTCCTGCCTCGACCGCGCGTTCAACGGACGCGCCGTCGCGAAGCCCGCCGCCCACCATCAGGGTGAGGTCAGGCACCTCCCGCGCTGCGCGAATCAGATCAGGATTGACAGGCGCGTCAGCACCTGATCCTGCTTCAAGGTACAGCAGACGGAAACCGTACATTGAGGCGGTCAAGGCATTGGCCCTGACGCGTCCATGGTCATCGGCTTGGACCAAATCGGCTTTGCCAACGCGACCGACCTCCCCCCCTGGGGCCATGACGAGGTATCCTGTGGGCACCGTGTCGATGTCAAATTGATCGATGTACGGGGCCCCTCGGACCTGCTCCGAAATGAGGAAGCGCGGGTCTGTGCTGTTCATGAGCATCATGAACAGGATGCCGTCGGCGGCCGGGGAAAGCGCGTGTGCTCCACCGGGGAAGAGCACCACAGGGACGTGCCATTGGTCCTCGTCGCCTTCAGGATTCTGGGACGCGGCCATGGCCGCGAGATCGAGCGCGTCTTGAATCGCCGTGCAGGTGGCGTGAACCACGTCGTCGGGGGTGTCGGTGGACCCACCGACGAGGATGAGGCGCGTTCCGCGCTCGACGGCCACCAAGGCCCGGCGAGCGGCCAACTCCACCTCTTGCTTGCCGGGATCGATCAACAGCGCATGGCGTGGGCCGACCTTCGCCGTCACGTGAGCCAACACATCGCCGTACTCTGAACGCATCTCGACCGGTTTGACCACGGGACAGAGGACGATAGCCGTTGCCGAGCCAACCACCACCATCAAACCCGATGGCGCCAGCGACCACCATGGACGAACAGGGGCCACTGCGGCGCCTCATGGGCCACGTGGCCCACCGGGCCGCGACGATTCGTCTGGCCGTGTTGTGCTCCATCCTCAACAAAATCTGGGACCTCGCACCACCGTTGTTGATCGGTGTTGCCGTTGACGTGGTGGTGACGCAAGAGGATTCCTTGCTCGCTTCCCTCGGCATTGTCGACCCTTGGCACCAATTGCTGGTGCTCGCGGCGGTCACCGTCGCCATCTGGGCGCTCGAATCCCTGTTCGAATACTGGTACGGCATCCTGTGGCGAAACCTCGCGCAGAGCGTCCAGCACGACGTGCGCATGGCGACCTTCGAACGCGTGCTGGGTCACGCCCCATCGTGGTTTGATGAACGGCGAAAGGGCGACCTGTTGGCGGTCCTCAACGACGACGTCAATCAGCTCGAACGCTTCCTCGACAAGGGCGCAAACGACCTGTTGCAGGTGGGAACCACCGTCATCGTCGTTGGCGCGATTTTCTTTGCCATCGCTTGGGAAGTGGCCTTGCTGGCCTTCATGCCTGTCCCGCTCATCCTATGGGGTTCCTTCCGGTACCAGCGCGCATTGGAACCGAAGTACCTGAGCGTCCGTGACGCGGCAGGTGACCTGAACGCGTTGCTCGAAAACGACATTGGCGGCATGACCACCATCCAATCCTTCACCGCGGAACGCATCGAAGCCGGCCGATTGACCGATCTCAGCGAGGCCTACCGGGCACGGAACCATGAGGCGATCCGGTTGTCGGCGGGCTTCGTCCCGCTGATCCGCATGGCCATCCTTGTCGGGTTCACCGGCACCTTGCTGCTCGGTGGCTGGTTCACCCTCGAAGGGGCCCTTGAAGTCGGGGCGTATTCGGTGCTGGTGTTCATGACCCAGCGCTTGCTGTGGCCGCTCACTCGCCTCGGGGAAACCTTCGACCT
Organism: Candidatus Poseidoniales archaeon; assembly: GCA_038150305.1. GTDB lineage: Archaea > Thermoplasmatota > Poseidoniia > Poseidoniales > Poseidoniaceae > MGIIa-L3. The sequence continues at coordinate 2,891 of JAYOTG010000016.1, read as the reverse complement.
ATACCAGCGGGCCATGGCCTCAACCGCTCGAATCCTCGACCTCATCGAAGCGCCAGACAGTTTGGTGGACGGTGACGTGGCCCCCACCCGCGAGGAGGCGAGTGCGTCCACGCTGCGCCTGGAGAACGTGACCTTTGCTCACCCGGGCCGGGAGACCGTCCTCGACGGCATCAGCGTCGACATCGAAGCGCAAACCACCGTCGGCATTGTAGGCTCGACCGGATCTGGGAAGACCACGCTCATCCGTCTGTTGATGCGGTTCATCGACCCGAGCGAGGGGGCCGTCACCTGGTGTGGGCACGACCTTCGTGAGTGGTCCACGACCTCCCTCCGCTCAAACATGGCCTTGGTGGACCAACACGTGACCCTGTTTCCCACCAGCGTGATGGAGAACATCCGATACGGTCGACCGGATGCGAGCGATGACGAGGTTGAGGCGGCCGCAAAGGCGGCCGAGGCCGACGCCTTCATCCGGTCCTTCCCGGAAGGCTACGCCACGCTGGTGGGTGAAGGAGGGCACCGCTTGTCCGGCGGCCAGCGGCAACGCTTGGCCCTGGCCCGGGCCGTGCTGAAGGACGCCCCCGTGCTCATCCTCGACGAAGCAACCTCAGCGGTTGACAACGAAACCGAAGCGGCCATCCAACGCTCCTTGCACCGCATCGCAGAGGGGCGAACCACGGTCATCATCGCCCATCGCTTGTCGACGGTGCGACACGCCGACCGCATTTTGGTCCTCGAGGGTGGAGATGTGGTCGAGGCCGGTTCGCATGAGGAACTGCTCGCTGAGGAAGGGCTCTACCACCGGCTTTGGTCGGTGCAAACCGGGTCGCGATAAGGTGTCTCAGACCTTGGTGAGCGCCCCTTCAAAGGTCCATCTGCGCCCAGATTCCGGCCATAGTGCTGCGATTGCCCACCACATCAAGGTCAGCACGATGACCAGGCCGGCGGAAAGGGTAGCGCTCGGTGCTTCGACGGTCCGATGGAGAAGCCACAGCATGGGCGTATGTGCCACGTACACGGTGAGGCTGAGGCGCCCAAGGGCAGGAAGGCCAGGCACTCGAGCCAGCGATGCGCCAGTGGCCCAGAGGATCAACACGCCCGTGCTGGCCGCGAGGAGGAAGGGGGCATTGGCCGGGAAGAAGGTGAGGAGTGCTCGTCCGTCGGGGCTGGTGGGAGCGGCCCACGGCACTCCGGTTTGGCCGGCACGGTACAACAAGAGGCCACAGATCATCACGCCGCACAAGCACCAAACGATGCTCGGCCGGCGCATGGCATCCCCATGTGTGCGCAGCATGACACCGAGCCACGCCAATCCACACCAAGGGATGAGGGGGTAGAGTCCTGTCAGCATCAGATGCGACACCAGGTCCTGAACTCCCCTCACCAGCACGCGTTCATCCCACGCTGAGGGGCCCTGAAGTGTGGGGGCCAGCAGCACCGCTGCGGGCAACATCGCTGCTGTCGCCCGAACCCCGCGCTGGACCGCTTGGGAGGGGTGCGTCCACGGTATGAGCGCCAAGAGCGCGAACAAGGAAAGCACGCCAGGCGTGAACGGGCCATACAAGTGGGGGGCACAGAGGTTCACCAACACTTGGGCTGCAAGGAGCAGGCCTGCTCGCGCACACCGGGAACGCCACGGCCGGGGTTTCCCCGCGGCCCCCCAACCGGCCAGCACGACGAAGAGTGGGGCGGCCAAACCGCCGAGGCCAGCCACGACGTAGCCGAGGGCTGAGGTGGAACCGATCGATGGCGGCGGTGCCGTTGCCGCCACGTGCACCATGACCATCAGCAACACGGCAAGGCCGCGGAGGGCGTCAATGTCGTCGCGACGGGCGGTGTCGGGCGCCGAGGACAGGGCACCACCTCAACCTGAACGAGCTCGGACGTGCTCCACCGCGTTGCGGAAGATCTGCAGTCCTTCGCCCTCCCATTCGCCAAGGCTCCGCTCCTCCACCGGCACGCTGGCTTCGGCCTCTGGAGCAGTGTAACGGGTGTGGTCTGGGTGAAGCCACTTCGCGTAGATGGCTTCGGGGTGGGGCATGAGGCCGAACACCAGGCCGGTGGCGTCGCATACACCCGCGATGTTGCGCGCCGATCCGTTCGGCGAAATCGGGTAAGGGAGGAGTGCGTCGGTTCGCCCTTCCCCCTTGGGGCTTGCGGGATCCACGTAACGCACCGTCAATTGGTGGGCCTCGTCCATCCGGTCAAGGACGCTCTCGTCTTCAACCACGAAGCGCCCCTCACCGTGGCGTACGGGACAGTCGATGCGCGTCAGCCCCTTGGTCCACACGCACGGGCTTTCGGGGTCAAACTCGAGGGTCACCCATCTGTCCTCGTAGCGCCCGCTTTCGTTCAGGGCAAGGGAGGCGCGCTGCTCGAAATCTGGCGTCACGTCTCCGCCGGCGGGCGGGCCGGGGAGGAGGCCTGTCTTCACCAGCACCTGGAAGCCGTTGCAAATGCCAATCACAGGGCCGCCATTGGCCACAAAATCACGAAGCGGATCGCGAAGGGCAAACCTGAGGCGGTTGCCAAGCAAGCGTCCGCTACCAAGATGGTCGCCAAAGGAAAATCCGCCAGGAATGGCCAGAATGTCGTAGGTCGCAAGCACCTCTGGAGATTCGATGAGGCGGTTGACGTGAAGCCGGTCCGCCTCTGCACCGACCAGACGGAACACGGCCGCCGTCTCATGGTCGCAATTGATGCCGAAGCCAAACAGCACGGCCACGCGCACGGCAGACATCAGCGGCCACCTCCAACGGGCAGGGCCAAGGGGGCCTTCCACGCCTCAACCATGTCCTCGACGTCGAGGTCGATGAGCACGTCAAAGCCGTCCTCTACAATCAAGCGACCACCGCTGACGACGAGCCCAATGAGGGTCAACCCGTGCTGCT
>JAYOTG010000015.1:36754-44879 GCA_038150305.1 Candidatus Poseidoniales archaeon | reverse complement strand
ATCCATCGCGTTCAGCGGCGGCAGCCCTTCTGGCGCAGATGCCCACTCCTTGTCTTGGTCGGACCCACATCGCCCGCGCAGCACGAGCACAGCACCGATGGCGCCGATGAGCAGCACGACACCGCCGATCATGGCAACGGCACCGAAGCCTCCAGAGGAGCCTCCAGTCTCTTCCGCCACTTCCGGCAGCCACTTCATCGGGTCGTTCGGGAAGGCGTCGGCACCCATGGCCACCGTCCACGATCCATCGGGGTCGGAATAGCCGTCGCCGTCGGAGTCCAAGCAACCGAAGCGGTCCACGGTTGAGGTGATGGAGGGGTCGTAGCCGTCTTCAGGGCACGCGTCGGCTCCCATGGATGCGTTGTAGGTCGCGTCAGGGTCAGAATACCCGTCGAAATCGGTGTCCGGGCAGCCGTTCCGGTCGATGCCCTCCAAACGGGTGGCCGCACCCGGAGCGACCGGTGCGTTCGGGCAATCGTCAGCAAAGTTGCCGTTGGGGTTGTCGTACCAGAAATCGCCGTCGGCATCGCTCCACTGGGTCGGGTCTTCAGGCGCTGCGTCGGTGCCGATGCCGTCGAAGGGATCGGACCAGCCGTCGCCGTCGTAGTCCTCGCAACCAAAGCGGTCCAAGGTGGAGTTTCCGGCAACGGTCGGACACGCATCGGCCTCAAACCCGTCCGCGTTATCGCCGTAGCCGTCGCCGTCCTCGTCCGTCCACTGGGTGCCGTCACGTGGGAAGGCATCGTTGTCGTTGTCGTAGCCGTCGCCGTCGTTGTCGAGGCATCCCAAGATGCCCAGCTTCGTTGAGTTCCCGGCAACGGCCGGACAGCGGTCGTAGTCGCCGACAATCTGGAGGTATTCACCCGGCCAGAACGGACTTCGGTCGTCCCAGTTCGGGTCGTTGTGGTTGTCACCAAGGCCGTCTCCGTCGAGGTCGGACCACTGAGCGGGGTCCGTCGGGAAAGCGTCCGCACCGTCATCCAGCGTCCAATCCGCGTCGGGCGATGAACGACCGTCCGCGTCGGGATCGTTGCAGCCGTAGCGGTCCACGGTGGAAAGCCCCGCAAACGTCGGGCAGGCGTCCGGTGTGACGCCGTCTTCGTTGTCGCCGTATCCGTCCCCGTCCTCATCGGCCCACTGGCTGACCTCGAAGGGAAACGCGTCCTGCTGGTCCGCCCACCCGTCGCCGTCTTGGTCGGGGCACGCATTGGTGTTGTTCGCGGTGGAGTTTCCTGCAAGCTCGGGGCAGTCGTCCTGGACGTCGGCCCAGCCGTCCATGTCGCCGTCCGGGCAACCGGTAAAGCCACCGAACGTGGAGGTCCCCGCCACCGACGGGCACGCGTCGGCTCCGTCCTCGAATCCGTCGTCGTCGTCGTCGAGGTCCTCGTCGAAGTCACGGCAGCCGTCACCGTCGAGGTCGTTGGTTGAATTCGACACCCAGGTCGGGCGAGGGGGGCTGTATCCCGTGTGCTGGCACGCATCGTCCGCGTCGGCCACGCCGTCATTGTCGTCGTCGTCGTCCTCAAGCGCGTCACGGCAGCCGTCGTTGTCCCAGTCGGTGGAGTTGGCCGGGTCCTCCCAATCTTGCATGGAGGTCCAGTTGTACTGGCTGTTGCGAGGGCAGAGGTCAGGGAAACTGTCGGTCAAACCGTCGTTGTCGTCGTCGGAATCGCAGGCGTCACCCTCGCTGTCGAAATCGGTGTTGCCCTGGCCTGGATTGCTCACCGTCGGGCAGTTGTCCCGCACGTCAGGCACACCGTCTGCGTCGGTGTCGATCAGGGTCGCTGGGTCAAAGCCGAAGGCCATCGCGTCGATGGCCCCGGTCGGTGAGATGGAGTTCCCACCTTGGGTGATGCTCCCCCCGAATCCTCCGACCATGATCGCTTCGTCGCTCATGTTCACCGCCAGGTCGAACGCGTAATCGTTCTGGGTGCTGGCCACGCGCTGGGCCCAGTCCCACGTACCGCTGCTCGTGATGCCGGCAAGCACCGCATCTGTGCCTCCGGAAAGGATCGTCGCCTTGGAGCCGAAGGTTCCGCTGGCGCTCAAGGACGCCGCGATGACGACCTCGTCCAGGCTGTTGACGCCCATCCCGCTAACGGTGTCGTTTTCACTGGTGCCACCGGACACCGCCCAGTCGCCGGTGCCGCTCTGCGAGCGCTTGATCACAAAGAGGTCGCTCTTGCCTTGGCTGCTGGAAATCGACCAACCTGATTTTGCGAGGTTTCCTTTGAAACTCCCACCAAGGAAGAGGTCACCCTGAGCGTTGGACTCAAGCGCTCCAACCGACGTCACCTCGTTGGGCACGCCGTAGCCGTCAACCGACAAGACCGCCCCACTCGGATCGATTTCCATCAGGACGACGTCCTGCGAGCCGACCAAGGAGTACAGGGTCGAGGCGGCGTTGATGGTGGCGCTGTTGGTGACCATCGCGAGGTGAACGGAGCCGGTTTGGGTGGTGGTCAACGCAATGCCGATGTCGTTGCTCAGACCACCGACGTCGATCACCCAGTCAAGCACGCCACCTTGGGTGTACTTGGCCACGAAGGCTTGCAGGTCGCTGACGTTGATCGATTGCCCACCGAAATCGGTTTCTCCGACGAAGTACCCGGTAGCGTAGTGGTTCCCAGACATGTCCACGGCCACGTCGGTCACGATTGAAACCGCTCCAAACCCGCCGTCGATGGTGGTGTAGCCGATGCCCCACATCCAGTTGCCCGTGGGGTCCGTCTTGGCCACGAAACCCTCGTTGATTTGCGAGAAGGCAAAGGCCGGCGATCCGCCAAACACGAGGCTTCCAAGGTAATCACCGCCGACGAAGGCCTCACCGCCAGCACCCGCGGCCACGCTGATGCCCGTCACGGCCCCGTTGGTGGTGTCGATGGCGCTGCCCCACGCGTAGGAGCCTGACTCCGTCAAACCGATGATAGCTGCATCGCAGAGGTCCTGAAGCTGCTGGGCGTACGGACAGGTCGCGGAGACCGTTTGGCTTCCGAAGGTCACGTCCGCCGTGTAGCGCATGGCCGCCACAGAGCCCTGGCCGTGCGCGTCCACGGAGGTGAAAAAGGCCAGATCCTGTACCGAGCCGGTCCCTCCAGAGGTGAGGAAGCCCTTGGTGGAACTTCGCCCAGACGTGGTCATGGCGTCTTGGACTTCTTCGAGGATTGGCACAGGACCCTCGTCATATGACGCGAGGGGCCCCACGAAGGAAGCCAAGAGCAAGACGACGAGGAACGTGGCTGACGCTGCACGGGCCATGGTTCTGTGCTGCCCGGACCCCATATAGGGGCTTTCGTTCCGTGCTCAAACGTTGCTCTCGAGGGTCAGCAGGTCGCTGTCCCCTGCATCAACGACGCAGATGGTCGAGATGCTGAACGGCTTCCCGACCGCGACGCCGAGGTCGCGGTTGACCATCATCGCGCGGTGCACGGTGACCTCTGGGTGCTTGGCACCAAGGTCATCGATGTAGGTGGTCGGGCAATTGGCCGCGACGATGACGAGGCGGGCTTCGCCCGAGGCACATGCGTCGAGGGTCTGTCGCTGACCGAACAAAAGTCGGCCAGAGCTGGCTGCGGTCTTGAGGTGTCGGCTTAGGTCCATAGGTTCACGTCCATTCTCCACTTTTGCTTCTCATGGTGTGAGGCTCAGGCGTCGGGCACGTAGAAGAGTTCCACGCTGCCGGTGCCAAGGGCAATCGGCTGTCCGACGATGATGTTCTCCGCGACACCGGTCAGGTGGTCGCGCTCGCCGATGATGCCGGCCTTCAGGAGGTGGTTCACGGTCACTTCGAACGCGGCACGGGCCAGGATGCTGTGCTTGGTTCCGGAGACACCGTGGCGACCGATGGCCCGAACCTCACCTTCGGACGTCATCACGTCAGCGACGATCAGCAGATGGCGGTCGTCGACTTCGAGCCGGGCCCCGTCGAGGGTTTCCTTCAGTTCGTCCACGATGGCTTGCCGGGCGGCTTCGATGCCGAGTTGGTCGTAGATTTCGATGATGTTGTTGGTGTAGGTTCGGCTGCGGTCGATGGCCTCGATCTCGTTGATGCGAGCGAGGTTGGAACCGATGGTGGCCAGGTAGTGCTCGCCCGTCTTGTCGTTGAACTGCACGTTGGCACGCTCAACACCAGGGATGCCCTTCAGACGGAGGTCGCGAATCTTCTCTTCCAGCTGAAGGAGCATGGTGTATGAGGGCGGATTTTCCGCCAGCGTGTCGAGGTCCTCGGCGCTGTGCACGTTCGGGATGAGGGTCAACATGGTCGGGTTCTTTTCCTTGTTCGCGATGACGTGAAGACGCGTGGCGCGGGTGAGTTTCTCACGCACTTCTGCACCGGTCATGTTCTTCTGCGCCATGTTGGCTTTGTTGAGGTGAAGGACGAGGCGCCGCTGGGCCACGTCGGTTTCGATGGTCGCGATGTTGACGGTGGTGGTGACTTCGAGGGAAGCCGCCAGCTTCTGTGCGTCCTCTGCGGTGGCCTTGATGCCCTCCTCGAGGTAGATCTTCATGGTCGGGGTGTTGGGCACCTTGCGTGCATCGACGATCTCGATGATGCGGGGCAGACCTTGGGTCACGTTGACCGTGGCCACACCGGCGTAGTGGAAGGTACGCATGGTCATCTGCGTGCCGGGTTCACCGAGCGACTGGGCCGTCACGATACCCGCGGCTTCGAAGGGATCGATGCGGGACTTCGCCAGTTCAGTTTCGGCGCGGGCGATGACCTTGCCGGCTTGTGCCGCGGTGAGCTTTTTCTTGCCTCGCTTCAGCACGGCGTCCGCCAAGTCGTTGAGGATGCGAACCGTCAGCTGCAGACCGGCCTTGTCGGCGGCCTTCTCAAGCGCGGTGTACACCGGGTCGTCGGCGAGTTCCGAGCGGAGGGACTGCATCTTGCGTCCCTCGTCGTAGCCCTGCAGGTCAACGTCCGCCTTGACGCGGCGGCTGCGGCTCTTGCGAAGGGTGATTTTGGTGGTTGGGCCACCGCCGTCGCTGTCGCCATCGCTGGATTTGCGCGAGGCTCCCTCGATCAGCGTGAGGATCTTCGCAGCGGTCTCCGAGTCGGTTTCACACGCCTGCGCAATCTCTTGCACGGCGAGGACCTTGACTTCGTCCCACTTGCGGTCGTTGGCCAAGGCGTGAGCGAAGTTTTCGGCCACACCAAGGTCGATCAGCTTCTTCTTGGTGGCGCTCTTGACAACCATCAGTTCTCACCTCCGTCGTTCTCTTCGGCTTCGAATTCCCAGCCGCCGAGGTCGTCTTCTTGCTCGTCACGGTCGTAGGAGTCGTGGTCGACTTCCATCGCACCGTCGGTGCCAAGGGCGTCGTCGACAACGATGTCGATGTTGAACGGTGAACCGTGCACCCCACGGGAGGGATCAATGCCGTCCTCACCGTAGGAGAACTGGATGATGCGGTTCGCCGTATTGCGCACGGACAGCATGTCGTCGTTGTACACCTTGAGGTCGTCCATGGCGTTGATCAGTCGGCGCTGCATGTACCCGGACTTCGCGGTACGAACCGCGGTGTCGACCAGGGACTCACGGCCGGACACGGAGAGCATGAAGAACTCCGTGGGCTGGAGGCCACGCTTGAACGACGACGCGATGAAGCCCTTCTGGCGGCCACCCTTGTCGCCGCGCTTGAAGTGAGGCAGCACACGGTCCTCGTAGCCACGCTCGAGGCGGCGGCCACGCACCTTGGCTTGACCGATGGAGCCGGCCATCATCGTCAGGTTGTCCATGGAACCACGGGCGCCGGAGATGGCCATGTTCACGGCCGCGTTGGTGGACCCGGAGCGGTTCAATTCGTCCTTCGCCACGTCACCGGCGGCCTGCTTGCCCTGGTCGAGGATGATCATGATGTTCTCCTCAAGGGTCTCAACGGGCGTTCGGCCGGGTCGAGTCTCGTAATCCTGACCGTCCTCACCAAACTTCTCGAGTTCTGCACGGACCGCGACACGGGCCTCGTCGTTGGCTTTCTCGATGCCGGCGATGGCGTCGTCAGAGAGGTCTTCGTCGTCGATGCCGGTTGTGAAGCCCAGCGAGGTGCACGCGCCGATGGTCAGGCGGGTGAACTGGTCAAGGAACTCAGCACCGCGGCTCGGGCCGTTGGTTTGGATGATGGCGTCGAGGAGACGGCCGTCTTCCGCACCGATGGCGCGCTTGTCGAGGGTTCCGCTGATCTGACCGTTTCGGACCTTCACGTCGTCCAGGGAACGGCTGCGGAACCGCATGTGGATGTTGTCGGGAATGATGAGGGACATCAGGTCCTCACCACGGAAGCAGGCTTCGCCAGCGTCGTTCTCGACGGTTTCAGGCAGGTCGCCGCGGTAGTCGATGTAGCCGAGCATCTCTAGCGCGTTGCGCTTGGGGATGAGGCCGTTCTCTCCACCGCGGGTCAGCAGGTACGCGCCCGAGATGTGGTCGTGGATGCCACCGATGACCGCACCGCCGTAACGGGGCGTCAGGATGTGTTCCTGCACGCGCATGAGGATCTTGGCCTCTGCACGGGCTTCCTCGGACTGGATGACGTGGAGGTTCATCTCGTCGCCGTCGAAGTCAGCGTTGTACGGGGTGCACACCGCGAGGTTGAACCGGAAGGTCTTGCCTTCCATCACGCGGACTTCGTGCACCATCATCGACATGCGGTGAAGCGACGGTTGACGGTTGAAGATCGCGACGTCACCGTCGATCAGGTGGCGCTCAACGGTGATACCAGGCTTGGGGTTGCCGTTCCAGTCCACCGTGGACAAGCGGTCGTCCACACGGGTGTGATCGCCCCACTCGTCAACAGGGGAGCTGCAGTGCGGGCAGAGCACGTTGAGGTGCTCTGGGAAGGGCTCGGGGTCAGGCGAATCGGCCTGGCTGAGTTCCCACTTCCAGCGCTGGTGGAGGATGCCGCGCGGGTCGTCGTCGGCGAGCGGGGTGCCGTCGGCTTCCTCGCCGCGGAGGTTGGCCAAGGTGGCCTCGTCGTCGACGCTGTACTGGGTCAGCTCGTCGCCGGTCTGCGTGCGCATGATGAGCGACTTGATGACCAAGCCTGGCAGGAAGTTGGGCGCGGGCATGACCGCGTCCAAGTCAGGACGGAGGGTGCGCTCGGAGTCACACTCGGGGTTGAAGCAGCGGAAACCTGCGTTGATGAGGCGGCTGCGCTCGTTGATGCGAACACGGCGGCCGTCGTTGCGGATGATGTAGTTCACACCGGGGTGAGCATCGGGGCCGCGCAGGATCATCTGGCGCATGTCCTCACGGTTTCGCGTGGTCACGCGGATGGGCACCGTGAGTTCCTTGGCGATGCGCGTCGGGACACCGACTTCGTTGACGCCGAGGAAGGGGTCGGGCGAAATGACGGACCGGGCGCAGAAGTTCACACGCTTTCCGGAGAGGTTGGAACGGAAGCGTCCTTCCTTCCCCTTCAGGCGCTGCGTGAGGGTCTTGAGGGTGCGACCGGAGCGGTGTCGCGCCGGCGGAATGCCGGAGGTTTGGTTGTCGAAGTAGGTCGTGCAGTGGTACTGCAAGAGTTCCCAAAGGTCTTCGACGATGAGCTGAGGCGCACCAGAGTCGCGGTTCTCACGCAGGCGCTGGTTGATGCGAAGGACGTCGACCAGCTTGTGGGTCAAGTCGTCCTCAGAGCGGTCACCGCTGTCCAAGGTGATGGACGGACGGACGGTGATCGGAGGCACGGGCAGCACCTTGAGGATCACCCATTCGGGGCGGTTGGTTTTGTGCATGCCAATGAAGATCAGGTCCTCATTGGGCACGGCGGCGAGCCACTCCCGCACGTCACGGGCGTTGAGCTTCCGCTCGGTCTCCTTGCCGCTGCCGGGCGTACCGATCTTCTCCTTGAAGTTGGTCGGCTTCTCGAGGATGATCTTGCCTTGCGGCTTGCCGCAGTGCATGCACGTCTTGCGCTTTGCACCGGACGTGACCTTCTCGATGTCCTTGATGATCTTGGCGAACTCGGTGGAACCGACGCCGTGCTTGGTGATGATGTCGTGGACGCGGTGGCGGTAGTAGTCCTGCTCGCTCAACTCGGGGTTGGCAGGGTGCGTGCCCACGGCGTCGTGGACCTCGCGGCGACGGCGTGGTCGCTCGTCGACCGAAGTTGCGTCGTTCTGGACGCGCCCAAG
>JAYOTG010000015.1:19145-36744 GCA_038150305.1 Candidatus Poseidoniales archaeon | reverse complement strand
CAGGATGCGGTGGCAGGAGTTGCACGTGGCCTTCAGCGCGGTCTTGATCAAGTTCACGAACCCGATGTGGATGACCGGGAGTTCAAGCGCGATGTGCCCGAAGTGGCCCGGGCTTTCGTCGTACTTGCAGTTGTCCGTGGGGCAGATCATGCCGGGCTCGATGACGCCCATGTGCGGGTCCATCAGGCCCTGCGTGTAGGCGTGGCCGTCGTCCTTGTAGGTGTCCGGCGTCTTGACCTCAACGGCCGACATCTTGCGGATCTCGGCAGGGTCCATCAGGCTGAAGCGGATCGAGGCGATTCGCTTCGGGATCAGCACGCTCTTTCGACTCATCGGCGGTCCTCCAGTTCAAGGCGCATGGCCACTCCGAGACTCTTCATCTCGTCGAGCAGCAGCTTGAATGCGTACGAGGTCTGCACCTTGTAGACCTCCGCACCGTCCCCTGCGATGGGGCTCACGTACGTGTTCCGTTTTGGATCGTACCACGCAATGTGACCGGATTCTTGGCAGACGTACAGGTCAATGCCGTCGGACTCGTCCAGAAGACGGTCCTTGATGACCATCGAAGCACCGTGCGCGATGAGGCAGTCACGCTCCATCTCACCGAATCGGAGACCACCCTGGCGGGCGCGACCCTCTGTGGGCTGACGCGTGAGGATCTGCACGCGACCGCGGGAGCGGGCGTGGATCTTCGAGGACACGAGGTGGTGCAGGCGCTGGTAGAAGATGCAGCCGACGAAGATGTCGGCCGGGTAGGCTTCACCGGTCTCACCGTTGATCATGCGCTCGCGGCCGGAATGATCGAAGCCGTTGCGGACGAGGGCGTCACGCAGGCTGCTTTCCTTCTCACCGCGGAAGGCAGTGCCGTTGATGCGGCGGGCTTCCATGGAACCGACCTTGCCGCCGATCATCTCGAGGACGTGAGCGACGGTCATGCGCGACGGAATCGCGTGCGGGTTGATGATGAGGTCAGGCACCACACCGTCTTCGGTGAAGGGCATGTCCTCTGGGTCAAGCAGGCGACCAATCACGCCCTTCTGGCCGTGACGGGACGCGAACTTGTCGCCGACTTCGGGCACCTTGTGGCTGCGCACGATGACGCGGACGAGGCGACCGCTGTCCAGCGACTCGGTCACGTAGACGTTGTCCACGTGGCCCATCTCGCCGTGGCGCACGAGCATCGAGGACTCGCGGCGCTCCTGAGCCTGCAGGAAGGTGCCGCCGCCCGATTCTTCGAGGAAGCGGGGCGGGCTGGTCTTTCCGACGAGCACGTCGCCACCGGCCAGGTGGGTCTCGGGCACGGGCAGACCGTCGCCTTCGAGGTGCTGGTACGACGACTCGGGCTTGAGGCCCTTGACTTCCTGGAGGGAAGAACCTGGCTTCTCGATCTCTTCGATTTGACCGCCGGGGAAGCGCTTGCGCTCGGCGTTGTAGGTGCGGTTGAAGGTCGAGCGGCCGAGGGCACGCTCAACGGAGCCGCGGTTCATGATGACCGCGTCCTGCATATTGTAGCCGTGCAGGGACATGATGGCCACGATGAAGTTCTGACCGCCAGGGCGCTCGTCGAAGCCCGTGGTGCTCATCGCGTCGGTCTTGGTGATCGAGCGGTGGGGATAGTGCAAAATGTGCGCACGGGTGTCGGGGCGGAGCCGGTAGTTGGCGCTGGGCAGTCCGAGCGACTGCTTGACCATCGCCGTACCGCCTGTCACGCGAGGCGTCGAGTTGTGCTCGGGGTACGGAATGAGCGAAGCGCACACGCCGAGCATCAGCTGTGGGTCGATCTCACAGTGGGTGTGCTCGTTGCTGTACTCGAGGCCCACCTCAAAGGTGGAGGTGCCCCACTGGCCGTTTGGCAAGCGGACCTTGGCCTCAAGCATGGCGCTGCTGGCGTTGACTTGGCCCATGTTGGTCCAGGTGACGTTCTCGCTGGTCACGGGGCGACCGGCGTGCTCGCTGCCTTCAGGGACCTTCTCGGGGAGAAGGAAGGGACGGGAGGCGATGAAGAGGTCTTCCTCTTCTTCAGCGTCCACCCACTCGATGATGCCCTTGGTGAGCAAGTTGCCGAAGGTGGTTTCACCGCTGCGCAGCTCTTCGAGGTGACCCGGCGTCAAGCGGGGCGCACCGTCGTGGAGGATGAGCAAGGGGCGCAGGATGCGGCCCTTGTCGGTGTTGATGAAGATGTCACGGTTCTCGGCGTCGTGGCGGATTGAGACCTCGGGGGGAATCAGGCCGCGACGGCGGGCGTTCTTGAACTGGTTGACCAGGTTCATCCCGTTGTCGTGGATGCCGTAGATGTCACCGTTCACGTGGACGCGGTCACCGTTGGTCCAGTCGTCGGGCTGGTAGACGTCCATGTCGTCGAGTTGTCCGCAGATCATGGAGTCGTCAACCTGCTCGGAGACGTCGATCATCTGAGCGGCGTTCTTGACCAGACCACAGTTCTGGCCCTCAGGGGTCTCGTTGGGGCAGAGACGACCCCACTGGGTGGGGTGCAGGTCACGTGCCTCGAAGTGAGGTTGGCTGCGGACCAGCGGGCTGGTCACGCGGCGCATGTGCGACAAGGCGGAAAGGAAGGTGGTGCGGTCCAGAAGTTGGCTCACACCGCTGCGCCCACCGACCCAGTTCCCGGTGGCCAGCGCGTGCATGATCTTGGAGGTCAGCACGTCGGGGCGGAGGCAGGAGCTGATGCGGAGTTCGCGCTTGCGGTTGTGGTGGCGCTCGAGTTGGTACTTGAGGTCGCGAGCGAGTTGTCCAGCGGACACGCGAAAGAGGTCCTCGACCAGGTCGCCGGCGAGGCGAACGCGCTTGTTGGCGTAGTGGTCCTTGTCGTTGGGCGCCTTGTCGGTCAGCGCCATTTCGAGCACTTGACGGACGATGCGGCCCACGAAGATGGCCTTCTTCTTTCGGTCGGCGGCGGTGTCGCCGAGGTGAGGCAGGAGCTCGCGGTCGAGAAGTTGGTTGACGCGCTGCTCGCGGTACTCACGTTGTTGGCCGGCGGCGAACTTCTTCTGAAGCCACTCGTGGGCTTCTTGGGTGTTCATCGTGTTGTATTCTTCGTTGTCGTTGACTTCGTTGATGTTCGCCACGATGTACTTGAAGGTCTCAGTGGGACCTGCGATGGCGGTGAAAATCTCCTGATCGTTGTCGATGCCAAGGGCACGCATCAGCAGGACCACGGGGATGGCGGTCGTGCCGGCCGTGCTGACCTTCACCATGAGCATGCCGTCACGGCGCTTTTCGACGGTGAGGGGCTTGCGCATACCGTCCTTCTGGGAGAAGATCTTGGCGACTTCGGTTTGCTTCGCATAGCGCTTGTTGATCTCCACGGTCACGCGGTTGGGCGCGAGGTCTTCCATCGAGATGAGCACACGCTCAGTGCCGTTGATGATGAAGTAGCCACCGGGGTCGAGAGGGTCCTCGCCCTTGGTGCGGAGCAGGCCGTGCCATGCATCCATGTCGTCATGGGACGTGGTCGGGGCGAGCACGCGGTCACCGGCGATGTGGTTGGGGTGGAGGTTGCAGCGCTTGGAGCGCACCATGATCGGCATGTTGCCGACCTGAACCGCCTTCTCGGGGTTCCCAGGAACGCCGTTGCGGTAAATGGTGAAGTCAATGGTGACCGGGGAGAAGTAGGTCAACTTGCGCAGCCGGCACTCCATCGGGGTCGAGGGGTGTTCGGACCCGTTGGCCTCCTTGGTCATGGGCTCGCCGAGTTGGACGTTCTTCAGACGGATGACGATGTCTTGGTCGGCGACGTCGAGACGGATGAACCCGCCCTCTTCGTCCTCGATTTCCTCGTCGGTGCCGACGCGGATGTTGCGGATGATGGTCTCCATACGCGATGGCAGGTTCTCCCCAGCGGGAATGCAATCGTCGTAGGATGCGATTTGATGGTTCACGAGACTGCGCTCGCGGAAGTAGGCTTCGATAATCTCCTGCATGATGCTCCCTCCGGTTCAGCTCCCCTCCACGATGAGGCGATAGGCGACGGCGACGCCAGCGGAGGGCGACTTCCGAACCACCTTGAGGACACGGTCGGCGATCCAACCCGAAGCCAGCGGCTTGTGGTCGGGGTTGGCGGCGAGTGCAGCCACGTCTTGGGCTTCAGCGGCTTCTTTGATGACTTGGACCACGGGGTCCGTGATGAGGATCTTCGGGAGCAATTCCTTGGCGAGGCGCTGCTCACCGGTTTCGGGGTCCTCGCGGACGAGGTCCCACGGCTCGAGCTCGTCGGCTTCCACCGCGAATTGCTCTTCGCTGGAAATGTTCGGCGCACCGAGCAGTTCCTGGTGGGGCACCATCGCGTGGTTCAGGGGGTTGAAGCGGATGCTGACCTCGGGACGGTCGTAGTCGTCGATGGCCTTGGCGCGAATGGTGAGTTTGCGGCTCTTCTTTTGTGCACGGCGGCGCGAGCCTTGGTCGGCGATGATCCGCATGACGTTGGCGTGAACGTCGCTTTCCTTGGAGACGCTGAGGCAGGACGCGACCTCGTCAGGACTCATCTTCTTGATGTCCGCCATGTTGCGGTCGGTGGCCAATTTGTGGGCCGCCTCTTCCTCGACACCAAGTTCAATGAGGCGCTTCTTCGTTGCGCTTTTCACGACCAAATTATCCCCGCCTTTGGCCCGTGAACGATGGACCTGAAGCCTGACCAGGCGGGCCCGACGGGGTTCGAACCCGCGACCATCGGGTTAAAAGCCCGACGCTCTACCTGGCTAAGCTACAGGCCCAATGCGCATCTTGGGCGAGCGTCCGACCGGACCTCCCTTTATGAAGATTCCGCGTGCCGGATTCCGTCGCCTTTCGATGATGAAACTCAACGCAGCACCCTGATGTATAGCACCTGTGGTGGAGCGCATGGACCGCATGAACGCCCCCTTTGCCCCGGACGATGCTGAGGCCGAGCAGCTTCGGCCTGAACGCCCCCCGTCTGAGGCCCGTTGGACGGACGGGAAAGGACGTCCCTGGAGCCTCGTCATACCGCACACGGTCTACCCACCAAGGGAGGACACCGACCTTCTGGCCGGATGGCTCGCCAAACAGGGCGCAGGGAACGGGCGTTCCATCTTTGAGGTGGGCGTGGGCAGCGGCGCCATCCTGCTCCAAATGGCCGCTGACGGTTGGGATGTGAACGGCTGCGACGTCCACCCGTACGCGGTCGCGGCCACGCGGCACGCCCTTTCCTCGCACGGCTATGCTGGCCGCATCCACGAGGCCGACGTTGGCGACCTCGACGCTTCCTTGCTCGCCAAAGCAGACCTTGTGGTGTGGAACACACCGTACCTCCCACCGGTCCAGGACGGTCAGCCGCACCTTGGGCCCCTCGAAGAGGCCGGCTTGTCCGATCCTGCTGCCGAAGGCTCAGGACACATGCTCCTGGCACGATTGGATGATGTGCCGGTGAACGCGACCCCCCGCGCCGCCCTTGTTGTTCAAGCGCGAGCGGTCGCGGCCCTCCGGCGCGATGCAACCCGACGCGGGTGGACGTGTTCAATCGAGGCCCGCCTCGGGTTTGACGACGGAGAGCGACTCTGCCTCCTGAGCCTTGCTCGAGCATGGCCTGACGCGACCTCCAGCGTCGTCGCCTCCACCGGGAGCACCAACGCCGACCTGATGGAAGGAACTCGCACCATTGGCGACTCCATCCGCGCGGAACAGCAAACCAACGGCCGTGGGCGACGTAAGGCCACATGGAGGTCTGCCCATCGCGATTTGACGGCGTCTTGGATTCTCTTTGATGGCGATGGGCCACTCCCCCCCCACGGTTTGCTGCAAGCGGCCTGTGCCCTCGCCACGCGTGATGCCTTGATCGACCTCGGCTGCGAGGACACCGAACACGTGCTGCTGAAGTGGCCCAACGACCTGTTGCTCGACCGGGAAAGCCCTGCTAAAATTGGTGGGTGGCTCATCGAATCGAGGCAGCAGGCGAAGAACACGCGCATCGTGGCCGGCTTAGGACTCAACCTGACCGAAGGGCCCTCCGACGTAGGCGGCACGCCTCGCGCCTTCGTGCATGGCACGACGGCGGCGGCCTTCCACGAAGCGTTGAGCGCCCGCTTGTGCAGCCGTCTGGCCGACCTTACCAGCACGGACGGTCGGCGCTCGATGGCCGAAGAAGCCGTCCTTGCCTACCGTGCCTCTGCGCGTCGTTTGGGCATGACCGACAACGACGGCAAGGACCTCGTTCCCACGCGCATGGACGAACATGGTGGCTTGTTCGTGGAGGGCGGTGAAGCGCCAATTGACGACCTCGACGCCGTGCGCTGGCGCATGTGGCCCTGAGGCTCACTCGAGCAATTCAGCGTCGAGGCTCTCCGGGTCCGCCGAGACCCCCTCCTCTTGCTGGGAAAGCACGACGGCATATCCGACAAGGACCGCACCGAGGAGCGGTGCCCAGACCATGCTGATGGCTCCTCGCTTGAGGTCGACGTCGACCTCGCCCGCGCCCTCCGACACCGAAATCGACCATGTCACGCTTCCACGTTCGCTCACGTCAAAGGTGGCGGTGTTCGTGTCGCCCGCGGCCACGGCCTCGGTGATGAGCACCTCCTCTTGGCCCTCAAGTTGGAAGCGGATGGTGACCACAGAGGTTTGGTCCATGATGTAGGTCACGTCCACCGCGTCGCCACCGCCAAGGCGCGCGTTTCCTGAGATGCCCTCTTCCTCAGTAAAGGAGACGGGGTCATCCCATGCCAGCATCACGATGCTGCCGACCAAGAGGCTGAGACCGACCAACATCAGGACGTCCTGCGCTCGAAGCGGTGGTGCGTCGCCCCCGGCTCCCATGCGTGTCCCTCCCCGCTCTGATTCATCAACGTCGTGGCGGTCGAGGCAAGCCCAGGCGTTCTCGAACGAGACGAATCTTGCCGGAGGTGGTGATGCCGCGCATGGCGTGCTCCGACCATGTTGACGCGTCCTCAAGGACGGAGCGAACGTTCGGCGCCACCGCCAAGGTCACGCCAAGGATGGCCAAGCCGACCGCTTCGTCTCGCTTCGCGGCGGGAACGGCGTCCATCAAGCGGACCTTGACGGGAAACATCTCGGCCAGTGCTTCCTCGATGTCATGACGTGAGGCGAAGCGTGGACCGAGTTCAACGCCGATCCACCGTCGTTTTGGACGGTGTGCTTTCGACGGACGGGCCATGATGGGTTGGTTCAGCTCGTCCTTGATGACCGTTCTCCCCGCACGTTCAAAGGCAGAGCGTTCCATCATGGAGCGATGGACGGTGAGGAGGTGGAGGAGCCGCCCCTGACCCTCTTTGGGCTGATTCGAACACTCACGGCCCCCGCCACGGCCCCCCATTTGATCGGCTTCCTCGCGGTGGTCATCGCACTGTTCGTGACGGTCGGCAACATGCGCGGGCTGGAAACCGAAGTGGCGGCGGCCTTCGTGGGCATGGGCATGTCCTACGCTGCCGTGGCTGGCATGGCGGACCATGCGACCTTTCGCAGGTGGGTCGTCGCTGAGCAAGGAAGCTCACCCTGGACGTTCGTGACCGTGCCCGTCCTGCCCTTGGCGGTTGGTGCGGTGCTTTCCGGCGCTCTGCTCATGATCGTCGACGCTGCCGGACTGCGCACCGCGCTGCCGGTGGCCTTGGCCGCGCTGTTCGTGGCGTGGTCCATCGGCCAAGGCCGTTCCTTCCGAAGCGCCATCGTCCGCTGGCCCACGCCCGCGGCCACCCCCTCGCCCCGAAGCCCGAGCCGTGTTGCTGCAGGGTTTCGATTGACCACGACCGCGCTTCTCCTCATCGCCGTGCTCGTGGCCCAAGCGGCCTTGGCGGGCACGTCCATCCTGTCCGCGTCGGTGGGGCTGCTCGACGTGCTGCTGGACCAAGCGGCCTTCGCTGGAGGCTTGGTCATGCTGCTGGTGGCCGGGGAGTTCATCACGCAGGAAGGGCGCCGAAGATGCGCCAACGACCGATGGACGTCACGCATGTTTGCTCGATGGCAGGTGCTGGCCCTGACCTTCGCTGCCTGGCACCTTGGCACCGCATGGCGTCACATCACCTCTGAACAGCCTCAGGTGGCCACGGCCGTCGAGGAAATCATCCTCATGACCGTGACGGTCGTCATGGCGGTGTGGTCCATGACCAGCCGCACGCGCGGTTCCGATTTGGGCATCGTCCGCCGCAGCAACGCCCTGTTCTGGGGCCTGTCCTTCGGATACGCCTACGCGGGTTCCGTGGCGATGCTCAGCACCGTCGTGCAGGGGGTCAGTGGCGTGCTCTTCCTTGGTCACGTCGTGGTCGCCGTCACCCTCCTGATCCTCTTGCGGTCAACAGGCCCGGTCCTCGCCAAGCGGCACGCCACGGCCCTCGATCACGCGGCGATGGGCGCTCAGGTTGAGGCACGCCTCGCCCAGCGCGCCGAGGCATTCACTGAACCCGCCAAAGACCCGGCCAATGACGCCACGACTGGCGAGGCTGGGGGCTCGAGCACCGAGCCCATCACGCAGACCAAGCCCGTCTCACAGGTCGAGCCAGAGCAGGAAGAGGCAGCACCTGTCATCGTGATGGACGACGACGTCATCGAGATGCTCGATTAGTCGGACGAGGTCAACCCGGACAACAGCAGGATCACGCGGACGCGACCGTACATGGCTTCAGAGACGCGCGCACCGAGGATCACCTTTGCATCCTGGTTCAGCGTGCGCGTGAAGGCTTCGGAAATCGCTCCCATTTGCGCGATGGAAAGATCGGGCCCTCCTTCGAGGTGGATGTAACACCCCGTAGCCCCGCTGACGTCGACGTCGGAAAGAGGAGCGCTCGCAGCTTGGCGGATGAGCCCCTCGACGTCGTCTGAGGACCCGCTTCCCACCAACAAGGTGGCCGCTCCACCGTTGGCGAGGATGGCCCTCAAATCCATCAAATCGAGGTTCATGAGGCTCATCTTGAGCAGCGAATGGACCAAGCCGTCCACGAGGTCCTCAATCCACTCCGAGCCCATGGCCCAATCCTCGCCACGTTCCCGTGCTTGGTGGGCCAGGCGCTCGAGGGAGACGCGGACCGTGACGTCGGCGTTGGCCTCAAGGCCCACAAGTGCCCGGTTCGCAATGCCTGTACGGTGCGGTTGTTCGTTCGCAAAGGGGAGCGACGCGACGGCGATGACGATGGCTCCCGCACGTCGAGCTTGGCGCGCGAGTTCTGCCGCAGCGCCGCTTCCTGCCCCACCGCCAAGCCCTGCCAAGAGCACGACCAATTCCGCGCCCTCGAGCACGGGTCGAGCCATCGCGTCGAGCCGGCGCATCCGTTGTTCGGCCAACGCAGGCAAGGCCGCACACCCCTCTGCCTCCATCGCGTGGCCAAGCCTGAGCACGTGGCCCTCCGCACCGATCCGGAGGCTGCGGTCGTCCGCGTCCACGGCCAGCAAACGCGTGGTTGGACAGCGGCGATGCGCGGAGGCGGCCCACGCACAGCCGAGGCCTCCGACCCCGGCGATGACGATTTGACCGCCGTCCATGAACGGTCTTGAGGCTGCACCGGTCCATCAACCTGAGCCACAGGTTCACTCGATGTAGCGGAGGTAACGGCGCCGAGCGTCGCGGGCCCACGCGTTATCGGGCTCAAGATCGAGCACGCGGTTATAGTAGGCCACGGCCTGTTCAAATTCCGAGAGGTGGCGCCCGTGCATGTGGCCGAGGTTGGACAACACGGGGATGCATTCGTCGTCCTCTTCGAGCATGGCGAGGAGGATGGTCTCGGCCTTTCCGATCTCGCCACGAAGCATGAACTCCTCCGCCTCGTCGAGCCGGCGGAGTTGGCCGTCGGAGAGCCCGTAGACGTTGTCAAAGGCGTGCTCCGTCATGCACGTTGGACTCCTGCTCCAAACATGAAGTTTCTCACCCCTCGGTTCTAACGTTAGAAACGGGACACTGCGCCGCTACATTACGGCATTTAGCAGACAATGTTTAAGGGTCCCATCCAAGTCGCTTAGGACATAGGGTGAGGCCATGCTCAAGCGCTCCTCCACGCTCCGGCTTTCCCTCGTTGCCCTGCTCGTGTTTGCGTTGCTGCTCCCGGGAGCCGCGACCTCCTACCACACCGGCATCGGCGGCGAGCAAAACAACGCCGGCGAAGTCATTGAAGACGTCGCCAAGGAAGGCTGCCTCTGCCACAACCCTGACGCGGACAACACCGTGCAGGTCGTCCTCGACGAGGTCCCATACGGCTGGGCCGAGGGTGAAACCTATGCCATGCACCTGCAACTCATCGGCGGACCTGAGGCTGGTGGCGCGTGGACGGGCGGTTTCTCCATGCGCGTCAGCGAAGGCAGCCTTGGCGGCGAAGACGTCCAAAACTGGGAGGGCGACGTCACGACCCTGACCCAAATCGAAGCCAGCGCGAACGTGGCCGACCGCATGTGGGTCATCGAGTGGACGGCCCCCACAGCCGGCACCGGCGCGGTGACCTTCTGGATCACCGGAAACAGCGTCAACGGCGACGCCGTGCCGGGCGCCGACGACCGCTGGAATCAGCTCTTCTTCACCCTGCCCGAAGACGACGGCGCCTCCCCCGCTGGGCTTCGTACCCTCTTCGCCGGAGACGGTAACGTCCAGGCGCCCGAGCCCGACCACCACGGCGTGGACCTGCACCACATGGGCGCCAAACTCCGCGCCCACTGGCTCGGTTTGCTTGGCTTCGGCGCGGTCATCGTCGTGATCGTCTTCGCTGGATTCCTCTTGCGCTACGGCTTCTCCACCTCCTACCAAGGACGCTCCAACCAGTTGCGTCTGCGCTACCATCTGAACCGACGAGGTGATCAGTGATGGACGATGAAGTCACCAAGCTCCTGCGCATGGTCGCCGACGGCACCGTGCCCATCGAAGACGCCCGCAAGGCGCTCCTCGAGGTTGAACTCAGCGAGAAGCAACTCGACGAAGCCATCGACCGCGGCGTGTTCACGGAAGCCGAAGTGGGCTCCATCGTGTCCGCTTCCTTGGCCCCGTCCGGCGCCTCGTACCTCACCATGGCCTTCCTTGGCTGGGGCCTCTTCTGGGTCATGTACTGGTCCTTCTCGATGATGTACGGCCTCATCCAAGGCTGGGACCAGCAACAACTGGCCTACCACTTGGCCATCACCTTGGTCACCCTCATCATGATGGGCATCATCTACCTCAAGTTCGTCCTGCCTGACACCATCGTTGTCAAGCACGCTGCGAACAAATACATTCCAGAACACGCCAAGGACTGGCGGGAGTACAAGTGGTGATCACCATGGCGAAGTCATACGATCTCAAGCCCGCCCCCCTCAACGATGAGAAGGCGTACGCTGCCGGCGGCGCTTCTGTGGTCAACCGACGTCAGTTCCTTCGCTACGGCTTCAACGCCACCACCGGTGTGCTCGCCGCTTCAGTTGGCGTGCTCGGCTTCGCCTCCATCCTGCTCCCGCCCGGTGCGGGAAGCGGTGGTGACCTGGCCGTGAAGTACTGGGCCAAGGGACGTGAAGACGAAGCATGGTACGGGGCCAAGCACCTCCAGTCCATGACGCGCGAAGATTTCGTCGCTGAAGCTGCGAAGTCCAACACCGGCACCGCCGGCGCTGCAGGCGTGTGGAACGGCGTCCCTGTCGTCGTGAACTACGTCGACCACGACGCCAACAACGGCACCCCCACCTCCAGCGGCAAGGCCCGCTATCAGTCCATGGAAGGCTACGACGAGACCGGCAAGTACGTCGGACACTTCGACGACATGGTCGATGCCGACCCCCGCATCTTCCCGACCGGCGGCCTCGTGATGGTCTTCGGGCGCTGCACGCACCTGTGCTGCATCCCCGGATGGCAACTCGTCAGCAACACCTTCACCGAGGACACGTGGACGCCTGGTGGCGGCGACGACGGTGGCACCAAGCTGTTCTGCATCTGCCACTCCTCTCGCTTTGACCCCACCGCGCTCGAACTCAACACCAACCGCAACCGCGCGAACGGTGCCACCTTCACCTACGCCGGCATTCGACGTTCTGGGGGACCGGCACCGGTGGGCCTGCCGCTCATCCCCATCCAACTCAACGGTGACACCATCGAGGGCATCACGGACTACATGGGCTGGTTGACCTACTGCGACTGAGGTGATTCGATGAACACGATCTCCATCGTTCTCTGGTTCTTCATCGCCTTCGTGGCGGTGCTCGTCGCCTTCACCCTCCGCAAGGAGGACGAAGAGATGCCCCGCCGCGAAATCCTTCGCGCCGTTGAGTCCAGCGGCTCGATGGGCTTGGCCGAGCGCTCATTCCTGTGGGTGTTCAGCTGGCTTGACACGCGGTTCCGCATCCAGGACTACTGGAACATGTCGAAGTCCGCGTACTACAACATGCACCGCCAGATGCCTTTGACCCACGCTGAGAAGTACAAACTCCGCATCATCTGGTACTGGTATCCCCTGTACTGCCTCGGTGGCATCTCCTTCCTGTCCTTCATCATCCTCGTGATCACGGGCACCGTGCTCGGCATCTACTACGTGCCCGGTGGCGAAGGCGACCCTTCGCCGGCCTACAAGAGCATGCAGTTCATCATGACCGAACTGCCCTTCGGCTACATCATCCGTGCCGTCCACCACTGGACGACCCACTTCATGGTGGCCAGCGTCTTCCTCCACATGTGCCGCGTGTACTTCACCGGGGCCTACCGCAACCCACGTGAGCTCAACTGGCTCATCGGCGTCGCCCTGATGGCCCTGACCATCGTGTTCGGCTACTCCGGCTACCTCCTGCCTTGGGACAGCCTCGCCTACGGTGCTGCCGTCATCGGCATCAACCTCAGCAACGCCTCACCGCTGGTCGGGAAATACATCGCCACACTCCTCTTTGGTGGAAGCAGTTTGACGGACCGAACGGTCACCAGGATGTACTTCATTCACGTGTTCATCCTTCCTGTGATCGTCACGACCCTCATCATCATCCATCTTTTCATCGTCTGGGTGCAAGGCATCGCGGAGCCACATTGATCAGGAGGGCATGATATGGGACTCATTGAGAATCTAGGGCGCGTTGCAAGCGTCTACATGGACGAAAAAGAGAAACTCCAGACGGTCGGAGACAAGCGGAAGCGCACCCGCATGGGTCACGGCTTCTGGCCGCACGAAGTGCTGCGTGACGCCATCATCTTCTCCGCCATGATGGCCGTGCTGTTGTTCTACGCTTGGCTCATCCCACCGCCCCTTCACGGCGCGGCCGACCCCTACGCTCAGGCCGGCTTCGTGTTCCCCGACTGGTACGTGCTGTTCTCCTACGGTTACCTGCGCTGGGGCGAATACCTCCCGCAATTCACCGTGCCTACGGGCCCCATCGGCGCCATCGTCGACCAGCCCGTGTTCGCGTGGAACGCTGCCTGGTGGGGCGCCGCCCTGACCGGCATCCCTGTGGGCATCCTCGCCCTGCCGCCCTTCCTCGGTGGCCGTGAAAAGCGCCCGGTCGAGGACCCGTGGTACGCCAGCGCCGGTGCGGTCTACCTCGCCCACATTTGGTTCATCTCGGTCTTTTCGATCAACATCTTCCTCGAATTGTACGGCAAAAACCGGACGGACTTCTGCAAACTGGACAGCCATGGCGACCTCCTGTGCGGCACACGTCCGGCGTGGTTGGCCGAGGTGTTCAACGCCATCCCATGGCTGATGACGGGCGTCCTGTTGTGGATCGTCTTGCACTTCGGCGCACGTATGTTCCTCGTCAAAACCATCGGTGCTCGGCTGACCCAAGCCAACGCGAAGCGCATCCTCATGGGTGCCCTCGTGCTGTCCACTGCGGCCACGGTCGCCACCTGGGACACCTACGACAAGGGCTTCTGGGACGCCAAGGGTCTGCTGACCATCGAGTCCTACGAGGAACTCGAAGCGATGCGCTCCCAACCCACGGACGTCCACGTCCATGAGGCCAACGAATTCACCGACAGGCTCGGGTATTCGGAGACCATGACGGTCCCTGCCGTAGCGTGGTTGGATTGGCAAATCTTCCAGCCGTCCCGCGAAGTCATCTACGATTTCGCCGACATGAACAACCATCAACAGCCCGATCAGGGCATCAACGCCGCTTCCGTGGCAGGAAACTTCTCCGGCGGAGAAGGCTTTGCCGTTGAAGGAAACTTCAGCATCACCGAGGACAGCACCGCCTTCCCTGACGGCCACCACGTCAGCGTCGCGACCATCCCACTCGACGCCGCGTGTTCCTACCGTGCAGAAGAGCGCAAGATCGGCGAAGTGAAGACCGCCGACATGCTCAGTTCCACCTTGACCATCAAGGACGCCGACGGCGCCACCGTCAGCGCAGCCTCCTTCGACGACTGCGCCGGTGCTGAGATGGTCGAGTTGCCCGTGGGCACCTACACCTACACGTACACCGTGAGCGCATCGGGAGCCTTGGCCGCAAGCGATCTGGTGACGGAAGTCACGATGAACATCGCGGCCTACCAGCCGCTGCTGCTCTTCGACGCCGAACTCAGCGACGCTCACCTCGCCGGCCACGCCGTGGACCTCAGCAACCCCGAGCACGTGACGATGGCCGAAGACTACGCTCAGGTGGTCAACCCCTCCTTCCACGCCAACCCCAAGGCCCTCGACGCCAAGCTCACCTACGCGATGTTCATCCCGTGTTTGACGCTCGGTGCCCTGGTGTTCGTCCTCCTCCGTTCGATGGCGACCGGATACGAGTTCGAGATGAACAAGTGCTACGGCTGCGACCTCTGTGACGACGCCTGCCCCGTTCGCTTGTTTAACGGCGGTGACAAGCTGAACATCATCTACAACTCGTGGAACAACGAAGACGACGGTGTGCCGTTGTACTCCTGTCTGACGTGTTCAGCCTGCACCAACGCCTGCCCACAGCTCGTGGACTATGACTCCTACGTGGACATCCGCCGCAGCCTCATCGTCGGCGGCCCGCAGGCCGAGATCCCTCACACCGTGCTCCAAGCTGTCCTCAACGCCGAGGCCGAGGAGAGCGCCGACGCGGACTTCATCGCCACCGAGGACTACCCCATCACCAGCAACGTGGGCTTCTACCCCGGCTGCGTGGACTACCTCGACCAGGAGATGGTGTTCAGCCACCTCAACGAGGGCACCATGGACCTCGGCGCCAGCACCACCGCGGCCTTCACCCTCTTCGAAGAGATGGGCGAGGACGTGACCTACCTTGGCCGCGACTTCCTGAAGTGCTGCGGCCACGACCAGAAGTGGCAAGGCATGACTGAGGTCTTTGAGAAGCTCAAGGCCTACAACCAGAAGAAGATCGAGGAGTCGGGCATCGACACCCTCGTCTCTTCCTGTGCCGAGTGTTTCCGCACCTTCGCCCGCGATTACGAACTCGACGGCGTCAAGGTCATGCACACCACGGAGTACCTCCTCGAGCAGGGCTTCGACATGGAGCTCAAGGCCGATGAAGGCACCACGGTGACCTACCACGACCCCTGCCGCCTCGGGCGCCAGATGGGCATCACCGAAGAGCCCCGTGAGCTCCTCGGACAAGTCGAGAACGTCGAACTCGTGGAGATGGAGCACCATGGCGAGGACGCCATGTGTTGTGGCGTGTCCAGCATGATGTCGTGCAACGAGAATGCGCGTGCGCTCCGTGTGAATCGCATGGAGGAAGTCATCGAGACCGGCGCGGACACGATGCTCACCTCCTGCCCCAAGTGCGTGACGCACTTGGAGTGCCTGAAGTTCGAAGGCGACGAGCGCTACGAGGGCATCGAGATTCTCGACGTCGTGACCTTCCTCGCTCAGCAGGTCGAGGCCAAGAAGGCGCAGGTCGAGGCCGACGCTCGCGTCGGCGTCGAGGCCTGAATCGAGCCACGCACCCACCGCCAAGCGCTGCGGGCCTGAACAGGCCTATTTCCCATGCAGGGCGTTGAGCCGTGCATGGACGAGCCGAGGCTCTACGGCTTCGTGCTGGGTGAACGGACCGACGAATTCCTTCGTCAACAGTCGATCAATGCCGCCGTCGTTGGCTTCCTCGTGCACCTTGTGCTGTGCGTGTTGTACGGGTTGGGGCGCATTGACCTGCCCGGCATGGAACCGCTGATCGACTCTTACCTCGATGCGCTCTACACGCCGTTTTCCATCATCTTGGCCTACGAAGTGTACGAACTCATCCGGGCCATACCAGAATCCTTCTCAAACGCCATCGGGAAACAGTTCGAAGTCGTCACCCTGCTCGTGGTTCGTGACGTTTTCAAAAACCTCGCAGACCTCAATGAGACCGAGTCCACGGCCTTGTACGATCCAGTGGCTTTCATCGCCATCGAGGTGGTGGCCTTCATCGTCCTCTTTGCCACCGCCCTCTACTTCCGCAAAGCAACGTCCAACGCCATGCCAAAGCTGCACGCTGACCACGCGCTTTCCGCCTTTGTGCGGCAAAAGAAGATCCTTGCCACCGCCCTCTTTGTCGTGTATGTCCTCGTGGCCCTGTGGTCCTTCACGACCTGGACCAACGGCGTCATCGGTGGCGAGGGCAACCTCAGCCGGACGGTGTTCTTCTCCGACTTCTTCACCTGGCTGGTGATGTCGGACATCCTGATTCTGCTCATCTCCTACAAGCACACCACGGACTTCAACCACCTCGCTCGAAACACGGGATTCGTGTTGTCCACGGTGGTGATCCGTGTGGGCATCGGCACGCCAGGATACGCGGGCGCTGCCCTGTTCATCCTCGCTTCGGTGCTCGCCGTGGGCGTGCTCTGGCTGAACACCACCTTCGACCGCAGTCTCATTGGCATTGAGGCAGAGTGAGGCGTGCCGCACGAGGGCGTGGCTCCCAACACCGTTATGTCCGCGTGTGCATAGCAGAACGCGTTGACCATGCAGCCTCAGCAGCAGCCGCAGTACGTGCAGCAGCCGCAGTACGTCCAAACCGTGCACCAACCCGTGGTCATGGCCCAACCGTCCATGGTGGCGCCAGTTCGGCATCCACCCAGCGCCATCCTGGCGTACGTCCTCTGGTTCTTCCTCGGCCTCTTCGGCATCCACCACCTCTACATGGGCCGAGGCGTCGGGGTCTGGCTGCTCTCGCTCATCACCTTCCAGGGGCTCGGCCTCTGGTGGTTGATCGACCTCTTCCTGATTCCGAGTTCCTGCTCAAAGGTGCGCGGCGGCATGGTCGTCATGCGCTGAGCGAGCGGCGTTCAATTCGATTCAGCCGGCATTGAGGAGTGATGCAGGTTGATGCGAAGCGCTCCGGCGTCGTCCTGAACGTAGCCAAAGGTGTACTCGACCTTCACCTCGTTTCCATCTGGGTCGGTGAAGAAGTAATTCCCCATGGCTTGGGCTGTGTTACCGTGGATGAGCATCCCTGCGTTCTCGAAGCGAACCGCGGTCCAGCCCTTGATGGCGAAGCCCTTGTCCTCGGGACAGGCCCCGTTTGAGGCGGTGAAGTAGGACCACGCCTCGTCGAAGGTGGGGCGGAATTGCTCGATGGCGGCCAGGGTCGGCTTGAACAGCACCTCCGACAGCCCGTAGGCGTAGAGCGTCTCCACGTGCACACGCGCGCGCTCGGCGTAGTCGCCACCGTCGCGGTGGGCCGTGGCGATGGCCACGATGCCGTCCCCCCATGCCTGCTGCACCTGCTCAATGTCCGCGGTCGTGATCATGGCCATACCTTCTGTGGCCATGGTCAGAAC
>JAYOTG010000015.1:0-19135 GCA_038150305.1 Candidatus Poseidoniales archaeon | reverse complement strand
GGTCAGAACGGCACCCTATGATTCTACGTCACGGCACGTCGCCGCGACCCGTCAGCCCAACGGCTTCAGGCGTCGGTCGAAGACGATGCGTCGGCCTCGCCTTCAGAGGGCGGCGCTTCTTCGTCGTCTTCCATGCCGCGGATTTCGTAGTTCGAAGGGAAGAGCGCGACACCGACACCGAGCACCAACAGCAGCAAACCCCAACCAAATTGCTGGGCGACGAAGAGCAGCTCCAGCGAGATGACCAGCAGGACGAGCCCGCCAATGTTGCTGGTCCACACGAGCGTCTTGAAGGTCGACAGGGAAACACCCTGCGTCCCAGGCTTTCTGTAGGGACCAAACTCGCCACCAAAGCGCTGAGCGGTGGCTTCCTTTCCTTGCTTGGACATGGCAACGTCTCCTTCATCGGTCGATCATGCTGATGGCGTCGGTCGGGCAGGCCAGCACGCACAAGCCGCAGCCGGTGCAGTCGTCCCGTCGGATGACGGCCTTGCGGTTGGATTCCATGTCGATCAGCGGGCTGCGCATGGGCCGTTGGACCATGTCGATGGCGTCGTCGTCGCAGACCAACGGACACTGGTCGCACCCGATGCACAATTCCTCCTTCACGAAGGCGACGGCGGTCTCGCCGATCTTGAGGTCCGCCATGCGGTTCTCATGGCCGCCGTCGAGGAGGGCGCGAATGCGCTTGGCCTCGGCTTCGCGGCGCCGGGCGAGGTCCTCAAGCCCCGTCATGTGACGAGGTAAGGTGGGCTTCGCTTGAACCTTGGCCGAGCCGCCAGCGCACCGCCAGCCCCACCAGGAGGTCGCCCAGACCGTAGAAGGAGCCGACGAGCAGGGGCGGATTCCACGAGGTCAAGCCCACCCAAGGGACGTCAGCCGCCCAAGCCCAGTTGCCCAGCCACGTGCCCCACAGCTCCATCGCGAGCGCCAGCCACGTCATCACGGCGTAAAGCGCGGGATCCGGTCCGAAGCGGATGAAGAGCAGCATGCCGATGAACAGCACCACCTCGACCGTCCCCGTGCCGGTGAAGGCCCCGTAGGCCACGAGGGGAAGCAGAAGCAGCGGGCTCCATTTCACGGGCCGGTCGACCAGCGCATGCGCGACGCGGCGCCCGAGGTCGAACAGGAACCAGTGCCCGACCGGGACGAAAAGCGGCATGAGGCCATGCTGGTATTCGTAGATGAGCCACACCTCAGAAAAGAACAACTCCATCGGCGTGGCAAAGGCCAGCACGGTCCACATCTCGATGCGCCGACGCCGATCGGCCGTGACGTGGTCGTGCAGGAAGAGGCCCCAGCACCAGACCACCACGAGGGCTTCAGCCACCCAGCGGTCGAGCAGACCGCCGAGGTCCGTGGCCGCGACGGGAAGCCCAATCGCGATGGTGAGCGCGAAGACCCAGCCGCGGCTCATGGCCTTCGCACCGACGCGGTGTTGAAATCACGTTCGACGCGCAGCCGCCAAGCGCTCAGCACCCATGGCCAGCATGCTCAGTTCAGCGACCAAGGCGTGGCGGCCTCGCGCGAGTTCGACCGCTTCCGGTCCGACGTCTGAGGCCGAGAGGAAGGAGGAACTTGGCGAATTCAGGTTGTCCATGGCGCCCTTCTTCTCGTTCGTGCGGTAGAACCAGGACGCCGCTTCGCCGTCCACGAGGTACACCACCGGTTCGGCGACGCCAGAACCTGCCGTCATCGACGTGGGCACGCCTTCTTGGACGAGGAAATTCTCCACGTCAGCCCCGCCTTTGGCGTACATGAGTTTCTTCATTTTGCGGTTGGAGAGTTCCAACAATTCGCTGCCGGAGCGCACCGTCATGATGCCCAAGCCGTAGGTCCCTCGATCGTTCTTGACGAAGGCCACCGGCTCTTGCTCGATGCCCAACACGGCGTAGCGTTCACGCAACCCATCGAGGAAGGCGTCCACTTCCGCGGCCAGGATGGTTCGGCACGTCTCCTTCTCGAGGCACTTGTCCTCGGAGACGAACCACTCGGTTTGGAGGTACCACGGGTCCACATCCAGCAAGGCCGCGGCTTCCTCGACGTACGGCTCCAAGGCACGCTGATGCTCGGACTTCCTCCTTCGGTGCCACCCCATGTGCGTCGGGGGCATGATTTCGCCCGTCCGGAGTTCCTCAGGCAGGCCCGTGGTCAAGTCGTTGTTCAGCAAGATGACGTCCGGGCGCCTTCCGTTCACGGTCAGTCCACCACGGTCGTCCGGCTGCACGTTAACCAAATCCAGGTGGCCGGACAAGCCACGCACTTGCGAGATGTCGTTGAGTTCGGGGCTGCCCACCGTGGTCAGGTAACCCGCTCGGACGAGCAGGTCAACCAAGGTGCGTAGGTTCTCCACGTACCCGGGGTTCCTGGTGTGCGATTCGGGGTAGAGATGAATCCAGGTCACGCCGGGATTGGTCCGCTCGACGTGCTCACGCAGCAAAGCCGCCAAGCGCGGACGGTCTTCGTTTGGCACGTTGTTGAATCCGGCGGGAAAGTGATTGGCGTCCACCGCCGCAACCTTCCAACCGGCGTCCCTGACGTCCACGCTGCCGTAGATGGGGATGGGGACTTCAGCCCGCTTCTCGGCCATCCACGCCGTCAAGCGCTCACGGTTTGCCTCGATGCGCTCATCGATCCACGCCCCGTCCGTCACGCCACCACCTCCAGCAGATCTGCGACACTTCCCGTCGGAGCAGCGCGTCCACCGTCCACCAAGTGAACGGCCTCGAAGAGCGCCAAGCCGAGCATCACGTCGGGTTGATGGGCCAAGCTCGCCTTCAGGCGAGGGTAACGCTCTGCCACCGAGGCAGCGGCGTCGTGATGTTCAGACAAGGCCTCGCGCAGGAGGTTCGGTGCGGTGGCGGTACCTGCGGGAAGCTTGGGTCGCCTGACGATGTCTTTGGGCAGCTTGGTCAGGTCGGCAGCGCGGCGCAGCGCCGCCTTTTCCTCGCCGCTTTCGGGCAGACGCCACGTCATCGGCAGACGGTGTGCGGCCTCGCGGTGCGGCGCCCCAAGGAAGGGGACGCGGACCTCGAGCCCGTGTGCCATGGAGTGCCGGTCCACCAGACGCAATTGGAAGTTGCTGAGTTGACCGTGTTCGAGTTCGAAGCCAAGCATGTCCTGCAAGGTCCCCACGCGCTCCTCTGGGACGTGGCCGTCATCGAGCCATACTTCGTCGCTCAAGGCCCCAGAGAGCGAGGCGGCCGCGGCTGGATGATCCATCGCTTCGAGGCGTTGTCGAACCAAGGCCGCGTGCGCCTGCGGGTCGCGGTAACGCGGGTAACCGGCATGCAGCTCGTCCGCGCCTTGGCCGCACAGGCCGACCTTCACGCTGGACGCCATCGTCTGGAACAGCGGTTGGAAAAACATCACCGACGTGTCGAGGTCTTCGCCGTGCCACACCAAGTTCGGGAGGTGGCGGTCAAAGTCGCCCTCGTCAAGCAGGTGCTGGTGGTGCTTCAGATCCAGCGCCGAAGCGACCGCTTCAGCGGCCTTCCAATCCGGATTGTCCTCGCTGCCCGCCACCGTCCAAACCTCTGGGACGGGTTGGCCCGCTCGCTCCGCCGCTTCGTGGGCGACCGCGGCCACGAGGGCGGAATCAAGGCCACCCGACAGCACGATGCCCACGGGAACGTCGGCCATGAGGCGTTGCTCGACGCTGTAAATGAACGACTCCAGCAGGGCCGGGGCCTCCGTGCGAGGATTCCATGACGCGGCGGGAGCGAGGCGCTGACGTTCGATGTCCGCTCGCGACGTCATGATGGCGCGTCCGTGTTCGTCGAGCGCCCAGACTTCGACCGTGCCGGGCCGAACTTGGCGCGTGCCTTGAATCAGCGTGGTCATGTCCAGTGGATATTCCCACGCGAGACGGAGGGCAAGTGCCCCCTCGTCCAGCCGAGGAACGTGGCCCTCGTGCGCCCGCAGCCCCTTCATTTCGGAGGCGAAGATCATGCCACCGTCGACCTCGGCCATCACGAGGGGCTTGATGCCCATCGGGTCCCGAGCCAAGATGAGGTGGCCCGCAGCAGCATCCCAGAGCGCGAAGGCGTACATGCCGTCGAGGTGGCGAACCCACGCGGCGTGATCGCTCGCCGACGTCGCGCCACCTGCGGTCGCTTGGGCATGAAGGGCCAAAACGACCTCGCTGTCCACTTTGCGCTGAAAGCGGTAGGTGGAGCACGCGGCGCGCAGGTCTAGGTGGTTGTAGATCTCGCCGTTGACCACGGCGACCGCGCCGTGCTGACCGACGATGGGTTGCTGGCCACCGTCGAGGTCGAGAATGGCCAGGCGCGTGTGGGCCAATCCGACGCGCTCGTCGGCCCAGACGCCGTCACCGTCCGGCCCGCGATGGCGCTGCAGCCGGTTGATGCGGTGGAGCACGGCCTCGTCGGGCCGGCCCAGCATGCCGCCGATGCCGCACATGACCAAAACCTCCCAGCGGGTCGCCTTTGAAGCCTCGTCCGAAGGTTCGGCGAAGGTCAGTAACCCCAGACGGGGTAAGCAAAGGCCGTCACGGCCAGTGCGATGACGGCGAGTCCAAACACCACGAAATAGGTGGACTGAGCAACTTCGGTCTTGCTCTCTTCTTCGCCCATGTTCATCCCTGAACGTGCCACCGAGAACCGCCCTTTGAATGTAGTGGGGTCACAACCACGGGACGACCAGCAACACGGCCAGCAGCGGAATGAACAGCATGGTCGCGTTGTCGTCGATCCACCTCAGGCGCGGCCACTCGGATGCGACGCAGATGAAGGGAAGGACGGGCACCAAAACCCACGGCGTGGCCAAGACGACGGCGAAGGCCGACCACACGCCGACGAGCACCAGCGTGGTCCACATCGAGGCCGTGCGGTTCTCTTGTCCGGCACGCCGCAGTTCACCCAGCAGCGGGTCGCCGATGGCGAGGGAGAAGATGAGCGGATAGCCCAGTTCAGGATGGTCGTGCAGGGTCAGGAGCACCACGCCGATGGCCAGCGCGCCCCACGCCAGGGCCGAGACTTGAGTGGCCTCGTAATCGCGCTGTCCGAAGACCGTGATGCCCGTGCGCAAGCGCACGGCTTCGGCCACGATGAGCAAGAACACGAGCGCTGAAGCGAATTGCTCGGCGCTGCTCAGGCCCACGCGATCGGCGAGGTCCACCGCATGTTCGTAGTAGACCCATGGGATGGCGACCATCCCAAGATGAACGCCGCGCCTCAGGACGTGACCCCACATCCCACCAACGGAGTGCTCTTTCGGGTCGGTGAGCGGCACCATGCCGTTGTCGTCATCCACCACGCCAAATCACCTCGACGGCGTCCTCGGGAGCGAGGCTACCGTTGGCGATACGGGCGAGGAGGGCCTCATAGTCCTCATGGCGGACGAGTCGGGCTTCAGAGGCGTTTGCCAACCGCTCGCGCGCCCGCGCCCGCTCGCTGCCCGGCCGCGCCTCCAAGGTCCGAAGGGCGTGGAGAGCTTCCGGCAGGCCAAGGCCGGTCTGAGCCGACATCAGCAGCACCTCAGGTGGGTCAGGGCCGTCCAAGGCCAGTGAATCTCGCAGTTCGGCGGCGTGGCGCTCGGCGCCGTCGAGGTCGGCTTTGTTCACCAACACGAGGTCGGCCAATTCGAGCAGACCTGCTTTCTCCGCCTGCACCGCATCGCCACGGGCGGGACCTTCCATGAGCACGATGCGGTCGGCCACCGCAGCGCAGCGGACCTCGGATTGACCCGCACCCACCGTTTCGATGATGACCAGCGGCCAACCACAGCCGTGGAGGACCTGCACGAGGTCACCCAGCACGGAAGGGATGCTGCCGCTGGAGCGGCGCGTGGCGATCGAACGGACGTAGATCCGGTCAGCAAGGGCCTCGTCGTCGGGCGAGGTCAGCCGGATGCGGTCCCCGAGCAGGGCACCGCCGGACAGCGCCGAAGACGGGTCAACGGCGAGCAGCGCCACGGGCTCGTCACGTTCAGCGTGGGCACGAAGCAGGTGGTCGATGAAGCAGGATTTGCCCACACCGGGCGGGCCGGTGATGGCGATGGAGCGCCCTTCGGCACGCTGTGAACCGAGCAAATCAGCGGCGGCGATGCGCCCGTCTTCGACGTCGGTCAGCAAGCGGGCGAGATCACGTCGGGAGCCGGCGCAGGCCGCCTCAAGGCGGGCCGCCAGCGCACCGGCGTCCAACGGTCACGCCTCCCAAATCCAACCGCCTTCGGCGCCCACGCCTGCGTCATCGCGGGACGAGGCCTCCGCAACGAAGGCGCTGATGGCCTCGGTGGAGGTGCCCGGGCCGAAGATGGCGCGCATGCCGGCGTCATGAAGGGCGGAACGGTCGGCATCGGGGATGATGCCGCCGCCGAAGACCACCACGTCGTCGAGGCCCTCGTCCCTCAACAGCTGACAGATGGTCGGGAAGAGGTGACCGTGTGCGCCAGAGAGGCTGGACAAGCCGAGGAAGCGGGCGTCTTCGTCGCGCACGGTGGCCACGATTTGCGCCGGCGTGCGTCGAAGTCCGGTGTAAATGACCTCGTGACCGGCGTCACGCAGCGCACGTGCCACGACCTTGGCGCCACGGTCGTGGCCGTCGAGGCCGGGCTTCGCGACCACGATGCGCATGCTTCCCGCCATGACCTTGCCAGAGGCACGGCGGTTTTCAAGCGCACGGGCGACAGGGGCTCCATGCCGCATTCTGGACACGGAACGGTCAAAGACCGACCCGAGGTCTAACGGCCTAGGTGAGTCCATGACATCCACTGAGGAACGCCTGAAAGACCTCCGAGCCCGCAAGGCCAAAGTCGAGGTCGGTGGCGGTCAGGCCCGCATCGAGGCCCAGCATGCCCGTGGGAAGATGACGGCGCGTGAGCGCCTCGAAATGCTCCTCGACGAGGGCAGCTTCCAGGAGATGGACGGCTTGGTCGAGCACCGATGCCGTGACTTCGGCATGGACCGCAACGTCATTCCCGGCGATGGCGTGGTGACCGGCCACGGCACCATCAACGGGCGCCAAGTCTACGCCTTCGCGCAGGACTTCACCGTCTACGGCGGCAGCCTTGGCGAGATGCACGGCCTGAAGATCTGCAAGGTGCTCGACATGGCACTCAAGACCGGACGGCCGGTCATCGGCATGAACGATTCCGGTGGCGCTCGTATTCAGGAAGGCGTGGCTTCGCTCGGATCCTATGCTGAGATTTTCTTCCGCAACGTCCGCGCCAGCGGCGTCATCCCCCAGATTTCCGTCATCATGGGGCCCTGCGCTGGTGGTGCGGTGTACAGCCCTGCCATCACGGACTTCGTCATCATGGTGGACCAGACCGCGCACATGTTCATCACCGGACCTGAGGTCATCAAGACGGTCACCAACGAAGTGGTGACCTTCGAGGACCTCGGCGGAGCGATGACCCACGGCTCGAAGTCCGGTGTCTCGCACTTTACAGCAGAGGACGATGCGGGCGCCATCGACCTCGCCCGGGACCTCGTGGACCTGCTGCCGCTGAACAACATGGAGAAGCCCCCCGAGAAGCGCAGCAGCGACCCCATCGACCGCGTGTGCGAAGCGCTGGATGCCATCCTTCCTGACGAGCCCAACAAGCCATACGACGTGGTGGACGTCATTCGCGAGGTCCTCGACGACGGCGGCTTCATGGAAGTCCAAGCCGAATGGGCGCAGAACATCGTGTGCGGCTTCGGCCACCTCGGCGGCCGCACCGTTGGCGTCGTCGCCAACCAGCCGAAGGTCCTCGCAGGTTGCCTTGACATCGATGCCTCGGACAAGGCGGCACGCTTCGTGCGCTTCTGCGACGCGTTCAACATCCCGCTGGTGACCTTCGAAGACGTCCCCGGCTTCCTTCCCGGGACCAGCCAAGAGTGGGGCGGCATCATCCGCCACGGCGCCAAACTCCTGTACGCCTTCGCCGAGGCGACCGTGCCGAAGCTGACCGTCGTGCTGCGCAAGGCCTACGGCGGCGCCTACGACGTGATGTCCTCCAAGCACCTGCGCGGCGATTACAACGTGGCGTGGCCGACCGCGGAACTCGCGGTCATGGGCGCCGACGGCGCGGTCGAGATCATCCACCGGCGGCGCATTGCCAACGCACGTAACCCCGAAGAGGAGCGCGAGCGCCTGACCACGGACTTCAACGAGACCTTCGCCAACCCGTACAAGGCGGCCAGTTTGGGCTACCTCGACGACGTCATCGAGCCCTCGCAGACCCGCCGGCACCTGTGCCGAGCCCTCGACATGCTCGCGGACAAGGAAGAACTGCGACCGGCCCGCAAGCACGGCAACATTCCACTGTGAGGCCTAATCATGACCGACGAAGCCGTTCTCCGCACCGCGGCCATGATGGCCGTGATGAGCATGCTGGAGGAATCCTCCGGCACCGCCAACGTCGGTCGTACGCCCGGCGAGGCCTGGAGCAGCGACCACCGCCGTCAAGCGATGGGCCGTCAGAGCCTGATGCGCACCCGGAGCGGGCGCGCCCCCTGGAGGTGACCACATGAGCAACACACGCACCGTGATTGTTGACGGCGAGACGTTCGAAGTGACCATCGAAGGCGATGGACCGACCTACCAGGTCGAGGTGGGCGGTCGCACCTTTGAGGTCGAAGTGCCCAACGCCGGCCCCGCACCGAAGCGACGCGCCGGAGGCGGCGGCAAGAAGAAGCGCTCAGGCACCGTGTCGGCCAACATTCCAGGCAAGGTCGTGACCGTTGAGGTCACCGAAGGCCAACACGTCGAGGAAGGTCAAGTCATCCTCATCCTCGAGGCGATGAAGATGCAGAACGAAATCCAAGCCCCGGTCACGGGTACCGTGACCTCCGTCCAGTGCGAGGAAGGCGAGGCCATCGAAGCCAACGTCCCCCTTGTGGTCATCGAACCCGACCCCACAGAGGACGACGAGGCTTGAAGAACAACGACGACGAGGTGATATCATGACCGACGCCCCGGTGTGCGACCTTCCTGGCTGTGGAAAGCCGGGGACGATCACCTCCCGTCTCTCCCCCGAGGGATACCTTGTGGCCACCGGAAAGAAGGCCTATTCCTTCCGAGAGGCCTACCGGCAGTTCTGCTATTGCGAAGCCTGTCACGACGAGTTGATGGGCGGCGTGTGGTCGCGGGTGCGCAAGCCCGACGACAAGCGGGACGGCCACGTCGCGCCCACGGCCATCTGAACAACGGGGAAGCCCCTTTATGGGAGCAAACCGCCGAAGACTCATGCTTGGTTCCCGCGCACGCTCCCTCACCCTTGCGCTGCTCATGCTGTTCAGCACCATGACCGTGGCCCCGGCCGTCAGCGCCGTCGGACCGAACCAAAACGACATGGGCATGACGTCCGGCGACCTCCCGGACAACCTGTCCTCGACGACCAGCGTCCCAAACCTCATCTTTAGCGGCTCCGTGACGGGATCCGGTGAATTGGTCTCGGGCACGGATGACTTCGATTACCTCCGGGTCGCCCTCAACACCAACGAAGGCTTGGCCGCGGAACTGTCCTTCGCCTCTGGCGACGATTTCGATTTGGAAATCCTCGACACCAACCAGAACTCGATGGCCTACTCCTACTTCGGGAACCCCGAAACTGTGAGCACCAACAGCAGCCTCACCAACCACGGCGGCATGGTGTACATCAGCATCGCCGCGTACTCGTTCGCCGGCACCTCCGGTGCATGGAACCTGACCATCTGGAAGTTCACCACCGGCAGCACCGGTGGCGGCGGTGGCACGGGCAACAGCAACGGAAGCGCGCCGCCAAATCCCTGCACGGGCAACGGCACCACGACGTCAGACGTCCTCGAGCCCAACGACAGCATCGCCACCGCCACCTTGGCCTCCACGCTCCCCTTGGACTGCACCGGCTTGAGCATCCACAGCACGGTGGATGAGGACTTCTTCGAAGTGAACATGATCGCCGGCGTGACCTACTACGTCAACGTGACCTTCGCCCACATCAACGGCGACATCGACACCTCGTGGCAAACAGCGACCGGCGGTTTCCTTAGCAGTTCTGGCAGTGTGAGCAACCTCGAATCGATGACCGTCACGGCCACGCTCGCCCAATCCACCTACATTCGGGTGTACGGATACAGCGGCGCCATCAACACCTACGACATCGAGATCACGACCGACCTGCCTGGCGGCGGTCAGAGCTTCACCAGCGTGGTGCCCACGGTGGTCAACGAGACCACGACCGACCTCGTGTTCAGTGGCTTGACCAACGGCAGCGCCTACAGCGTGGACCTCGTCCTCGAGCAGGAATTGTTCAACGGCACCGTCCTCTCATACGCGCTTGGAACCCTGAATCACACCGCCAACGGAACTGGACATAACGCCACCATGACCCACATGGCCGCTGGGGCAAACATGGAGTCATCTGTGTGCATTGTGGCCGAACTTTACGACGCAAACGGGACCTTCGTCTCCTCTGGACAAGACTGCTACTACCAAGAAATGCTCGTGGTTGAAGCCACATCCTCGACCACGGGTGACATCGAGGCGACAAACCTCTCGGTGAACACACCCATGTCCTTGTGGTGGTTCGTGTACGACCTCAACGCGTTTGACACCGCCATCTTCAGCAACGGAGGTGACATCCAAGGCGCCTTGAACGCCTCAATCGTGAACGAGACGCAAACCAATTTCACCCCGTCCATGACCTCGATGTCATGGCAGGTGAATTGGACGGGAATCACGAACACGAACCAACACGAATTGGTCGGACTGTTGTGGACGCAAGGCACCACCACCAACCTCAGCACCTTTGACGGCATCAGCGGTACGCACTTCTGGGAGTTCACCCCACAACTGCCCAGTTTGGTCATCACCTCGGTGACGAAGAGCACCACCGCCGCCACCAACGACGTGCGGATGGAAGGGCTTGACCTCGTCAGCGGCGACGGCTATTCCTACCAAGTTCGCCTGACCGACGGGGCGGGCGCAACGCTCCAAAACTCCACGATGACGTCCTTCACCGCCACGGCGCAGAACATGAGCCTGCCCGCATGGTCTTTCGCCACGCCAAACGGCAGCGGCACCTACTGCGCGGCCGTGGACCTGTACACCAGCACGATGGTGCAGGTGATCGGCGACACCGATTGCTTCAGCCTCACCTTCGACAACGACGGCGACGGCATCGCGAACGAGTACGACCTTTGCCCGAACACCCCGCTCGGAGCGAGCGTGGACATGGACGGTTGTGCCCTCAGCCAGAAGGACACCGACGGCGACGGCTACAACGACTCCGTGGACATGTTCCCCAACAACCCGGACCAGCACTGGGACACCGATGGCGACGGATACGGTGACAACAGCGCCGGCAACGGCGGTGACGCCTACCCGGCCGATGCCAGCCAATGGGCCGACAGCGACGGTGACGGATACGGCGACAACGCCTCGGGCACCAACGGTGACGCCTTCCCGCTTGACAGCACGCAATGGGCCGACAGCGACGGCGACGGATACGGCGACAACCCGAGCGGCAACAACCCCGACCTGTGGCCCAACGACAGCAGCCAGTGGGCCGACAGCGACGGTGACGGCTACGGCGACAACCCCTCCGGCACCCAGGGCGACGCCTTCCCAAACGACAACACCCAGTGGCAGGACACTGACGGCGACGGATACGGCGACAACCCTGCCGGCAACGATGCCGACCTGTGGCCCAACGACAACACCCAGTGGAAGGACGACGACGGCGACGGGTACGGCGACAACCCCTCCGGTACCGACGGTGACGCCTTCCCAAGCGACGGCACCCAGTGGAAGGACCGCGACGGTGACGGATACGGCGACAACGCCGCAGGCAACAACGCCGATGCCTTCCCCGACGACGGCACCCAGTGGGCCGACCGCGACGGCGACGGATACGGCGACAACGCCGCGGGCATGAGCGCCGACGCCTTCCCTGACGACGCCACCCAGTGGGCGGACCGTGACGGCGACGGATACGGCGACAACATCAACGGAAACACGCCCGATCACTGCCCCGACACGCCCCAAGGCGAAGCCGTGGACGAGAAGGGCTGTGCAACGGTCGAACTCGACGAGGACAACGACGGCGTGACCGACGATCTCGACGTCTGCCCGCAGACCAACGCCACCATGAGCGTGGACGGCTTCGGCTGCGCCGAGGACCAGAAGGACGGCGACCTCGACGGCGTGGTCAACCTCTACGACACCTGCCCCGACACGCCACCCGGCCGAACGGTCGATGCGGCGGGTTGTGCGGCGGTCGAGCTCGACACCGACAACGACGGCATCAACGACGCCCGTGACCAGTGCCCCACCACGACGCCCGGCATGAGCGTCAACGGCGAAGGCTGTGCGGCCGACGAGCGCGACGCGGACATGGACGGCGTGACGGACGCCGACGACCTCTGCGACTACACCGACGCGGGCGAGAAGGTTGACGACCAAGGCTGCGCCTCCAACCAGCGCGACACCGACAACGACGGCGTGACCGACGCGGCGGACGCCTGCACCGGCACCCTTGCCGGCAGCACGGTCGACGGCGTCGGGTGTGCCGACTACCAACTCGACGCGGACGGCGACATGATCTCCGACAGCGTGGACCAGTGCGACGCCACGCCCGCCGGTGAAACTGTTGACCAGGTCGGCTGCTCCGATTCGCAGAAGGACGAGGACGGGGACGGTCGCAGCGACGCTGTGGACCTGTGCCCCGGCACGCCTGCAGGAACAGTCGCAGACATCTTTGGATGCGTGCCCTCGCAACTCGACAGCGACAACGACACCGTGACCGATGACCTCGACCGCTGCCCGATGACGAACAGCACCGCGATGGTCAACGCCGACGGCTGCGCCCTCTACCAACTGGACACCGACAACGACGGCGTGACCGACGACCTCGACGCCTTCCCCGACAACGCCACGGCCGACAGCGACCGTGACGGCGACGGCGTGGCGGACCAGTTCGACGCGTACCCCGACGACGGACTGCGTTCCACCCTCGAGCCTGAGCGCAACAGCACCGGTCTGATCCTCGGCATGGTCGCCCTCTTGGCCATCGCCGGCCTTGCTGCGCTGCTCGTGGTCCGCCGCGAGGGCGCAACGGTCGCCACCGGCTTGGGCGCGGCCGCCGACGTCGACGCGATGGCCGAGGCCACCTTCGCCGCCGAGGACAAGGCGCTGCCGGAACTCCAAGACAGCGCCGGCGCGGCCACCTGGGAGGAAAATGGCGTGCATTGGAACCGGGATGCTCAGGGCAACCTTACGTACTGGGACGCAACCACAGAGTCGTGGGTTCCGTACCAAGGATGAGTGAACGGACCTCACAGAGGTTCGTTGATGACGAGCGGGCGGAGTTTTCAGTCAGCGCGCTGATGTTCCTTTCTGTGGTCCTCGTCAGCACCAGCATCCTGAGCACTTTCCTCCTCTCCATCGCGGAGCGTACCATGGTGGACGGTCGGGAAACGGCCCACAGCCAGAGCGATGTCATCAACGGCATCATTTCCGTGACCTACATTGAGCTCAGTGCGCTGAACGTTCCCGGCGCTGGTGACCAACTTCACATGGGCTTTGAATTTCCATACCTCGTGGGAAACCTGGATGACTCAGCCGTACGATGGGTCTTGACGTGCTCGGATGGGAACACCGGAACGAATGAACGCGTGACGTTCACGCCCGGCAACTTCGAAGGCGCAACGTCCGTCACGGACGACGGCGTTACGGCCGCCACCTTGGACCAGTTTGATTCAAGCGGCATCTATCACATGTTCATGACCGTAAATGGTGCAACTGGAGATTGTGACCTCGATGCAAATTTCTCCGGCCAATTGATCATCGCCATCGAGAAAGGACGGACCTTCGAAACCCGAATTCAACTCGGAAGCAACCCTTCCGTCGGTGACCAATTGTTGTGAGGTGAAACGATGCGACGGGCCAAGCACAACGACGACGGCGCGGTGGGCATCGACCTGATGATTACCTACGTTGGCATCGTCATCATGATGATCGTGATTGGCTCGACGGCCGTTGGCATGGTGGAAAAAATGGGTCAACAAACTCAACACACGGCCTTGGACGCCAACAAAGAAGCCGGTACCAAGATGATCGTCGTTGGGGCTTGGATTTACGACGGCTACGATGACCTCCTGATCATGATCGAGTACCAGAGTCAAGGAAAAAACGTCCTTGCTGAAGACGTTGAGTGGGTCTTGTGGTGCGTGGAAGACGATGACACCCTGCATTACCGGAGCGGCACGGTCGACAATTGGCCCTTCCAGACCTTTTCCATCTGGGAAGTTGGTACCGAACCGACCGACACGGTCACTGAACTCGAATCCGGTGCTCGTTACTTCTTTGGCATCGACGGCGGCACCAACGGCGATGGCGCTAGCGGCGCCGAGTGTGGACCGATTTTCCTCCATCAGCAGGGCATTTCAGCCAACTTGAGCGTTCACATTCCAGACGGCGGTTCCACCACGCAAACCCTCGAGATTGGACGCTTCGAGGTCGGCGCTCCAGTCATCTGAAATCGAGAGGCCTGCGAGCGTCTGCGGATGCCGTTGCCTTGGCCTTCCGGGGCTCGGCGAAGTTGATGCCCTTGCAACAACGTTGTACGAGGCTTCACGCATCTTCGGTCGCCTTGCTGTCGGCGATCATCTTGCTGATCGCCTCGTCCTTCTCGGCCGCGATGTTCTTTCGGTGCTCCCTGCGCTCATTCTTGCGGTGAACGAGGGCCAGAAGGATCACCGCGACCCAGAAGAGCATGAACAGCGTGAAGAGTTGCGGACCCTCATCGGCCGGCGGTAGCGGCTTGGCGGAAGCGTCCACGCAGGCGCCATCCACCAGGGTGAAGTCAGCGCTGGGGTATGAGGACGCATCCAGCGGGTTGCTGCCGCACGCGGCCTCGATGGTGTCGTTCCAACCGTCGTCGTCATCGTCAAGGTCGCCACGCATCGGTCCAAAGCCGTCAGGGTCGCTGTCGGCGAGGCCGTCGCCATCGGAATCCTTCGCGTAGGTGAAGGTGACCTCCACCTCGATGATGCGCCCGTAGCCGACCTCCGTGGCGAAGACGGTGTGGGTGGAGGACGGGCGCTGCCCGTCGCTGTCCTGCACCACGCCCGTGATGCTGCCGTCGGTGGCGTTGAACACGAGACCCTCCGGCAGCGCCGGCTCAATCGTCCACGCCTCAAGGGCCGCGTCGATGACGACGGCATCGAAGCGCGCCGGGTGGCCAAGGAGGATCACGCCCGTGCCGGTGTCGGAGACGTTGGTGTAGGACAGTTCGGGCTGCAGCAGCGCGTCGCACGCCCCGTCACCGTCGATGTCGACCGGAATGGACGTGGCGTTCATCGGGTCCGAGGAGCAGGCGAGTTCCTCCTGCGTGGAATAGCCGTCACCGTCGGGGTCCGCTTCGAGCGCATCGCACAGGCCGTCGCCGTCGGTGTCCACCGGCACGTCACTCGCGTTGGTGGGATCTGCGCCGCACGACACTTCCTCGGCGTCGTCCCAGGTGTCGGCGTCGGTGTCGACGACCAGCGGGTTCGTGCCGATGTCGTCGGGCCCCAGGAAGACGCCCGTGTTGGTCTCGAATATGTCGAGCAGACCGTCGTTGTCGTCGTCCAAGTCCTCGATGAGCGCGCCAAGGTAACCCTCTGGGAGTGCGTTGGGCATACCGTCGTCGTCGGTGTCGAGCAACACGGTGATGGTCAGGTTCCATGGCACCGCCACGCCGGTGGCGTTGGTCCACACCGTCCACGTCATCGCTTCCGCAGGCGTGGTCGGCGTGCCGGTGATGCGCCCGAGGACGTCGTTGAACACCAGGCCATCGGGCGGGTCGGGCTCAATCGCCCACGTGTCCACGCTGCCGTACAACACGAAGGGCTGCCACGACGGCATCGCGTCACCGGCGATGAGCACGAGGTTCTCGGCGTAGAGCAGCCTCGGCGTCTGACTGATGACCTCGAGGCTGAAGGTGGCCGAGGTCGAGCCCCCGCTGTTGTTCGCCCAGACCGTGTAGGT
Source organism: Candidatus Poseidoniales archaeon (assembly GCA_038150305.1). Lineage (GTDB taxonomy): Archaea > Thermoplasmatota > Poseidoniia > Poseidoniales > Poseidoniaceae > MGIIa-L3. The sequence goes on along the minus strand of JAYOTG010000015.1, from coordinate 3,176 downwards.
GCGGTTGCTCCAGACCTCTTCGGCCATGCCATACACGGTTCCGTTCGTGGTGCTGAAGAACATGCCCTGCGGCAAGGCCTCGCTGAGCACCCACGAGGTGATGTCGCCGGGCCCATCGAGGGTCGCGACCAGCGGCAGGTCGTTGCTGGACTCCATCACCACGAGGGTAAGGTGCTCCGGCGTGTAGGACAGCGTCGGCACCTGATCGACGACGGAAATCGTCACCGTCGCGGTGGCCGAACCGCCGCTGTTGTTCGCCCACACCGTGTACGTCCGCGCCGGCCACAACTCGGTCGGCGTGCCCCAGAAGGTGCCGTTCTCGGTGCTGAACTGCACGCCGAAGGGCAAGGCTTGGTCGATGGCCCACGAGGTGATGAGGCCCGGTCCGACAACGACCGGCGCAAGCGGCAGGTCCGCATGCGGCGTGTGCTTGACGAGGTCGAGCACGTCAGGCACAAAGGCGATGCTCGGCAACTGATCGATGACGGTGATGGTCAGCGTCGCTGAACTTGAGCCGCCGCTGTTGTTCGCCCACACCGTGTAGGTCGTCTCCGGCCACAACTCGGTCGCGACGCCCCACAGCGTGCCGTTCGAGACCTCGAAGGTCAGTCCTTCAGGCAGCTCGCCCACGAGGGCCCACGACGTGATCTCACCGGGTCCGGTCAACACCGCGTGCAGCGGCAGATCGGCGTGCGCGGTGTTGTTGGTCAGCACGACGACGTCCGGAACGTAACTGAGGGTGGGCAATTGGTCCACCACCGAGATGACCAGGGTGGCGGAGGAAGAACCGCCGCTGTTGTTCGCCCACACCGTGTAGGTGGTCGACGGCCACAATTCGGTGGCGATGCCCCACACCGTTCCGTTGGTGGTCCCAAAGCTCAGCCCTTCGGGCAAGGCACCGACCAGGACCCACGAGGTGATCTCACCTGGGCCGGTGAGGGTGGCCTCAAGCGGCAGGTCGGCATGGGCCGTGTTGTTGACCAAGGCGAGCGTGGCAGGTGCGTACGACAAGACGGGGAGTTGGTCCACGACCTCCAAGGTCACGCTCAGGGCCGAGGAGCCACCGCTGTTGTTCGCCCAAATCGTGTAGGATGTGCTTGGCCACAGTTGCGTCGGCACACCCCAGAGCGTAGCGTTGGACGGCTCAAAGAACAGCCCAGCGGGCAAGGTACCGTTCATGGCCCACGAGGTGATGAGTCCTGGCCCGTTGAGCACCGGCGTGAACGGCAGATCAGGTGAGGTCGTGTTGTTCGTGAACTGGAAGGAGACGCTCGAAGCAGCGAAGGTCGGGATTTGGTCGATGACGCCGAAGGTCACCGTCGCCAAGACCGACCCGCCGCTGTTGTTCGCCCACACCGTGTAGGAGGTGCTCGGCCACAGCGCCGTTGGCGTGCCCCAGAAGGTGCCGTTCGTCGTGCCGAAGTTCAGACCGGTCGGCAGCACGGTGTCGTTGATGGCCCATGAGGTGATCTCACCCGGACCGGTCAGGACCGCGTGAAGCGGCATGTCGGCGTGCGCGGTGTTGTTGACCAGCACGAGCGCCGACGGCACGTAGGCCAGCGTTGGAATCTGATCCACGACGCTGATCGTGACCGTCGCCGAAGTGGAGCCACCGCTGTTGTTCGCCCACACCGTGTAGGAGGTGACCGGCCACAGTTGCGTCGGCGTGCCCCAGAAGGTCCCGTTGGTCGCGCCGAAGAAGAGCCCCGTGGGCAAGGCGCTGTCGTTGACGGCCCACGAGGTGATGTCACCTGGCCCGGTCAGGATGGCCTCAAGCGGCATGCTGTTGTGGGCCGTGTTGTTGCGCAACTCAATCGTGTTCGGCGAATAGGACAGGACCGGAACCTGATCGACGACGGAAATCGTCACCGTCGCCGAGGTCGAACCACCGCTGTTGTTCGCCCAAATCGTGTAGGTGGTCTCCGGCCACAACTCGGTCGGCGTGCCCCAGAAGGTGCCGTTCGTCGTGCCAAAGAACACGCCCGACGGCAGCGCGGAGTTGTTCAGCACCCATCCGAGGACCTCACCCGGACCGGTGAGCGTTGCAGCAAGCGGGAAGTCCGCGTGCGCCGTGTTGTTCACCATGTCAACCGCGTCCGGCGAGTAGGACAACACCGGCACCTGATCCACGACCTCGAGGGTCACCGTGGCCGAGGTCGAACCGCCGCTGTTGTTCGCCCACACCGTGTAGGTCCGCGCCGGCCACAACTGTGTCGGCACGCCCCAGAAGGTCCCGTTGTCCGTGCCAAAGAACACGCCCGCGGGCAGCGCGCTGTCGTTGATGGCCCACGAGGTGATGTCGCCCGCTCCGCTGAGCGATGGGGCGAGCGGGAAGTCGCTGTTCGCCGTGTTGTTGGTCATCTCAACCGACGACGGCGAGTAGGCCAGCGTCGGCACCTGATCGACGACGGAAATCGTCACCGTCGCCGAGGTCGAACCACCGCTGTTGTTCGCCCAAATCGTGTAGGTGGTCTCCGGCCACAACTCGGTCGGCGTGCCCCAGAAGGTGCCGTTCGTCGTGCCAAAGAAGACGCCCGTGGGCAGCGCGCTGTCGTTGATCGCCCAGGACGTGATGACGCCCGAACCGGTGACGGTGGCCAGCAGCGGGAAGTCCGGATGCGCCGTGTTGTTCGTGAGTTCAACCGACGCCGGCGTGTAACTGAGCACCGGCACGTCGTCGACCACGGTGATGTTGAGGTAGGCCACGCTGGAACCACCGCTGTTGTTCGCCCAAACCATGTAGGAGGTTTGTGGCCACAATTCAGTTGGAGTTCCTGAGAATGTACCACTGCTCGTGTTGAATGAGATTCCAGATGGTAAGGAAGTATTGTTCAGAGCCCACGAAGTAATAGCTCCTGAGCCTGTTATTGTAGGTGCAAGCGGAAGGTTAGAACTGGCCGTGTTATTCATCAGTGTCAAGTTTTCAGGTGAGTAGGAAACGGTTGGAAGGGTATCAATCACTTCGATGGTGATCGTCGTTGTGTTGGTACCACCAGAGTTGCGTGCTGTTATGGTGAATGTCGTATTGGTCAACAACTCGGTAGGCGTTCCCGAAATCTCACCTGTGAACGCGTTGAAACTCAGTCCTGCAGGTAGGTCTGGGCTGATCGAGTAGCCATAGACGTTCGAAGAAGCATCGAGAGCGATGTACTCAAGATCACCATTGGTGAAATCAC
>JAYOTG010000014.1:0-47145 GCA_038150305.1 Candidatus Poseidoniales archaeon | reverse complement strand
ACAATCAAGCGACCACCGCTGACGACGAGCCCAATGAGGGTCAACCCGTGCTGCTCGAGGGCTTGACACACCTCGGCCTCGTGAAGGGCTTCCACTCCGATGACGATGCGGCCTAGGGACTCGCCCCACAGCTGGCCGAAGGTGTCCGCGCCATCGAGGCCAAGGCCGTCGAGGTCGATCATCGCGCCACGGCGGCCGCCAATGCACATCTCGGCCAAAGCCACGCCAAGGCCGCCTTCTGAACAGTCGTGCGCGGTTCGGATGCGACCAGCGGCGATCTCAGCGGAAAGCGCGGCGTAGGCTTCGCGCTGCGCCACGGGATCGTCCATGGCCGGTACGGTGCCACCTATGCCTGCTGCTTCACCCGCTTCGCTGAGCATGCTGGCGACTTCCGAGGCCCCCAATTCCTGACGGCAGCGGCCAAAGAGGTAGAGGCGTTCGCCTTCTCGCTTGAGGTCCGAGGTGGCCGTCATGCGCACGTCGGGATGGTCGCCGAAGAGCGAAAACAACATGGTTGGGGGGATGGAAATCTTGTCCGCTCCCGTGCCGTAGTCGTTCTTCATCGAATCCTTGCCCGACACGCACGGCACGCGGTAAGCCCGGCACATGCGCTCAAGTTCACGGTTGGCGCGAACGAGTTGGGCGAGTTTGAACCGCCCGTCGGGGGTCTTTTCGGACACGATGGGATCGGGCCAGCAGAAGTTGTCGAGCCCCGCCATCCTGTCGACGTCCACGCCCACACAGACCGCGTTTCGCACCGCTTCGTCCACGGCGGCGACGACCATGGCGCCGGCATCGATGTCCGCGTAACGCGGCACAATCCCGTTGCTGATCACCAGTCCGCGGCTGGAGCCGTGCAAGGGTGCGATCACGGCCGCATCGGCCGGGCCGTCGCGCTCAACGCCAACAAAGGGCTTGACCGCCGTCTGAGCGATGACTTCGTGGTCGTACTGCCGCACCCAATCCTCCTTGCTGGCCACGTTCGGCCGGGCAAGAAGGCGGAGCAGCAAGGCGTTGTGGTCGGCGTCCTTAGGGGGGACAAAGACGGGATGCTCGGGCGGCGACCATACGCTCTCCAAGCGGAGTTGAGGCACGCCATCATGCAAAAACTCGAGCGGGAGGAGGGCCACAACGTCCTCGCCGTGACGCACCAAGAAGCGCCCGTCGTCGGTGAACGTCGCCACCACGGTGGCCTCAACCTCGTGAACCGCTGCCATCGCTTCGAAGGCTTCTGCATGGTGAGGATGCACGGCCACCGTCATCCGCTCTTGGGATTCCGAGACGAGGATCTCCCACGCGGAAAGCCCGACCTGTTTGAGGGGCGCAGCCGCGAGGTCGATCTCAACGCCTCCGGTTTGCTCCGCCATTTCGCCGATGGAGGACGAAATCCCGCCTGCGCCGTTGTCGGTGATGCTGGCGATCAAGCCGGCGTCACGTGCTTCCAGCAGCATGTCGAGCATCTTCTTCTGCGTGATGGGGTCGCCAATCTGCACGGCGCTCGAAGGGGAATCTTCGGTCAGCTCCAGCGAGGAAAAGGTCGCGCCGTGGATGCCGTCGGCGCCAATTCGCCCGCCGACCATGTACACCAAGTCACCGGGTTCAGCGGTTTTCGCGTGACCCGGGCGGCCGTCGGGAAGCGTCGCAGGCATCAAACCAACCGTGCCGCAGTACACCAGCGGCTTGCCGATGTAGCGGTCGTCGAACACGATGGCTCCGTTGACCGTCGGGATGCCTGATTCGTTGCCACCCACACGCACGCCTGCGTGGACGCCCCGCAGCACGCGGCTCGGATGGAAGAGGTTGGAGGGAAGGTCACCCTCCCAATTGGGTGGGCCGAAGCAGAAGACGTCGGTGTTGGCGATGGGGCGGGCGCCCAAACCGGTCCCGAGGATGTCGCGGTTGACGCCCACGATGCCGGTCATCGCCCCACCGTAGGGGTCAAGCGCGGAGGGAGAATTGTGGGTCTCCGCCTTCATGCAGACGCTCCACGCCTCGTCCCAGGCGATCACGCCTGAATTGTCGTGGAAGACCGACAGCAGCCACGGCATCTCATCCTGCATGTCAAGGGTGGGGCGCATGATGTGGGTCTTGAACAGCGAGTCGATTTCGGTGTCCTCGCCGGTGACCTCGTCTCGATGATGGATGTGCGCGGCGAAGATCTTGTGCTTGCAATGCTCGCTCCACGTTTGCGCAAGGCACTCCAGTTCCACGTCCGTGGGTGCATGAGGCGGCAGACCGAGCGCGGTGCGCGCGGCCTGCACCTCTGGGTCCCGGTAGTGGTCCCTGATGGTCTGCATTTCCTCGAGGTTCAGGGCGAGCAAGCCCTCCTCTGAGAGGCGCATCAAGGCCGCGTCATCGACCTCGAGATCGACGGTTGCCGGAGGCTGAGCTTCGACGGCAGGCCGCGCGGGATAGCCGAGTTGATTCCACCCGTCCGGACCGGGGCCGGTTTGGATGAGGGCCCGCTCGATGAGCGGGTTGTGCAGCGAAGCAGCGATGGCGGCGCCGTCGGCACCGGTGGGAAGACCGTAGAACGCGTAGGTCAGGTCCGTGGCCACGCCGACGCCTTCGATGCGTGCTTCTGGGAACAGGGTGCGCAACCCGTCAAGGGCGGCGCTGCCTGCGTTGTCCGTCACGCCGGGCTTGAAGCCCACCGTGATGACGAGGTCTGGCGTCTCGGGGAACAGGGCCTCGTCGCTCAACCACGCCGAGCCGAGACGGCCCACCTCGATGATGGGGTCGACAAAGAGGTCGTCCACGCGCTCACCGAGCGCCGTCGTGTCCAAGGGACTTCGGACCACGAAACCGCAGATGGATCGCACCCGCTCGACGTTGAGGTCCAAGTCCTCGAGCAGGCGAGCCTTGACGACGTTTCCACGCACGTCAACGGCTTGGCCGTCAAGCCTCGGGGTCACCTCCACGCGGACGTCGTGCATGATGCTCCCCCGATGCGGTTCTCAGGCGCTGAGCACGCTCCTTGAACACTTTGACCGCCGTGCTTCCATGCTTGGCCCGCCAACAGGCCTTGAAACCACAGCGAGAAAGCCGCCACGTCATGCAACCGAAGCGGCCAGAAGAGGGAGGCATCGTCTGCCCACACTGCTTTCACGTGATGACCGGACGCGAAACCGAGCCTCAAGGCAAGCGGGAAATCGTGCCTGAACGCAGCGAAGATTGGCCGCGCTGGACCTTGGCGAGCATCCGGAACCCAGGCGATCCGCTCAACAAAGGTGCGGACGCCATCAAGCAGGTGTGGTGTGGCGCCTGCGAAGGGCTGATCCACACGGCCTTCCTGCCATGGCAGCCCAAGCGCACCCATTGACGGTGTCCGCCGGCTCCGTGTTTCCCGATGGCGTGGTTTCTGCTAAAGTCGTAAGTTGTGTTATTAATGGCCGCCGAGCCGACATGGCATGGCGAAAGTCCTCTCGTTCAGCGTTGACGACGATCTCGACATGGAAGGCCTCGTTCAGCAAGCAGGATACACCAACAGGAGCCGGTTCCTCCGCGATGCCGCGACCCACTATGCCGAGGTGCTGTCAAGTGGTGATCTGGTGGACCGCCCAGCCGTGGAGTCGGGTGACGGGTCGCTCGTGCTGTGCTTCCTGCGCACGGTGGCGGACTCACTCCCAGATTTCAGGCATCATGCCGAGATTTCGCTCATCTCGTCAACGCACGCCTGCATGACGGACAGCCACACGTGCGTGGACACGCTCCACCTCTCCGGGACGGTCGGCATCATTCGAGACTCCGTGAGCGGCCTCCGACGGCTCGAGGGTGTGGATCGCGTGGCCTTTGTTGCCGCGCCCTCGCGAAGCGACGGGTGCTGTTGAAATCAGCCTCTCCGCGTCGGCCATGACCTGCGATGTCGTGACGTGTGGGGACGGTTCCACAAAACACCTCAAGAGGTTTTGAGTGAACGCGCGCCTCATGCTGCTCCTACCTCATTCGAGGAAATCTCTGCTCGTTTGCTTCGTATTGATGCTCTTGCTCGTGCCGATCGCTCACGCCTCATCGGCCGAAGATGCGGATGGGGACGGCGTGTTTGACGGCGCGGACAGGTGCCCTGAGGGTGAATCCTCGTGGACCTCGAACGGCACCAGCGACGTTGACGGGGATGGATGCAAAGATGCTACAGAGGACTGGGACGATGACAGTGATGGATTCGAGGATCACGCCAACGCCACACGCCCTGACGCGTGTCCTTTGGTCTACGGCACGTCTTCGCTTGGTGACGTGTTTGGTTGTCCTGATGCAGACCTTGACGGATGGGCGGACAACCTCGATGCCTTTCCTTACGAAATGACCCAATGGAGTGATGCTGACGGCGATGGTTACGGCGATCGCGCCAGTGGACATGAAGGGGATGCGTGTCCAAGCGCGGCCGGGACCTCATTCATCGACCGGCGAGGTTGCATCGATTCAGATCAGGACGGTTATTCTGATGACGGGGATGCTTTTCCTGAAAACCCAACACAGCATTCAGACCGTGATGGTGATGGATACGGGGACAACGCCAGCCTAGACGCTACCATGGTCGATGCTTTTCCTCTGAACCCCTTGCAATGGTCGGACGAAGACGGGGACGGTTATGGGGACAACGTGGTGTGTGTCCACTATGATGCTCATCCAAAGGACGAGGAAGAGTGGGCCGCCGACGACGAATGTGACATTGAGGACGATGACGGGTTCGAAGTCATGATTCCAGGAACGATGATCACCATCAGCGCATGGGACTTGATCGGTGTCCTTACGGGAGGTCCGTTGGCCGTCTGGCTGCTCTTTGCCGTCTCAACACGGGACAGGCGTTGCGGCGAATTCGAAGCACGCCTTCGTTCCGCAGGCTCCCGGGAAATGATTGAGGAGATCGCAACGGAATACGAGCGTGCGCTCATGCTACGAATGATTGGGGTACATCACGGGCTGAGGTTGGAACGGTTGCGTGCCGAATCCGATGACGTGTTCGAAATGAAGGCCGGACGACGGGACGAAGAGGCATGATTCGCCTTTGGCGTAGGGCGCGATGCCTTCTGATCATCCCTTGAACTCTGGGAAATACTGCTGCGTGTACGTCAACGCGTCCTCCTCGCTGTACCCTTGCTCAAGCAAATCTGCGTGGTAGGCCGCGGCTTCAGGATCCACGGGTGGGGCTTCGACGTGTTCCCCTCCCGTCCACGAAGCGTCCTCTGGAGATGATGCATGCGGCAATGTGGCGTCATCCTCCCGGCCGACGGCGTGCTGGCGCGATGAGATGCGGAGCGTCAGCGCAAGCGCGACGATGCCCAACAAAGCCATGACGGACACGATGAGCAGCATCATTCCGTCCCCGCCTGAGCTGGCTTCGCTCCCGTCGTCCGAGGTGCTTTGCTGGTCGCCGTCTTCAGCAGGGGGGGCGAAAGAGAAGTTCCCGTCGTGGAGCACGGTGCTTGGTCCACCCTCGTGGGCTGCGGTCAGCAACCACGACACCGACCAGGCTTGGGTGGCTCGGTGGACGTCGTTGTGCTGGGTAAACGCCGGGTTGGCTTCCCACAGCGTTCGCTCCGCGCCAGGTTGGAGGGTGAACGTCCACCCGTCCTCATCTCCGTCCATCGAAGTGCTCCACGACACCACCACTGGGCGCAAGCCGTTGTTTTGGAGTTGACACACCAGGATGTCGGTGGCGTTCCCGTCGGGAGCGGCGTCGATGCACGTCCCTCCGAGACCGAGGTCTTGCAGGTCGGTCAGGTCGAGGGTCGTGGTGTTCGTCAGGCACGGCAAGGCGGTGGTGTGGCAGACGTCGATCCTCGCTGAGGTGCTCGTTGCACCCGTGCTCAGGACGTCCGCCGCGACCGCGAGCAGATCGAAGGTCAGGGAGCCGCTCCCCTCTTCGATGGACGCCTGGTGAATGGCGGTACCGTTGAGCGACACCGTGAGGTTGGCAAGCAGTTCGTCGGTTCGGACATCCCACGACACGTCGAATGACGACGGGGTCGGTTGGGAGAGGTTCACGTCACCAAAGACGCCCGCGGGTTCGACCACCATGACGATGGTTTCCACTGGCACGGCCACGTTGCCCACATCGTCTCGAACCTCGAGACGGACGGTGTGGTTGCCTTCGACCAATGCGGACGCGGGCACAACATGTTCGACGGAAACCTCGGTGCTCATCGTGGTGCCCTTCACCGCAACCTGACCACCGTCGGGGCCGAGCACCACCAGCGATGCGATGCCTTCCTCACCGGGGCTGAACGACCACGCTCCCGAAACGGTCAGCGCCTCGCCCAACACCACGGTGGCTGGAGAAGCAATCGACAGGTTACCGGGAGCCGTTCTGTCCACGAGTTCCAGCGTTGCGTCAGGACCGGTCACGAGGCCATCGTCGTCGGATGCTCCAGATGCCGTGGCCTCAGACAGGCGCGCGTTTACGGTCCACGCGCCGAGGCCTGCGCGGCCGGGGGCCCATTCGGCCACGTACGCCGTCGTGTTGGTGTCCCAAACGGCCTCCAGTGTGGTGGTGGTTCCGTCCCGAACGAGGTCCAACGACGCAGAAAGGTCGGTGCGCTGACCCGCATCGGTCACCGAGAACGTGAACCTCGGGTCTTCCGATTCCCAGATGCCGGAGAGGTTGGTCCCTTCGAGCAACGTGGTGTCCACGTCCGATGCAATGCTCAGGCTGGCCACTTCTGGCAGGCTATCAAGCACGTCAAACCAGTAGGCCGAGGCCATGTTTGCCACGTTTCCTCGCTCATCGGTCATGCGAACGCTCACGCTCAAACTTCCTGCTTCAGAGAGGTGGTCGGCGGTGTCGATCGCGGCCACCCAGCCGCCGACGCTTCCGCTCCAAGCCGTCGATATCTTGTCTTCGTCTGCACCAATGTTGGCGGAAAGCCACAAATCAACGGTTGCGGTGCTCTCGTCAATGAGGTCCTCGACGACGAGGACGGTGCGGTCGCCGAGGCGGAGTTCGGGCTCATCGACGCCGCCGTAGCGGTGAATCACGCGATCGAGGCGGGGCGGTTCGTCGTCCAGCCACGTCAGTTCGAGTCCGGTCAGCGAAAGAAGGACGCCGGAATCCGTGCCAAGGCCCGTAGCGTAGGTGATGTCGTGGGCCCCGCCGACGTCACACGTCGTGCTGAGGTAGATGCTGCCGCACTGCTGAACGATGCTCGTGTTGGTGGCTTGCTCGAAGGAGAGCCGGGTGTCCACCGACCATGGCACGGCCACGTGATCCAACGTCAGACCAAGGTCCGAGAGCGGTTCGGTCGCCGCAAGGTCCAGCGTCACGTCACGCCAGGTGCGCCCGTCGCTGGCGGTTCTGGACGGTGCGCTGCTCAGCATCGAGGACAATTCGGCCTCCGTGAGCACAAGGTCTGCCCCAGGAAGGGTGTCCGTGTCCACGTCGAGGAGGACGCCGAGCGCCCCATGTTCGACCATCAGCGCTGCATCGGTTGGTGTCCAACCGAGCCACATGCGGCTCTCGCCTTGCGGTGTGGCGTCCTGAGGAACGCTGAACGTCAACTCGGCGTTGGCAAGGTCGAGCGTTGCGGTGTCGGTGAGCAGGGAAAGGTCGCTGGTCATCGTGAGGGGTTGAGCATCGAGGTTGACGCTCAGGCCGTCGACCATGGCGGATCTGACCCAGTCGAAGGTTGCTCCAGTCACGATGGGTGATGCCGTCTCGTTCCGCGTCATCGCGTAGGCGAGCTGCACGAAGGTGGCACGCTCCAGTGATGCGTTTTGCGGGGAGACCACGGCCCATGGAGACCATGCCGGTGATGACGTGCCGACCGGAGACATGGAAGTCCGCACCATCACCTCAAGGGTGCTGTTGGTCGGAACCGCGGTGCTGTGGTTCATCCAAAGCGGGCCGCGGGCTGAAGAGAAAGAAATCGCGTCGCCGATGAAGGCGCCGTTCATGGCCGAGAATGAACCTGTGGCGTAACCCGACCACGTGCTGGTGACCACGCTTCCGGCTGAGCCGACGTCACCGTCGAAACCGTCGATGCCGGTGCCGTACTTGAGGCCCTTCTGACCCCCTCCGCCACCGGATGCGGTGATGCTGCCGACCGATGTGCTCCCGCCGCTCACGGTGGCGATGCGCACGTACCCACCACCACCGCCGCCGCCGCCGTCGCCGCCGTCGTACATGCCGAAGCCGACGCCGTTTTGCTGGCCATCTTCACCGTCACCTCCGGCGCCGCCGTTGGCGGAAATGAGGCCTGTTGTGCCGACGTAGAGGGTGTTGACGCGCAGGTCAATGCTCCCACCAGAACCGCCGCCGCCCCCGGACCCACCGGCACCCGTGCCGCCGTTTGGCGACACGCCAGGATCCCCGCCGGCGCCATTGGCCAGCAGGGAACCGTTCACCGTCAAATCGCCGGCTTGAACCACGAGGAAGCCGCCGCCGGCGCCGCCGTAGGCGTCACCGTAGTTGCTGTTACCAGAAACATCTCCACCGGGGCTTCCCATTTCGGTCCCGTTCCCGTACGTGCTGCCGCCCGAACCGCCGTTGGAACCGCCGCCGATACCACCGGCGCCTCCGTGGCCGCCGCCTCCTGCACCGTCGCTGCGGCCGTTGGCGGGCGTGGTCGTTGATGACCCGGCTCCGGTGCCCGTGGTGGAGGCTCCGTCCACGGAGATGGAGGTGCCCGCCTCGAGGATAATTTCACGGGCGATGATCGTCAGGTTGGTGCCCGTCACCGTGCCACACACCGCTCCGTTGCAGACCAAGTGGAGTGTGTCGAAGGTTTTCGTGCCCGACCACTGCACGGCGGTGGACACCTGTTGGCTGGTGTTGCCGGATTGGGGTGGACCGCCAAGCGTGGTGGTCAGTGCAAGGCCGCTTTGTCCAACCGTCATGTTGGTCGCAAGGCCGGTCAGCGTTCCTGCGGCGAAGGTGTAGCTGGCCTGCTCAGCGAGCATGACCGGTTCCAGCGAGAGGTTGGCTTGTCCAACGGTCAAGCCGGCTCCCGGCGTCGTCGCAAAAGCTGCTGCGCCACCGCACCCTGGGCAAAGGGTGTCACTGTGCGTTGTGCTGCCGTCGAGGAAGGCGCTTTCGTCCGCTGACCATGCTGCGAGCGGTGCCGGCGCGGCCTCATCAAGCGCGTTTGGAGCCAAAGGCAAGCCTGTTGCCAAGAGGAGGAGGAGAACGAGGCTCAGCGCTCGACGCATGTCCCCCGGGCCTTGTCTTTGGCTTTCATTGGCATGGTTTCACGGGTTTGACCAAGCCGTGTTCGCTTACGGCAGCATGTCGGCCAGGAAGCGCCCGGTGTAGCTGGTCTCGGTGGCGGCGATCTCTTCTGGCGTGCCCGTGGCCACGACGGTCCCTCCACGACCTCCGCCTTCTGGTCCGAGGTCGATGACGTGGTCCGCGCACTTCACGACGTCCAAATGGTGCTCTATGACAACCACCGTGTGGCCTTTGCCGCGCAGTTCAAGCAGGACGTCCACGAGTTTCTGCACGTCACTGAACGAGAGGCCGGTGGTCGGCTCGTCAAGGATGTAGACGGTGTGCCGATTGGGCGGACGGCGCAATTCGCTGGCCAACTTGACCCGCTGCGCTTCGCCGCCCGAGAGGGTCGTGGCAGGTTGACCGAGACGGATGTAATCCAACCCGACGGCGGAAAGCGTCGCGAGGGTTCGGTGGATTTTGCGGTGGTTGGCGAAGAAATCCACCGCTTCACCGACAGGCATCTGCAGCACGTCGTGGATGGTTTTGCCCTTCCACGTGACTTCGAGGCATTCCCTGGTGTAGCGCTTGCCTTCGCAGTTGTCGCAGGTGATCCACACGTCTGGAAGGAAGTTCATTTCGAGTTTGATGGAGCCTCCGCCCTTGCACGCCTCGCAGCGGCCTCCTTTCACGTTGAACGAGAAGGTCCCCGGCGTGTACCCGCGCTCTTTGGCGAGGGTGGTTTTGGAAAAGAGGCTTCGAATCTCATCGAAGACCTTCGTGTAGGTGGCAGGGTTGGAGCGGGGCGTCCGCCCGATGGGCGACTGATCGATGATGATGGCCTTGTCCACTTTTTCGAGGCCTTCGATGGCCTTGTGCTTCCCCGGCACGGCTTCTGCGTTGTGCAGGTGCCGTTGGAGGGCAGGGGCGAGGATGCCTGAAATCAAGGAAGACTTGCCGGAACCTGACACGCCGGTCACCGTGGTCAAAAGACCGAGGGGGACGTCCACGTCGATGCTCTGCAGGTTGTTGTGGGCGGCGCCCTTGATGCGCAGACGGTGCCCGCGCTTCGCTTTCGTGCGCTTTTCTGGAACCTCGATGCTTCGCCGGCCGGCGAGGTAATCGCCGGTCACCGAGCCTTCCGTGGCCATGACCTCCTCGGGCGGACCGTTGGCTACGATGGCCCCGCCCTCAAGGCCAGCTCCCGGGCCGAGGTCGCACAGCCAATCGGCTTGACGGAGCGTGTCTTCGTCGTGTTCAACCACCACCAGGGTGTTGCCGAGGTCGGACAATTCCCGCAAGGTTTCGAGCAAGCGCTCGTTGTCGCGTTGATGCAATCCGATAGACGGTTCGTCGAGCACGTACATCACACCCGTCAGGCGAGACCCAATCTGTGTGGCCAACCGAATCCGCTGGCTTTCGCCGCCTGACAGCGTGTTCGCCCGGCGGTCGAGGGTCAGGTAATCGAGGCCGACGCTGTCGAGGAAGGAGAGCCGGGATTCGATTTCCTTGAGGATCTCTCGACCGATGAAGAGGCTCCGTTCGTCCAGCACTTCGGCGCTATCCGCCCACGCTTCGGGTGGACCTGCTTCGGCATCGGGCCACCACGCGCGGACCAAGGCCAGCGCTTCGTGAACCGCGGCCATGGAAATTTCCGGCAAACGAAGGCCGCCCACCGTGACGCTCCGCGCCGCAGGGTTGAGCTTCTCTCCATGGCAGGAGGGGCATGGGAGATCGGTCATGCACGCGATGAGCCGCGCTCGGGTGCGCTCGGACGTCGTCTCGGTGTAGGTCTTCTCAAGGCGAGCGATGATGCCCTCCCAAGGTCGGTTCATCTGGTAGACCGAGCCGTTGTCCGATTCAAAGTGGAAGTGAATCACCGTGGAGCCTGAGCCGTGAAGCAAAATGTCCCGGTGGTCCTCATCGAGCAAGTCGAACGGCGTCCGCGTCGGGATGCCGTAGTGTTCAGCGACCTGAATCATGAGGCGTTTGTACCAGGCCGGCGACATCGATTGACGCCACGGGAGCACGGCACCTTGCTCGATGGTCAAGGTGCCGTCCACCACCAGGTCTTCGCTGAAGCGTCGCTGCACGCCAATGCCTTGGCAATCGGGGCACGCGCCGAGCGGCGAGTTGAACGAAAAGACGCGGGGGGAAAGTTCGGGCATGAAGGCCCCGTGTTCTGGACAAGCGAAATCTTCCGACCATGCGATGGTCTCGCCGGCCGGCGTTGAACGCGCGCGGCTGCCCTCGCTCAGTTCAGCGTCCTCGGCCGGGGCCTCAAGGCTCTCGACCTGCACGCTGCCTGAGCCGAGACGAAGCGCTTGCTCGACCGCTTCAGTCAGACGCTGCCGCCGGTCGCGCGTGCAGCGAAGCCGATCGATGCGCACGTCGACGTCGTGACGGTAGGCTTTGTCCAGGGTTGGCGGGGCTTCGAAATCGGCCTCGTGCCCGTTGACCCGTCCGGCCAACAACCCCTGTTCGACGAGTTGGCGGAAGAGGTCCGCATGGGTGCCTTTTCGGGCACGCACCACAGGGCTCCAGACCGCCACGGCGTGGCCTTCCAAGTGCCAGAGGACGTCGTCCACGATCTCCTGAACGGTGCGCCGCGCCACCTCGCGTCCACATTCTGGGCAGTGGGGTTTGCCCACGCGGGCCCAGAGCAGCCGGAGGTAATCCTGAATCTCGGTGACCGTGGCCACGGTGGAGCGCGGGTTGTGTGAACCCTGCTTTTGGTCGATGGAGATGGCTGGAGAGAGCCCCTCGATGCCATCGCAGTCGGCTTTCTTCATCTGACCGATGAATTGCCGCGCGTAGGAGGAGAGCGATTCGACGTACCGTCGCTGACCCTCAGCATACAGCGTGTCGAAGGCAAGCGATGATTTGCCGGAGCCAGAAACGCCGCTTACGACGACAAAGCAGCCGCGTGGGAGGCGAACGTCAACATCTTGCAAGTTGTGCGTCCGTGCCCCACGGACCTCGATCCACCCTGCATCGCCTGGATTGGACATGGCCCTCGGGCAAAGTCTTGGTCAACGGTTCTTGAATCCCTGCCTATCGCTCAGGTCACAAAGGGGACGGGGGCTTCGAAGCGAACGGGTTCTTCCGACTCGGGGTGAAGGAATTCCAGGGCGAAGGCATGCAGGGCGACGCGCCCGAGTGGATCCGCCGTCGCTCCATGCAAGGCGTCGCCAACGATGGGGCAGCCTAATTTCCGCATCGCCATCCTGATTTGGTGACGGCGCCCGGTTTCGATGAGCAATTCCACGTCCGCCACCAAACCGTCTTCGTCGAGGACGCGGTAATGCGTGATGGCTTCACGTGCGCCACGGAACCCTGACTTGACCTCGCGCACGTTCAGGTGGGCGTCTTCCACCAGATGGGCGACGACCGTTCCGTGTTGGGCCTGTGGACAACCTTCGGTTAAGGCGCGGTAGATGCGGTGCACGTCGCGGTCGGCAAATTGCCGTTGCAGGTCGTCCTTGTGTCGGGCGTGGCGAGCGAAGACCATGACGCCAGAGGTTTCGCGATCCAAGCGATGCACGACGTGCACCCAAGCGCGCTCGCCGTGGTTGGCACGAACGTGGGCCACACAGCGGCTGTGGAGCGTGTCGTCCTCCATCTTGTTCGTCGCAACAGAAAGCAGGCCAGCCGGCTTGTTGACCACCAGGATGGTCTCGTCCTCGAAGAGCACGTTCAGTTTGGGTCCTTTCTGCTTCTTCGAAGGTGCTGGGTGCTCGTCTGCAGCCGTGACGCGCGCCACCACCTCCACGCGCTGCCCCGAGGTGAGTTCAGCCTTCGCGGCATGAACGGTGGTGCCGTCCACCTGAACGCGTCCTTGGGTCAACATGCGCCGAAGGGTGCCGGTCGAACTGTCAGGATGGATGCGCCGAAGGGCGTCGAGGAGGACCTCGCCATCCTGCGCCTCCGTGCCCGGCATGCATGGACATCGCGGCGTTGGGCATGAGGCATCCGGTGCAAAACGGTGTGCATGAATTCACTTAACGTTGAAATAATCTCGCCGCAGATTGCCTCTGTCCGCCCGGGCAAGAGATGAACCATGGCCAAGCAACCCTCGGAACCTCAGCACCACGTGCTGAAGACGGTGTTTGGCCCGTGGCATCGTCGTCGTTTCGTTTGACGTCGATGCGTCGCCCCTGCTGGGCGACACCCACAGAAGGCCAAGACCGTCCAAGGATGCCGTGGCCTTCGCTTCAGGGGGGCATGGTGTAATGGAGAGCACAGCAGGCTGCGAAGCTGCAGATCCGGGTTCGATTCCCGGTGCCCCTTCCACTCACGAGATGGTGGAGGAACTGCAATGACACACGAAGAGGCTTGGATTGACGTTGATTGGGGTTTGGACTTCGCGTCCTTCGAATGGATGGTTCACCTGGCGGCGTGTTTCAACGGCCACCTTCCGCCGAACGCCCCATGGAACACGTGGCCTGATTGGCCCACCGACATGATCGGGCGCGTGCCCGAAATCCATCGCCTAGGATGGCTCTCGGCGTGCCACCTCGTGCACAGGCACCCGAACATCGACGTGAAGGGCAACACGATCACGGTGACCGATGCTCATGGAACGGCAAGGGTGTTGGAGGACGTGGGCGTCACCTGCAGGTGGTGGCACGTGGACGTCGCCTCAGACTGGAACGTCCCATCAAGGATCGTCGCCGCGCTGGACGCACGCCACGGCCCGTCGGCTTCACACAGGTTCGTGCCGGGGCAAATGGAACAAATCTGCATGGGCGTCGAGGACGATGCACTCTCCTACGGCCTCGGACTTGCCTCGGTGCTTCAGACGATGCTCGATCCCGTGGCCTTGTACAGCAGAGCGACCGATTTCCACGGCGCAAGGTGCACCTCCTGCCATGGAACGACCTTCAGGGAAGGCCTCAGGGGACAGGGGTTGGAGCACGGGAAGGAAGTGGCCTACGAGTGCTGGTCATGCAGCACGGCGTCGTGGTGCAATTGATCCTCAAAGGTCCACGAATTCGGTCAAGACTGCGAGCACCATGAGGACGAGGAGAAGCATACCCGTGACGGCGTGGGCCGTCAGATGGAGGAGGATGTTCGGGCCTGGTTCGTGGACGGCCGTGAAGGGCCAGAGCTTCTCGGCTTCCTCGCGGCCACCTCGCAGACCCACGAAAGGCCGCAGGTAAGCCGTCCGCCGAAACATCACGAAGCAGGCCAGCACGCCAGCCACCACGAAGGGTGTACCAAGGGCCGTTGACGTCCACCAACTCATGCCGAAGATTGCAGCGAGCGCCATCCATGGGAAGGTGATGTGGAAGTGCATGATGTAGGTCGGATAGACGGCTTCGTTCAGCCACGCCAACGCGCGGCTTTTCCGGTTCAGCAGCCGCGCCCCCCATGCGAAAACCAACAGGCACCACATCCACGCATGGAAGGTTTGCAGGACCGTGGCACCCGTGGTCAGAAGGGAGAAGGGGTCTCTTCCCGACATCGCCCAACCGCCTTCCATCAATCCCCCCGGACCGTCGTGCTTGAGGGAAAACCAGACCAAGCTCAGCGGGAGGGTCGTTGCCAACAGCCACCAGCGCAGGGCTTCGATGCGTTCGAACCACATGGCGCCGGTTTGAATGGCCAAGTAACCGAACAAGGTGAACAGGAAATAGTGAGGGAACTCCCACCACATGCCGACTTCACCGTAATGCCACGGTTTGGTGAGGACCGCTGACGCGCCGAGGATCAGTGCTGGAACGGTGATGAGGGCCAAGCCCCCACCGGCCTGAACGGTCCAACGTGCCGCGCGAACGGGTCCAGCGTCTGGGTTGCTTCGAGCGTACGCAAACAGCGGCGCGAGAAGGACCGAGTAGAGCAACAGGTTTCGGAGAAACCAGAGGTGGGCGTACGGCATGGCATCGGCGCCCGGGAAGGGAACGAGCATCAACCACAGCGTTTCGATGGGTGCGAACAGTCCGCCGAGCAGGACATAGGTGGCAAACAACAGGGGAACGCCAAGCCGGACCAGACGCTCGTTGAGGAAGGTCTTGACGTCCCTTCGCCGGAAGGCAAAGGCAGTACCCATTCCAGAGATCAGGAACAAGGCGGCCAAGCGCCACTGGTGCATCACGTCCACCACGAAAAGCACGGCGAGCGGGACGTCACCGTCTTCAAACAACCAAAAGGTGAACACGCCGAGATGGAACCAAATCAGCAGCCCGAACAAGATCACGCGGAGCCAGTCAAGGTCATGGCGGCGCTCTGTGGGTGCTATGGGGGCCGTGAGGTCCTGTGGTTGTGCGGACCCCAACGCTTGGGTGGCGCCCATGTGGCTTTGTCTGATGATGTGGTTTTCAGGATATGGCCGCACAAGGCGCGGTTTTCCCTCAAAGCAACATCACGTCGATGGTCTCGCCGACCGCCCCAGAGGCCCCGGCTGGAAGGAGGGTGAGCGCATCGGCACTGGCGAGGCTCTCGAGGTTGCCCGAGCCTTGATGGCGCGGTTGGCGGGCCACCATTTCGCCGTCCTCAAGCCTCACCGTGACCCGCCGGAGGGTCAAGCAATCGTTCGTGCTCTTGACCGGATCCAGCAACCGCGCGCGCACCGTGGTCTCGATGGGTCCTGTGGCGCCCGTCCACGTGCGCATCGCATCGGCCACCAGCAGTCGGAACACCACGTGGCTGCTCACGGGGTTGCCTGGCAAACCAAACAGTGGAGTTCCCTTCCACAACCCGAAAAGCGGGGGCGACCCAGGGCGTATTTTCACGCGCCAGTAACGAAGGTCGCCTTCCTCTTCCATGAGGCGGCGCACCAGATCCCACTCACCCATTGACACGCCACCCGACGTCACGATCATGTCCGAGGCTTCCGCTGCAGCGTCCAAGGCCTTGCGCAAGCCGTCGAGCGTGTCCTCGACCGCAGGATGGTGGTCGGGCTCATGACCCATGCCGCGAACCAGACCCACCAAGCCGTGGGAATTGGACTCGTACACTTCGCCGTGGCGGAGCGGTTCACCTGCGGGACGGAGCTCGTCGCCAGTGGGGATGACGGCGACGCGGAGGCGCGCCCGTACCGGGACGGTCGGATGGCCCATGGTGGCGCAGAGGCCGACCTTCGCGGGCGTGAGGTGCGCTCCGGCGAACAAGCCTGCACCTCCTTTGCGCAAGTTCTCGCCTTGTTTCCGTACGAATCCGGTCCGGACGGGTGCGGTCAAGGTCACCTCGCCGTCCCCGACGTCACAGCGCTCGATGGGGAGGATGGCATTGGCACCTGGCGGCATCGGAGCGCCGGTCATGATGCGCACGGCATGTCCCGGCTCGAGCGGTGCCATGTCCTCGTGTGCGGCCGCGGCCACGGTGCTCTGAATTGGAAGCGTGGCCGGCACCGTAGGCACGTCGGATTCGCGCATGGCAAAGCCGTCCATCGCCGAATTGTCGAACGGCGGGTCGTCGACCAGCGAGTGGAGGTCGGTGGCAAGGATGCGTCCATGTGCATCGCTGAGTGCCACCTCCACGGGCGCAGGCAAGGGCAACCCACTCAGGACCTCTGCTGCGATGCGGCGGGCCTCGTCAACCTCCACGAAGTACGGCACGTCCATGGCTCAAGGGAGGCACCGCCGCGCTTGAGGATGGTGGTGGAGCCGCCGTCACCATCATGTTGGGGAGGGTGCAGGCAAGAAGGGGGGGCGCCATGGCATCCATCGTCGTGACCACCCTGCTTACGAGCGGTTCTGCCACCTTGCTCGCCTCGATGATTGGCATCCCTCTCGGCGCGAAATGCGCCCGCCGGGGTGGGCTTGACGGATTGCGGGTGCTCGTTCGGACGCTCTACGGGCTGCCGCCCGTGGTGGTCGGCGTGCTCGTTTACCTGATGCTGTCCAACCGAGGGCCGCTGTCCGAGCTCGACCTGCTGTTCACCGTGCCGGCCATGATCCTGGCACAAACCCTCCTCGTTCTGCCCCTGATTTGGGGCGGCACATGGTCGGCCTTCGACTCCATCACCAACGACCACCGTGAGGCGTTGAACGTGCTGGGCCTCGAGGCTGCACAGCGGCTCCGCATCGAAGTGGGGCTGGTCTGGCGTGGTGTGCTCAATGGCGTGGCCCTCGGATTCGGCCGTGCCATCGCTGAAGTCGGTTCCGTGCTGATGGTCGGTGGCAACATCGCCGGTCAAACGCGTGTCTTGACCACCAGCATCGTTCTCGAAACGAGCCGTGGTGACCTTGGGGCTGCCGTGGCCCAGGGCGGCTTGCTGCTGATGATTGCGCTGGCGGCGATGTTCGCCGTCGAAGGCGTGCGCCTAGTGCGCCCACGCAACGGCAGCGTGTGGACGTCCCCCGAGACCTCCGGATCATTGGCCATCCCACACCAAGGCCACGCATGGGGCAAAATCAGCGTCGAACGGGGTGGCGTCGCTGTTCTGGATCTTGAGGACGTTGAGGTCCGGGGCGGAGAAGTTCTGGTGGTCATGGGTGCTTCTGGGGCGGGAAAATCAACCCTGCTTCGGGCCATGGCGGGCTTGTTGCCTGACGTCGAGGGCCTGCCCGTCAAGCGGGGTCACGGGGGTGTCGGTCGTGTGGCCCAGAACCCCGTGATGCTCACCTCGCACGCGGTGGCTGAAATCGAATTGGTCGATTCGGCACGGCTCGGCCTGCTGGAGGACGTGGGGTTGGCTGACGTCGCCTTGCGCCAAGCGGCGGTGCTGTCTGGGGGTGAGCGCCAGCGGGTCAGCCTTGCCCGCGCCCTCGCGCTTCAGCCTTCTGTGCTTATTCTCGATGAATTCACCTCGGGTCTAGATCTCTCCACCACCCTCGTCGTGGAAGAGGTGGTCCGCAAGGTTGCGAAGGCGGGTGCGGTGGTGGTCTTGGCCACCCACGACCTTGCACAAGCCCGACGCATGGCTGACCGGAGGTTGTTGCTTGCCGCAGGCCGTTCGGTGGAGGAAGGTAGTGAAATGGCGGCCATGATGCTTGGAGAGCATCAGGGCTGACCTGGCGTAAACATCGGTTCACCAGAAACCGTGTGCGCCTCGATGAGGATGCTGGCTTCGTTCAACAAAAACACACGAAGCGCTTCGGCTTGCTCGGCATGGGGGCCCTTGAGGGGAATGATGCTGTACGGATTGAGCATGACCCCGTCGTCGTAGCGTTGGAGCTCCAGCGTCACCGTGTCTGCACGGAACAAGGCCGTGCCCAAATCACTGAGCGTAACGCACCGCTTTTCCTCGGCCATCGTGATGGCGGCGCCCATGCCTTGCCCAATGGAAAGGAACCAATCGCCTTCAGGATGGACCCCTGAATCGTCCTCGATCACGTCGCCCCGCCCCTCCTCAGACCATGCCTGCCACAAGGCCTGTTCCTTCATGTGCGTCCCAGAAGCATCGCCCCGGGAGACAAAGCATCGCTCCTCTTCCACCACGGCGTCCAAGACGTCGAACAGCGTTCCGTTCATGGGCTCGGGGGTCAGGAGCACGAAGGTGTTCCACGCAAACACCGTGCGCGACGTACCGTGTCCTTCCTCAAGGAAGGCTGCTTCAGCCTCGGGAGCATGGACGATGAGCACGTCCGCGTCCCCGCTTCGTCCAAGGTTTAGCGCCGCCCCTGTTCCAACCGCGACCACGTCGACGTCGTGACCGGTGGCGTTGGTGAACGCGGGGAGAAGCACGTCAAGAAGGCCTGAATCACGCATCGAGGTGGTGGTGGCGAGGATCATCCTGTCCTCGTCCGGAGTGACGCAACCCGGTGAGAGCATCAACGCAACAAGCAGCACCGCGAGCAAGGCCCGCATGTTTCGCCCTCAGCTGAAATCCATGGTGTGGCCGCAGGCCTCGTAGTCGCACGTGATGGTGTAGCGGGTCTTGCGGGGCTTGCGCGCCTTCATCATCGAGCCGCACATTTCGCACTGGACGTTGATGAACTCCGGTTCCGCCTGCTTCGGGGCGTCCGCGAGGGTCCGTCCAACGTCGGTCGACCACCCGAGGCTGTCGGTGTAGGAATCAGCCGCGGTGTCCATCTTCTTCTGCTTGAGCGTCAAACGCATCTTGCGTCGTCGTCGCCCTTTCTTCTTCGCAGGAGGCTTGGCCGCCATGAGGATGAACCCTCGCGCGGCCGTCTTCAATGATTCGCACTCAGGGGCCTGCGTCGATTTGATGAGCAGGGGGGTCCAGCGAAAGGCATGCGCCGCGTGCTGCCGATGGGGGTCCTCCTCATGCTGCTGCTCGCTCCAGCCGCGTCGGCGTGCGAAACCGAGGTGGCACGCCTCGTCGACGGTGAAGCACCGTCACCTGAAGGGCTCAGCCCTGCCAAGGATGCGGCCATACGAGAAGCGACGACCATCGCAGAGTTTGGCCAAGAAACGGCGCGGTGGATGCTCTGGCGCGTGCTGATGGGGGAGGAGTTCACCGAAGCCGAAATCGCCGAGGAAATCGATCGCGCCATGATCCGAAACGGTTCAAATCCGATTTGGCCGAGTTTCGAGACGATCGTGGCCAGCGGCCCGAACGGGGCCATCCCGCACGGCGACCCCGAACACCACGGTGCGGGGCCGCGCATCGTGCAGCCGGGCGATGTGGTCGTGGTGGACCTCGGCGCGCGGGTGCAAGACTGGGTCAGCGACGTGACGCGGACCTACGTCATTGGCGGGACCGACAATGAGACGATCATCGATGCCTACATGGCCGTCTACGACGCCCAAAACCTGACGTTTCCCTTGATTGAATCGGGAACGCCGGCGTGGGTGTTGGACGATGTGGCAAGGACGCACATCGAAGAGCAGGGCTTTGGTGAGTATTTCATTCACAGCCTCGGTCATGGGTTTGGCGTTTGCGTGCACGAACCGCCACTCCTCTCCAGCGGATTCGATGAACCGCTGTTTGGGCTGAACTTCAACAACGAACCACTGACGCCCATCGACGCCATCACCATTGAGCCCGGCATCTACATCGAAGACTGGTTCGGCATTCGCCTCGAAGACGATTTCCTCGTGGACGTGGACGGTCACGAGCCGCTGACGGAAGATCTGCCCCGCGATCTCGACTGGTTCATGATCATGGAGAACGACTACACTCCCTTGCCGCAGCATAGCAGTGACGAAGGCGCTGACGGCATGGACGACACGGTGCTTGAATCGATGCCAGTCCCCTTCGGACTGGTTGAGACGCTCACCATCGCCTGTGTGGTGGCCGTGCTCATCCCCCGCAAGGCCGAACCCGTGCTTGATGATGCCTGAATCCATCCAAAGGCGCGGGAACAAGGCTTGAATCTGTACCGGACGTGGTACGTGCATGGGTGAACGCCCAACGCCCTTTGCTCCACACCTGCTGGGGCTCATCAATCCAGGCATGGTCATCGCTGGAAACGTGCTGGGCGGACCGGCCGCTGCGATGGGGGCCGTGTGGATGTTGGGCGTGGGCCCCGTGCTTGACCGCGTGCTCGGTTCGCGGCCGCGCACGCAAGGTAAGCCGACCTCTGGAACGCCGTTCAAGGCGCTCCTCTACCTCCATACCGCGCTGCACGTGTGCGCCATTGCGACCTTGGTGTGGTTGGCGGTGCTCGGCGCAGCATGGTATTGGTTGGCCGCCGCCGTGGTGTCCACCGGTATCTGCTCGGGCGTCAGCGGCGTCATCGTCGCGCACGAGCTTGGTCACACGCGACCAAAGTCCATTTCCGCGAGATTGGCCAGGATGAACATGCTCCTCGTGCTGTACGGGCACTTCACCGAAGAGCACAACGTCACCCACCACAAGCACGTGGCGACCGCGGCCGATCCGGCCTCAGCAGATGAGGGAGAGACGGTGTGGGGCTTTGTGGCCAGGACCGTTCCAAAGCAGTTCAGGGACGCCTACCTCATCCACGCCAAGCGTGGTGCGCGAGGCTGGCGAAACCGCGTCGTTCGCGTGGTGGCCTTTGAGCTGGTGTTGGTCGCTGCGTTGGCTGCGTTGGCGCCGGCTGCGGCCTTGGTCTTCGTCGGGCAGGCGGTGGTGGCCGTCTTTTTGCTTGAGTACATCAACTACGTTCAGCACTACGGCCTGCGTCGGACTGAGGGGGAGCGGCAGAGCAAGTTGCACAGCTGGCAATCCGAGCGCCGATGGTCGTGTTGGACCCTGTTCAACCTCAGCCTTCACCCGGCGCACCACCTGAAGGCCAGCGAAGGGTGGTGGGACCTGCAGCCCTACGACGGGGCGCCAGACATGCTCAGCGGCTATTACGGCACCTTCTGGCCCGCCTTGTTTTCACCGCTTTGGAAGCGGTGGATGGCGCCAAAATTGGCTGCTCTACACCCTTCATGAATGGGACGTCGTCTTGTCTTTGGCGCCCGTTCAGAAGCAGTACCGGACGTCGGTGAAGCCTTCGCGCAGGGCCGCCACCTCGCCTTTGACCTGCGCGGGCTCCACGCCGTCGAGCAGCACACGTCGGAAGCACGTGGCGACGTCTTCCATCTGATCTGGGCCCATGCCATGGCGGGTCAATTCCTGCACGCCAAGACGCAAGCCAGACGGTGAAAGGGCGCGCGTGTCGCCGGGAAGCATGTTCATGTTTGTGATGATCCCGGCTTCTTCGAGCAGGGCGGCTGCGGTTCGTCCGGCACCTGAGTCCGTTTCGCCATGCCGGGTCAACACCTGGTGGCTGGCGGTGTATCCGCGTTCTTCGGCCAGCACGTCGAAACCTTCCGCAGCCAGTGCTTCTGCCAGCGCTTTCGCGTTGGTGACGGTGTCCTGAGCATAAGCGGCGCCGAAGGCCTCGAACTCGGCCAACGCGACCGCCTTTCCGGCCACGTGATGAAGGTGGTAGGAGGAATTCGTTCCGGGGAACACCGCGTTGTTGAGGCGCCGCTGCATCTTCTCGTCCTCCGTGTTGGAAAGCAGGAAGCCCCCTTGGGGGCCGGGGAAGGTCTTGTGCGAGGACCCGGTCATGATGTCCGCACCCTCGTGGAGCGGGTCTTGGAACACGCCGCCGGCGATGAGGCCCAGCACGTGTGCGCCGTCGTACATCACGCGCGCTCCGACCTCGTGTGCGGCATCGGCGAGCTCTTGTAGGGGCGTGGGGAAGAGGAACACCGAGGCTCCAAACAGGGCAAGGGCGGGTGCTGTCTCTCGAATCATGGCGGCCGCTGCGTCGATGTCCGGTTCCATGCGGTCTTCGTTCCACGGGTAGGTGTGAAGGTCGAGGCCGCGCAAACCCACTGCACCCATCTGAGCGTGGGAAATGTGCCCGCCGTCCGCGGTCGAGACCGCTGTGATGCGATCGCCCGGCTTCACCATGGCCTTGAGCGCGGCGATGTTGGCGACGGTACCTGAGATCGGTTGGATGTTGGCGAAGTTGGCGTTGAACACCTTCTTCGCCAAGTCGATGCCGATGGTCTCGATGGTGTCGAAATCGTCGCATCCCTGGTAGTACCGCTTTCCAGGCAAGCCTTCCGCATAGCGGCCGTGCAGGTCGCTGTCGCAAGCGCGGCGCACCATGGGAGAGATCACGTTCTCGCTGGCGATCATGGGGAAGCCGGAGCCGTAATGCGCTCCACTTTGATCAACGGCGTCCAGCACGCGCTTGGCGGTTTCATGGGATGAGGTGCTCATCGTTGTCCTCTTGTCGCGCCCGTTCAAAGCCATTCTGACGGACCCGTGCGCAGTTCGACGGCGGCTTCAAACGGGCGTGCCCCGAGACTTCCTTATGCCCAAACGACTGGTGTTCACCAAAGCCGGGGCGCCCGAAACGATGCGGGTGGACGCTTTCGAGGCATCCGCGCCGGGCCCTGGCGAGGTGGCCGTCGACGTGGCCTATGCGGGCATCAACTTCGCCGATTTGCTGCAACGGCTTGGCTTGTACAGTCCTCGGCCGCCGTACCCCTTCACGCCCGGTTACGAGGCATCCGGAACCGTCGCGGCCGTCGGGGATGGCGTCGACCACCTCAGCGCGGGCGATCGCGTCATCGCCGTGCCGGGCACCGGCGCGCACACGAGTCATCTGGTGTGCGCGGGCGATCGCGTCATCCGCATTCCAGAAGGCATGGGGTTGGAGGCCGCGGCCGCCATGCCGGTGACCTACCTGACTGCGCACCACATGCTGCACCACCTCGGTCACCTGTCCTCTGAAGATTCGGTGCTCATTCATGGCGGGGGTGGAGGCGTGGGGACCGCCGCATTGCAGCTGTGCCGATGGGCAGGCGTCGAACGTGTCTGGGCCACCGCGTCAGCAGGAAAGGCCGACATCATCCGCTCCTTCGGTGGAACGCCCATCGACCGTCACACGGAGGACTTCGTTGACGTCATACGAAAAGCAACGAAGGGTGCTGGAGTGGATCACGTGCTGGACCCGATCGGTGGTGACCATCTCGTGCGCAGCCTCTCCGCATGCCGTGAAGGCGGGAAGGTGTACACCTTCGGCATGTCCACCTTTGCCCCGACAGGAAAGCGACGACCGATTCGGACCGCGCTTGCCTGGTTGCGGCGCACAGAAATTGACCCGCTTCGCTTGATGACCCGGAACCGTGCTTTGTTTGGGGTTCACATGGGCACATGGTCGCGGCAGGACGTGATCCTCGAGCAGATGGGTCGGTTGATCCAGGGTGTTGCGGAAGGTTACCTGGATCCGGTGATCGATTCCGTCTTCCCGATTGAGGAAGTCGTGGCCGCGCACCACCACATGCACAACGGGAAAAACGTCGGGAAAGTGTTGCTCTCGATGTGAAGCATCACGCCGGGGTGAGGTGTTGCCCGGTCAACCGCTCGCTCAGGGCCCACAGGCGCTCGACGTCCTCGTCTTTTCTTGCCCTGCGGGCATGACGGCGGGGTTTTGGAGGTCCCGCGAGTTGCGTCAGGCCCTTTGCACCAAAATAGGTGGCGGGGGCAACGTCAGGCTCCATGGCCGCACGGAGCGTGGGCCATGACCCTCGCTCAGCGCTCATGTTGAAGGGTCGGAGCACGACGTTGCCAAGCTTCGCTCCAATCGAATGGCGCTGCAGGCGCGTGCGCGACCAGCCGGGGTGCGCGAGGGTGGTGTCGTACGGCACCCTTGTGGCCAGGCCCCGGATGAAGAGTTGGTTCGCGAGTTTGCTCTGTCCGTACGCCTGCCAACGCACGTAGCGTCTCGATTCCCAATTCGTGTCGTCCCACCACATGCGCCCCATATCGCCCGCCACGCTGGTGACCGACGTCACGCGGGAACCTGCGGTTTCCATCAGAAGGGGGTGCAGTTGGCACGTCAGCGCAAAATGGCCGAGATGGTTGACGCCGAACTGCTGCTCAAAGCCCTGTACGGTCCGGCCGAGTGGAGGGACCATGAGGCCGGCGTTGAGGACCAAGCGGTCCAAACGGTCGTGAGCAGTGAGGAAATCCTTGGCAAAGGCCGTCACACTCTCCAGGTCTGCGAGGTCGAGGCGGCGGGCCTCGAGCGAGCCGTGTTGGGTGCTCTCGCGGATGCGCTGAATCGCCGCTTCGGCTTTCTCCATGTTCCGACACGCAAGGGTCACATCCGCTCCTGCTTGAGCAAAGAGACGTGCCGCTTCGTATCCAATGCCGGTGTTGGATCCGGTGACGACCACACGGAGCCCTGCTGGAGAGGGCATCTGGTCTGGCGTCCAACGTGGCATGGCTGAAGGTGTGGTGTGGAGGTTTTCAACCTCCGCTTTTCTGAGGTCATTCTTCTTCCAGACCGAGGTCCCTGCGAAGGTCACGAAGTCCAATTTCAAATTCGGCCACGGCTTCCTGAAGCGTTGAACTGGCCAGCACGAGTTGGCGGCTCTCAAGGTCGGGAAGCACCATGGAAGCGGCAAGGAACACGCCATCGGGTCCAGATGTTTCCACCTCCTCGATGCGGGACTGAACCCAAGGGCCAGCCATGTCTTCGTCAATGCCCATCGCACCGGCGATGGCGGTCATCGTGCTGCGAACAAGGTTGAACACCGTTGTAGCGGCTTCCTCGTCGGGTTCGAACGAAGGGCGGATGCGCACGCTCGCACCGATGTGGAGCGGGAGATCGGCCCGGCCGAGCTCTTCTGCACGGGCCATCAGGGCCTCTTGGTCCGGAAAGAATCCGTCCTCGCCGACCAGGTCGCTCACGGCGGGGTCGGAGAACGGCGGGAGAGCGGGTTCGATCACCTCGACCACGTCGAAACGCTCCCCGCCGCGCACCACCAGCATGTGGTTGCTGCCGGCTTCTTCGTGGTGTTCGATGTAGGCAAGCGTCCCTGTGGTCCTTGGGCCGTCCCAACCGCGAACGGGTTTGAAGGGATCATTGAGGACGAGTCCAAACGGACGTTCGTCGAGGATGCATGTGTCGAGCATCTGCTTGTACCTGGGTTCGAACACCCGGAGTTGGGTGACCTCGCCGGGCATGAGGGTCATGGGGAGAACGAACAGCGGAAGGGGTTGGCCGTCGTCCATGGAAGGACCTTGGTGCGTTGGGGTATGAATCTGTGTTGTGACCACCCGTCAGGCTTGGCGGGGACGAACGACGACCAAAGCGACGCTCACCAATGCGGCCAGTGCGAGCGGCCCGGTGATGAAGATCGCTTCCGTGGCCGTGAATTCCCACGTCAAGGTGGACCACGCAAGGGCGATGGTTTCCAGCACCGAAGCGAGCATGACCACGTCGTACAGCCGGCGTTCGGCCTCCGGATCTTGCGCCGCAAGCAAGGCCCCAACACCGTTGACCGCCACCAGGGCAGCTCCGAGGTTACGGAGCCAGGCGATGTTGTCGGTCGTGGCGCCTTCGAGCTCAGCATACCAGCCCGGAACGAGGAAGAAGACGAGCCCCATGGCGATGCTGGACCACCCACACACACGGAGGGTCAGCACGGTGCGGTCCATGCATCACGCCTCAGATGAGGCTTCGGTGGACGCGTCTTCGTCGTTCAGGTGTAGGAATCCTGCGATGCCCAGCACAGCCAACAAGGAAAGCACAACACCTAGAATGACAGGATCGTTGAACCCGTAGTTGACGTTCTCACCGGCCATATAGTGGAGCACCATGAAGGCCATCATCACCCCGGATGAGGTCATGCTGAGGATGGAAAGTTCGCGGCCGCTGACCTTCAATGAGGTCATGATCGCAAGCGTTGCCGCCACCATGGTGAAGAGGCCGAAGGTCTGCTCATAGAACACGTCACGCGCCGTGTAATCGCCGGGGTATGCTGTGTCTGCAGAGCCTTCTGCGCCAAGGTAATTCGAAAGACCTGCAAGGAGGAACAGCACGCCAAACGCGAGCAGCCACCATTTTGGATTCAAGATGGTCTTTGCGTCCATGTTCAAGCCTCCGCGGTCGCAGACGTGGCCGACTCATCCATGTTCCAACCCATCACGCCGGACAGTGCGGGCATGCCCCAGAGCACAATGGGTAGGATCGACGCAGGCATCGGTGCGGCGGGGTCGCCGAACATCTCCAATCCCATGCCGGCACACAACACGAACCAGACGACAACAGGACCACAAAACACAGCGGCCAAGCGCGCTTGTGCTTGCCCCTCCACCATGAGGGCGGCGTAAAAGAGGTAGAGGCCAACGATGCTGAAGAAGCCGACAATCGCAAGAGAGTCCATCCCGTACGTGGCGTATGTTCCTCCTCCACCCATCACGGTATGCATGACGGCGATGATAAGAAGCCAGAGTTTTGTGTTGTGCAACATATTCATTGACGGTTGACCGCCTCAATTGCCTAATAAAACGGGGTGATGCAAAATCGTAGAGCGTCGAGAAATGGGGGGGCACTCGTTGACGCCAGAGGGCTCAGACGATGGTGTACGGCACACCGTTTTCAGGTGTGTGCACGGTGTGTCCATTGGCTTCCAGTGCCTCAGCAAGCGGCGGTCGTGCATGGTTCGGATCGCTGTGGTAGATGACCACGTGTTTCGCGTTGCACGCCTTGGCGAACGCGACGATTTCATCGTGACCTGCGTGCGTCGAAAAGGAGAATTGGTCGATGTCGAGGTCGATCTGCGTCATGGTGCCGTAAATCTCCAAGCGACCGGTGTCGAGCAAGGAGCGACCTCCGCTCCCACGTGCTTGGTACCCCGTCAACAGGATGGCGTTGCGCGAATCATGCCGTAATCGGTTGAGGAACCACAAGGCAGGTCCACCGTCCAGCATGCCCGATGTGGACACGATTACATCTGCCTCAAGCGCACGCTTCCGATCGGATTTGGACGAAATCCGTTTCACCCAAGACCACGCCTTCCGAAGCGCTGCAGGATCACGAAGCAAATGCTCGTGTTCCATTTGGTGTTGAGCGATCAATTTTCCCATGCCGTTCACGTGCACGTTCAGGTGAGGACGATGCTTGTGCAAACGCATGATGACATCTTGCGTTCTGCCGTTCGCAAAGGCTGGGATGAGGGCCGTGCCGCCACGTGCAACAACCTGGTCGATGCGTGTGAGGAAGCGTTCAAGCTCTTCGTCTTGATCAGGATGGGAACGACCACCGTACGTGCCTTCGAGGAAGAGGATGTCCACGTCCTGGGGTTCAGCACCGGCCACGAGGGGGGAGTCACGGGTGTCAAAATCCCCCGTGAACATCACGCGGTATGCACCAGTATCGACGTGAAGCATGACGGCACCCGGGATGTGGCCTGCCGAGTGAAAGGTGCACGTCCATGGACCATGCCGCCATGGTTCTGCCCAGCCATGGGTCGTCCAAGACGCAACGGCGATGTCGATGTCGCGTTTGTCCCAAGCAAGCGGGTACCCTTCGATGGAGGACACCTTGTGACAATCGTACCACATCGGTTCGGAAATAGCTGCAGTAAGGCTCGAACCGTGAAGGCGGGTGCCGTGTTGAGCAGCAAGCCAAGGCGCCATGCCAAGATGATCGATGTGTGAATGCGTGATGACCGCATCCGTGACGCGGGGTGCTTCGTTTGGGTAACGGGGGGGATCGGTCGGTGCGAGCCCATAATCGAGCAACAATTTGGTCCCAGATGGATCTTCCATCATGATGCCGACGTTCCCAACTTCGTCACCGCCTCCAAGGCAGTGAAACCGGAAACCTTGCTCCGGTGGAAGGGAAGGATAGGTGGAGGTTCGACCTGGATCGTACATCACCATGCCATGACGAAGATGACCTCCACCATGAATCTGTGGACGTACACCCCATCATTTCCACTCGACTAAATTTCAGTGATCAAAACCGTTGTTTTCTCAGATATTCATCCAGAACATGATAGACCACATTCACCATACATTCCAATGACGTCTTCGATGCGACATTCTTTCTTCGACGTCTTCGCTGTCTTGCGCCATGTTCTCCTTTTCCAATGGAAACAAAGGGGTCTATGTGCACACATCGTTTTCCTTTGGAAACCAACCATTCTTGCATCCACTCGATCATCAAACCAGCAACATTCCGTGGAATCCATGAACGAGAACACCTTCGTGGTGTTCATGCCGTCCACTGGACACCTGCTTCAGGTG
Organism: Candidatus Poseidoniales archaeon; assembly: GCA_038150305.1. Taxonomy (GTDB): domain Archaea; phylum Thermoplasmatota; class Poseidoniia; order Poseidoniales; family Poseidoniaceae; genus MGIIa-L3. The sequence continues at coordinate 18,637 of JAYOTG010000014.1, read as the reverse complement.
GACGACGATCGGTGCTACGGCTGTGCTGCATGCATCATGGTGTGCCCGGTCGATGCACTCAATCTCCACGGCTGGCTGGTGGAGGTCGATCATGCCACGTGCACGTTATGTGATCATTGCCTTCCAAGCTGTCCAGTTGATGCACTTTCCGTGGAGTTGCTGTCGTGATTGTTGTGGTAGGAGGTGGCCTGGTGGCCGTTACCGCAGCTCATTCCCTCTTGAATCAAGGACATAACGTCATGTTGACCACCGCTCATGCGGAATTTGGATTCCCACACGGGGGATGTGGATTGTGGGACACGTCGACGCTCGACTGGCCCCTTCAAACCCTCAAGGAAGCCGTGGCTGCGCAAAATGGCTCGCACGTTTCGTGCCGCAGCCAGTGGCTGGTGAAGCGACTCGTTCACCTGTTTACGGCAGCAGGCGGAAGGACGTCGACACGTGTTCGTCTTCAGCAGCTTGAGGGTGAATGGCACGCGGCCGGGACGGGTACGGTTCCCCTTGGCGACGTGCATCACGTCCTTCTTGCCGATCAGGACGTGGCAGAACCTTCTCCGAGCGTCGGTCTCCCTCTATTGTCTCATACTCGATCTTGCTCGTGGTACGGTGCCGTTGTCGCTGAAGAGACGACCGTCGATGCAAAACACATGGGTCAGCGGGCCGATGGTTCCACCGAAATCTGGACCACAGAAGCTTCTGAACTCGATGCGCTCAAACCGTTTACGCTGGAATCGATGACCCAGGTATGGGACGAAGAAGATCAGCCACTGAACGCTGCTCGGTGCGCTCACCGCGCCATCGAGGCCGTGCAGGAGTTGATGGCCTCAGGTCGTTTGGACGGAGCATGAGCCTTCACACCCGACGGTTGTACCTCGATTCCTTTGACGACACGTACGCGACGACGTTTTCGGCCAGCGTCACGGACGTGGACGGTTTGGACGTGGTCTTGGACCAAACCTGCTTCTACCCGACCGGCGGCGGCCAGCCTTGTGACATTGGACATCTCGAGGGTTCAACCGGAACGCTTCCGGTCAGCGATGTTCGAGGACGCGATGCCGTGCACCACAGGCTTCCTGAGGACCACAACCTCCAGGTCGGGGACGAGATCACAGGGACCATCGACTGGGAAAGGAGGCATGCGCACATGCGGATGCACACCGCCCAACACCTCCTCAGCGGCCTTGCCTACGATTTGTTCAACGGCGCCAGAACGGTGGGCAATCAAATCGGTGCGGCACGCTCCCGACTCGACCTCCGTCCCGTTTCGATGACCGATGACGAGGTCATGACGCTTCGTGCCGCATTTGATGCCGCCGTTGCCCAAGACCTCCCGCTCAGCATGGACGTGCAAGATCGGCAGACCCTCATCGATGAACTCGGTGCAGAACGTTCGAACGTCGACATGATTCCAGCATCGGTGCAGCAGATGCGCATCATCCGAATTGGTGACCAGGTGGACGTGTGCCCCTGCGCCGGAACGCACGTACGCTCGCTTGGCGAAATCGGCCCGCTCGGAGAGGTCCACGTCAAGAGCAAGGGGAAGGGGACGAAACGGTTCGCCTACACCTTGGACGGCCGGCCGCTCTGACCCGTGAGAGATGAACCCTGAAGAGAGGGACCATTCTTCGATGGAATGAAGATTGTAACAAGAAACGTTCCACCGGCGGCCATTCAATTTTCATTATCAAGGTCAAGAAGTTCTCCGACTTCATCGAGCAAACCGCCCAAGGCCTCCCTGCGCTTGATCGCACCTTCGACATGGGCCTTCTCAACCACGGTTCGCAACCCTTCCACAGGCTCTTCGGCAGCCTTTCGTTCGGCCGAAATACGCGCCTCAAGGGCAGGGTCTTCGCCCAAGCGATCGGAGCGGTCAACCGCAGAAATGGGCCGACTCGGAATGGTCCGCCTGGCTTCGGCGTTGATCTGTTCTGGGTCGAACACCGCCTCGCCCAATTGGCGGGCCGTGGCCGCTTCAGGCGCCTCACCCAACCGATTGCCTACGGTGCTGACCACGCTTCCTTTGTCACGCGCGCGGCTGGCGGCAAAAGCCGCTTCCACATCGGCTTGCGTGGCGGATTGATTCCGTGAGGAAACGCCCAATCGACGCATCTGTTCCTTCAAGACCGGTCCGTGAACCGGATCGTGGTCATGCCGATGTGGCTCAGTCATGAGGCTGAGGAGGTGACGTGCGACTTGGTCGATTGGACCGTCGGCTCCCGCTGCTAATCGGTCACGGACGTTTCGATGGGTGGCAATGCACGTTCGGCAACGCTCACTGCCGGGAGTATCCGGTGCGTCGCACCATGTGCAGCAACCGGCCAAACCCATCTCGGCCATGGCCCTGCGCACAGCGGACATCGATTCGCAAGAGATGCCGCCCGTCCATCAAACCTCGCGCAACACGATGCCGTGCTTCGCATAGGTCGAGAGGCACCGTTCCAACAGGTCGTGGCCGACCGCTTCAGGCGCATGCACGCCAGGCGAAACACCACCGTTGAGCATGTGCTCAACCACCGCGCATGTGATCGCCCCCGTCGTTCGGGCCATCGATGACCCACTTGGACGACCCTCGTCGTCGAGGATCCAACGGGTGCTCCCCCGACCTTCAGCCACGACTTCCATCCACGTGAACTCAGGCCGGCCGGGATTCCAAGCCCACGCTTGGACCAACACGTCCTCGTTGAATGCCCCATCAAGTTCGATGAAGCGGTCAATATGCCCGGGCCAGCGCACCGTGGCTTCGGTCAAATCCTCGGCTGGAATGGTGTCCAGCACGGAACGCAGACCGTCGGTGAGGAAGGCTTCCATTTCCCCTCGCCCCTCGACGTCGAAGCGTTGCCGCTCCGCCAAAGCGGGAACCGTGATGACGGCGCCCTCTCGCACTATACGAGCGGGCCGGGTGTATTCTTCGATGACGTCGTAGGGGGAAAACGGTGCCATGTAGCTCCATCCTTCGTCGGTGCTCACGGGGTTTCCACCCACGCGCACGCGGCCCCGGGTCAGGCGACCGTGGCGCCGCACCCCTTCGGCAAGCAACAGGTTCGACATGCCCGGTGCAACACCGATGTCCCACACCAATCGCCCACCGTGCTGAACGGCAAGGTCGTGAAGCTCCCCAGGATCTTCGGCCGTGAAGGCGAGATCGGCGACGGCACACCCCCGCTCGAGCAAGCCCGAACGGATGCCGTGGCCAATGCGCCCGGGGAGCGTGTTCACCACCACATCAGGCGCGTGTTCGTCCACCATTTCGGCGCTGGCAGGAGCGTTGATGATCACCACGCCAGCATCACGAGCGGCCAAAGCGGATGCATTCGTGTCGACCGCCGTCACGTGATGACCGTCTGTAGCCAACGTGTCCGCGACCCACCCGCCAACCAATCCAGCCCCGAGCAAGAGGATGCGGGCCATGTACAACGGACATGGTCCCCTCACTTCATTCTCATGTTTGCCCGTTGAACGGGGCTGGAAAACGTTGGAATTTCCGGGGGATTGAAAGCCACATGTCAGTGTTTCGTGGCATGAACACGTCGTCTCGGCGCGGGTTCATTTTTGTCGCCGGCCTTTTCCTGACGGCAAGCCCCGCCCAAGCCTTCTTCTTCACCGAAACGAGCAATGAGGGTTTTTTGGCCATCGTGGCCATGATGTTGGCCGGTGTTGCCGTACCCGTATGCGTGATGCTTCTTGCCTTGTCCCTGAGCGAAAAGTCACGCCCCCTGCTCAAGAAATGTGCTTGGTTCCCTGGCGGGATGGCAGTCTTGACCTTCGTTCTGTTTCTTCAGGCTGGAATGCTCGCCGAGTTGTTGTTTCTTCCAATGGCCCATGCTGGTTTAGCGGTCATCATGAATCGCCTTGGAGGGATGTGATCATGGTGACCGGTCAGGAAGATCTTCTGGTTGAAGCGGTGGTGCAGACCGCGGACCGGATGGCGCCGAATTGGCGCAAGTGGCTGTGGTACACCATCCAGACCGCTTTTGCGGTCACGGCCGTGGTGTACATCGCCTTCTTCCGCTGACGTCACACCTCATCCGAGACGTCGTCAAAGGCCGCGTAGTCGTCCACAAGCATGCCTTGTTCGGCACGTCGTGTGCGGACCAAAGCCGCGACCACAAGGAGCACCACGAGCAGGGCGAGACCAAGCAGCACGTCAGACGACGGGCCGGTGGTCGAGGCGGGGCAATCCTCACCCACACCGTTCTCGCACGCACCGTCTGTTGCCCCATCACCGTCATCGGGGCCATCAGGCACGACGACGACATCCTCCTCTTCGACGGTGAAGGACGCCGTGGACGTGTTGCTGTTGCCCGAAGCGTCCACCGCCGTCACCGTGACCGCGTAGGTACCAACGGCCAAGACTGGATCTGGGATGAACACCATCTCGTGGTTTTTCTTGAGGGCAACCGTGTCGCCTTGGAGCACATCATCCAACAACTCGACGCTTTCCGTGGTGGCTTCATCGGTGTACCACGTGATCTTCAGTTGCATCGCTCCTGAAGGGCCAGAGACAACCTCTACGGCGAGGTTGAGGATTTCAGGAGGCGTCGTGTCGCTTTCGTTTGACGTGGTGAAGTTCAGGTCGGCGAACAGGGTTTGGTCACCGTCCTCGACCATGATGCGGACCCAATATGCCCGCCCGGCCTCAAGGCCCGTGACCGTGAACGCATGGTCGGTGGCGGCCGGCGTTTCGACCGCGACCGTAGACCAATCGCTTGGTGGCTCATCGGCCAAGACGGCCGCGATGGAGGCATTGGTTTCAACGGTCGTGGACCAGAGCACCACGGCCGTGGACGCGGTCACCTCGCCCACGGAGGCGCCGTAGACCTGCTGCGCCACGTCCGGCATTTCGAATCCAGTCAGCACGGCGTGCTGCTGGGCGGCCACGTCGTAGCTGGCCAACATCGCGGTTTGGTCGCCTTCGGGCAGGAGCACGTCGATGATGTTCGGGTCGTAATCCATGCCGTCCAATGGCGAAGGATCCGCACCGCCGCCCAAACGCCAGGTCTTGGCGGTCTCGTCCACGTCACGCCACTTTCCGGTTCCGAACCCGTCTTGGCTGCCGAGCACAATCACGTACCGGTAGTCACCGACGTCCGGCCCAATGACGTTCTTTGAGACGGTGATGGTGATGGTGTTCGCTTCCGCATCGCCATGCACTTCGATGCCCTTCGCGCTGGTTTCGCCCGTGGCCGCTTCCACGGCCTTGACCGCCCCGGGCTCACCCGTGGCAGAGATGGCCACCTCCCACGCCCAATCGTCGTGCACCATCGCGTTGGCGCCCTCGAGCATGGTGGTTCGGCCGCCTGCTTGTTCGCCCCGGTCCACGTAAATCTGGACGATTTGGTGGCTGAACCCGTTGGCCAAGCTCCAGTGGTCGGTGATCTCGTTCATACCAATCTCGAATCGGGCGTTCCAAGCGCTTTGGCTGATCTTCAACGAGGTTGCATCGAACAAACCGCTCCCCGGTGCAAAGTCTGAGGCGGAAGGATAGGTGTAGTCGCCGTCCCCTGTTTCGTCGCCCACCGCGTCGTCAAACTCCAGCAAGGTGACCCACTGCTCAAGGTCAGGCAGGACAATTTCTGCCGGCGCCGGTGGGGCGACTTCCATGTCCACACCGTCACCGTAGGCCAAGGAATCCGTCCACGAGGTGACGACCTTCACGCGGGTCGTGTAGCGTGGTGCCAGTCCGAGATCGGACCACGGGATGACGAATTCGTACACCTCATCGGCCGCACATCCACCGAGGATGGACGTGCCGCTCAGGGCCCACTGTTCCGCACTTTCTCCCTTTCCGCGGGCGTCGAAGAGGTTCCACTTCGCCTGTCCGTCGTCACGGAGTTGGGCGAAGTCGAAGGCGACCATTTTCTTGGCCGGGAAGCCGAGGATCTGATTGCCGTAGTAGGTCCTGAAGTTCGTCTCGACTTCGTTGAAGTTCTGGGCGTTGGGCTGCATGAAGTACAGCGCAAGGTCAGGATCACGCGCTTCGTTGAGCGCTTCAATCGCCTCAGGGGTTGGCATGTCGACGCGCAGGTACAGGTTGGACGCGTCGTAGCCCAGGTGGAAGGAATCAATGTCCAAACCACCACCGTCGACCGAGTCGGCGGTGTAGACCGCCGCTCCGTCCCATTCACCGGGCAGCGCGATGCCGTCGATCATCGGCTCGATGACCGCACTGGCCGCCTCGTCGGGGAGGGCAGGGTTGGTCCAGAGGTCCTGCAAATAGGGCGGCAGATCGAGGTTGATGGCGCGGTAGATGTTGGACAGGTGGACCTTGAACAGCACGTCCCACATTTCGTCGTAGCCGCTGTCTTGGTCGAGGCCGTACCACCAGTACCAGTCGCTGCCTTCGGCGATGTAGAGCGATTCCCACGCGAGGTCAAGACCGGGATCGTCGGGGTTGTCGGCCTCAAAGGCGACCAGCGCCCGGCGCGCTTCGACGAGGCGCTGCCAGGCCAGACTCTCGTCGGCTTCGCCCGCCCAGGTGCTGAGCGTTCCATCGATCCATGACCCCGTCCCAATCGTCTCGATGCGCGGCAAGTCCGGGTCGTCCTCGAGGAACTCTCCGGGTGTGGTCGTGATCACGGTGGGGTGGGACGCGAGCCTCGAGTACCACTCGTGGATGAAGGGACGGGCGTTGTCGTGGTGCTGGAATTCGGACATGAACATCCAGTTCTCACCGTCCATTGCGACGGTCAGCAGGTGCTCGGACGGGTCTTCGCCCGCTTCGAGCAATTCAGCGCGAATGCCGTCGAGGTAGGACAAGAAATCCGAAACCGCCGCCTCGGGCGTCATGGAACCGTACTGGAAGGCCACGCGATCCGAGATGACCCGGTCGCGGAAGATGACCGCGACGTCACCACCTTGGTCGCCCGAGACCACCCACGGCGTGGCCAGCAGCGCAGCGTCTTCGACGTCGATGCCCCCACCGCCTGGCGTCGTGGACTTGGCCAAGATTTCCTCGTCGGAGACCATCCATTCCACGCCGACATCGGCCACGGGTTGCACCATGGGAGGCGAGACCGCTTGTTCGGAGGGCCACATCCCCGTCGGTCGGAAGCCAAGTTCCGCTTCGAACAGGTCCATGCCGGTGCTCAGGTGGCCACCGACGTCGACCGGCCACGCGTCCTTGTTGACGCGGATCCCGTCCTCAAAGGTCCAGCCCGGCATCATCAGCAGGGGCATGATGGGGTGGTAGTAGGGCGTCGTGGTCAACTCGACTTGGCCCGCCGCCGCGAGCTGGCTGTACATGGGCAACACGTTCGCCATGTGCGCATGCTGCTGATCGATGACGTAGGCCAAGTCGGCCGGCGTGTAGTCCCGGCCTTGGGTGAAGAGGTCCATCAGCCCTGTATCGGTCTGCACCGGGGCGCCGTATCCTGTGGGGTCGTCAAAGAAGGCGGCGTATTCGCCCTGCACGTAATCGGGTGAGAATTGGAAGAGGTACCAGAGCACCTGGAGGTCAAGCAAATCTTGCGGGGAAAGCAACTCGTCGTCCATGATGGTGGCCGGTTTCAGGTTGTGGAGCGTCGCGTCGTAGAGTTCCTTGTAGCGCTCACTGGCCGGCGCCACCCAGGCGTTGGGGTCGTCCTCAGAGACGTTGTAGATCCAGCCGCTGTTCCAGAAGGATTGGAACTGCATGGTGTGCAGTTCGAGGGCGGTGGCGTTGGGGTAGCCGGCCACGGAACCGTCGGCGTTGGCGGGCCAATCCCGTCGCGCAAAATCAGTGTGCACGTCAGCGGTTTCGTTGCGGTGGTAGTCGGTGAGCTGCTCGAGGAAGGAGGGCACGAGGTTGTAGGTCACCTTCGTGTCGGGATATTGCGCAAGGATGCCGGGTGAATCGACGTATTCGGTCATCGCGTGCACGCGCACCCAAGGCAACTCGTACATTCCTGTGAGTTTGTTCTTGTAGTAAGGTTGGTGCTGGTGGAAGACGATGGCCACGTTGAGTGCATCGTCCGCCTTTTCGACCACGCTGGCCGTTTGGACCTCCATCGAAGCAGGGGCAGTCGAGACGTTCCGATCTGGCAAGTGATACAGGTGCGTGAAGGTCTCCGCACCGTTGGACGTGGCCGGATTTTGTGGTGGGAAGGCGGTCCAGACGTGACCCGCGTCTTGCCATTGAGCCCACACCACGAAATCAACCTGCGTTGGGTCACCGATGGCCGACCAAGGAAGGGACACCTCAGTGATTTGGTTGCCCGACCAACCGATGTAACGGTCACCAGGGAAGGTGTGCACGTCCGTGGCCGTGTTCTCTTCGTGGGTGGTGGACCAGCCGCTTGCGCCGTGCGCCATGACTGCATGGTAGGACGAATCCTCGAGCACGAACGCGTGATCGGCAGCGAAGGGCAGGACGTGCGAGAAGCCCCAATCCGACGACAAGGCCGAGCCGCCTTCGCTGGTGTTGAGGTACACGAAGAGGTCCGCACCTTCCTCCGAAGCGGAGAGGTCGGTGCCTTCCCAACCAAAGGAAAGGTGGGTGTCGTTCCAGGTCAGGTGGAGGCTGACGCCGTTGGCGTCGGTGCCCATCAGGGTGTCCGCAGACCATTCACCCAAATCGCCGTCCACGTTCACGTCGTCTGGCGTGGTTCCAGCGACCATGGAAAGCATGGTCGATGAGAGAAAGAGGAGCGACAAAAGAACAGATGTGCCGGTCCGACGCACGCCGTTGGCCATGTGCACCCCATGCGTTCGATGTGAGAAGGATTTCCCCCCTGAGAATGGGTTAAAGGACGGCAGCACGGGGCGAAACTGACGCCTCCGGAGGACCGCCCATGCCCGTCGCTTACCTGTCTGCAGAAATCGGCCTTCATTCCGATTTGCACACGTATTCCGGCGGCCTTGGTGTGCTGGCGGGCGACCACGTCAAATCGGCGGCGGACGCGTCCATCGACTTGGTCGGCGTGAGCCTGCTGTACCGCCAGGGCTACGGCCGCCAACACCTCGATACGACCGGCAACCAGACCGAAACCTACCCCGAAATCGATCCGAGCGATCACCTTGAGGACACGGGCGTCGAGATTGTGCTCCCACTCGACGGAGGAACACTCCACGCCAACGTCTGGTCAACGGACCTTCCAGGCGCCAGTGGTGGTTCGGTCACCGTGTACTTCCTCGACACCCGTCACGACCAAAACACGGCCGAGCACGCCCAACTCGGTGACCGCCTGTACGGCGGCGACCACCTGATGCGCATCCGACAGGAGTACCTGCTCGGCGTGGGTGGCGTACGCGCGCTGGACGCGTTGGGCATCCCCATCGACGGACTCCACCTCAACGAAGGGCACTGCACCTTCGCCGCGCTTGAGATGCTCCGCCGCGGCTGGAGCCGCGACGAGTTGGCCGCACGCACCCTCTTCACCACCCACACGCCCGTGCCCGCAGGGCACGACCGCTTCCCGTGGACCGATGTCGAGGCCGTGCTTGGCGACCTCCTCCCACCGGACGCCAAGGCCCTGAGCGGCGACGACGTGACCTGTTCCATGAGCCACCTCGGCATCGCCTTGGCAGGAACGGTCAACGCCGTGTCGAAGCTGAACGCGGACGTGGCGATGACGATGTTCCCCCACGTGAGGATCCACCCCATCACCAACGGCGTGCATCATTTGACCTGGACCGGAAAGGCGACGGCGGACCTGTTTGATGCACACGTCAGCGGTTGGAGGACCGATCCCCATGCGCTCCACTCGGCCGCGTCCATTCCGACCGATGCCCTCCGCACTTCCCGGGAGCAGAACCGCGCCGCGTTGCGCGACCTTGTCCTTGCCTCAACGGGCGTGACCCTGCACGCCGACCGCTTGACCATCGGTTTTGCACGGCGCTTTGCGACCTACAAGCGCGCCAACCTCGTGTTCGCCGACCTCGAACGCCTGCGCCGCATCGCCGGCGGGAAGGTCCAGTTTGTCTTCTCGGGCAAGGCCCATCCCAAGGATGAGGGCGGCAAGGACCTGATCCGCTCCGTGTTCGAAGGGGCTGAAGCCGTCGCTGACGACATCCCAGTGGCCTTCATCGAGGATTATTCCATGGCCACCGGCTTGGCGATGACCAGCGGTGTGGACGTGTGGCTGAACAACCCCATCCGTCCGATGGAAGCCTCTGGCACCAGCGGCATGAAGGCGGCCATGAACGGTGTGCCGAACCTCAGCATCCTCGACGGGTGGTGGCCCGAAGCCTGCATCCATGGCGTGAACGGCTGGGCCATTGGAGCGCAAGAAGACGATCGCGACGATGAGCGCGACGTTGACGCCCTGTACACCGTGCTGGAGCATGAGGTCCTGCCGATGTGGACGGGCGATCGCGAGGCGTGGGACGACGTGATGCGGCACGCCATGGTGGCCAGTGCAGGCTTCACGGGCCACCGCATGATCCAGGACTACATGCACTTCTACGGTCAGTTTCGCGGCTGAGGTGGCCCGATGCTCGGTCAGCGGCGCACCGGCATCCTTTGTCACCTGACCAGTCTGCCCGCGCCCCATCTCGGTCACGACGGTGCGCATCGCTTCCTCGAAACCTTGCAAGGCATGGGCGTCGGCGTCTGGCAGATGCTTCCGATTCATCCACCCGACCCACACGGCAGCCCTTACGCAGCCCCTTCCGCGTTCGCCGGATGGTCGGCCCTGATCGACCCGGCGGGCGAGGCGGTTACGGATGAGGAGGTGAGTACCTTCCTCACGGCCGAGGGCGACTGGGCCCTCGACGTGGCCCGGTTCACCGTACTGAAACATCAGCAAGGCGGCGCGCCCTGGACGGCGTGGCCGGCACCGCTTCGCGACCGTGAGCCCGAAGCCATGGCTCGTCTCGACGCGGAACACGCGGCGGCCATCCATGACGTGGTGCGTGAACAGGCCCAATTCAACCGCGATTGGAGACGGATGCGGGACGCGGCCTCAGCCCACGAGATTCAGCTCTTCGGCGACATCCCGTTCTTTGTCGCCCATGATTCGGCGGACGTGTGGGCGGCGCCCGACCGCTTCTTGCTCGACGCATCGGGCGAGCCAACCGTCGTGTCCGGCGTTCCGCCGGATTACTTCTCTGAAGACGGTCAGCGCTGGGGCACGCCGCTGTATGACTGGAACACGCACAAGGACGAGGCGTTCGCGTGGTGGCGCCGGCGCATGCAGCGCATGTTCGATCTCTTTGACGTGGTGCGCATCGACCACTTCCGCGCCGTCGATTCTGCGTGGGCCATTCCTGCCGACCACCCCACGGCCCGCGATGGCGCTTGGACGCCGGGCCCGGGCGATGCCCTCCTCGAGGCCATTCGGGCCCCGGAGGGCAAGCATCTCGTGGCCGAGGACCTCGGCATCATCCCCCAGAGCGTGCTCGAGCTGCGTGACCGTCACGGGTTGCCAGGCATGGCCGTGCTGCATTTTGCTGACGAGCAGCCGACGAACCCCCACCGCCTAGAGCACCACACCGAGAACACCGTGGTGTACACCGGCACGCACGACAACGACACCACGGTCGGCTGGGGACAGCGTCCGTTGCAGGACGTCCTGCGCGATGCTCTTGCTTCTCCGGCCTGCCTTGCCGTCGTTCCGCTTCAGGACGTCTTGGGGCTCGGCAGCGAGGCACGGATGAACATCCCAGGAACGGTCGATGGGAATTGGACGTGGCGTTTCGCATGGCCTGACCTCGAAAGGCCAGACGTCACGCACTTCCGTGCGGCCGTGGCCGCTCATCGCCCGTCATGAGGCCGTGCGCCGAATGGCCCAGGACAGCCCCATCAGGACAAGGCCGAGCAGCAAGGCACCGCCCACGGTGCCCAGCGAGCCGAGAAGGTCCGCCATGGCGCTGTTGTCCCGTTCGCTCGGTTCAGCGGGATCGATTGGCGTGACGTTGTCCTCACCATCGGTTTGGTTTCCATCAGGCGTTGCGCTCGGGTCGGAGAAGGCGCACGATGCGTCATCCACCGTTGCATTGGCGTCGAAATTGGTGGCGTTCGCGTCCATGCAGCCCGGTACTTCTGCTGGCGGGTAGGTGCACGACCCATCATCCGTCGTCGCGTTGGCGTTGTGATTGGTGGCGTTGGTGTCCGTGCATCCGGGGACATCGACGGGCGGGTAGGTGCAAGATCCATCGTCACTCGTCGCGCTGCCGTCGAAATTGGTGGCGTTGGTGTCCGTGCATCCAGGGACATCGACGGGCGGGTAGGTGCACGAGCCGTTGTCCACCGTCGCAGCGGCATCATGGTTCTCGGCCGCAGGGTCGGTGCATCCGGAGACGTCAACGGACGGGTAGGTGCAGGAGCCGTCGTCCACCGTAGCGGCCGGGTTGTGGTTGTCTGCACCCGCATCGGTGCATCCAGGAACATCGACGGGCTGGGTTTCGTTTCCTGTCTCGTTGGTGGCAAAGACGCTCTCGTTGGACAGGATGACCGCGCTTCCAGCGGGGACCTCCAAGGTCAGGTTGGTCGCATCGAAGGCGGCCGAACCAAACACGACCGCATGGTCTGCGTACACGGCGTCCAAGGTCACGGTGCTGGCCGTTGCACCTCGGTTGAGTCCGACGAGGCTTGAGGCGTCTGCCGTGGCGCGCTGATAGACGAGCACGTCCGGTGTGCTGTGAACCGAAGCGTATCCGCCGCGCCGCAGGGCTTCCGATTCGGCCCGAACCTGCCCGATGGCGCTGATGTTCTCGTGCAGGTGCTGCTCACGGTTGTTGCGCTCGGTGGCGTTGCGCCACATGTGACGGTTGTCGGGATCGGCTCCGCCGTACTCGCCGTATTCGTCGCCCATGTAGATCATTGGTGCGCCGGGAATGGTCAGCAACCAAGCATGGGCCTGCAGGGAGGCGGCATAGGGCTCGTCGGTGCCGGGCTGGCCCGGAAGGCCTTGCTCGGCCCACTGGTTCCACTCGTCGGCCGTGCCGGGGTCGGCGCGCGAGGCAAAGCGAGAGACGTCGTGGCTGCCGACGAAGGGCACCATGACCGCACCGTCCACGTACTGGTCTTGGCTGCGGGCCGTCCAGTAATCGAGGTGCATGTAGTCTTCCTCGCCGCCGGTGAACACGCGGTTTGAGGTCGCGTGGTAGAGCACGAAGTCGGCTTGACCGTCGAGCTGGTGTTCACCGATGTAGCGGTTGATCGTCCCGTATTCGTTGGCGTTGGCGGCCAGGTCGTGGCCGGCCCAACCCATTGCGGTCTCGCCCTTGAGGTACATGTCCGTCCCCACCGTTTCGAAGCGCTCGTTGATGCGCACGGCGAGGTTGGTGATGGCGAGGTCATCGACGTGCTTGACCGCGTCGATGCGACCTCCGTCGAGGTCGAAGGTTTCCATCCACCACAACACGTCCTCAATCATCGCCTCGGAGGCGTTGCGTTGCTTCCAGTTCACGTCCGGCATGTAGTCACGGAAGAGGCACTCGAGCCGGTGCTCGGTCCAGTCGCAATTCGCTTCGCCGCAGATGCAACCGGAGTTGAACCACTCGGGATGGTCGTCGTGGTAGGGGTGGTCCTCGTGCACGTGGTTGACCACAAAGTCGCCAAGCACGCGGATGCCTGCGGCGTGCGCAGCGTCCACCAACGTCTCGAGCTCCTCTGGCGTGCCCAAGCGTGGGTCCACGCCGCGCGGCTCCACTGGCCAGTAGCCGTGGAAGGCGGAGACTTCGTGCACGCCGTCGGCCGCCAGGCCCGTGCCGTTTGCGGCGGTGTTGAAGGGCGTCAGCCAGAGCGCGTTCACGCCGAGATCGGTGAAGGTCCCCGCTTCGATGTGAGCGGTCACCCCCGCGAAGTCACCGCCCATCCAGTCGGCCCCTTGGGCCGCGTTGGGCAAAGGCGCAGGGTCGTTGCTGGCGTTGCCGTTGACGAAGCGGTCGGTCATCAGCATGTAGATCAGCGCGTCGTCCCACACGAAGTCGGCACCCGCCCCGCGCCAGAAGGGCAGCAGAAGGTCCTCAGCCACCACACCGTCATCGGCGCTTCCTTCGAGGTGCAGCGTATGCTTCCCGTCAGCCAAGCCGGCAAGGTCGAGCGTCCACGTCCACGTGGTTGCGTTCCATGCCGCTCCAGCCAGGGCGGTCGGCGTGCCCGATGGGCCCGCGCCAGAGGTGCCGGCATGCCACAACACGGTCAGCACGTCATCTTCGATGGTGGCGCTGAACATTGGAAGCGTGGCGTTGGCCACGCGGGCCACGGAGTTCTCCGTCACCCCACAATATCCAGTGTAGGGGTTGGCCTCGTCCATGGTCCAGACGTCGTCGATGACGAACTTGTAGCAGTACATACCAGGCGCCAAGGCCATGTCCACAGACCACTGGTCGGGGGCGGTTTCGATGAGCGGTGTGCCGGCCGCCCATCCGTCCCATTCGCCGTGGACGCTGACGTTGCTCGCGTTGCCGCTCCATTCGAACACGTGAGCCTGTGCACGCTGGCGCACGGCGGTGGAGGCGTCGGCCTCCACGCTTTGCAGCATCGGCGAGGCCGAAGCGAAGGCGAAGATCAGCAGCACGAGTACGGGCACGGTTGAGCGGTTCATTCCTCGTCACCTCCGAACAGGCTGTTGGCTGTGCTGACCATGTCGTCCAAATGAGCGCACAGGAAGCCCTTGACAAAATCGTTGGCGGGGTTCCGGTAGACGTCCATGGGTGGACCGTGCTGCTGCAGCACGCCACCGTCCAGCACGGCGATGCGGTCGGCCAAGGTCATGGCCTCAATCTGGTCGTGAGTCACGTAGACCGTGGTCATGCCCAACTCATCGTGAAGGGCGCGGATGCGCGCTCGCATCTGGTGGCGCAGTTCCGCGTCTAGGTTGGAGAGCGGTTCGTCCATGAGGAGCACCTTGGGCCGCTTGATGAGGGCGCGGCCGAGGGCCACGCGCTGCCGCTGGCCGCCAGAGAGTTGCTTTGGGCGCTTGTCGAGCTCAGCGGTCAAGCCGAGCATGTCGGCGGTTTCCGCGACGCGCCATTGGAGATCATCGTCGCTGGGTTTCTCCTCGCCCTTGGTCATGCGCAGGCCGAAGGCGAGGTTGTCGGCGACGCTCATGTGCGGGTACAGCGCGTAGGATTGGAAGACCATCCCGATGCCGCGTGCGCCGGGAGGCAGATCGTTGACGCGCGCTCCACCGATGGCGATCTCGCCCTTGGTGACGTCTTCGAGGCCGGCCAGCATGCGGAGCGTGGTCGACTTGCCGCAGCCGGACGGGCCGAGCAAGACAAGGAATTCACCGTCCTCGACCTCGAGGTTCAGCCCCTGCACCGCTTCGAATCCGTCGTCGTATCGCTTGGTTACTCCACTGAAAGTCACGTTCACCATCGTATCACCCCTTGACTCCGCCTGCGCTCAATCCCTCGATGAGGAAGCGTTGGAAGACAATGAACAGCACCACCACGGGCAGGCTGACCAGCAAGGACGCGGCGGCGAAGTCGCCCCATGCCTGACCGGTCGAGGAGATCAGTGAAGCCAAACCGACCGGCAAGGTGTACATCGATTCGCTCGTGTTGAAGGTCAGCGCGAGCAGGAACTCATTCCACGCCGCGAGGAAAGAGAAGAGGGCCGTCACCGCGACCGCGGGCAGCGAGAGGGGCAGGACGATCTTCCAGAAGACTTGGGTTTGCGAGCATCCGTCCATCAGCGCCGCCTCTTCGAGTTCCCGCGGCACGGTGTCGAAGAAGCCCTTGAGCATCCATACGCACAGCGGCAGGGCCGTGACGGAGTAGGCGAGGATCAGACCGAACGACGTGTTCAGCAATCCGAGGGCCTTCATGACGAGGAAATAGGGCACGAGGATGATGACGCCGGGGAACATTTGGACCAGCAGGAAGGCGAACATCGCCGGGTCGCGGCCGCGGAATTTGAAGCGGCTGAAGGCGTAGCCTGCGGGGATGGCCAGCGCCAAGCCGAGCAAGGTCGTGCCCACGGAAACGATGACCGAATTGCGCGTCCAGACCCAGAAGGATTCGCTGGTCAGCATCTTCTGGAAGTGCTCACCGGTCACCGCATCGAGGAAGCCACCGCCAAGCGCGTTGCCTGGCGACAGCGCCACGTCGAGGATCCACAGCAGTGGAAGCACGACCAGCGCACAGGCGTGCACGAGCGCCACGTGACGCAACGCCGCTTCTGTGCGCCCGCGAAGTTGGCGGTTTCGGGCCAGACCCATCTCCGCACCGGCGGTGGACAAGCGGCCCGTGCACCAGTGGGCCACGACGGGCGTGGACAGGTTCCACATGACGAGGCCGGCCGGCGCGATGGACCAGAGGCCGAACCAACGGTCCACCCACAGGTCAGGTCCGAGCATGTGCGCCCAGACGGACAGCGCCAAGGTGATGCCGGCGCTCAACAGCAACCCGTCACGCAATCCGCGCCGCCCCGCGACCAGCTCGCGCAACAGGATCCAGGTCACCGCATGGGTGAACAGGAGCAGGGTGGCCACAGGACGCGCGTCGCCGCTGTCGCGCAGGACGGCCAAGCCAAGCGCGAGCGCGTTGATGAGCACCACCGCGGGCTGCACGAGACGCAGCGTTTCAACCTCGAGGGGCACGTACCACCGCTTCGCCAGGTCCTCGCCCAGCGAGGGCATGGCCTTGACCGCGCTCATGCGACCGCCTCCGTGGCGTTGGTCCGCTTCATGTAGGTCCACGAGAAGGCGACGAGCATCAGGAAGATGACCACGGACCATGCCGCTGCAACGCCGTAGGCACCGTCACGGAAGGCCACGTCGTAAACGTAGGTGATCAGGATGTCCGTGGAACCCGGCCCGTCAAAATCGAGGTTCGGTCCACCGTCGGTCATCAGGTAGATGACGTTGAACATGTTGAACGTCCAAATGAATCCGAGCAGCGACAAGGGCACCAGAGCGCTGCGCAGGTTCGGCAAGGTCAGGTGACGGAAGCGGTCGTAGGCGCCGATGCCGTCGACCTTCGCCGCCTCGTACATGTCCTTTGGAAGGCCTTGCAAGGCCCCGGAAATGGACATCATCATGAACGGAATCCCGAGCCAGACGTTGACCAAAATCACCGCCAAACGTGCTCCTCCTGCGTCGGACAAGAGGTACAGATCGGTGCCCAACAGGTCGTTGATGGCACCCATCGGCTCGAACAAACCACGCCAGACGAGCACCGAAATGTAGGACGGGATGGCCCACGGCAGCAGCAGCACTGTGCGGTAGACCGTGCGTCCCCGCAGGTCAGCGGCGTTGAGCAGAAGCGCCAGCAGCAGACCAAACCCGATGTGGGCCACCACGTTGGCCACCGTCCACAGCAGCGTGAAGGCGGTGACGCGGAGGAAGCCGGAGGTCGCGAAGACCTCGGCAAAGTTGGCGAGGCCGATGAAGGCCTGATCGCCAAGGCGGGTCTGATCGGCGTCGGTCAGCGAGAGCCACATGCCGTAGATGACCGGGTAGAAGGTCAGAACCGTCAGCGCCAGCAGGGCCGGGGCCACATAGAGGTGGGCGCCGCGTGCGCTGGTTCGCCCGTCCACACGGTCGCGCCACGCCAAGACGCTCAGTAGCGCGATGAGGCTGAGCGCGATGGAGCCGATGGCGAAGAGGTAGGGCGAGGTGTCCAGCGGCGCGGCCAGCACGTCCGCCACCGAGGTGGTCGCCAGCACGGAGGCTGAGAGGTTCGTTGTCCCGTCAGGGCCCATCGTCCATACGGCCAGATGCACGTCACTTCCCGCGGCCAGACCGGTCAGGGTGCAGGCGACGGACGTGGTGCCCACCGGCAGCACGGCCGTGCCGTTGTCCAAGCGATGCACGGGAGCTTCAACACCGCCCACGGTGCGGGAACAATCGTCGTACCATGCACCGGGTTCGGGCTGGGCCAAACCTTCGGTTGGACCAACGAGGAAGGTGGAATGCGCCTCGGCCGAGGAAGCGTTGAGCAAGGTCTCGTTCGACGTCCAGACCTCGAGGACCGTTCCGTCGACCGTCACGCTGGCGTCCATGTCCCACGACAGGCTTGCCTGCCGGTACCCGACGCTGCCGTCGGCCACGAGGTTCGTGGCGCCTGCGGCCGCGGTGCCGGCCAACAGGACGACGCCCACCAGGGCCCAGAACACCCTCATGCCGCGGCCTCCAAGTCGGCTTCGAGGGCTTCGTCGGCCAGGCGAAGCGCTTCGGTGGCCGTCATGTCGCCGGTGTAGACGTTCTCGAAGGCGGTCACGAGCGGGTCGTAGACCATGCCCATGGCGCGCGTGGTCGGGGCCGGCGTGCCGACCATCAACTGGTCGAGGAAGCCCGACAGCACGTCGCTCTCGACGATGTCTGCGTCCTCGTACAGGTCCACGTGGGTTGGCAAGGTGTAGGTTTCTGAAGCAAAGGTGCGCTGCACGTCCATCGAGGAGAGGTGCAGCGCCAACTCGGTCGCCCAGATCTTCTCTGGCGACTGCTTCGAGACGGACCAGCCCTTGTAGGTCACCAGCGGCGCCACGCGCTCTCCGGTCTCGGCCACCGCGGGCAAGAGCGTCTGTTGGAGCGGGATCCTCCCGGCCTCGTAGGTCGCCCAATTCCACGGCCCGTCGACGATCATCGCCGCCTTCGCGCCGAGGAATTGCGTCTTCATCGACTCCGTCTGGGTGCCGGTTTGGACCACACCGTGCACCTGCTCCAGGTCGATGACCCACTGCATCGCTTCGGCTGAGCCGTTCGAGTCCAGGGTGGGCGTGCCGTTGGCGTCGAAGAGCGCCCCGCCATGGCCGGCCTGGAAGCCG
>JAYOTG010000013.1:424-48879 GCA_038150305.1 Candidatus Poseidoniales archaeon | reverse complement strand
GCGACCTCACGGCCCACACCATCTCCGGGGAGCACGGCAATGCGGTGGTCGCCCATGGCCGCGCCACGGAGACTCCCTTCTTGAACGGAACCCCTGTCGCAAACGGGACACAAGTCGCCGATTCCCGACCTTCTCCTGCACCATACTTCATAGTCCGTCACGAAGACTTGTCTTGACC
This sequence comes from Candidatus Poseidoniales archaeon, assembly GCA_038150305.1. Classification (GTDB taxonomy): domain Archaea; phylum Thermoplasmatota; class Poseidoniia; order Poseidoniales; family Poseidoniaceae; genus MGIIa-L3. Next base: position 48,701 of record JAYOTG010000013.1, on the reverse strand, counting down.
ATGGCCACGGAGCGTGAAGGACCCAGCCCCCTCCCCGCGGACGTCATGACCGGGGTTGTCGCACGGCTCATCGACACCATGGCGGGCGTTGACCCAGAGTGGAGTTTCCAGGCTTGGCTGGAAGAAGCGGCCGAACAGCACCTCGATCTCGTGGAGGCCGACTTGACCCGCGAGCGCTTGCGTCTGGAACAGCGCCTTCATCGCCTCGATGCGGTGCAGCGGCGCATGTCCGACGAACAGGCGTCCCAAACCGGCGTGCAACGCAACTTGTTCGATTGTTTCGAGCCGGTGGGCGATGCGGCGTTCAGCGCCATCGGGCGCCGGTCGTCGGAGGCCAAGGTCCAAGCCCAACAGGACGAGGACGTCCTTCACCCGGCTCGCTTGTACATTGACCTCCTCCCTGGCGAAGCGACCGACGATCCGCTGCTGGCCGTCTGCGCGAGCGCGATGCTCGGTGTTGTGGACGAGGCATGCCGTGAGAACGAAGGCGTGGCGACCTTGAGCCAGATCTTTGAGGGCATGCTCAACCTCGGCGTGTCGCCTGACGAGGTGGACGAGGCCCTTGATCACCTGTTGACTACGGAACTCCTCTTGGAAATCGACGACGACGTGTTCGTTCCTTGTGTCGGGTGAGTGGGCCGCGTGTCCATGACCCGCCGAGAGGCCGCTGAGCGTTGGAAGTCGGCCGTCGAGGCCGAAGCGAAATTGAGGAGCAGAACTTCCCTTGGCATCGCTGTCATCGTCATCATTTCGGGGCTCATCGGCAGCATCGAGCTTCGTTATGGCATTGGGGCTGTCCTGCTCCTGGGGGTGTTGTTCCAATTTTCGCTGGAGCGGATGCGAGAAACCTTCCGCGTGGCCGCTGAATCCAGCCGCCAGCGCCTGGGTTGGAAAGAGGAAGAGATTTCCACGGAAGAACTGCTTGCACGCCTCACCACCTTCCTCGATCAGCGGTGAGGTCATGGCGGAGCGCACCCGTCGTCCCGGAGCGTTGGCCGTCCTTTGCTCGTTCTGTTTGGTGGTTGCCGGAGCGGTGGTCTGGGAGTTGCAAAGCACGGAAAGCGAAGCCGTTGGGCATTGGCTGAGCGTCGCGTTGGTGATGGCTGGGTTGTTGCTCCTGTACGTGGCGTCCAGCAAGGTCAGGGGCGAATTTGAGGAAGAATGGAGCGAACTCCAACCCTCGGACGGACGCCGTGGCTCAGACCCGTCTGGGTGGACGGCAGGTCAGACAGATTCCGATCTCGGTCGGGGCCAGCGCCGTGACGCCATGGCGTCATCTGAAGCGTATGAGGGACTCGAAGGCCCACTCCGCCCTTCGGAACGCTTGCGTGCCGAGGCCAACGAGCGGTACGACGAGGTTGCTGCAGCCCGCTGGGCTGCCAGTGAAGCAAACGACCCCGACCTGAAAGAGGCGGGCTTCGATCGGCTGGGTGACCTTGTCGCCGCCAACAGCCTGACAGGGCCGGGACCGGAAGACACCTTCCGCCATCTGAGCCAAGCGCAGGAACCGGAGGAGCCTTGAACAGCGCGTGAATGCGAGGCATGTGAAAGTGAAGGCCATCCTCGTTGCAGGCGGCCATGGAAGCCGTTTGGCGCCGTTCACACGCTACACGCAGAAGACCCTGCTCCCCATCCACGAACGTCCCGTCATCGACTATGCCTTGGGCACCATCCGGCGTGCAGGCATTCAGGACATCACCATCATCGCCAACCGTTTCATCGGTCAAATTGCCCAGCACGTGGGCACCGGACTGCCTGGTGAGCGCATCCACTACGTGATGGAAGAGGAACCGCTTGGCGTTGCACACGCCCTTGGCTTGGCTCGCCCGCACAACGAAAACACCCGTTTGCTGATCTACTTCTCCGACAACATCACCACCGTCGAGCTCGCCGATCACGTTGCCGCGTTCGAGGATGCTGTTGACCCCCCTGGCGCTGTCCTTCTCGCTCGAGAGGAAACCGATCCGCGCGCGTTTGGGGTCGCCGTATTGGACGATACCGGCCAGGTCGTGGACATCGTCGAAAAGCCCGAGACACCACCATCGAACATTGCCATCGGCGGTATTTACCTCTACGATGAGCGGTTTTGGACCTTCGTCGATGAGGCAGTGGCCACGAAAGGAGAGTCGTTTTGCATCTCCGACATCAATCGAACATACGTCCAACAGCATGCTGTGACGCTGTTGAACGTTGGAGAAGAGACATGGATTGATTGCGGGACGCCGGAGACCCTCCTGCAAGCCAGCATCATGGCAAAAGACGGGAAACTGAACCCACATCCTCACCGAACAGAACCCACGAGGGATGGCGTGTGAAGGTCGGCATCATTGGCGCAGGCATGGTCGGCGGGGCCATCGAGCATTGCTTCGCTGACGCACACGACCTCTACGTCCATGACCCCGCACGCGGCACCACCTTGGCCGATGTCATCGATCATGTGGACATGGCATACATCGCCGTCCCGACCCCCCCGCACCCAGAAACCGGTGCGTGCGACACCAGCATCGTTGAGGGCATCCTCGACGTTCTTCCTGAGGGCTTCACGGTGGTGATCAAGTCGACAGTGGTGCCCGGCACCACTCAAGCGTGGCATGACCGCTATCCTCACCTCAAGATCGCGTATTCGCCAGAATTCCTGGTGGAGCGCCAACGCCTCCATGATTTTGCCAACCAAGACATCCTCGTGTGCGGCACGCACCATGCTGATGTGGCTGAAACGGTGTTCCAGCAGCACCGCGAAGCCGGCGTGTTGAGGACCGACCAGACCTTCCAAGTCACACCAACGCAAGCGGAGTTGGTGAAGTACACCAAGAACACCTTCTACGCCCTCAAGGTCACATTTGCCAACCAACTCTACGACATTTGTCAAGGGCTTGATGAGGACTGGTATGCCATCCGTGACATCATCACCTCGCCGCAAGCCCAGCCCATTGGCCCTTCACACTTGGATCCGATTTTCGGATTGTACCGCGGCTTTGGCGGCAAGTGTCTGCCCAAGGACAGCCTTGCTCTTGGCGTCTTGGCCGAATCCTTGGGCGTGAAGTACGCCATCATGGACGCCATGCAGCGCGACAACGCTCGCCTGCGCGAAGTGTTGACCGGCAAACCCTCCGACGTGGTCACCAACGACGACTGATCACACCGCGTGGAGTTCGAGCAACTCCAAGGGCACGACGTCGAGGGTCCGCTGGTGCGTTGCCTCCAGATCAACAGGGCACGCTGCCCCCGCTTCGGCCGCTGCCCGCCACGTCGCCGCGCAAACGCACCACTGATCGCCGGGTTTCAGGCCTGGGAAGTTGAACTGTGGAGCAGCCGTCATCAGGTCGTTGCCGGCGTCTTTGGCAAAATGGAGGAAGTCTTCGTTCACGATGCAGCACACCGTGTGCATCCCACGATCGTGCTCGTCCGTGTTGCAGCACCCGTCACGGTACCACCCCGTAAGCGGGTCGACAGAACACGGTTCGAGGGGGTGACCGTGCACGTTCAGTGAAGGCTCCATGCGTGAACCACCAGCACGCCCCCTCTTTGATGCTCGTGCACCCGCCACGGCGAAGACCGGCGCATCGTGTGTTGGTCGCGCTGACCCCTTCGTCGCCGTTGGGTTCTTGAGGGGCGTTGCAGCATCCGCCCTCATGCTGCCCGATACCTTGCACAAACTCCCGCAAGAAGAGCGGTTTGCCTACGCCAAGGTCTTGGCGTTCATGACGCGTGTCGACGATGAATTGACCATCGACGAAATGGCCATGTTTGAGCAGCGCCTTGGCACGGCCCTCCTTTCGCCGAACCAAAGGAAGTCCATTCGTTCAGCCCTGAAGGTTCCTCCTCCCCTTGAGGAGTGCATGCAAGAGCTCGGTCCGGAAGCAGGCCGCCTCGCGCTCCGCGATTCCGTCTTGATGGCGGCCGCGGACGGCAACGTCGACGAAGATGAATTGGAAGCGTTGAGGAGCATCGCGGATCATCTCGGCCTTGCCGAAGACGCCGTCGACCGCTTGCTCAAGTGGACCGAGGAAGGGTACGCGTGGATGAACGAGGGATACGCCCTTCTGAACGACCTGGCGTGATCCTGTGCTGCTTTCGACGGCCCTCGACCTCCCCGTCGAGCAACGTCATGCGCTCCTGGAAGTCCTCGTGGCCGTCGCCGCAGCGGACGGTGCCATCGTCGCAGAAGAAGCCGCGTGCGTGGAATCCATCATGGGCGCCGTGATGCTCCACCCCGAAGCGCGGGCAGGTTTGCGAAATCAGCTCACAGACCCCCCACTTTGGTCGGCTTCTCTGGCTGAGATTGATCCGAAGCATGCCCGCACCGTGCTCTATCTCGCGGCGTACGTGGCCGCCGTGGACGGCGAGTACGACGAAGCCGAAGTCCGTCTCCTGAGGCAGATGTGTGAAGCGCTCGACGTCAAGAAAAAAGTGCTCAAGGATGCTTTTGCATGGGTCGAATCTGGGTTGAACTGGATGGCATCGCTGCACGAGGAAACCGATTGAATGCCGGATTCCGGACATCTCGGCCGTGTATGGAGCAGGCTTTATATCGCCCACCGAGGTGCTCAGCCCGCTCGAATTGGGAGGACGTCATCATGGGACTTCACCCAAAAATCGGCATCACCGGCTTGCCACGTTCTGGCAAATCGGCCGTCATGAGCAAAGTCCTGGACATGATTGTGGACGAACGCGTGCGTGAATTGCGCATGCGAGGTGGTGATCCGAACACCCTCATCACCGCGGGCCTTCGCATGGAGCCCATCCTCGAAGGAAGCGAACGCCAAGGCTACAAGATCATCGACATCGTCAGCGGTGAAGAAGGCATCATCGCTCACCGCAGCAACGACGACCGCCTTCGCGTGCTCGGTCTCGGGCTGGATCTTGCTGAATTGGAGCGCGTCGCCATTCCCGCCCTTCGTCGGGCCAAGGAAGAATCCGAAGTCATCGTGATCGATGAAATCGGGAAATTCACCGTTGAGTCCGAAGCCTACGTTGCCGCCGTCCGCGAGGTCTTGGAAGTCGACAAACCGACGTTGTTGACCCTCCACAAGAAAAGCCGACATCCGCTTCTTCAGGACATCCGCCGCCGTGATGACGGACGCATCCTCGAGGTGACCCCGGTCAACCGCGCGCTCCTTCCGTACAAGATTCACAAGTTGATGCGGGAGACCTACTGAGCGCACCACGTTCAAGACGGTGAGGCCCGTCATCGCACCATGCTTCCGCCTGCGTTGATGGCTCAGCGCCTGCTCACGGGTGGGGGATTGACCGTGCTCTTGGCGTGGGCCTTTGGTCTCCAATCGGGCCGGACCACCCTCGAAGTCTCCTCATCAGGAACATTGGTGTTCTTGTTGGGCGCCGTGATGATCGCGGCCGGCGTGGCGCTTGCTCAAGGTGCGCCTCAGTTGACCTGGCTGTTTCCCACGGACGGCGATGAAGCGATGGCGGGACGCCTCAAGCAAGACATGGCGGAGCTGGAAAAGCAGGAGCAAAGCAGCCGCGCTTGGGCACGGCTGGAAGCGGATGCGTTGCGCGAGGCCCTCGACGAAGAGGCCTGAAGGCGACGGTGCGTTCTTGAACCGCGGAGGCTGACGTCCGCTCATGAGCGAGATTCCAGAAGGCCTGCGCTACACCGCCGAACACGAATGGCTTCGCGTGGAAGGCGACTTGGTCGCCATTGGCATCACCGACCACGCCCAAGACGCCCTGACCGACATCGTCTACATCGAGCTGCCAGCCGAAGGTGACACGATGGGCGACATGGGCGAGTTTGCGGTGGTTGAATCCGTCAAATCGGCGTCACCGATCTTCGCGCCCTTGGCGGGCGAAATCGTCGCCGTCAACGACGCGCTTGAGGATGAGCCAGAACTGATGAACAGCGACCCGTACGGCGACGGCTGGATCGTTCGCATGCGCCTAGAGGACATGTCCGCCTTGGACGGCCTGATGGACGCAGCGGCCTATGCCGCGATGCTCGGTGAGTGAGTGAGGGGCGTCGATGGACGCCCAACCCACGTGGACGATTTACGTCGACGGCTCGTGTCCTGGCAACCGGGACGTTGACGCCACAACACCTGCGGCTTGGGCCTTCGTGGTCGTTGAAGGTGATTTGCCGCACGGCCGAGGTTCCGGCGAAGTCGTGCACGAGGAAGCCGGGTCCGTGCTCACCGATCCAGAAGCACCCGGCTTCCTCGGAGCAGAGGTTGGCTCGAACAACACCGCCGAGTTGTCCGCCTTTGCACAGGCCTTGCGTTGGCTGTTGCTCCAGGCCTCGGATGCAAGCGCATTGATCCGGGCCGACTCCATCTACGCCGGGAATTTGGCGGACGGCTCGTGGAAAGCCAAGGCCAACAGGGCACTCGTCGCCCGCGTGCAAGCCCTCTGGATGGAAGTGAAGGAGCAACGTGACGTGGCTTGGGATCACGTGCGTGCCCATCGAGGGCATCGGTGGAACGAACGGGCCGATCACCTCGCCGGTCGTCATGCCCTCGGAGAAGCACCTGACCCGCTTTCGTTCTGGCGCACGGGCAACCGATAGCACCGAACTCTAAAACGAGGCACGATAGGCCCGGGCCCATGGACCTCCACAGCGTCATGCTGACGCTTCACATCATCGCTGGGTCGGTGGCTTTGCTGACCATGATGATGGCTTACGTGACGAAAAAGGGCCCGAAAGCACACGCAAAGATCGGGCGCGTGTACGGCATGGCCATGGTCGCTGTCGGCCTTACGGCTGCCATCCTGTTCTTCTTGGGTGCCTCGACATTTTTGTTGCTCATCGCTTTCTTTTCCACGTATTTGGTGCTCGTCGGTTGGCGCTTTGCCAAGAACAGGAGAGGCGACATTGGAGCCGTGGACCGATGGCTCCTCATCATGGGCGCCGTCGGAGGCATCGGCCTTTCCGCCACGGCGGCCTATATCGCAATTTCTGGCGAATCTCCCTTGGGCACATCGCGCGGGTTTGCCGTCGTGCCAGCCATTTTCGCTGCGGTCTTGCTTGGATTGGTCGTTCAGCAAAGGATGCTCCAATCCGGCGAGAAGGGGCCCCGGGGCAAGCAGCGCATTGCTCTTCACGTGACCTACATGGGCGCTGGCACCATCGCAACGGTGACCGCTTTCACCATCACGGTGTTCGGCAGCAACGTCCTCACTTGGCTGGGAGCGACCGTCATCGGAACCCCACTGCTGACGTGGAATCAGATTGGGGTGAACAAAGGCAAGGTGGCGTCTTCAGTCACGGCCATGGACGACTCAACCGAGGCGTGAGTTCAACCACGCCTCGAGGTCTCCCCGCATGTCCTCACGCCGCAGGGCATGGTCGATTTGCGCCTTGAGCCAAGGCAAGGGGCGTCCTGCATCGTACCATACGGCCCCTTCGTGCACCACGCCCGTCATGCCGCCCTCGTTCATCCAGTGCTCTTGGACACGGATGCTCTGCAACTCCCCGTGCGCTTCGACGTCATAGCGGTCGAGCAAGGCAGCGGCATCTTCCGTCCACAGGTACCGGCCACACAAGGCGAGATCGGAGGGCGCTTCGCCGGGAGCGGGCTTCTCCACGACTTCCGTGATGCGATCGTCGTGCATGGCGACCATGCCGAAGGACGAGGCTTCCTCGGGAGGGACGCGCATCAAACCGGCCACCGGCCGTCCCGTCTGCTGGTAGGCCTCGACCAGGTCGCGTGAGGCCGTCGAGGGTGCAAGCACGTCTGGGCCATGGTGCTGGGTCATCAGGAGGTTGTCCCCCAACAGGACGAGAAAGGGCCCCTCCACCGCGTGCAGGGCGCACGCAATGGCGTCGCCCAAGCCGCGTTGTTCCACCTGTTCGTGCACCAGCACCTCCACGCCTTGAGCAGGATCGAGGTGATGGGGATGGACGTGTGGGCCGAGGTGAGCCAATTCAGCCCGCCCCTCTTTCCATGCGCTCAGGTCCTTTCCGGGTCGGGAGATGATGTGGATGCGCGTGGCTCCAGCGTGCACGGCCTCCTGCATCAGGTGGGTCAGCAACGGAACATCCACCAAGGGCAGCGCTTCCTTGGCCAGCATCGCGCTGGCGGGGAACATGCGCGTCCCCAGCCCACCTGCGACGATGAGCGCGTCCTTGACCGGAGCCATGAGGTGCGAAGTCGCCGGACAGCCTTTCAAGCATCGGCCAGAACACGGCACGTGGCCGAGCATCGTTGGGAGGCTTGGGCCGTCGCCGGAGCCCTTCTTGTGGCTCAGACCTTCCTCGACCTGGTGCCTGCCGGCCCGTGGGGAAACGCGGCCATGGGCACCGGGTTCCTCGGGCTTCTTGGCGTGGGTTGCCTCTATGTCGCGTGGTTCCGCCGTACGTTTTCCTCGTCAGGTCTCTTGCCCACCTCGGACCTCTGGGAGGATCCCGAGGGCACGTGGCCCAAGGTGGTCGGCGTCGGTGCCGTGTTCCTTCTCCTGTCCTACGCGGCAGGGCGCGATGCTCTGGACGCGTGGATGCCCGAACCTGCAGGCTTGGTGCTCTCCTTGGTCGGGCTGCTCGTGCTGCTGAACGGCCTCTATGTTGGCGCCGTGGTTGGGCCGTTGAGCGAAGAAGAGTAATCGTCAGTCCAAGAAGCCGAGGTCATCGTCGAGGACGTCCAAGGCTTCGTCGAGGTTTGGAAGGTCTGCGGCTTCGCCGTCCGAAGGCGCGGGGGCAACCGGTTCGGCCACGAGGGCCTCGGGCATGGGACCTTCAGAGGCAAGCCATGCCCGCCACGCGTCCGCTCGACCGGGGCGACGCGCGTCGATCGCGTCGAACAGCAGGTCTCGGCCTTCGCTCACCCTTTCCCAGACGCGCGCCAAATGTTCCGGGTCGACCTCGTCCATCCTGAGCAGGAGTTCACGCAGGCGCGTCCGCACGACTTCGTCGCCGTCCGACCATGCTTTGGGCAACAGGCCGACCTCGTCTTCAGGTCGCGCGCTGATGTAGTCCCGAAGCCCCATCACTACGTTGCGGCGAACCACGGGCACAGGATGGTCCAAGGCCTTCATCATGGTCTCCACCCAGTGGTCTTGATCCAAAAAGCGGAGGTCGTGCATGGTGGCGCTCGCCGCGGCCAGCACGCTCTCGTCCTCATCGGCCATCATGTCATGAAGCAAGGGAATGGCGTTGGTGGTGACGCGTCGGAACAGGCGCGTGAGGACATCAGCCAGCCCTCGTCGGACGGGGAGTTCCTCACGGGCGTGAAGGCAATGAATCACCTCGAGTCCCCGCTCAGCGTCGCGTTCGACCAGCCGAGCAAGGCAGGTGCACACGTTGGCGGCGACTTCCGGTTCAGGATCGGCCGCTCGCCGGAGCAGGATGTCAATGAGGCCCAAGGGTTCGATGAGCGCAGGGCGCTCAAGCAGGAGCTGAACCCAGCGGATGAGCAGGAGGCGGCGGTCAATGTCACCTTGTTCCAGGCGCGTCAGGACCCACGCTGCGGCTTCAGTACCGGCGGTGTGAGCCTCCACCTCTGTCGTTCGAGGCACCACGGCATGTGGGTTCCAGCCCATGTGCTGAGGACCGACGTCAGGTTGCGTGTGCCACGTCCCTGGCCGTTGTGCCAAAGCGATGGATTCGAGCAGGTGGTATCCTTCGTGGACCGCCTGGCCGTATGCAGATTGAGCCAAGCCGTTCAGAAGACCAACCGCGAGCCACCATCGGTCCGTATTGGGCGCTTCTCGGTCGAGGGCTTGGGCCAGCCACGCGGTGGTCAAGCGGTAGACGATGCGCCCAGCGATGTCGTCCACCCGCTTTGCCAACCAACGCCCATGCACTTCGTAGGGGTCATCGGACAGGCTCATGCGGTGGGGCACGACGAGGTCGACGACCTCGTCCAAGTGGCGCTCGAAGGTCCCTCGGTCCGCCTGCAGCAGCGAGAGCGCAGAGGTGGTCACGTCGGCCGGCGCGTTCGGCATCAGCGGTGGGAAATCCGGGTCGATCAGCGGCGGGGCAGGGAGCGGCCATGCCAACGTGCCACGCTCGAGGGCCTCGGACATCATCGTGGCCGTGTGTTCAAACACGGCCTCGAGCAACGGTGCCTTGGTCCGCTTCACAGCGTGGCGTCCGCCTCCGGGGATATGAAGCGCATGGGTTGACCAGCGCGAACCTCACGCGAGGTCGGGCCCGATGCCTGTGCTGATGTGACCTTTGTTCCAGAGTCCTCGGTACATCAGCGTGACACGGAAGGGCATCGCGATCTGCCCGTCAGCGCTGACGGCGATCAAGCCACCACGGCCGCCCAACGGTTCGACCAGATCCAAGACCCGCTCGCAAACAGCGCCTAAGTCCGCGCCTTGATCGCGCATCCCGACGCCAACCTCGTGTGCAGCGCACGCACGAAGGTACGCCTCCCCGACGCCGGTGCACGACACCGCAACGCGTGCATCGGCCCAGGTGCCAGCACCGATCACCGGCGTGTCACCAACCCGTCCGGGTGGTTTCCCCGTCATGCCCCCGGTGGAAGTGGCGGCCGCGACCTTGCCATGTGCATCGAGCGCCACGGCACCGACGGTGCCCGGCCCGTCCACCTCTTCGCCGAGGTCGTGGTCGAGGGCCGCGTCGTCTTCGTCCGTGGCGCCCGGGCGAAGACGCGCGTCCCGCCATTTCTGCCACTGCGCCGTGCGAAGCTCCGTGACGAGCGTATCTGGGTCCTGCACTTCGTGACCATGTTCTGCGGCCCAAGCTTCAGCGCCAGGCCCGGCCATCATGATGGGCCATCCTCGCTCGAGCAGGTCGTGCGCCACGCGAATTGGATGCCGAAGGTTGGTCACGCCAACGACGGAACCTGCTGCCCCGTCTTCGCCGCGCATGATGGAGGCGTCCATGGACACCCGACCGTTCGCGTCGAGCACGGAACCCACGCCTGCGTTGAACCCGGGCTCATCTTCGAGGGCTTCGACCGCCAGCCGGACGGCCGTCAGCGCGTCGAGTTCTCCAGATTCAAGCCGAGGCCCAAGCGCTTCGAGGATGCCTTGCATGCACGCGATGCGTTGCGGATCCATGGGCGTCATGCCGCGCCACGGCCCGTCACCCCCCGCGCCGCCGTGCAGCGCAAGAAGGGCCACGAAAGCACCTCACTCGATGAGGGTGCAGCGGACGATCTTCTGCGGCGAAGCGGGTCGGTCTCCGGGCATCTTCTGGCAGGCCTCGATGGCCTTCACGACGTCCATGCCTTCGCTGACCTCGCCGAACACGGCGTGGTTGCCGTTGAGCCACGGTGTCGCCACGGTGGTGATGAAGAACTGCGAGCCGCCGGTGTCGCGGCCAGCGTTGGCCATCGAGAGGATGCCGGGCCGGTCGTGCTTGAGGGCAAGGGCAGAGGGCTCGCATGGAATTTGCCAGCCTGGGCCACCGGTGCCTGCGCGACGCGACATGGGGTCCTTGGAGTGGGGGCAGCCGCCCTGCAGCATGAAGTCCGCAATGACGCGGTGGAAGTGGAGGCCGTCGTAGTAGCCCTCGCTCACGAGCTTCGCGAAATTGGCCACCGTGTCAGGGGCATTGCCATGGTAGAGGGTCAAGAGGATGTCACCGGCGCTGGTTTCCATGCGGACTTGCATGACCCAACGACTCGGAGGGGCCATTTGAGGCTTCGTGCGGTCAGGACAGTGGTTGAAATGAGGAGGCCGTTTCGAACAATCATGGGCGACCTCCTCGACCTCAACCTCGACATGATTGACGGCTCGACCACAACGCTGCGTGATGTCGCCGACGGCGGACGCCTGCTGGTGGTCAACGTGGCCAGCGCCTGCGGCCTGACCCGGCAATATGCCGATCTCCAGCGCCTCCACGCCAAACACGATGACCTCACCGTCATCGGCTTCCCATGCAACCAATTCGGGGCGCAAGAGCCCGGCACCCATGAGGAAATTTGCGCCTTTACCGAGGAGCGCTATGGCGTCACCTTCCCCTTGACGGCGAAGGTGGACGTCAACGGTGCGAACCGTCACCCCATCTACGCCGCCCTTTGCCAGGAGACCGATGATGAGGGCCACACAGGCGACGTGCGATGGAACTTCGAAAAATTCCTCATCAGCGCCGATGGGCACGTGGCACGCTTCAAGCCCGCAACATCACCCAACGACGTGCTTTGAGGGCTCATTCCTCAGCGTCCGCGTAGCGTGCCATCCTCAAACGAAGTATTTGATTCGCTACCCTGTTGAGCGTTCTTCGTGCGTCTTTCTTACGCATCAGCCCCACGTTGGGCGTCAATTCGTTGCTTCGAACGCCAGGCCTGACCCGCATCCACGCCCATGAGGTGGTCGCGCACGATGTCCACGTCCGAGCCGCCCGTGCGCCGACAGGCAGGGGCGCGGTGCGGACGGATTTGTTGCACGGTGATGCCTTCTGGTGGGTGCTCGAGCAGGTCGACCATGGCATTGTAGACGTCCCCACGACGCCGCAACGCCTCAGCGAGCGCCGGCTGCTTTCGGTCAAACCATGGCGCAGCAAGGCGACCGGATCGCCCGCTGTTGCGGTACGAAGCCAGACGGGTGCGAACCACCACCAATTCGGTGGCGCCAAGGTCGATGATGTGCTGAACCGGGAGGGGGATGGCAATGCCTCCGTCAAGGCAGGTCATGCCTCGAACATGAATCGGCGAGCGCACCGCGATTGGAAGCGCCGACGTGGCCTTGAGGGCGTCCGTTAATTCGTCGTCCGAAGGTTCCAGCACGTGACCATGTCCCGAGTCCACGTCCGTGACGGTCAGCAGGAATCGGGCAGGGTGCGTCATCAGGGCTTCAGCGTCCAAGGACTCCAAGCGGTCTGCCGTTTCGTGAAGCAGTTCGAGATCGACCAAATCCCCCCCGCGAAGGAAGTCGGTGATGCGTCCGAAGGCGGCACGGCACGCAGGGTCTCGGAGCACACGTAAGCTGCGGCCCTTTTGTCCGGCCATATACGCTGCAGCCAACAAGGCGCCTGCGGACGTGCCGGCCACGAGATCGAAGTGCTCATCGTGTTCAAGCAAGGCGTCCAGCACGCCGGCCGCGAACGCAGCGCGTACACCACCTCCTTCCACGAGCAAGGCGCGCATGGTGTAAATTTCACACCATAGGGGAAAAAGGTGGTCCCGACATGCTCGAGTCAGCGCTCACACGGCCTTGAACGACGAGGAACGGGAAAACAGTCATCATCTCGTCGGCAAGATGCGAAGCATGGATGCCTCACCTTCGGGAGCCACTGCGGTGACGATGACCGACGAAGAGCGAACCCGTGCTCACCGTGGGTACATGATGTACGACTGGGCCAAATCCGGTTTCGAGACCTCGGTGGTCGTGGCGGTCCTCCCGGCCTGGTTCGCCTACCTGTTCATCGCGGCCAACGGTCAGGAGATGTCCTTCCTGGGCATGACGCAAACCGCTGACGGCATTTTCGCCTTGGTGACGGCCTCAGCAGCCTTGTTCGTCGCGGTCATTTCACCAGGCTTGGGGGTCATCGCCGACCGGATCCCCATCAAGCAGTTGATGCTGAAATGGGCGACGATTGTCGCCTGCGGCGCCACCGTGCTGCTCGGTCTCGCCTTGTTCCTCCCCATCGAGTTCCGCTGGGCTTGGCTGGCCATCATGTACCTCATCGCCAACATTGGAACCAACGTCAGCAACGTGTACTACAATGTCCTGCTGCCTCACATCTGCAAGGACGAAGAGGAGCTTGACCGCATTTCTACGGGCGCGTACATGTACGGATACATCGGCGGCGGCCTACTCCTTGCGATCCATCTTGGGCTCGTGGTGGGCACCGGTTATGCCGATTGGGCGACTGCGTTTGCACTGTCCACCACCGGTCTGTGGTACTTCGGCTTCGCCACCTACACCTTCAACCGGGTGCCTGAGCCTCCGGTCGTCATCGAACTTGAGGAGAAACTCACGCTGGTCTCCGCCACCAAGCTGGCGGTCTCTGAAGTCAAGGGAACCATTGGCGAGTTCTTTGGCACCTACCGCATCCTCGGCCTTTACCTCCTCGCCTACCTCCTGTTCATCGACGGCATCAACGCGGTGACCGGCCTCGCAGGAGCCTATGGGGCCGGTGTGCTTGGCGTGCCGTTGGTGGCCAACATGGCCGTGATCCTTCTGGTGCAGTTCGTGGCGTTCCCCTCAGCGGCCTTTTTCATCAAGGTGGCCAAATGGACGTCCACCAAGACCACGGTGATGATCACGTGCACCTTGTGGGTCTTCGTCGTGCTCATGGCCATCGCCTTCGCGCCCTTGCCCCTCGATGCGCATGACGAGCATGATTTCCAAGTGGAGCTCCAAGACGCCGGCACGTACTACATCGTCAACGCCACAGATTTGGAGATCGGTCCCAGAGGTTCGGACCAAGCCTTCCGTGAGGCCACGGAAGGCCTGCTCCCCTTCGAGGTCTACAATGTGGACGGGGACGTGATGGAATTCTCCGGTGAAGGTCGGGTGCTCAGCGCGGCGCAACTCGAGGATCTCCTCGATCACCTTGACGGCTCTCGGTTCAGTTTGAGCGTCCAAAACGGAAGCATGGATGGATTCTATGCCGGTGAAGATCATCCAACAAGCCTCGGAGATGGACTCGTCGATTTCATTCCGAAAATCGCTCGTCAGCTGATTTGGGAGCCGCTCAACATGGGCATTTCTGTGCAATGGTTGTTCATCGGCATCGGTGCAGGGTTCCTCCTTGGAGGATCCCAAGGCATGGCCCGCTCCTTGTTCTGTCAGATGGTGCCTGAATCACGAAGTGCGGAATTCTTCGGTTTCATCGGCTTCTTCGGCCGCGCGGCTTCGTTCATTGGCCCAGCGCTGTACTTCGGTGTCAGCGGCATTGCCGATGCTCGGACGGCTATTTTGTCGATCATGCTCCTCATCGTGCTTGGCGTGATTTTGACGTGGTTCGTGGACGTTGAGGAAGGCGCTCGGATTGCCGCAGAAGAGGACGCTAAGTACGCCAAGATGCTGGAGAAAGAGGTTGAGGTAGGAGATATTGAATCAGATATTGCAGACACCTCAACGACCATTGTGAACAACATCACCTACAACATCCATGATTCAGCCATCGTTGCTGAAAATTTCGGCACAATAGGTGATGAACCAAATGTCGAGGAAAAGTGATTTCGAAATTGTTAGCCCCAGAAAATTGAGACGTCAAACGAGCTACGAGCAAGGATGATAGGGCATCCGAATGGATTCCTAACGGATGATGCCCCCGCCTGCCCCACTCCCTCCTCCTGATGACGACCCGTGGGACGAGTTCGACACGGCGCCCGCCATCGCTCCACCCATGCCCGGCCCGCCGGCACAAACAACACCGGCAGCGG
Source organism: Candidatus Poseidoniales archaeon (assembly GCA_038150305.1). Lineage (GTDB taxonomy): Archaea > Thermoplasmatota > Poseidoniia > Poseidoniales > Poseidoniaceae > MGIIa-L3. The sequence continues at coordinate 33,444 of JAYOTG010000013.1, read as the reverse complement.
CCCTTCCCACGCCTCCACCGCCTGTTGAGGGCATGGCGCCCGTGGCTCCGGTGATGCAACCACCGCTCGCAGCAGCAACACCGGCTCCAGCACAGGCTGCCGCTGTCCCAGCCGCGCAAAGCCCGGTGGTGGCCGCGGCTCCGACTGCAGCCACGCCACAAGTCGTTCCTGCGGCAGCCCAGCCCATGACCACCAACCTTGGCGGCCAGCAGGTCATGATGCAAGCCGGCATGATTCCGGTCCAGGCCGCGACCGTCATGCAGGTGCCCGTTCCTGTCGTGAAAGAACCGCGAGAATGGCCACCGATGACCCACATGGTCGTCATGGCTGGTTTCGGACTTCTTCTCCTGACGGCCGTCTTGGCGTTGTTCGCCAACCTCGCCGACCCGCCCTCAGCCTTGGATTTCCCCACCGATGACGACGCGACATTCGAAGAACTGCAGAGGGCGGTTGAGGATCTGGCCTTGGCCGAAGACAAGTACGACCGTCGCCAAGCCGTGTACGGCGCGTTCACGCTGTTCTTCGCGACCGTCGGGCAACTTGCCGTGGCGGCAGGTTTGCTGCTCTACACGGTGAAGGATGGCGAGGACATGCCTGTGCCGGTCAGGGCCGTGCTGCTTGGCGGCGTGCTGCTCTTCCTGATCCGTTTGTTGACGAACGGACTGGACCTTGCTGCACTGCTCTGAGCCTAACTCAAGCGAGCGACGAGGGCGCCGCTGCGTTCACGGCATCGCTGACGCCTTCGGCGTAGCGGGCGAAGTTGTCGTTGAACATCTGCGCGAGGCGGTCTGCGGTGGCGTCGTAAGCGCCGCCGTCATCCCAGGTTTCTCGCGGCTGAAGGACGTCCTCGGGCACGCCCGGGCAAGAGGTTGGGACTTCGAAACCGAAGCGAGCGTCGGTCACGTAGGCCACGTGGTCGAGCTCACCGTCAAGCGCGGCGTTCAGCATGGCGCGCGTGTATCGAATCTTCATCCGCTCACCGACGCCGTAGGCGCCGCCGGACCAACCGGTGTTGATCAGCCACGCGGTCGCACCATGTTCGGCCATCTTGGCGGACAACAGGTCGGCGTACACGCCGGGGTGCATGGGCATGAAGGGTTCACCAAAGCACGCCGAGAAGGTGGCTTGCGGCTCTTTGACGCCTACCTCGGTTCCCGCGACCTTGGCGGTGTATCCGGAAATGAAGTGGTAGGCGGCTTGCTCTGACGTGAGCCGAGAAATGGGGGGAAGCACGCCAAAGGCGTCGCAGGTCAGGAAAATGACGTTCTGAGGATGTCCTCCCTTCGAGTCGGCGGTGCGGTTGTCGATGAATTCAATCGGGTAGGAGCCGCGCGTGTTCTGGGTCTTGCTGGTGTCGTGGAAGTCTGGCACGCCCTCATCGTCGAGGATGATGTTTTCCAACACCGTACCGAAGCGACGGGTGGTCCCGAAAATGGCGGGCTCGTCTTCTTCGGAGAGGTCGATCAGTTTGGCGTAGCAGCCGCCCTCGAAGTTGAACACACCGTTGGCACCCCACCCGTGCTCATCGTCGCCCACCAAGGCGCGCTTTGGATCGGCGGACAGGGTGGTTTTCCCGGTGCCGGACAGGCCGAAGAAAATGGCCGTGTTTTCCCCGTTGGTGTTGGCGGAACAGTGCATGGGAAGGATGCCCTTCTTGGGCAGAATGAGGTTCATGACCGAGAAAATCGATTTCTTGATCTCACCGGCGTAGCGGCTGCCGCCGATGATGACTTCCTTGGCCGCGTAGTTGACGATGACGAAGACGTGCGAATTCACCCCGTCCACGGCAGGATCGGCCTCGAAATGCGGGGCATGGAGCACGGTGAATTGCGGCTCATGCGCTGCCAATCGGGCCGCATCAGGGCGCACGAACATGTTCCGGGCAAAGGCGCTGTGCCATGCGTTGTGCGTGACCACGCGGATGGGCAGCGCCTCGGTGCTTTCCGCACCGCAGTACAGGTCCTGCACGAAGAGGGCGTCACGCGCCTCGAGGAAGGCGACGACCTTGGCCCGCAGGGCCGTGAAGGTCGCAAGGTCGGTGGACACGTTGACGTCGCCCCAATTGATGTCCTCGGACGTGGTCGCCTCGTCGACGATGAACTTGTCGTTGGGCGAGCGACCCGTGCGCTCTCCAGTTTCGGTCACCAACGCACGATGGGCCGAGAAGACGCCTTCGCCTCGTTCCGCTGCGAGCTCGATGAGGTCAGGCGCCTCCAAGTTCCAGTGCACGTCCCCTTGGGGGGCAAGGCCGTGCTGGCTGAGGTCACCGCTGATGCTGCCTAGGGTGCCGGGCATGAGGCGCGGTTCAACCGGCCCTCTTAGGCCCTTGCGGTCGGGGCGAGCCGGTGTGGCCAGCAACACCGCCTCAAGGCCTCGACCGAGCCCTCGAAGCACAAGATTTCTCAGCGTTATCCCCGAGGCTTGAAGTCCCACACGCCAAGACCGTGGCATGGAAGAACCGCAGGAGGACGACCTCCTCCGGGAGCGCGCCTTCCAGCGCGCAGGTGGCTTGGACCTGTCCGGTTTCACCTTGAACGTGGAGCCTGAAGCGGCCCACGAGGCGGACGTCGAGGCACCGACGGCTGAGGTCGACGCCGCCGTGGGGGACATCCAGTCTCCCTTTGCCCCCTCCTCTGAACCGAACGAACCGGCCGATGACGTGGTGACAGGTTTGGCCGTTGAAGGCGAGCGTCGCCTTGGCCAAGGCTTGCTCGTCGCGATGGTGGTGGCGTACTCTGCGTTGGCCGCATACGTGGGCACAGCCCTTCCGCCGAGCGTGGCCGCCCCAGGCCTGCTCATGCTCGGTGGAGCCGGGTTGTGGCTTGGCGAGCGGTGGATTCCGCGGCCATCGATGCGCTTGCTCGGCGTCACATGGGTGATCATTTCGATGAAGATCCTCTACGGATTCGCACTGGACGCGCACCACTGGGGGTGGTTTGACGCCCTCCCGGACGCGGGTCTCGGCCTTGGCTTCACGTTGCTGTGCTTGGTGGGGCTCAACGTCGGTTTGGCCCAGCGTCATGACGACGATGCCATCGCCGCCCAAGCGACCCTGATTCTCCTTCTCGTCGGCAGTGCGGCCGGAGGCCTGTATGGCGAGCTTGGCGTGGTGGCCATGATCGCCATTGGAACCCTTGTCCTGCACGGCATGGCCCTGTTGAGGGGAACGGGAAACCTCGCGAGCCTCGGCATCGCGGCGTCGTACCTCTGGGTGGGCGTTCACGCCTTGTCGAACGATTGGGTGGTGCTTGGATTGCATCTCGTGCCCCTCGAAGACGACCTCCTGACCTTCCTGCTCATGGCGGCCATCACAGGGATGAACGCGGTCATGGCCACACGCTTCGCGCATCACGAGAACTGGTTTTCAGCGGGATTGCACGCGGTTGGCGTCGGCCGCCCCGGTCTGTGGGCGGTGTCGGTCGGCCTCGGCATGGTGGGCGCCACCCTCTCTGTGGCCGCGAACCGCGCGGATGTCGGGTACGCCTTGGCCCAGGTCGCCCTGTTGTTGATCGCCTTCTCAGGGTCCTACTTGACCGTCCGACAGGTCCCATGGCCTTCCCTGCAACTTTGGGTGCTTTGGCTGCCCGCCGTGTTCACGTTGGCGGCCATTCCGCTGGCCGCGCTCGAGGTCGATGTGGCCGGGCTGTCGGTGTATGCGATCCACGCCGGCTTGATGGTCGCCTGCACGTCGGTGGTGGTGCTGCAACACGAGGCCAACGTGTCCGATCACGTCCTGTGGGTGGGATCCATTGCGCTGGTCGTGTTGCTGACCCTCTTGGTCCCCGCAGGCAGCGACGATGCGACCCAGCCCTTGTTGGTGGGCGGTGTGCTGACGGTCTGGGGCGGTTTGGCGTGGCTTGCGTTGCGCCGTGACGCTGCTTCACTGGCCGGCATCGCGGTGCTGAGTCCATGGGCCTGGGCCATGCTTTTCGTCGGTGATTTCGATGACCGTTTGCTGTCCAGCGATGTCGTGGCCATCGAGCTCAACAACCCGCTGCTGGCTTCCCTCCTCGCCGGTGCGATGGTGATCACCTACGCCGTCAACCTCCGGTTGGGCGACACGGGCGTGAACCTAGGTCGAAATTTCACGGGCGGCACCGAACTCAGCGCCCGCATTCGGGACGCAGGCAGTCTGGATTTGTGGGCAGCAGGAACGGCGATGGCCTTGCTCACCGTCGTGGTTGCGCTCCTCGGTGAAGGCCTGCCGCTTGACGTCGGGTTGATCTTGCTCGTGACCCCTGTGGTCACGGAGGCCTTGGTCGCCTTCCTTGGCAGACGAAGGCACCACCCACGTCGCACGCTGACCTTGACCGGCGTCGCTGCGATGATGGTGACGTGGAACCTTGGTCACGCCTCGGTGGTCTCTGCAGCTTTGCTGCTCTCGGTCGCTCTTCTCATCATTGACGGTGCCCGACGGCGTGAACGCGTCGAGAACATGGACGAATTGGGGGACATGGACGTGGATGAAGGAGGCCTCCATGCCCTCCTGCTTGGCCTTCTGATGCTCTTGGCTTTGGTGCGCTGGTTGCAGCCCCAGCAGGGTTCGCTCGAAGGTTTGAGTTTGGCCATGGATGCCAGCGCGATGGGCGTCATCGTCGCCCTCGGGTTGGCCTTCTTCCTCCGTCGCGAGGTGTTGAGCGGACGGTTGCTCACCAACGTCCTGTGCGCGCTCGGTCTGCTTGTGGCCATGCTTTTGGTCAGCTTCGAAGCGGAATTGCTCGGCCTCCAAGTGGCGCTCGGTGGCATGTTCGTCGCCACCGGAGGGTGGTTGAGCGTTCAAGGAGAACTGAGGAGCGCACTGCAAACCACCTCCCGCATCGAGCAACGCCGCGAGGAACAGGCGGCCCTCGAAGCACGACGGAACGAATTCGCGGAGCGCGTTGGCCACACCGACGGGACCGCCATGCATCGGTTGGATCACACCACAGAGGGCTCATCGTTGGACCTCGCAAGCGCCGCGGACATGCGCAGGACGGCGGAGCGAGCCACGGCGCGCCGACCGAAGGTCCAGACGACCGACGCATCCCTCGACGGGATTGAACATCGCCCGACGGTGCTGATGGCCTTCATCGGCGCGACCGCCTTGAGCGGAGCCGTGTGGTCGTGGCTCGGTGGGCACCATGCGCTCGCGCTGGCGGGGACGGCCTTGCTGATCACCGCCTTCATCGGACTGGCCCGTTGGTCCGCAGACCGGCTGTCGATGCCTCTGCCTCAGGTGTTGGGGATCGACGCACCTGTTGCGTTGGGACTTGCTGGCTTGGTGTTGGTCGAGATCACAGGCCGAGTCGGGGGATTTGTGGTGCTTTTGAGCGATCAATTGCACCTTTTGGCCTTCGTGCTTGGCTCCTTGTTGGTGGCTTCCATGCACGTGCTTGGGCGTGATCAACTTGGCTTGCGTTTGCCGGCCTTTGCCGACGCGCTGTTGGTGACGCTCGTGGCCGGACGTCTCGTGACCTTGTTCGTTGGCGGTGAAGTTCCAGTCCCCCTGCGCGTGGACCCCTTCGCGGGCGAAGCACTGGGCTGGATCGTGCCGCTGCTTGTGCTTGAAGCCGCGCTCCTGGGCCTCGTCGCACTTCACGAGTGGGTGGAAGGCATGCGACGGCAACGCAACCTCGCCGACCAGCGAGGCGCTGGCGGGCGTGCGATGACGGCCCTGCTTGTCGTTCCCCTTTCCTTTGGGCCAGCAGGTCTTCTCGCGCTGGTGGCAGGATTCCGACGCGGTCTCGCATGGCGGCAACCTGCGGTGCCGCTGTTGACGGGTGTGGCTGCTCCTGCGGCGTGGGCTTCGCTGGTGTATTGGCTCGGCCCCACACTCAGCATCGACCTTCCTGGCATTGTACCGGCCGCGTTGCTGTTCGGAGCGCTGGCGTTGGTTGCGGCCGCGTGGACGGTGCTTGCCGAGCAACCGCTGTGGCTGGCCGCAGCGCTGCAGGGCGGGCATGTCCTGCTCATTCCCGCGGCTTGGAGCGGGTTTGGCCTCACTGGAGCGGTGGTGGCCCTGCTTTTCCTCAGCGGCTGGTCATGGATCATCGGCATCCTCGTGCTGCGCCGTTCGTGGCGCGTGATCGGTTTGGCGGATCTCTTGGCGGCATGGGTTGGATTCGGCATGGCCGTCATCGCCGGCGTGCCGGTCAACAGCGTGCTGGTCATGCTCGTCATCACCGTTGGGCTGCTTTCCGCAGTGACCTGGTTGACCCAACGTGACGCAGATGCGATGGCCGTTGACTGAGCGTCAGGGCGTCAACGCAGGGCGAAGCAGGTCGTCGAGCGCCGTCAGCAGGGCCTCCATCTGGGCCGCAGCGCGCGGGTGGTCAACACGGGCGCTGAGGCTGGTTTTGGCCTGTGTGCCGCTGTTGCGAACCCCGAGGCTGAAGCGGGTGCCGTCGACCGTCCCTTGCACCATCAGCAGGTTCGGTTCTGCCTCTAAGCCACCCGCAGTGATCTCAACCGCATGCGGCATCGTCGCGTGGACCGTCGCAAGCACCGCATCCGCCAGAGGCCCATCTCCAGTCCAACGTGAGCGGTCAGCAGGTGCAATCGACACGCGTTTTTTCCACCCGCCTGCCTGGCGCACGGCGCCACGCCGCCCAAGCCCTGCAAGAAGCACCGCGACGAGGCTGGCGGCGCCGTCCCCAACGAGGGACCAACCGCTGCGGCAACGCGAGGGGAGCACGAGGTGGCCGGAGTCTTCGACGCCAACCACGCAAGGCGCTTCGCCCTCGGTGGCGTCGGCCAAGGCCACCGAAAGCCAGCGGTCACCCACGGCCGTTTCCATCACGTGACCGACATGGGGCATCGCTTGTGCGCAGCTGCTGAGGGCCAAGTCCGATTCGATGGAAGCAGCCACGGTCCATGTTCGGTCCCGAGCGCCCGCTTTGAGCAAGCGCAAGGCCATGGCATCGCCGTCAACGACCGCAGGGCCGTCCGATTCGGCGACCAGCAACAAGCATCGGTCCCCGTCCCCGTCCAGGGCAGCGCCGATCAGCGTGCCTTCGGGTGCCCGTCGTACGTGACGCAACAGAAGGTGATCTTCGCTTGCCGCCTCCTCCCAAGACCACCGCATGCCTGGAGCGAGCTCACCCGCACCGCAATCTCGGTTCATGGCGACGGCCGCGTGGCTGACTTCCTCAACGCGGAGCTCCCGTGCCTCCAGCCACGCCGGAAGCCACCCGATGGCTGAGCCTCGGCTGAGGTCCAGCAGCAAAGGCATGGTCGAGTCGTGGATCAGCGCACCTTCGGTCTCAGGAAACATGCCGGCGAGGTCGTCCATTCTGTTGCTGAGCCAATCCGCGTGAACGCCCTTGAATCCATCGTCGCCGAGCCCATCTGCCCCGCCGTCGATGAGGTGCAGCAAATCATGGTCCTCTTGGGCAAGGTCCAGCATCGTTCGCGTCAACCGAAGTTCAAGCTCAGGTGTTGACTTTCTTCCAAAAGCGTCGAACACCTTCAGCCCTGAATCTTCGACTGGATTGTGGCTTGCGGTGATCATCACGCCCGCAGTCGAGGCCGTCTCCAGCAGCACGTGATGCACCAGCGGCGTGGCGCAGGTGCCCAGGAGGGTGACGTCCCAGCCTGCGGCCTGAAATGCGTCCTGAACGGCGTGGACCAAGGCTGGATTTCCGGGGCGGTCGTCCCAGCCGATCACCACCTTGGCGTCTTCTGCATCCAGCGTCCGAGCCAGCGCTTGCCCCGCCAACCAAGCCAGCGGGAGGGTCAGGCGTCGGTCGTCGAGCAGCGCATCGATGGCCTGACGGGTCCCACAGGGTCGCAGGTCCACCTCGCCGCGGATGCCATCGGTCCCAAACACGTTCATGGGGGCCACCTCAACGATGCCGCTGCTGTTCCATGTGCACACCGGTCACGGTGGTGTTCGGGTCCACCGTGGACGACGGCCCAAGCACGCAACCCGGGTTGGTGACCACGTTGCAGCCAAGCTGAACGCCGTCGCCGAGGATGGCGCCGAATTTCCGAATCCCTGTGGCCACGCGCTCATCGTCAATCCAGACGTGGACTTCGCCGCCGTCGTGGCGAAGGTTGGACAATTTTGCACCCGCACCGAGGTTGACGCCTGCGCCCAGGATGCTGTCGCCGACGTAGTTGAAATGCGGGGCTTTTGCGCCGGGAAGAAGGACGCTGTGTTTCACTTCCGTGCAGTGGCCGATGACGCTGTTTTGGCACGCCCAGGTCCACGGCCGCACGTATGCGGCGTGACGGACCACTGCGCCTGCTTCAATCAGGCAGGGACCGATCAGGTGGACGCCGTTCTCGATAACTGCGTTGCGATGAACGGCCACGCGCCCCTCCTCCTCGTCCACGGTATAATGGCCGCCATGAGCGTCGATCAGGTCGTCCGCAGCATCGATGGCCTTGAGCAGCTGGGCCCGCAGCCCGTCCGGAGACGCCGGGTCGAGCAGGGACCAGACCGGTCCATCCGGGAACCGGGGCCCAAGGCCCTTCGTGTGGCTGGGAAACAGGTCCGCAGCCCTCGGGAGGCGTGGCGCCATGCACCGGTGAGAGGACCACGCCGCATCAAGGTGCCGTGTTCACGCCGCGACCCTGTACAGCCGCTTGCCAGTGGTCGCGTCCAACGTGAACGCCACGGCCTCCTTCAGGTACCTGGGGATGAAGTACCCCACCTTGCGGGCCGTCAGCCCGTGGTTGCGCATGCGTCGAACGTTGGCGAGGTAATCCACGATGTCGGCTGCCGTGCAGTTGGGGTTGGTTTCCACGTACGCAAGGATTTCATCCTTGAGACGTTCAAGTCGTGCGCTCTTCTGCGATCCCTTGCCGTGCATGAAGAGAAATCGACGTCTGAGCACTTCAATGTGGCGTGGGAGGTCCCACAACTTCACCCGTGGACGTCGAGGACGTCATCCCAATCGCAGGCCGACCCGCGTCGGAAGACGTTCTCGTGGAAGTCCCGCTGAGGGTAGTGCACACAACGCGCCAGCCGCCCGCGATGGTCGTAGCATCCACGGCGGACGTGCACAGGGACCATGACGGTAGAGAAATCGATCTCTGGTCCCGTGAACGTTGGTGCAGGTCGCTCCACGCGTTCCTCGGCACCGTCCCACTGGATGTCGTCTCGCGTGGGGTGATCCAAGGGCTGCGTCTCCACGTGCAGTCGGCCCTCTGCAGGACGAACCGGCTTCCAGACGCCGGGCCGGTCTTCGGCCAACCACATCGTCAGGCGCTTCATTTCTGGCCGTGTGAAGAGGCCGAGGTGGGCCACCTCCCACCATCCTCGCGACCGTGCCAGCGTCACGTGATGCAGTCCGGGTTGAATGTGCCGCGCATCTTGTCCGTCCGTCCACGTGCGGCACAGGTCCGAAAGGCGCACGCGGAGGATGGGCGCTGCCTCACACCGAAGCGCAGCCAGCCGGTAGGGGTTGGCCAATTCTCCAAGCAACAGCAGCGGCCATCGCTCCTCGAGCGAAGCGGCGCCATGTGCCTTGAGGAGCTCGGGCAAGGCCGTGCTCTCGGCGTCCGTGTACGACGCGGCCCACGTCCTCAGACCGGCAAGGTCCAACGCGGCTTCCTGCGGCGTGGAAGGGGGTGTCAACACCCAGGTGGCCTCCGGCGTGTGCAGCAGGTCGGTCTCGGGCAACGCCACGGGGGACGAGGCTGGATTGTAGGGCCAAAGCCGGGGGCTGCGGCCGTCCATGTGGCATGGACCGGCCGATTGCCCATCAATGCCCCGCTTAGGCGGAGAAGGTGTGAACCGATTGGCACGCGGGGCACGTCACCTTGATCGGACGCACGTTCGGAATGCCCAAGGCCGCGCTACAGGTTGGGCAGCGGATGGCTCGGCTCACCTGCGACCTCCGCGCTTTCGCCTCTTTGCTTGGGTCGTACCCGTAGCGGTACTGCGAGAGGTCGAGGCTTTCCACCATGGACGGTGGAGCCGGCACATCGGGTGGAGCGTTGAACGGAGGCTGCTCTCCTCCGGTCGCAGGTGCAGCACCACCAAGGTGGGCGTTGAGGGCCTGCTCCACGTCGGCAGGCGCCACGCCATAGGTTCGGGCGACGGCGTCCATGGCCAACATGCGGTCGTATCCTGAAAGGGAGGCGAGCCGAACTAGGTCCTCTTGGCTGACCATGCCACAACCTGCCCGCCACGTCGTATCAGGATTGCTCGATTTCGCTCATGTCGGGCAGGCGAGGAGGGAAGGCCAAGGTGGTGGCCATGACCCCCACAAAGGCGCACAGCACAACCGCCCCGAAGGTCGCGTGCACCGTCCAACCAAAGGGCGCCATGTGCAGGTCCGTGCCTTCCCACCAGGTGCCGCGCGGACCGCTGATGAACAAGGCGACCTGAAGCACCACGGACTGGAGGGCCACGGCGGTGGCAACAAAAGATGCACGCCACCCTTTCGTCCACATGAACCGAAGCGCTTCCACGAGAAGGGCCCATGCAATACCCATCACCGCCACGTCGCGGTCGAATTCAGCGTAGACCCATGCCCCAAGGGCATGGAATCCGAGGAGGAGGGCCAAAGCACCAGGCGCCGGTTCCCACCTGCGCAGGAACATCAGCAGGACGCCCGCCGTCAAGGCGGCTTGGAGCAAGAAGGACCGCATGCCGATGCCCAAGGCTTCGTTGTAGTCGCTGTTCCAACAGATGTAGTCGTACACCGGCGTGTAACAGTACTCGCCGATGCCGTCGATCCACGGATGGGTGTAGCGGACCATCAGCAGGACGACGCACCACGCAGCGCCAAGGCCGAAAATGGGCAGCGCTTGCGAGCGAAGGCCGCTTCGTCCGCTTGTTGGGTCCGCCCATGCCGACCAAAACGGGCCGGTCACGGACAAAATAAGCCCCGCAAAGAGGCCAATGTGGGTCGGTGACAACAGGATGTCCAGGCTGCTCTCTACGCCCAGCGTTTCATGCCAAATCATGTCACCAAAGCCCGAGATGAAGAAGACGATGATGCCCCACACGCCAGGGCGATGCTCGGGTGCGACGTCGCTGAGCACGCCAAAGGGGCGGCGCAGCATTTCTCCGACGCCCCCTTCGGGCATGACCGCGTAGAAGATGTAAGCGCCGTATGCCGTGGCTCCTGAATACCACACCGCGTGCCATTCGGTGAAGAAGGTGTCATCCACGCGGCCGCCGATGTGCGCAAAGGCATCGATGAGCAAGCCTCCAAGGCACCACAAGCCAAGCACGAGGATGATCACGTCGTAGAACCGCTCGCCGGGTTTTGGCAAGGCGCCCCATCGTCGATGGAGCAGGAACAGGAGAAGGCCCGCTGCAAGAAGGGAGCCGAAGTAGATCTGTGGGAAGATGTTGTGCGCTTCTTCGTGCGTTCCTGCCATGGCGTCAACCGTGCCTTTTCGTGATATGAAGGGGCAGGTTTCAGCGGTGAAACACAGCGGCGGTTTGCCGGGCCCGCTGACCGAGCCGAAACCGTTCACACGCCGCGGTATGGGGTGTTGTAGGGCTGGCGTTCCTTGAGGCTGCGGTTGACCACCATGGCGAACCACAGCACGACGATCCAAATCATGGGCATCGTCAGTTCACTGAGGATGCTTTGGACTTCGAAGGTGAATTCACCCGCAAGGACTTCGCTGGCGATGGTCAGGGACGAATCTACGAAGGAGTAGACGACGAGGCCGAAAATCGAGAGGATGATCATCCGTCCTGAGAAGTTGCCTCGCTTGATGCGCAGCATCATGAATCCGGCCGTCGAGGTCAGGAAGGCCAGCACAATCCACGCCAGGGCGCTGTGCAGGGTTTCCAGCCACACGGACGCCGAAGCGGCGGCCGTTTCGGTCATCAACTCGTATTGACGCCAGCCTTCGGCCACGGCAAAGAGCGCGCTAAAGAGGGTGGCCGTCCAGAGCAACGAGGTGAACATCGCCGCGTCGGCGTTTTCACGCATCTCCTGCATCACGCGGTTGACGTTGTCGTCAATCCCTGCGCCTTTGGCGAAAATGTACAGTCCGGTGAGCAGCGGCAGGCCCCCCAGCACCACGCTGCCGATCGCGTCGGGCAGCATCACGCCAAGGCCGAGGATGGCCAGAATCAGGCCGGCGGGGATCATGAAGCGGGAGCGCCACTTTGGATCTTCAAGCGCCTTGACGATGTAGTAGTAGGTGCCCTCGATGCCTTTGGATTGCTTGACGATAATCTTCTCGATGTGCTCGATCTTGACCCTCGACTGAATCAGCGGCAGCACAGCTTCGTCTTCGGCTCCGTCGGTCACGACGATGCAGCGGTCGGGTTGGAAGGCGTTGACCACCTCGTCGAGTTGGGCCGAAATGGCGCGGTCGGAGCGTTGCCCGACCTTTTCGTCACCCGTGAGGACCGCGACTTCGACTTCGTCCTCAGCACCTTTCGATTCGAGAAGACGGTCGTACTGCGCCAAGGCACCCAAAATGGCGTTGGTGTCGCTTTCTTCCGGGTCGGCCATGCCGAGTTTGAGGGCCGCGGTCAGCACGTTCCTTCGGTTGACCACAGGGCCGCGGATGGACGTCTTGTTGCCAAGGTCATCGTCGCGGTCAACGGTCAGCACGAGGATGCGGTCCATGGTCGGCTCTGATGCGGCGAGAGCGCTCCCTCCCTTCAAGACCTGTGTCGAATCATGTCAGCAGGAACGGAACTTCGCTCCTTCGGCACCCTCCGGCGCATCAACCGTCGGTTGGCGGCGGAGCGTCGTGCTGCACGACAGGGGCTGCCTCCTCTTCCATGCGCTGCTTCCAGCGCTGCCTTGAGCGCACGTACTTCAGCGGATGCGTCAACCACTCGCGGTCGCACAAGCGGTCGTCGCCGGGCAGGACAGGGCAGTTGTGGTTGACCTTCAACTTCGCACACCCAGCTGGCGTGTAGCCCTGTTCGTAGACGTGGCCGACCTGGTAGGTGGTGGTGGCTTCGCTGAAGTCTGGAGCGCCACGGAAGAAGTCCACCGTGGTGCTCTGAGGCAATTCCATGGTCGATCCCATGGAGGCGAGGAACACCCGGCCGAAGTGGTTCACGTTCACCCCATTGGCCAAATCGGCCACGATGCGGCGCATGCACGGCGGCCAATCTTCCTCGTCCACACCGGCCAGTGCGATACTTTGCTGCACCCGTGCTTCCATCAGGTTGCGGACGATGCCGATGGGTAGGGCGAGGCGTGACGCCAAGTCATCGTTGACCTCAGCCACTTTTTCGAGGGCATCGGCTTCGATGCCGGCTTTGATGCGCTCCCTGAGCAGGCGGGCAACTTTGGCCGACGAGCTGTACTGGGCTTCGCTGTGGAGCCGAATGCTGCCTTCGGACAACTCGGTGTTGGCCAAGCGCCATCGGTCACCGGTGATCTTCGGACACACCTCGATGAAATCGGCCATGCCGATGGTCCACTCGAGGTGCGGCAAGGCCGTGCCACGGTCACCGCGCCCGCTGGGGCCGCGGTGCTCGCGCGAGCGGATGTCGGACATGTACGTCCTCGCGACGACAGGCAGCGCCCGCTCGTCGTTTCTCAGCAAGCGCTCGGCGCGCTGAGCTTCGGCCAGCGCCCATCGGGCCACGAGCCGCTCGTCGCGGGTGGCGCACACCACCAAACGAGCGTAGTAGAAGGAGAAGGCCTCGATGAGGCGTCCATTTTCACTGTGCAGATCTCCACCGGACAGGCTGACGCCCTCCTCGGCCTCGACGGTCTCGATGAGGCGGATCCTGGCCCGTGCTCGGGCCGGTTCCATGAAGCTCCCTTCCAGCAATTCATCGAGCGTGATGCGGTGTTCACCGGCCAAGGCCGCAATCCATGGCGAGGCCTGCGGCAGGAAGGGATAGCGTGCCAACGTCACCACGTCTTCGACGGGTTCTGGCTCGCGTGGAACAGGCACGCAGAGGCACGGGTGGCCACCGCTTATCATCCTTCGACGCCGACCGCCCGCTTCAAGGACCGACGACGTTCACCGAACCACGTGTTCCCCGCCGTTGCACCGCCCTTGCTGGCCGTGCAGGACGAAGTTCGCGCGGCCTTCGGTTGGTCGGTGGAGGATGACCAAGACAGCGCGCTGGCGCTGCATGCACACATGTCCGCGGTTGCCCCTTACGGCGTTGAGAATTGGGCCGCTCAGGCCCGTGATGCGGCCCTGCGTGATCTGGTCGCACGCTGTCGCGCAGCATCCCGGGTGGTGGTGGTTGGCGCTGCAGCGGCCGTCGAGGACGTGAACGCCGCGGCAGGGCCGGAGACCATCTTCATCGCTGCAGACGGAGCGGCGGGTGCAGTTTCGGATGTGCTTCCCTTGGTGGCCGTGGTCAGCGACCTCGACGGCGGCGTCCATCTTCGCGATGCGGTGCAGCGCGGCGTGACGGTCGTACTGCATGCGCATGGGGACAACCGCGAGGCATGGGAAAACCACCTTGCAACGTGGGCCGAAAAAAGCAACCCGCCGCGTCTCGTGTTGACCCATCAGGTGCCCGAAGCCATCGAAGGCATGCACAACCCTGGCGGTTTCACCGACGGAGATCGTGCCGTCTGTTTGCTGCGATGGATGGGCATCGAGGACGAGCACATCGCCTTCGTGGGGTTCGCCATGGATCGTGTTGGCGCGTGGTCCGGCACCACTGATCCTGCACGAAAATTGGAGAAATTGGCGTGGATGGCCGAGGTTTTGCAGCGTCTCGACTTGATTGAACACGCCTTGCTGAGGGACGAGACCTCATAGCCAATGGGTCCACGCTTCCTTGTCATGGCCGAGGCAGGGCTCCTTCGCGGGGTGCTGATGTGGGCGGTCGCCATCGCCGTGGTCAACGTGGCGTGGGCGTTGGTGGTGGACGGTGAAGCCGTCCGGGAGCTCAACGACGCCGACCACCCGTTCCAGGAGAGCGTCCCGATTCCCATTCAGGGCCTGCTTGGTGCCGAGGGCCCCCTTCCGGCCGTGTTTGAAGCCGAGTTCGAACACTTGGCCGACCCGACCGCTGAGGTTGGATGGGCCATCACCTCGGCCGACGGGACCCTGGTTGCAGGCTGGAACGGATCCGTGCAAGAAGGGGGCAGCGGTTGGGAAGGCACGCTTCCGCCCGGAGATTACGTCCTGACCAGCTCCGGTCCCGATCAGGTCGTGGCCTACATGACGCTCACGCTCGAGCCGCTTGGCCCCATGCGGGTGGAGGGGCACCTCTTCGCAACGCTTGGCCTCATCGTCATCGCCTTCGCTGACCGAGGCATCCGACGCTGGTTGGATTCGCGGGAATCCAAGGGCGATGGGGAATCCATTCCCATCGGGTTCCGTGGCGTGCGGCCGCTCGTTGACGAAGATCCGGTTCACGCCGACGGGCAATGGAGCCCCCCTGTTCGCGGCTGATTACAAGAAATCAGCCAACGACATCTGGCGCGCCCGATCGTTGTTGAACAGGCTGTCCACGGAGGAGGCCAACCATTCGACGTTCTGTCGGGTGTAGGTGTCCACGCCATAGGTCTCCATCACGTGTCGTGTGACTTCGATGTACTTCCGCACGGCGCCTTCGGAGACCGTAAGGGCAAGGTTACCACCGCACTGGTCACCTTCGGAGCGCGACACGCCGTGGGCCGCGAGTCCGCGGCCGCCGACCTTCGTCAGCTGGATGCATTTCCCCGCCAGTGGCATACGACGGTAGGAATGGCCGCACTTCACGCACCGCACCTTTTGGCGTGCGTAGGCGTTGAGGTTGCCACGCAAATCCGGCAAAAAGTGCGAGCGAATCACGCTGCTGGCCACCAATCGAATGTCCACGCCACGCAACCTGTGCCCCAAATCCAGTTGTCCGTTCATCTTGTCGATCATCGTCTCGAGGGTCTTGTAGGCAGAAAGCGCAGGCCCACGGTCCATGGCTTCGCAGTCGTGCGTGAAGCCGTATCCGCGAACGGCCGCTACCGTGCCAAGCCGGCGTTCAGCGATGTCCATCATTTCGATGACGGTCTTGGGATGGGGCTGCTGTTGCGTGGCCTCGTAGAAGGCCGCTTCGTAGTACCACGCGCAATCCACGTTCAGGGCTTCCTTATCCACCTCGGTTGGATTCAGGCGGGTGGTGAGCACCAAGGGGGCGTCCATCTGGCCGCCACGGTTGGCGGGCAGGATGTCGCGGCTGAAGTTGAGCAAACCGTCCATGAGGAGCATGATGGCGTCCTCGTCACCGTCGCAGTTGCGACGCTTCGCGGCATGGAACAAGGGGTGGGCGTAGCCGCCAGAGCAGTCCGCCCAACCGATGATGCGCGACAACACCCCGCCGGAGGTGTGCGGTGCAAGGGCACAGATGAGGTGGCCGACCAGGTCCTCTGGCGTGCGGACGTTGTAGAAGGCCGGCATGTTGTAGAATCGGACCAGCAGGTCATCGATGAAGGCCGCCGTGCGAAGGAAGAATTCCTTGGCGTTGGCGGCGACGATGAAGTCCTGTGGAAAAATTTCCAGCACCTGATCGTCGCGCTCGAGCGGCGCACCCATGTGATCGTGGGTGTACCCGAGGTCCAGGAGGGCGGGAACGCTGGTGCCGATTTCCTTGGGACGGAAGTGGGTGACGGGCACGTCGCTCATGTCGTAACGTACCGTTCCGTCGCGGAAGACAGGGAGGGTGTGGTGAGCGCGCAGGATCCCTTTTTCGATCGGCTCGGGCGTCTGGTTCCTGCTGTTCAGGGTCTTGACGCACTTGACCTGCTTTGGCAGCCGATCAAGGCCCAACCGGATCCGCGCATCCTCGAGCAGGGTGTCGAGTTCAATGGTCTGAAGTTCACCCCTCCGACGCGCGTCGGCACGCGCCTTGCCGGCCATCTCGGTGGGTCCACCGCAGGTTTCTCCTGCCCTGGGCCGGCCCATGTCGTCCACCCTTCGATGGTGGCAGTTCAGGTGTGGGCTCTCTTTCCCGCACACCGTGCAGATGCGACGGCCGACCTGCACGCGAATGCTGCGCTTTTCCTCCGCGTTGGCCAGCAGCCGCTGAGCCCCGCCGTTGAGGTCGATGGGGAACAGGGCGTGGGACATCGGGCTCATCACCCGCGCAGCGGCCTTCTCTGGACGGCCCATGCGGCAACCCACACGGACCGGAGCGCTGTGCTCCCACCGCAAGCGCGACATTCGACGCACGAGGGGGAGCAATCCGTCCACGGCCTGATCGTCCTCCAAGGACTGCGCAGCGCGGTAGGCCTTCGGGTCCGCAGGACCCGGGTCCGGCACTTCAGCCGCCGCCTGACGCCCGACTTCGTCGGTTTCGGCGATGCCGAGGCCCCGCTGACGAGCGTCGGTTTCCGCAGCGATGCGCACGGTCGCACGCTCCAGATCGAGGGCGCGGTAGCGCGCTCGCTCCTCTTCGAGCAGGGCTGCGGCGTTGCGCAAGTCAGCGAGGTGCCGCTTCACGGCCGTGGCCATGTCCTCGACGGCGAGCGGTTGTGCACCTTCGCTGGCGAAGCCGAAGCCTTCCAACATCGCTTCCCAACCGCCTGTGAGGAGCAGGTCCTCGCCGTCGTGTTGATGCGCCACACCGAGCAGGAGGGCGGCGCCCTTGGCCAGACCGTGCTGTAGGAAGGTCCACCATTCGGGCGTCCCTCCCGAGAAGATGCCCTCCTCCGGGCGGACCGATGGACCAGGGACGGACCGTGAGCCTGCTTCAGGCTCGGCCTCAGGCCGCAATTCGTCCATCACGTCCGCCGACCACTTGGACACGCCACCAGCAATCCGGAGCACGCGCCGACCGTCCCCCTCTTCGATGGAAGCTCCAGACAAGAGGTCGAGCCACGCCGGCATCCATTCGATGGGCAAGTCGAGGAACCACGGGTTGTTAGGCGGCGCCATGGAGGTGCCGAACCGCAGCGCGACGCCCTTGGCTTGGGCCCACGTCAGAGTTTGACGACGCAGCCACGGATGCCATGCGTTCCGGGCCAGCGCACGGGCCGCATCGTCGTCGCCAAGCGCGCGGCCGGGCACGTCGTCAGGCATGTCCGAGCGGGGACACTCCAGCAAGGCCGCAAGGTCCGTAACGTCGTCTTCCGCGGCCAGCGCGTTGAGCAAGTCGGAGGCCCACCAGTCGGTGGTGTAACCCGCGGGAACCAGCGACTTGTTGTTCTCCATGAATTCGCCGTAGCCCAACACCAACTCGCCGTTGTCCCAGACCGAGGCCACGTCCTCGCGCAGAGCAAGGTAGGCGTTCAGATCGTCAATGCGGCGGAAGGAACCGTTGCGCAGGATGACCCAAGGCCCTTCGCTTTCGTCACATGGCGTGATGGCGCAGGCTTTTCCGGGGCGCTCGATCTTCATTTGCGTCCCGACGGTGATGAAGTCGTCCATGGCGGCCATGCATGCGGGATTGGCGCTGGCTGCGGCCAAGCCTGAGGGACGAGCGCGGCCGTACCTCAAGCGGAATCCACCGGCCTCCAGAGGAGCGCCAAAGACCGGCCGGCCGGCGATGATGTCGTTCATGAACTTGGAAATGGGAGCGACCTGACGGGACGTGAACCCCTTCGCGCCCCCTTCCTCCTTCTCCTTGCCTTTGGCGGCGAACTTGGAAATGAAATCCCATCCGGGCACCTTCAGGCGCTCGGTGTGCTTCTGAATCTTCGGCGCCTTCAGGCACATGCCCTCACCGATGACCAGCAACACGCCGCCCCGAATGCGGGTGTCGTCCACGTTGCGCACGCGTCCGTAGCCGGCACACTCGATGCGTTCTGTGGACTCGCCGTTGATCATGATGGGGCAGGCCCGCACGATTTCCTCGATTTCAGCGGGGGAAGGGCGGTACTGCAGGTTGCCGCGGAAGAGTCCGAATTCCTCCTTGACGCGCTCCACTTCGGGGTCGGTCGGTTTGTAGGGGTCGATTCCCAACTCCCGCCGGATCATGTCTGCGATGAGCACGGCCAGGGCTTGCGCGGTTCCACCCGCTGCACGGATGGGGCCGGCAAAATAGACCGAGACGAAGGACGATCCGTCGACGTTGCTCAGCAAGCGGACTTCGGAAATGCCCTCGAGCGGGGCGACCAACACGGCCTCGGTCAGGACCGCCAAGCCGACGCGGAGGCCCACATCGATGCTCTTGACCATGTCGTATCCGTTGTCCCGGAAGGCCGCAGCGACCTTTTGGGCCATCAAAATGGACGTCGTTTCACGGTCGTGTTCCGCCAGCATCGTACGGATGTCGTCGGCCACCGGGTGACCGTCAAGATGCTCAACGAGCAGTTTCTCGGTTCGGCTGGCCAAGTCGGCGGCTCGAGGAATTTCCACGTGATCACGAGGGTCGAAGCGCTTGGCACGCGCCGCTTCGGCGATGGCATAGGCTTCCTCGGTCCGCTCGTCCAGCCACAGGTGGTACCGCTCCATTTCTGCTTCCAAGCGGGCCACGTCAAGCCCGAGCAACGGGTCGTGGTGTGGAGCGCCGACAGCCTCGGTCGACGCCATAGACGAACAGTCCGGGCGACCGTTCATCAATCCAACGTCGTGCTCGGGAAGGTTGATGCTCCCACCGCATGGCCTCGGAGCCATGACGGTGGACGCCAGCCTCGCTGAGGATGCACGACGGGCGCGGCTCGTCGACCTCGTGCGCGACCTTTCCTTCCTTGACGGCAGCAGCGACGATGCCTTCACGCTGGCCAGCGGCCGCACGTCGCGCTGGTTCTTCGACCTCAAGCCGGCCATGATGCATCCCGAGGCGGCTCGGCTGATTGGCGCCCTCATTTGCGCCCGCTTGCCGGCCTACGAGGCCGACGTCGTGGGCGGTCTGGAGTTGGGTGCCGTGCCGCTCACGGCGCTGGTCATCGCCAACGCAGATGCGCCGGACACGCTTCGTGGCATCATGGTCCGTAAGGAGCCCAAAGGGCGCGGTGGGCGCAAAACGAACAATCCCCCAGGCGTGGAGGGTTCTTCCCTCGCCGGCGGAGGCCGCATCGTGGTGCTCGAGGACGTGACGACCACCGGTGGCTCAGCGGTCAAAGCCGTGGAGCGTTTGCGGGCTGAAACCGACTGTCAAGTGGTGGGCGTCATTTCCATTCTTGACCGCCAGGAAGGCGGCGCTGAGGCCTTTGCTGCTGCTGGCATCCCCTTCGAGAGCCTGCTCGTGCGCTCGGACATCGCAGGGTGATCACATGCCGCACGAGGTCCTCGTTCCAGCCGAGCTGGACCCGGACCCATCCCTGTCCGTCGTGCGCGACCTTTCCTTCCTTGACGGCAGCAGCGACGATGCCTTCACGCTGGCCAGCGGCCGCACGTCGCGCTGGTTCTTCGACCTCAAGCCGGCCATGATGCATCCCGAGGCGGCTCGGCTGATTGGCGCCCTCATTTGCGCCCGCTTGCCGGCCTACGAGGCCGACGTCGTGGGCGGTCTGGAGTTGGGTGCCGTGCCGCTCACGGCGCTGGTCATCGCCAACGCAGATGCGCCGGACACGCTTCGTGGCATCATGGTCCGTAAGGAGCCCAAAGGGCGCGGTGGGCGCAAAACGAACAATCCCCCAGGCGTGGAGGGTTCTTCCCTCGCCGGCGGAGGCCGCATCGTGGTGCTCGAGGACGTGACGACCACCGGTGGCTCAGCGGTCAAAGCCGTGGAGCGTTTGCGGGCTGAAACCGACTGTCAAGTGGTGGGCGTCATTTCCATTCTTGACCGCCAGGAAGGCGGCGCTGAGGCCTTTGCTGCTGCTGGCATCCCCTTCGAGAGCCTGCTCGTGCGCTCGGACATCGCAGGGTGATCACATGCCGCACGAGGTCCTCGTTCCAGCCGAGCTGGACCCGGACCCATCCCTGTCCGTCGTGCGCGACCCAACGGCTCCTGACGGCCTTTCCTTCGTGCATGGCGAGGCCGCGAAGCCCTTGGCCACGCCGTGGCAGGTCTCGGCCGAGCGTGCGGCGTTGCTGAATCCGGACCGCCTGCCCGTTGGCGCCGTGCTCGACGTGGCCTGCGGCAGCGGCGTTCAACTCGCGGCCCTGGCGGCCATCCTTGAGCGCCCGGCCGTCGGCGTCGAGTTGGACCCAAGCCGGGCACGGGCGAGCGCGCAGAACCTGCACGCCGTGGCGTCTTGGTTCGGCGCGCTGGAGGCCCCATGGTTCCTGCAGTCTCGCATCCTCGTAGGCGATGGGACCGACGCGAATGGCGTGCTCGAGGCCGTGGGCCATGCCCCCGTTGGCCTGCTTCAACTCGACCCCGCGCGGCCTCGAAATTCAAGGACCCACGATTTGGACGAAATGGCCCCCTCGCCGAACACCGTGCTTCAGGCGTGGGCGAACTACCTCGCGTTGGGTCCAGACGGGCCCGCGGTGCTGCTCGACCTCTCGCCACGCCTCACGCACGACCAGCGCTTGGTGATGGAAGCGGTGATTGACGCCCATTGTCCAGGCATCCAACGCACGTGGGTGTGGGGCTCGCGCGGCGGCGGTCGCGTGGACCGACTTTCGGCGTGGTTGGGGGGAGCCTCATCGCCTGAAGTGGCTCGGCGCTTCGTGCGTTATCCTGCCGACGGGTCCTTTCCGCTCATCGTCGAAGGCGGTCGTCCGCTTCCCCTCGGTGAAGATCTGCCAACCCTCGTGCGACGTCCGCCGCGCCGAGGTGAGCACGTGAGCCTCATGGACGCCGCTTTGCTGGCCTCAGGATTGGCCGAAGCGTGGCTTTTCGGTCACGTGGGACAAGAGGCCGCGCTCTCATGGACCGCAATTGAGGGTCGCCGTCCTCAGGTCCACCATGACGAGGCGCTGAAACTTCCCGCCGAAGAGCGCGGCCTGGTGCAAGCCACCGGGCGCGTTGCAGCGGTGGTGCACCAGGCGCCAAGCGAGCAGACCGTTGACGATCTTGTGGCGCTTGCGTTGGAGCACGACGTGGCCCGCTTGACCCTGAGGTGCACGCTGCCCGCCGACCTTCAACCGAAACTTCAGGGCTCGCTGGACCGGCAGTTGTCACGCCGGCATGGCCGCCGTCGTGCCTTCTTGTGCCATGCGGGACAGGGGCCTGATGTGCATCTGCTCTGCGTGGGTTCTACCGTTCAAGAAGGGAAGCGCTGAACGCGACGCTGCGCCTCAAAGAGCGGAGTTCTCGCCGCCGCGGTCTTCAAATAGGGGAGTTCGGTCGGCACGTTGCTCGACACCATGTCGAACGCGATGGAGGCACCACGGATGGCCAAGAAGGACGAAGACCTCGGAGACGATTTCTCCTACATCATCCGCATGTCGGACACCGACGTGGACGGGCTCCGTCCCCTCGCCTCGGCGCTCACCTCGATCAACGGCGTCGGCGCTCGCACCGCCGTCCAGATTTGCCGCCAGACCGGCTTCGAGCCGACCCGATTGGCCGGCCACCTGACCGCCGACGAGCAGCAGACGCTCATGAAGGCCGTCGAAGACTACGCCGAGAAGGTTCCGCTGTGGATGCTCAACCGACAGCGCGACATCGAAAGCGGTGAGGAACTCCACCTCACCGGGCAATCCGTCAAGCTCGTCCAGAAGGACGACATCGACCGACTCCGTGCCATCAAGGCCTACCGCGGTGTGCGTCACGCCAACCGCCAGAAGGTCCGCGGCCAGCGCGGTCGCTCCAACGGCCGTTTCGGCCTGACGCTGGGTGTCCAGCGCAAGAAGTGAGGAAAGGTGAGGCATCATGGGTGAACCAAAATTCTCGCGACCAAAGTACGACACGCCCTCCCACCCGTGGAAGGCCGACCGCATCGAGGAAGAGCACGCCATTCGTGCCAGCCACGGCCTGAAGAACATGAAGGAAATCTGGAAGGCCAAGTCCCAACTCCGCCGCCACCGCCGTCAGGCCATGCGCCTCATCGGTAACGTGGACACCACGGAAGGACACGGCAAGCGTGAGATGGAGGACCTGCTCCACTCCCTGCACCAGAAGGGCCTCGTGACCGCGGAGGCCAGCCTCGACGACATCCTTTCCCTGGGCGTTGAAGAGATCCTCAACCGCCGCCTGCAGGCTCAGGTCTACTACAAAGGCCTGGCCAGCACCATCAAGCAGGCACGCCAACTCATCACCCACGGGCAAATCGTCATCGGTGAGCAGAAGGTGACCATTCCCTCCTACCCCGTGTCCCGCGACGAAGAGGAGCTCATCGCCTACCACCCCTCCAGCCCGCTCAACAACCCCAACCACTCCATCCGCTTGGCGATTGAAGACCGCCGCTCCGAGGCCGAATACGCCGTCGAAGAACAGGTCGACCCCGAGGCCACGCCCGAATTCGCCGCTGAAGTCGCCGAGGCCGCCGCCGAGGCGCCCTCTGCCGCTGACGACAATGGAGGTGAGGCCTGATGTCCGACCGTCGCGCCGTCGTTCACATCTTTTCGTCGTACAACAACGTCCTGATGACCGCCACCGACCTGACCGGTGCCGAGACCATCACCACCTGCTCCGGCGGACAGGTCGTCAAGACCGCCTCCGACAGCGGCGGCCAGTTCGCGGCCACCCGTGCCGCAGAACGCCTCGCCGATGCGCTGCGTGAGAAGGAATTCACGCAACTCATCATCAAGTACCGCGCGCCTGGCGGCAACAAGGCAAACACGACCGGACCCGGTGCCCAGGCCGCCATTCGCGCCCTGACCCGTGCCGGCATGACGATCACGCGCATCGAGGACGTCACCCCCATCGCCCACGACGGGACGAAGAAGAAGGGCGGACGCCGCGGGCGCCGCGTCTGAACGAGGTGGATCAAGATGAACATCGAAACCGTGAACGGTTGGCCCAAGGGCCGCAAGGCGAAGTACCTCATCAGCGACAGCGACGCTTCGCAGATCAACGCCATTCGTCGGGCCATCCTCAGCGACGTGCCCAAGTTGGCCATCGCTTTCGTCGACTTCACCCAAGGCGTCAACCAAGACAACCAGGGCGAAGTGGTCGAGTCGGTGAACGCGCTTCCCGACGAGGTCATCGCTCACCGCTTGGCCATGCTCCCCGTTCCGACCTACCCTGACGAGGGCATTCACTTTGTTGACGAGTGCCCCAACTGCAGCACCTTGGTGGAATCCGAGCGCGGCTGCATGCAGTGCCAAGTGCTCTACTCGCTCAACGCTCGAGGCCCCTCCGCCGACGACGAGGACGAGTTCCGCACCGTCCACGTCGGTGACATGATGACCCTCTCGGATCCGATGTTCGACATCCCCGAGGAATTCGCCCGCATTCCGCTAACCGTTCTTGCGAAGGGCCAGTACCTCGAGTTCTACGCCTTCGCCACCTACGGACGTGGCCGCGACCACGTCAAGCACGCACCCGCGGCTGCCGTGACCTTCCGTCCTCAGCGCGTCGCCGTGCTGCAAGACAAGAAGGCCGCCGAGGTGCTCTTCGGCCTCAACCTGACGACCAGCGACGGTCGTGCCATTGACGCGAAGCTGTTCACCAAGAACCGCGTCGAGGACATCGACACCGTTCACGACCTCGAGAAGGCCATCCACCAGGTTGGACCCGGCACGGGCCGTGACGAAGCCTTCGGCGAAGCCATCGTCTTCGAGGACGTGCCAGGCGCCTACGTGTTCACCTTCGAGACCGACGGTGCCATGGCCCCTGACGTCGTGATGAACGAAGCCCTCCGCGAACTCAGCGAGCGCTTCATGGACATCTCCGGCGACCTTGAGAAGGCCCTGGCTTGAGCGCAACACGCGCCCGGCTTCACGCACCTTGATGGACGGCGTGCTGTGCTTGTGTTCCGATGACGGTCGGTGTGGCCCACGTCGGCGGACACGTGACCCTGCTCTTCTCCATCCATGACGACGAGCTTCTTCCTCGCCGCCAAGGCAGCCGAGGTGCAGGGTTGTGTTTGGACGCAGGCGTTCGCGTTCGGGCTGAAGCCACACCAGCTCCCGCTGGACAGGTCTCCGAGGGGGCCACTCCCGCACCAAGAGCGCCGTCTCAACCCGGCTCCATCGAGGTGAGCGTGAGCGATCGTTTCGGCACACCGTGGCCCGAAGGCGAGGCCATGTACGTCATGCTGATCGACGACCTCCGCGCCGTCCGACGCATCCCCGTCGCAACGTCGTGGCGTTTGGACGTCCGGCTCGAACTGCCGATCAGCCAAGGGTTTGGGATGTCAGCCGCCGGTTTCCTCGCCGCTGCTCGTGCGGTGCTGGATGCGAACGGCACTCCTGATGATGCGTACGCAGCGCGTGCTGCGCACAGGATGGAACGCTTGCACCGAGGTGGGCTTGGCGACGTGTTGGCGCTTCAGGCAGGGGGCATGGCGCTCCGGCGGAAGCCTGGAGCGCCGAACGTGGGCGGTGCAGCAGAGGGCGCCATGCTCGAGGCCCCTCTTCTCTTGGTCTGGCAGCCTGACGAGTCTCGGCATACGTCTGCCTACATCGACCATCCTAGTTGGAAACGCGCGATCACCGAGGCCGGAGAACATGCCCTTGGTCCTTTGATGGAGGGCCTATGGGCGGCAGACCGTTGGAGCGACCTGCTCGAGGCAGCCGCGACCTTTGCCACGTCCTCGGGGCTTGAGGCCGAATCCGAACGCGCCGAATTGTTGAGCGGCGTCCGGTCTGCCTTGGTGGATGCCGGTCTTGATGGCGCGTGGACGTGCCGGTTGTGCATGCTTGGCGTCTCCGCCGTGGTGGCGCCCCTCAACCCGGCACAAGCATCACCGGACGACGTGGAACTCCTCCAAGCGCCCTTGCATGCGCTTGGTCTGGAGGCCAGCTTGTGCGGTTTGGCGGCGCCCGGGTCTGAAGAGGAATGATTCACGCCGCCTTTTCACCGTCGAGCACCCAGCATCGAAAGGCCGCCACATGGGCGACTTGCGACCACAATTTCCGCAGGTCACCAAGCATCAGCATCCGCCCGCATCGCATCGCAGCACGAAGTCCAACCGACGCCAGCGTGAGTGGATTCCAGATGCGCCGTTGCACAAAGCCTGCCCGGGCCACGGCACGTTCCAAAGCAGCCGAGCGGGTGAACAGGATGAGTGGACGAGCGCTGGTGCCCTGCACTGCGGCTTCCACGAGGGCGTGGCTCAGGCCCCTTCCTCGATGGTTGGGATCGACGACCACGGTGGTCAGCTCAACGGCGCCGAGGTGGTTCCTCAATTCAGTGTAGGCCGTGGGGGTTCCGTCCTCATCTCGAAGCACGGTGGCTTGCGTCACCCAATGCAACTCGCGCTGAAGCCTGTACGGTGGACGCAGGTCTCCCTCTTCGCGCAGGCGCTGAAGAAGCCAGCGCGCATCACGCTCAGCGTCCATGGCCACACGTCATTGTGCAGGACTTGGCTCTACCGCCGCCTCGCCGGCCCGAGCCGCCTTGACGTCCTCTGGCGTCAGCGGCCTTCCCTGACTCAGCACGTCCACGACCGTGGCATGGACGCGTGCATCTGCTTCTCGCTTTTCTTGCGCTCGCTTCACAAGGGTCCGCATGGGCATCGCCATGCGGATGTTGCCGTCAAACAGCGGTGCGTGACGTGCGAGGAAGGCCCAGTAGAGGTCAGAAATGGGGCACGTGGACGAGGGCGAAAAGGCACACTCCTTGCACGCATCGCCCATGCGCTTCAGGTAGGGCGTGCCACAAACGTAGGGCTTCGTTGACATCAGTGGACCTGTCGCATAGGTGCCCATGGCCAAGACGTTGGGTTCGACCACCCAGTCGTAGGCGTCGATGAACATCGCCCAGAACCAGTCGGTCAATTCCCGTGGGCGCACACCGATCAGGGTCCCGAGGTTGGCCAACACCATCAGCCGAGGAATGTGATGGGTCCATCCGTCTTCCACCACTGCTTTGGTGACGTCGTCGAGGCAGGCAAGACCGCTGGGTGCTCCCCAATACGCCGCAGGAAGTGGGACATTGTCGCCAAGCGCGTCCACGCTTGTAGGGGCCTGAGGCCATGCGCCTTCCCGCCCTGCGGCCGGGCGTGAACTTGTGCTCATCGCGACGTGAACGCCTTCTGTGAATCCGTCTGTAGCGTCGTGCACGTGCCGGATGAATTCACGCCAGCCAAGCACTTGCCGGATGAAACCCTCTTTGGAATTCAACGCGAGGTCCGCGTGTTCGACGTCGTGGACCACACGCCCGGGCTGAAGGCGACCAAGGTTGAGCAGGGTCGCGATGCGGGTGTGAAACAGCGAGCGGTGCTGCACGGTCATCGCGTCCTCGTACGGACCAAACCACGGCATGGCCTCCTCAAGGGCCCAACGCCATGCGCGCTCCGCATCGGCCGCGGAAGCGGGCAGGTCTTCGGGCGTGACGCGGCCCGGGTGGTGGCCATAGGTGGCTTCGACCATCGCTGCGACTTCTTTGGTGATGGCATCAGGTGGAAAGGTCGGGACTTCAGGCAGGGGGACCGCTCCGTCCCACGGCAGCCGGTTTTCCGCGTCCAGGGACCACTTCCCTCCCACCGGTTTCCCTTCATCGGTCAGCAGGATTCGGTGCACCTTCCTCGCCTCCCGATAGAACGCGTCCATCCGCCACGGACGTTTGTCTCCGACTGAACGGTCGAACAGCGCCCGATCGGTCAACCAACCCCCGTGCTCCTCAACCGTCAGCAGCCCTCTGGCCTCCAGCGGTTCGAGGGCGAGCCGAGTTTCTCGCTCGGCCCAACGCATCGCATGCAGCGGACCAAGTGCCTCGGTCTGTGTTTCGAGGACGGTCTCGTAGGGTCGGTCGTCATGGACGACGATGACCGGATGTCCAGCCTCTTGGGCTTCGAGCGCAAAATGACGCATGTTGGTCAGCACGACCGCCAATTTTTGCTGATGATAGGGGCGTTGCCGGGCCTTCCATGAGGTTTCGATGAGGATCAGCCCGATGGCCGAGCGGGGCCGTTCTGGCGTGGGTCGCCATGGCCCGACGTCGAGGTTCAGTTGGTCCACGTGCACGTAGCACCAGCGCTCAACGCCGTCCATGTCGACACGCTTCAGCGCCTTGCGGAAGACGCCCATTCAGGCCCCCCAAGCGGAAAGATCGGTCTGCTGGGCTCGGGCGCTGACTTCGCTGGGCTGCCATCCCACGGTGCAGTGCAAGTCGGCCACGGCTCGGGCTGCGCTGTCCAGCGCTGCTCCTGCGGTTCCAATTGGCGCGCCAAACGCGTCACCGATGACGCTGAAGGCGCCTTGATGCACGACATGCTCAGGCCCTTCGATCGGACGGCTGAACCGCCAGCGGTGAGCCGCCCACCCATCTGGGTCCAACCCGAGTCTCGTGGCGATGATGACGGCCATGTCCGGGAGGCTGCGCTCAAGGTCCGCTGCGCTTTGTTCGGGATCAAGCCTGACTTCCAAGGTCGCTCTGTCTTGCCCACGCCGGGTCAGCGTCCAGCCCGCAGGTGCTTCGAAGTCTTGGTCAGGCGCTGGCCCCCATGCCACCCAACATGCTTCGCTTCGGCCATCCACGTGGATGCCTGCCGTCTCCAACAAGGCCCGAGATTGCTCAAGCGGTGCGGCCACGAGGACGTGATCATGGTTCACTTCCAGTGGACCGTTCGGCGAAATGATGCGCAAACGGGCACCTTCCTGCGTGGCTTCAAGCCCATCAACACGATGCAGTTGACGCACGTTGAGCCCCTCCCCGAGATAATCGAGCAAGGGTGGAAGGGTGACGACGGGATGTTCGCCGTCAACGTCGAGGTAGCCGCGCTCAATCCAGTCTTGCACGTGGCGCTCGGCCCACGACGGCCAGCCTTCGACCTTCGGAGCCCCCAACTGGAACGGGGTCCCGTCGCTTGCGGAACGATCAGAGAGGCGACCGCTGGCCCGACGGCCCTTGTCGTAGACGGTGACCTCATGGCCGAGGTCGGACAACAAACGTGCCGCGAACCGGCCGGAAAGCCCGCCGCCTACGATGCCGACGTTGAGCCGTTTGGAACCAGCATGGGCCTCGGTCCAATCCCGATAGGCGCGAAGGTCCAAACGCGCCGCATGGTCGCGCGGGTCGCGACGTCGGACGCGTCCCATGCGAACCTCGGGCGGATCGAATGGGCGGTCGAAGAGTCCGAAGCACCACATCACGCCGGCGATGGAATTCGGATTTCGCCCGTCCAAGGCGTACCGGTCGTTGAGGTCCTGCGTCAGCCGCATGGCGGCTTCAGGATCCTCCATCCATTGGACGGTTCCTTTGCCCCACGTCATGCGGACGTTGTTGTGCATGACGCCATGGCGGACCACGCCTCGTTGGGCTGCGTTCCAAAGCACGTCGCTGCTCTGGGCCCGCTCCAAATCCATGGCGGGACGTGCTGGATGCACCAAGGCCGTGTTGCGCCAGGAGGCTCGGGCCCAATCTGGAATCTGGTCCCATCCGTACGGCCGGTCCACGTCATGGGCGTGGTGGTACGCATGTTCTCTGAACACCAACATCTCGTCGAGGAATTTCTCGGCCCCCTTTGTGCCGTGCTCTGCGGCATCACGGACCAAGCGCGTGGCGGCCACCATGCCGTGGTGCAACCACGGCGACATGCCGCTGACGCCGCCAGGGTTGGCCGCGTTGTTGCGGGTCCGGTGGTAGCGGCTCAATCCCTCGTTCAGATAGGACGCCCATCGGGCCATACCGGCCGATGCGCCTCCGGTCATGCCAGCAACCGGGGCCACGCTCGGGTCGATCCGGCATGTGGCCAACAGCGAGACGGCGCCGTCCTCCCGGAGGGCTGCGGCCGCATCGATCGGTGTGAATGGGGGCACCCAAGACGGTGAAAGAGGTTCGAGGTTCGCGGTGCAGCGTGGCCACGGCTGGCTCATACGCCGCTTCATCTCACGCTTGGTGGCGTCTTTGAAACGGAAGGGGCGGTTCGCCGTTCGCCCAAACACTGGACGGGGCAACACGCAGTGGGCGTCCACTTCGATGACAGGGCGAATCTTGGCGACGGCTCCGGTCCACGCCGACCATGGTTCAAGGTCCACCAAATCCGTCACCACCAACGCAGCTTCCTCAGCGAGCCGAAGAAGGGCGGGCTCCCGATGACCGTCCCTCGCCACGTGTAAGACGTGACGGATGCCGAGTTCCTCGGCGCGATGCGCCACGTCGGCGGCTCCTTCGAGCAGGAATCGATGGTGGCGGTAGGAGGCGTGAGGGTAGCGCTCATCGATGCCTTGGTAGATCACCAGTGGAAGGCCGAGGCCTTCCGCGATGGTGCGGGCAACGTCGAAGGTCGGGTTCTCATCCAAGCGCAATGCGGCACGCATCCAGTGGACGACGAGGCCTGCCGAAGCGGCGGCAGGACCCGGATGCCTGATGCAGCGCTCGTCGAGGTGAGACGGCAAAGGGACGTCCACCATGGGCCAAGGCCGTCCTCGTTCGTTTTGAAGGACCGTTCATCACCGCACTCGGCGGAGCCTTTGAAGGGAGGAAAGCACAGGGGAAATCATGCGCCCGACAGCCCTGCTGTTGACCTTCCTGATGCTCCTTGCGCCCATGGCCGGTTGCATAAGCAGCGAAGAACCCCCCGCTTCTGTCGTGGAAGACGAGGTCCTTGATGGCGTGTGGGTGACCGGAGGGGACGGCCTACCGGTTGATGTCGAGCCCTTCGACACGACGTACTACATCAACGACGTCGGCCAACAAGGCCCAGAGCCTAGCATTGGCGTCACGTCTAGCGGCTGCATCTTCTTCATCGCCCTCGAGAAGGTCATGCGGTCCTGTGATTCGGGCGAAACGTGGGTGAACACCGTCGAAGGTGACGTCACGCAAGCTCCCTCCACCAGCGACCCGTGGGGCTGGGTTGATCCGCTGACGGACCGGATTTTCAACGTCCAGATGGTCGGCTTGGCCACGACGTGGATTGGCTGGTCGGACGACGACGGTGAGACGTGGCTGGGCAACCCCCACGATTCCGGCCCTGTTCCGCTCAATGATCACATCAAGCTCGCGACTGGCCCGTGGACGGATTCCGGCTACGGCGCCATCGGCAGCCCGGTCTACGACACGGCGGTCTACTTCTGTTACAACAAGTTGGCCGGCATCTTCTGCTACACCTCCCTTGACGGGGGCGCGACCTTTGCCGTGGGCGGCCAAGCCTTCGGCCTGGTCACCACCAACGGCGGCCTACACGGCGCCATTTCCTCCGCCCCCGACGGGACGGTGTATGTGCCGCCACGTGTGGCCACGCCAACCCTCGTTGTTTCGAAGGACAACGGCCTCAACTGGGAAGAGAAGACCATGGGCGAGGATGTCGGGACGCCGAATCCTCGAAAGAACTCCGAGATGGCCGCGGACACGGAAAGCAACGGCTACCACGTGTGGACGGGTGCCGACCAAGGCGTCTACATGTCCCGCAGCACCGACTCCGGCAACTCTTGGGAGCAGACCAGCCTGCGCATTTCCCCGGTCGAGGTGGTCTCCAGCGTCTTCCCTCAGATCATCGCCGGTGACCCCGGTCGGATGGCGGTGGCTTACCTTGGAAGCGAGGACGCCGGCGCCCTTGGCGTGCCGGACATCGACGGCAACCCGTGGGACGGCAACGCCCACTACGCCACGGCCAACGTGAGCTACGACCTCTACGTCACCTACAGCCTGAACGCACTGGACGAGAACCCCGTCTTCCAAACCGTTCGCGTGACGCAGGATCCGGTGCAGGTCGGCTCCATTTGCCTCAACAGCGGCGACTGCCGGGATATCGGCGGTTCCAACCGGAACCTACTCGATTTCAACGACATCGTCATCGACAACGAGGGCCGGATTTTCATCGCCATCACGGACGGTTGCACCGGTGAGTGCGCCACCAAGGACGTGCCGACGCCCGAGGATTCGCGCGATCGATTGGGCACCCTCGTCTACCTTGCCAGCGGACCAAGCCTGTTGGCCAACGTGGGTGAATTGACGCCACTTGTGGCCGGCAACGCCACCGCGTGAGGCATTGACTCACGCTTTCGGGCGCGGCCATGGCAGCATCGCAGGCGTGGTGGCGACCCATTCTGCAAAGCCGGGTCGCTCCTCCAAATCGACTTCAGACATGCGCACACCCGAGACCCATCGCAAGAGCAGGTTGAGCAGCAAGGGGCCGAAGAGGACCGGCCAGACGCCCCAGCCGCTCGTGGCGATGGCGGCCAGCCCAAGCCCCCACCAGACCATCGCTTCACCGAGATGGTTCGGATGGCGCACCATGGCGAACAAGCCGGTGGTCAGCAGTTGGCCGGGCCCAGCCTTTGCCCTGAACCGGCGCAATTGTTCGTCGGACACGGCTTCGATGAGCAGGCCGACGACAAAGAGCAGGCCGGCGACAGCCAACATTGGGACGGCCTGTTCGGGCGCGGCCCGAGCGGATGCATCCAACAACGGGCGGAGGGGAGCCGCCACGGCGAGCATGATGATGCCCTGAAGCAGGAAGACCTGCACAAAGCTGCCCCACCACCACCGATCGCCCCACCCTTCACGCATGCGCACGTAACGCGGGTCCTCGCCGCGGTGGCGCGTCCGAAGGTGGAGGTGGATGGCGAGGCGAAGGGCCCAGACCGTCACGGCGCCGTACACGATCCATCCGACGGTATCGGTGCCACCAAGGGCCACGATGCGGGCCGTGGCGATGGCGACGAAGCCGAGGCCCCAGAGCACGTCCATGACGGTGACCAGGCCGCTTGCGACGGTGCGCAGCCACGCCAGCACGGCGATGGCAAGCACCGCCACTGACTCCCACATAAGCGCATCAAGGGCGTATGAGACCATGCTTCCACGCAACCTTGGCCGCACATCAGCCTTGCTCATGGCTGGGCTCAGTCCCCCATGAAACGATATCACCTATGTAAAACTCAATAAAAAATCAATCCCGTCTGATGGACCATAAAGCCGTGAATTAACCCGGAGATTGACCCTTACAAGGTGATGCCAACCGAAGCGCCCGACCCGCCCGCCTGCCCGCTGACCGACCCCGTCGTGCTCGACCCGCCCCTGCCGGTGGCAGGGCCCAGGTCCCTCGACACCCTTCCTGTGCCGAACCGACGTGACCGCGAAGTTGCTCGGTCCGAGATTCTCGAAGCACAAGTGTCCGGGATGATGCGCACGCTCGCAGCAGGGCAAGTGTACTGGATTCCCAATTTTGGCCTTCACGTGACCCGCAGTGGCCCGAACGAGTTGACGGTCATCGAGGGCGTCATGCGTGAAACCGTGACGTCGCGTTTGGTCATCTTCAGGGAAGTGTGTCGCCGGCTCGGCGTGGTGTTCCGTATCATGGACCACGCCATCTTTCCTCCAG
>JAYOTG010000013.1:0-414 GCA_038150305.1 Candidatus Poseidoniales archaeon | reverse complement strand
AAGCCCTCACCTCCATGGGATAAGGAAGCCACCCGCTATGAACCACGGACCGCAGACACAGATGCCCTGGCTGCCCCAAGCCTTGCACCCCTGTACCGCGAGGCCGAAGCGAGGCTTCCTCCACGTGCACCACGGGCGACCGGCATGGAGGTGGTCTGAATGTGGGTTTTCCTCTCCGGCGGCTTTGTGTCGATTGTCGCGCATCGTGATCGTCCAGGCGACCTCATGGTGCGTGCACGCGACCCGGACCATTTGCGGCAAATCTGGCCGGATGCCGAGGTCCAGTTGACGCCCAAGGCGGATTATCCAGCACGGATTGTTGTTCCGCGGCGTGTGGTTCGTGAGCGGTTGGCTCAGGAGGTTGACGATCTTCAATATCCCAATTTCAAGGCCAGCCTGACTGACGATTCCTAC
>JAYOTG010000012.1:0-48927 GCA_038150305.1 Candidatus Poseidoniales archaeon | reverse complement strand
GACGGCGCGATGTCCATCACCAGCATCACCGCCCCAGCCAACGGCGACTCCTTTACCGTCGTCTGGACGTCCGTTGGGGACGACAGCGATGTTGCGAATTGGCGCATCTGCTACGGCACCGACAAGGCGAACATCCGCACGTCCGGTGACAAGTGCACCACCGTTGGTCTGACGCAGAACACCGTTGAGATTGCACAGCCCACGTTCACGGGAACGGAGACCTACCACTTCGTCGGTGTGGCCGTCGATGACCTCGGCAACAGCAAGCTGGCCAACGATGGCGACGCCTCGGCTGAGTACCGCCGCGACGCGGACTTCACCAACACGGATGACGGCAACGGCACCGTTGGTGAGGACGTCAGTGGCGAGAGCGAATTGCCCGGTTGGACCCTGCCCGCCATTGGCGGCGTTGTGGTTGCAGCGATCGTGGTTGGCGCCATCATCGTCACCCGCGGTGGCGGCGGCGGCGACGACAAGGACTGGGATTACTGATTCCAGCACCAGCCTCAGGGCCAAGCCCAGCCGGCCTTGGTTCGTGGGTATCCGGCATGCGCCAGCATGCCGGATGCCCCTCCGTTCCGGTTTTTCCTGTGTTCTTGAGCATGTTTGAGCGAGCGTTCATCGCCTCAATCTGCTCACGCGCTGTGCCGGTGCTCTTCAGTGCAGCACGTGATCTCCGGCATCCGGTGCCGGCGAAGGCTACGCCTTCAACCCTCACCACATCGGGCGCAATTCCGTGCTTCCGCTGAAGCTGATTTCCGCAAAAGGCCGTCATCAATACACCTGCTGGTGCTGTCTTGGAGGCGAATATGGACGTCTGGCCTGTCGGTCTCCCACCCCGCGATTCCGATTGTTAGAATTTGGATTAGATTTCGGGAATGACTCCGCGTCGATTCATCTGCTCAGAACACAACACGTGGCCTTTGTTGACCCAGGATCGTGAGGTCTGGAGGAGGGTCCAAATCAACAAAAAGAACGTACCAATGATGGCTCAATAGGTCCGCAGGCTATCGTTTCTCCACGGCCGGCCAATCTGGGGGTTCAAAGCACATGTACCCCAATGCCTATAACCGATACAGAACCTCAGATGCAATGCATACAGTCCGTATGGGGTGAATGACAATGTTGGGAATGACGAACAAGAAGAAGACCGCTATGGGTGGCATCGGCATCGCCGTGCTGCTCACGCTGCTGATGGCCCTGACCCCGATGACGGGTCTCGTGGGGAACCCCATCGATGACAGCGTCATGGCGGCAGAGCACAACCAGGTTGCCGAAGACGATGCCTTCGCGCAGCCCGAGAAACTGGAACCTGTGGACTACGGCTTCGCTGACAGCAGCGAAGTCGTGGGCGCCCGAGACGCGAACACGAAGACCTTCCGCAACGCGGACGGGACCTTCACGCAGATGCTCTCGGACCAGCCCATCCACTACGACAACGATGGCACCTGGAGTGACATCGATCTCAACCTGAAGGCCACGGCTTTCGGTTGGGAAGTTGTCGAGAACACCTTCAACACCGCCTTCTCGGCGGAAGTTGCCAACGGTGTTGTGATTCAGCCCAGCGAGTGGGACGATGCGATCCTCACGGGTCTCAACCCCATGCTCGTTGTGATGGACGAGTCCGGCACCAGCCACACCCCCTTCGAGGCGCCTCCCGCGACCTCTGAGGTGAGCGTGGGTGGCAACACCATCCGCTACCCCCTCGCGGAAGGCTTTGACCTCGATTACGAAGTCAACACCTTCCAGGTGAAGCAGAACCTTGTGATCCGCGAGCGCCCCATCCTCGACGAGGGCGCCCACTGGTTCGGCTTCACCGAAGCCATGCGCCTCCCTGCCGGCCACGCCCTCTACAGCGGCGAGGTCATGGTCGGGTCCGACCTCGTTCAGACCGACGGCCACCTGGAGATCCGCAACGTGGAAACCGGTGACCTGTACGCCGAGATTCCCGCTCCTATGGTTATCGAGCCCGGCGTCGAAGAGCCCTACTTTGGGACCTTTTTCGTGATGAGTCAGGGCCCCATGGTCTTCCTGACCACCGCGGTCGAGACCTCCTGGCTCCTCGACGATGAGCGTGTTTTCCCTCTCGGACTTGACCCCACGCTCAGCGTGACGAGCGCCGGCGGCGGTTACTGCTACGTCTCCTACAACAACTGCTACAACAGCAACTACCGCTACATGTATCACAACTCGTACAACGGAAAGTCCAGCAGCACCTTCCGTCCGTACTTCTTCTACACCCCTTGGCACAAGTTCACCTTCTCGAGCAGCAACGCCCTCCCAACCGGTGCTTCCGTGGACAAGATCGAGTACAAGGAATACGTCAGCTACCACTACTCCTACCTCTCCAACAGCAAGATTGACTTCGACGTCAAGATCATGGAGGACTGCGGCACGACGCGCCCAGCAACGTCCGCGACCGGCAGCGCGCCAACCAGCGGCTACTACTACTACCAAACCTACAGCGGCTACAGCATGGGCTCCCCGACCTGCAGCGGCGCCATCAGCACGTCCTACCTGACCAGCGGCTACGGCGGCACGGCTCAGAAGGCGATGATCGTCTCCGCTGTGCACTCTCCTGGCGTCGACTTCTCCGAGAGCGACCACGGCACCGGCTGGAAGACCGCCGTCTTCTGCGATTCGACCGGTACCACGTCCTGTTCGTCCTCGACCCAGGCCGGTTACATCTGGTCCGCCCTCAACGGTACCTCCAGCGTCGGCCTGTCGAAGACCTTCGACAACTCGCTCATCGCAACCTCGGGTACCAACTCCGGCACCCGCCAGTACGTCTACACCTACGCCTACACCAGCGGTTCCTCGAACAACTACCTCGCCCTGACCTACTCTGGCGGTACGGACTCCGACGCACCGACGGCGACCTTCGGTGAGTACGACGGCATCACCTCGTACATCGAGGGCGAGCGCACGTTCTTCCTCGGCCTGTCCGACACCTCCGGTATCGACACCACGAGCGGAAACGAGCCAACCCTGTACTACGCCATCAACAACGGCAGCTACACCTCTGTTGCCGCGACGACGATCGGCACGTGCAGCACCTCCAGCCCCGAGTGCCAGTTCAAGGCCCAGACCAGTGACATCACCGCGGGTGACTATGTGACCTACTACTGGTGGTATCAAGACCTGAACGTCGACAGCACCGGCGCCTCTGACCCCAACGAGGGGTACACGCCAGCGCTGACCGGCTCTCAGACCACGCCGACGCCTTACTGGTTCTTTGTTGACGACATCAACAACGCCGGTGACGCAAAGAAGATGGTTCAGCTGACCACGGAGGTCAGCGCGACGAACCTGTTCAGCCCGACCAAGTTCTTCGACCGCCAGATGAGTTACTTCGACCAGAGCGACGAGTACTACTTCGAGTTCGACACCTCGGACTGTGGTACGGGCAGCAGCCGCTGTTTCTACACCGGCTCGTCCGGCTCCAACTACTTCTACAACAACTGGATCGTGCAGTGGCAGACCTCCACCTACCCCGCGACCTCGTCCTACAACACCGGCGGTTCCAGCCCCGGTAAGGTGTACCTCGACGACGACAACGGTGGTTTCCTCAGCATCTCCGCTGACGACGGACCAGGCATGAACCTCGTCTTCCTCTGGGACGGCGACGAGTTCGCCATGGTCGGTATCGGTGACGAGACCAGCATCGAAGAGCCGCTGTCTGGTGGCAGCACCGCTTCCCAGGTTTCGACCTACGGCTACACCGCTGCTCACCGCTACGTGGTCCCCGGTGACATCACCGGCGACTTCGCGGGCTACTCGTGGAACGCCACGTACTCCAGCACCGGCCAGAACGTCGTGTGCACGGGTACCAACGGCTGGACGCACTTCCTGCGTTCCTCCTCCGGCAGCCCAAGCTGTTCCTCCGGTTACTACTACGTCTACAACGCGAACTACAAGTGGAACGGATTCGCACTCGGCGCAGGCTACTACGCCCGCACCGGTGCTGGCTCCGCCGTCACCTACGACGTGATGAAGATCGCACCCGAGCCCGACACCTACGCGCCGACGATCACCCACACCTCGCTCGCGGACTCTTACGCCCGCTCGCGCACGGTGACCGCGACCATCGCCGACGGCGGTTCACCGCCCGCTGGCCTGAACGTCAGCACAACGGCCGGTACGGGTCCGACCCTCTACTACAGCGTGA
The DNA here is from genome assembly GCA_038150305.1 of Candidatus Poseidoniales archaeon. GTDB lineage: Archaea > Thermoplasmatota > Poseidoniia > Poseidoniales > Poseidoniaceae > MGIIa-L3. Next base: position 44,759 of record JAYOTG010000012.1, on the reverse strand, counting down.
ACAACGGTTCCACGATGTCCCAGATCATGACCCCCGTCGGCAAGACCGCCACGCAGTGTGTCTTGGCGACCTGCGACTGGTCGGCTGACATCACCAACCTGAACACCTCTGACTACATCGAGTACTACATCACGGCTGAAGACGTCTCCACTGACGTGACCACGCCGAACTCCGTTCAGACCACGGCTTCCACGTTCGAAGTCGGTGACCCGAACAAGATGTTCATCGTTGAGTGGCACGACATGGGGTACACCAACTCGTACCTCTGCACCTACCAGGTGGTCTTCTACGACGTGACCAACGAGTTCGAGTTCAAGTACGACACCGGCTGTCAGGTCTACGTCGATTACTCCGTGACGGGGTACCAAGACCAGACCCGCGCGAAGGGTGAGACCCTGCAGAAGGGCAACGGATGGCTCTACGGATCCAACCCGTTCACCACGAACTACCGCATGCACACCTCCTCGACGAGCAACGGCCACGAGAGCTTCTCGCCAGGCCTGACCGAGATCAAGAACTACGACACGGCGCTCAGCGGCAGCAGCAGCGGTACGCCGTACGGCTACTACTGCGCCTACAGCTGGTACTGGAACACCTACAAGTCCAGCTGCAACGCGAACATCGACATGCCCGATGACTTCGACTTCGAGTACTTCGGCACCCTCTACGAGGGCACCGACTCGAACGACCGCATCCGTCTGGGCCGTCAGGGCTACATGTACTTCATCGACAACGGAGCCACGAGCCTCGAGCGCGGTGTCTCCACGTGGAGCAGCAACTTCCCATCCATGCCCTACTCGGGCAACTCGGCGTCGCGCCCCGGCACGATTGCGCCATGGTGGGGCTACTACACCTCCTACTACTGCTACGACAACACGGCGATCGACTGCAGCGTCCGCTACCGCACCATGCCCTACAACGGCAAGGGTACGGACATTGACGCCGACATCACCACGGACACCACGTGGGACATCGACGACAGCCCGATCCGCATCAACCCCAGCAACGACTACCTGTCCGTTTCCGCCGACCTGACGATTCAGCCCGGCGTTGTGGTCCAGGTGGCCAACGGGAAGGGTATCTCCTTCGACGGCACGTGCGACGAAATGAAGATCAACGGCAACGAAGCCAACCCGGTCACCTTCGAGGGCCAGGCTGGCGCCGACTGGAAGGGCCTGGCGTTCACCGCCGCGTGCACCACCGGTACCGATGACCGACACGAGTTCTCTCACGTCGACTTCCGCAACACCAGTGACGCTGCGATTGCCGCGGGCAGCCGCCACGGCAGCTCCCCCAGCACCAACGCGAACGTGGGCAACTTCACCATGAACGACGTGACCTTCACGAACGTCGCTGCGGCCTTCGAGCACGGCTCGGGCCAAGGCACGGTCGTCGAGATGACGAACTTCGCCGTTGACGGCGCGGACGATGCGTGTTTCAACTTCGCTGAGGACACCGTCGCCATTCTGCGTGAGGGTTCCCTGAAGAACTGTAACACCAACGGACAGTCCTGGGGTGGCGCGATCGTCAACTACCCAGGTTCTACCGCGGGTAGCCTCTTCGTCGAGAACGTCACCGTCACGAACTCCTACGTGAACTTCATTGACGTCGATTTGCAGGACGTGACCGTTTCCAACGTGAGCGTCAGCAACTCCGCCAGCCAGACCGGTGTGGCGATCGATGCCATGCACGGCAGCAACGCCGACGTGTACCTCTACAACGTCAGCGTGCCCGACTACGCCAACAGCGGTTTCAACGCCGTCTCCAGCGTGTACATGGACGACGTCGACTTCGGCAGCGCTGACCTGTGGATTACCCCCAACGGCTGGGGTTCCTCCACCGTGGGCCCCGTGGGCGATGACGCGGTCATGATGAACGTCGAATCCGGCGACATCACGATGCAGCGCATCCACTTCGGCGTCTTCGAGGGCATCAGTGCGGGCGACGTGTCGATTTCCGGCACCACGACGCACACGGAAACCGAGACCTGGAAGAACTTGGACATCGGTGACCTGACCATCAACGGCGGTGCTTGGAGCCTCATCCTCGAGAACGCTGACGTCAGCCGTCTGTACAGCTTCTCGACCTCGGCCACCAACACCATCGTGATGGAGCTGGGCTCGACCATCGACCACGACGACTCCTCCGTGGATGCCGTCTACGGCCGCAACTCCGAGATTACCCTGGCTTCGGTTGAAGTGACCTCCAGCGACATTGACGGCAGCAGCAACTACCTCGCCAAGGCCTCGTCGAACAGCGACATCGTGCTCATCGACGTCAGCTATGACGACGGCACGGGCTTTGCTGACTGTGCTGACGCCAGCGGTAACACCTCCAGCTGTCCGGTGGACGTTTCGTCCTCCGCGACCGTCTGGTACGGTGGGCTCGCGCAGGTGTCCCTGTACCGTGAGGCCCTGATCAACAGCGTCGTCACCAAGGTGTACAAGTCGGGCCACAGCGTTCGCACCACCGTGATGGACACCACGTCCAGCCCAGCCACCCCTCTCCTTGAGGTTGGTGTTGCCAAGACCGACACCACGGGCATGGCTGAAGCGTGGGTTATCTCCGGTGACTCCGACGGTAACGCCTACGGCGATCACAACATCTTCGGATGGGGTGCTGCCGGCCAGAACGAGACCGAAGTGTCCTCTGCGTGGTACCCCACCGGTGGCTTTGGCTTCGGCGACCAGATCGAGTTGCTCCTGCAACCCGCTCCGATCAACTTTGACCAGCCCAACATGGACTGCGCATGGATGGCGAACAACCAGACCTTCCAAGGCGCTGAGTCCAGCCCAGGTGTCTACCTCTTCGACAGCTTCCCAATGACGCTGTCCGCTGACCTTGATATCGACGGCTGCACCCTCGTCATGATGGGTTCCGTGATGACCGTGGACGCGTCTGCGACGAGCAGCCCGGTGCTGACCATCAGCAACGGCGGTTCGCTGGTCGTGAACGTCTCGTCCGACACGGGTGGCAAGGGGACCATCAAGGCCCAGAGCTCCTCGTACGGCGTCCGTCTGGACGTCGCTGACGGTACGCTCTCGGTTGCCGGTGGTGTCCTGAAGGACCTCCACCAAGACTCGACCACGATGTCGGCGCTCTACATTGGCTCCGACGGCGCCTTGGTGCTCTCCGAGTCAGCTGAAGTCTACGGCGCACAAACCTCCGACGACGACATGGCCACGGTCAAGATCGACCGCGGCAGCGTCAGCATCAGCGACTCCACCATCATCAACACCGCGAACACCGGTACGGCGCTTTGGGTCGAAGGATCCGCTGCGTCGATCGACAACATCGTGGTGAAGAACGGTGCTGTGGGCATCATGTCGAAGAACGCCGCGCCTCAGATCGACGGCTTCACCTCCACCGACAACACCGTCGGTGTGGACATGGAGGGTGGCATGAGCCTCCCCACCATCTACCGTTCCCCGTCGCTCGCTGGCGTGAGCCGGGGATGGCAGACCTACGACATCGACCTCTCGGCCTTCATCGGGAACAGCGACTACCTCCAGGTGGGCGCCAACTCGATTTACGCTGGTGGCAACGCTCACCCATACTACAACTACTGGACGAGCAAGTACTACTTCATCACCGACCGCTACCGCATGGAGTTGACCGACAACGCCGGCAACACCTGGAACATCAGCGCCGGTGACACTGGATACTATCCGTACAGCTCGAGCGACCCCAACGAGGGTGTTGGCGATGTTGGCACCTACCAAGGTGGCGCGGGTGGTGTCCCACAGTGGGACTGCAACTACTACGGCGTTGACTACGGACCCAACCGTGTTGGCAACACCTTCTACGGCGGCTGGGGCACCTCTGGTGTCTACTGGTACTTCACCGGACAATCCGGTTCGTACCCCAACTACTACAACAGGCCCGCAGCGTTTGGCTTCAACTGGGAGAACATCGAGGGTGTGACCCCCAGCGGATCCTACGCGTACTACCCGTACCACTACTGGGGCTTCGGCACCTACAGCTGGGCCGGATGGAGCGGCGTGATGGTTCCACCCGAGGGCCTCGTCGGCACGAACAACTACAACGTCTGTGTGGACTACGCTTACTCGTACTACATGAGCAGCGGCCAAGGTGCTCGCGTGACCTACCCGATTGTGGACATCTCCGCCAGCAACCTCACCTCTGCGACGATGTACATCGACGTCCTGCACAACCGTGCGAACAACTACCAGGACCGCTACGAGTTCGTGGCCCGTGCGGGCAACGATCCTGCGGACCTCGGTGACTACAAGCGCGAGTCCGGTACGCCTCTGTTCAAGGACGGCACCATCAACGGCGCCGACATCGGTGTGGAAATCGGTGGCGACTTCGCCGCCGGTCACCTCGACACCGTTGAGGTCAACAGCCCGAACGACGCCGGTATCATGGTTGACGGTTCGACCATGGCCAGCGCCGATGGCGTCACCGTGAACGGTGGCGACTACGGTGTCCTGGTGGCGAACGGCGCTGCCGGAAGCATGGACCTCGAAAACATGGACCTGGATTCCCAGATTGTGGCCGGCATGTACTACGTCAAGGACTTCGGCGGTGACTTCTCCGGAACCGTGTCCAACAGCGCCGGTGCAGCCATGAAGTTCGGCTCGAGCACCACCAAGGATCTGAGCTACGATTCCGTTGACTTCAGCGGCAACAACGTCGGTTTCGACCTTGCAGGAAGCGGTGGTTTCACCTTCGTCGATTCGACGATGGGCAGCACCTCCAACGACTTCAAGATCAGCGGTTCGTCCGTGGTCGACTTCATCGAAGGAACCGTGGACAGCACGAGTGTGGACGTCACCGGATCTGGTGAATTCAACCGCATGCGTCAACTCGACGTGACCATGACCGCCGACCAGAGCGACGGCAACGGTGCGGTCGGTGTGTCCGATGTCGCCGTTGTCCTCCGCAATGCGGAAGGCGCCACGGCCTCGTCCGGCACGACGGGCACCACGGGTGTTGCGGAGGACCTGACCTTCACGTCGATTAACGTCGACGCTGCCGGTCTGCACAACATCGACCTGAACGGATACAGCGTGTCCTCTGTGGCCATGGTGGACTACTACTGGAACACTGCAAGCGACAGCAACGCCGACTTCCGTTATGTCGAGGAAGCCGTCAGTCTGAGCGACAACAGCGGCAACGCCGAAACCGTCGAACTCATTGACGAGTTCGACCACCGCGTGTGCTACTCCTGGACGTCCGCCAGCTACAACTACGTCAACCGCTGTGCGAACGGCTGGTCCTCGACGGGCTCGAGCCGCGAGTTCGCCAACGGCCTCGAAGAGCACGGCTACTACTACGGCTCCGTCGATGGCGGTGACTTTACCGGCAAGGCCGTCATGATTGACGCGCCCAACTGGTACCTCGACGGTGACACCTACGAGTGGAACGGCACCACGATGATCTGGACCGGTTCCTGGTCCACGAACGACCTCTCGCGCGTGTACCCCCGGTACAACGGCGAAGTCAACGTCTACATGCACGACTCGACGGTTCAGGGCATGTCCCTGAACGACGACGGTGAGCTGGCTGGTATCAACTTCGGTTACACCTACTACTCCATGAACTTGGACGCCAACAACACCGAGTTCAGCGGCATTGCGTCCATTGTTGGTGCGATCGGCTACGGGTACTACTCCGACTACGAGTTGAACTTCTTCAACGTGCGAAACTCGACCATTTCCCACTACAAGGGCTGGTCTCCGTTGAACAACGCCATTCAGTCTCAGGACATGTGCATGCGCCTCTACGGCGGTGACGGCAACATCATCGAGAACAACACGTTCAACGATTGTGCGGTCGGCATCGAGATGCAGCGCTCGCCATACTACTGGAGCCACAACTCCAACGAGATCGGAGCGGACAACGTAAGCATCCGTGGCAACACCTTCGAAGACGGTGGCGAAATCTCTGACGTGCGCTTCTACCCAAGCGCGAGCATTGAGGGCGCCATGGTCATTGACAACGTGATGAACAACACGGGCGGTCTTGACTCGGCCATCTCGGCATGGGACAGCACCATTGAGGACCTGACCATCTCGGGCAACACCATCCGCGGATTCACCGAGGACGGCATTTACCTGAACGACGTCAAGGGCTTCGAAGTGAGCGACAACGACATGTATGGACCCGGCAACTCCTACGCTGGCATTCACGCCAACGGCGGATACGGTGACATCATGGACAACGTGATCGTCGACGCCACCACGGGCATCCTGATGTCCGAGGCCACGCAGCCTGTTGGCACCACCACGGACCTGTGTGAGATTTCCGGAAACTACGGCTACAGCGACAGCTGCACCTTCAACTTCGCCGGCAACGGCTCGACCCTCGTGATCGACATCGAAACCGACAGCTGGGGCTACGAAATCTCCCTGGAGATCACCAAGCCCGACGGCACGAAGGACTCGTGGAGCACCTACACGTTCAGCTCCAACACGGCCTACAAGCCTCTGACCACCTACACGGACGCTGGAACCTACACCATCGACGTCTCCGACAGCTGGGGCGACGGCGGTATCACCCTGGACGCCTACTACACGTCGGCGCAGAGCGGTGTGACCGGACCCGTCATCAGCGGCAACGACGTTTCGATGAGCCCAGGCTCTACGGTGATTGCGACGACCGGTATCCTCGTTGAGGACTGCACCGGTACGGCGATCAACATGGCCGACAACTTCGTCGCCATGCCGACCGATGCCATCGTGGCTGACGGTTGCGACTTCATCGACGAGAACTCCGAGTTGCTCGGTGGTGACCAAGCCAGCACCTCTGGTGTTGTTTCCGCCAGCGGCGACACGGTGACCCTCAGCGGCACCACCATCTCCGGCTTCGACACCGGTGTGGAATCCGACGCGGGTACCCTCAGCATCATCGACAACGCCACCATTGCTGGCGTCAGCGAAGGTGTCTGGGCCTACGACACGCAGCTGTTGATCAACTACGCTGAACTCGACGGCGGCACCTCTGGTGTCGGCCTCTTGCTCGAAGACAGCGGTGAGGCTCTGATGTACTGCGTGAACCTTGAAGGCGCTGCGGGCATGGAGATCTACAACACGGACTTCCGTTACAACATGGGTGACGTGGACGCAGAAACCGCCATCTTCGTCTCGGACTCGGTCGGCAAGATCGAGAACCTGACGTGGACCTCCGCGGTCACGACTCAGATCGAGCTGGACCAGGGCGCGATGGTGACCTCCATCGGCCAGGATCTGACCCCGTCCCTGCTCGTCGTGCCGACCGGTACGATGATCGACGAGGCCAACCTCCTCGACATCGCTGCTTCGCACCTCAGCGCGCCCGTTACCTCTGAGGTCGGCGTCTCCATCGTGAGCACCGACGGCCTCCGTGCGGCCTACATCTCGCCGGACTTCCAGTCCGACGCGATGGCCGTTGACGGCGACAACGCGGACTGGGTCGGCTCCGAGCTGAACCCGTCCGACGATGCGATGCCCGGTGAGTTGACCGAGAACTTCTACGTGACCTACACGGAGAACGACGACCTGTACGTGGCCATCGACGGCCTCGACCTGTCCACCTCGGACCTCCTGGTGTACTTCGACGTCACCGGTGGCGGTTCGGACACGGGCTACGACTACGGTGCCTCCGGCGCCCACGACCTGCCCTTCGAGGCTGACTTCGTCTACTGGGCCGAGTCCGACGCGAGCAACGACCTCTACGCCTACGGCTTCCTCGGCTGGGGCGTGACGTCGCTCTCCGCCGACAACGTCGACGCCGACTTCTCTGGCGACTTCGCCGAGATCATGGTGCCCTTCAGCCGCCTCGGCGGCATGCCGAGCTCCGTGCGCATGGTTGCCATCGTGCAGAGCGACAGCAGTGCTGACGTGAGCGAGGTCTACCCCGACCAAGACATGGACGCAACGACGACCCTCCAGGACTTCAGCGAGTACTACACCGTGGTGCTCGGTGCGAACAACCTGGCGGACGGCGTGCTCGAGGACGAGGTGCTCACCTACCGTACCTTCCTCGGCAGCAACGTGCCATCGGCCGCGAAGGAATACGACGTGATGATCAAGCACACGAACGACGACTGTGCCGTTGACTGGGCGACCGAAGATGCGGTCAACATGTCCGACAACGTCGCGCTCTCGATGGACATCGAGCGCGCCTGCCCGTCGATCGGCAGTGACCTTGCGAACATCACCGTGGACGAAGACTCCGGTGCATACACCGTCTCCCTGACCTCGTACGCCTCTGACGTGCAGGACGCCGCCGGCGACCTCACGTGGGCCGTCGACGAAGGCGAGACCGTGGTGGTCTACGGCAACACGCCGATGCCCGCCGAGGGTCTGGTCAGCTGGTCCCTCACGGGTCACGACCTCAGCATCACCCCGACCGCCGAGCAGTTCGGTATGGTGCAGTTCAACTTCACCGTGACCGACAGCAACGGCCTCGAGGACGACCGCTCGATCTACTTCATCGTCGAGAACGTCAACGACGCTCCGGAGATCTGTCAGCGCGACACCAACGGCGACTGTGTGGACACCGTGATGCTCTTCGGTGACGCGGCTCACGTGAACTACATCCCCGAAGACAGCCTTGTCGGCGGTCAGAGCGTGTCCGTGATCCTCTCGGACGTGGCCAACACCGGCAGCAGCGCGCTGAACCTCATCAAGGACCAGCCGAACGAGAACGACCCGTCCCGTCAGGTGTACACCTGGGGCGTGTCCGTGGACGAGACCTGCCCGCTGTTCAGCGTCGGCATGGTTGACGACACGGTGCTGACCGTGACCGGCAAGTCCGGCATGGACTTCGAAGCCGGTGGCTCGTGCGACATCACGCTGAGCCTGTCCGACGACGGTGCCGTGAACCAGAACGCGGTTGACGAGGTCATCACCATCAGCGTGGTGCCCGTCAACGACGCACCGACCATCGACGACTGGAACCTCCAGACCGGTGACACGATCAACTGGGCCTCGAACGACTCCTCGCTCATCTACGGCGAGTGGACCATCCGCGTGCTTGAGGACACCGAAGAAGCCGACGAGCTGACCTTCGACCTGTCTGCGCTCAAGAACGACGTCGACCACGACCTCAGCGACCTCACCTGGTCGCTGCTGCCCAAGCTCGACGACAACGGCCGCGCGTACTGTGCCTACACGAACTACTTCTCGTTCACCTTCAACGGTGACGAGCTCGTGCTGGACCTCGTGAAGGACGCCACCACCAACGCTCCGATCAACCAGATCGACTACCTCTACAACGGCGGTGTGCACCAGGTCAACCCGGCCGGCAAGGGCTTCTGTGAGATGGAACTCTACCTCACGGACAGCGCCGCTGCCCCAACGGGCTTCGCGTACGACATCAACGACAACGGCTACATCCAGCAGACCTCGCTGAAGCGCGACGTGAAGATCATCGTGCAGAACGTGGCCGAGCAGGTGCCCGACTACTACTTCGAAGCCAACAGCGGCTTCGACTTCAACGGCGTCTCCAACGTCATGGACGGCACCTGGGTGCCCGTGACCGTGACCGTGACCGCTGGCGGTGACGAAGGCCCCTACAACCACGACAGCATGCTGATGATCACCTTCCAGAGTGACGGCCACGCCGAGACGGAGCGCGACGCAATTTACATTGACGCGCCCGCCTACGGCCAGTCCGTGACGGTGGACTCCGAAGTCTACGTGAAGGCGGTCACCACGACCGTGTGGGTCGAGATGGACGTCAAGACCTGTGTCGATGAGACCTGCGACATGACGAAGTCGGTCGAGGACCGCTTCATCGCTGACGAGCCTGCCAGCCACGGCAAGGTGACCCTCCCCAACGGCCTCGACTACTGGGCTGAGCCCGGTTTCTATGGCTCTGAGGACGGAACCGACAGCATCCGTCGACCTGTGCTCGAGGACAAGGACTGGTGTAACAACGTGATGTACAACACCCTCACGGGCAACATCGACGTCTGCGACCAGGCGGACTACGGCCGCGGATCCTTCGAGATCACCGACCAGGAACTGCCTGACGTCGTGCGCACCATTGGCGCCTCCGGTGTCCCATCGTTCGCTCCGAGCATCGTCGCCGTTGCCCTCGCGGGCATGGTTGTCGGCCTCCTCGCTTTGGCGGGTCGCCGCGAAGAAGACGAAGAGGAAGAGGAGGAATCCTCCCCACGCTTCGTCGAAGACGAGGCTGCCGTGAGCCCGGTTATCGCGACCATCCTGATGGTGGCGATCACCGTGGTGCTTTCCGGTGTGATCTACGTCTGGGCTTCCAGCCTGGCTGAGACCGACGTCAAGGGTGTGCCCCGCATCACCTTCCAGATTGAGGACATCGACGCGTTCGACGCGGAGACCGGCCACTGGAAGATCGAAGTGCAGCAGTCCGAAACGGAACTGGCGACGCAAGCCGTGGAGATCAAGATCTTCGCCGCTGAAATCGACGGTGTCTACGAGGTCAAGATGGCCAACTCCGACGGCGTGTACGGGTTCTCTCCCTACAACAGCGACAGTCTGGTGACCTTCTCCGACTCTGTTCGGTCCGAAGGAGACGACAAGGTCTCGACCTTCTTCGTCGGTGACACGATCTTCGTGCGCACCCACCTTGCTGACGGCACGCCCCTGACGGACGTGACCATCCAACTGTCCTACGCACCTGAAGTCGGTCAGGGCGCTCTGCTCCGCAGCTGGAGTGGACTGTCCTACGACGTCGCTGCGTGAGCAGGGATCGGTACGAAGCACAACGGCCATGAGCGGCCCCTCGGGGCGCCATGGCGTGGCCTACGGGCCACAGCCCCCCCAGCGTGGGGGGAGCGCCCCGGTGCTCCCCCCGCCCTGAACCGGGACGAGCCTTGATGACGGGAGTGCTCCTGCTTCCAGCATGGACGGACTCGACTGTGTGGTGTTCGATTGCGACGGTGTCCTTGTGGACGCCATCTCTTCGTGGCGTACGCTTCACGATCACTTCGGGACAGACAACAACGCGAACCTCCAACGCTTCATTGCTGGAGAGTTCGATGATCTGACCTTCATGCGTTCAGACATTGCGCTGTGGAAAGCCGTACAGGACCCCATCCATCAGGACGACCTCTTCCGTGCCTACGCGGGAGCTCGATTGATGCCGGGTGCACGGGAGTTGGTTCGCGACCTCCAGGAACGTGGCGTCTATGTGGCCATTGTTTCAGCAGGCGTCGATTTGTTCGTCTCGAGCATTGCCGCCATGCTGAAGGTTGACGATTGGATCGCCAATGGCTTCACCTTCGATGATGAGGGTTGGTTGCTGGACGAAGGCGTGTGTCGCCTTCATGCCACCGGCAAAGGCGCCATCATCGACCGTTTGGTCGAGATGCACGACTTTGACGTGACCAAGGTGGTCAGCATTGGTGACTCGGAAATGGACTTGTCCATGCAGGTTGAAGGAAGTCGGTTTATCGGCTTCAACCCCACCCGGGAGAGCTCAAAAGCGGCCTTTTTGGAAGCAGGCGTTACCGTGGTTCATGGCAAAGACCTCGCAGGCGTTCGCGAGCATCTCGGTCTGTGATCACGCGAATGGAATCGACGTGGTCGCGTGGGTGCCGAGGTTGACCACCGTCAACATGCACGGCCGAGGTTGAAAGCCCAGCATCCGCTGGTAACTCGTCTGATCCTGCCACGTCGAAGAACACACCAAGGTGGTTCCCTTGAAATCGAGGCACGCGTGTCCGTGAACGTGCCCCGTGACGAAGATGTCAGGGACTTCTCGGATGACCAAGCCGTCCTCGGGTTCTGGTGAAAGCGGTGTTTTCCCGCCCCATTGTGGTGCGAGATGCCTCCGACGCAACATCTGCCGCATCGCCTCGACGGGTTCTGCGTACGTGACCGTCCGCAGGCCAGCGACGAAATCGTCGATGGATTTCCCGTGGTAGGACAGCAGCCGTACGCCATGGAGGCTGAAATCACACGGATTCCCGACAAAGGTCGTCGCCCTGTAATCGGACTGGATGTCCTTCTCAAACGTGGGTTGGGGCTCCGCTGGCCGGACCGCATCGTGGTTTCCTGGAAGCATCACGCACTCCACCCAGTCGGGGAGCAGGTCGAGCAAGCGAGCGAACTCGGTGTATTGGTTGAACAGATCAGGAATCGCCAATTCCCGGTCTTGGCCAGGATAAATCCCGACGCCGTCGACGCAGTCACCGCTCAAAATGAGGTACTTGATGGTCTTCGCAAGCGGGTCGGTCTTGAACCAATCGACCATTTTGTGCCACTGTGCTTCGAGGAAGGTCTTGCTCCCAACGTGAATGTCAGAGAGGAAGGCGACGGAAACGCCGGTTTCTGCATGTGCCTTCTCATGTCGGTCCTGCAGAGGAAAGTGCAAGTCATCGACGTAGAACAGGTCGCCGTTCTGAGAGAATGTACCGCTGACGCCAACCACATCATCGGGCATCAAACCCGTTTGGATGATTTCCTCGTGGACCCTGTCGCGTTCTTCGCCTTGTTTCTTGGTCAAGAGGCAGGTCAACTCGCCGGTTTCGTCTTCCAAGCCCCACATCAGGTGGCCGTTCTTCGTGTAGCGTGGCTCGTTCACCAAACCGATGGCTACGGCGATGTTATCCCGTCCTTTGTAGCGGCCGGATTCAGCGTTCAGTCGAGCGATGTCGGTGGGTTTGCGGGGGAGTTTCGAATTGCGCACGATCAACTTGCGGATCGAGTCCAGTCGGTCGTTGAAGCAGGCGTTGATGTCGCTCATTTTCCCCTCAGTCACCGAATTTCCAGTGATGTCGAAATGCACCGTGATGTCCACGTCCACGTCCGTCGCCAATTCAGGGAAATCCTTGGCGGCCCAGTCTGGCGTTCCGTTGCGGAGGGGAAGGTTCACCGGCTCGGGTGCAGCCAGCGGGGCGATGGACCTTGCGAGGTCCGTTGGACGCTGTTCGAGCAGCCGCTCAACGCCCGATGTTTGGGGAGTTGATGTGGGGGCGGTTCGTGCTTGGTAGGCCTCAACGAGGGCGGTGAGCGCGCTTTGGTTCAGCAAACCGGTGATTCCAGCGGCAGGCGCTGCGGCCACGAGGCCGAGTGGATCTGGATGTTCCATGATCTGTTGGCGCACGTCCGCACCCATGACGAGCAGGCCCTGCTCGAGCAGCCGGGCATAGACGGTCCCCCATCCGACCGTCATGGATTGGAGTCCCTGACGACGAGACAAAAGGTCACCGGCGGTTCACCATTCGACGTCATCACCGAGGTCTTCCTCAGCATGCGGTTCGCTGCCCGGTGACCACGCCGTTTCTTGCCAAGCGGTGTCCAAACGCGTGACGGCTTCTTTGGCCGCTCGGTTGATTTGACGCGCTTCCCGTTCGGCTTCAATCGCCTCACGTTGTTTCTCGTCTTCGGCAGCCCTGACTTCCTTTCGCTTCACGGCTGCGTCCATGTTTTCGATGGCGACGCGGATGGCAAAGTGGACGAAGCCGAGTTTGTTTTCGGCCCGCGTTCCTCCGATGATGGTCCGCTCAGCGGTCTTCCAGTCGCCCGAAGCGGCGCCCACATACACCAAGCCGAGTTTCTTGTCGCTGACGTTTCCGGGTCCTGCGATGCCCGTGACGGACAAGGCGATGTCAGCGGTGGATCGGGCCAAGGCACCTGATGCCATTTGGATGGCCACCTCGGCGGAGACGGCTCCCTTCCGCTCCAACGTGTCCGGACTGACGCCGAGCACGCGCGTCTTGGCGTCGTTGGCGTAGGTCACCCAGGATTGGTCGAACCAATCGCTCGCACCTGCGATGTCCGTGAGGGTGCTCGCCAAGAGGCCACCCGTGCACGATTCAGCGACGGTGATGCGAAGACCAGCCTGTCGCAACCGACGCACGAGGCGGGCGGCGTCGGTCTGGATCTCGATGTCCATTGTGTCGCCCTGTCGCACGATGGTCAAAGGCTTGCCGTCGTCCCTTGCCTTCTTATTCCAGAGCCCCGAGGGAGGTTCGGGCCTGTGGTCTAGCGGCTATGACACCGCCTTTACACGGCGTTGATCGTGGGTTCGAGTCCCACCGGGCCCACTTCGTTGTCTCATGCTTCTAGCGTGGGCCCGGCTTGCCCCTCGGCTTCGCTGCGCTGCAGCCTACGGGTCCCACCGGGCCATCGCGATGTCACCAGAGCAGGTCTTCGATCGGACCCTGGTGTCCAGCGATGACCTTGGTGATGCCCGCGATTTTCTGGATTCGTGCCGCTTCGATGACGTCGTCCACCACGAGCAGATGAACGGCCCTTCGCTGCACGTCGGCTTCGAGGTGCAGGTCGACGCCCCGACCGTCAATGGCCACCAGCGCACCGTCCAATTCTGCGAACATCGTGAGGTGGCGCAGCTCGCTCCACGCGTCGCCTGGGATGACCAGCCATCTCGCATCGCGGAGGCTTCCTCGTTCGGGCGGCTGCTCCGGGTCAGCCCGCACCACGCGCATGCAAATCCATGTGCTGGGTGGCCCTTGATGCCAGCGGTGGTCAATCCACACGGTACCGCGTCAGGGCCACCGCGCCACCGAGGCCGTCCAACTGTGCTCCAGCATCGTGATCGCGTGAACATTGGACGATGGTTCCACCGAGATCGTGGACGGCCTCGCACATCTGTTGCCAGCGGTCGGCGTCTTCTCCACGAAGCAGGTCGGCGAGCACCACCAAGGTCTCCACGGCGCCCTCGTCCACCGCGCGGGAAAGGTGCGCCATGCCGTAGGCCACGGCTCCCGACGTCTGGATGCGCGTCATCGCTTCTTCGACCAAACCCGTTTCTCGCGAGACGGCATGGTCTGCAAGCACGGCGCCTGCCAGCCCTTCGCGAATGACTTCGTTGGCGGCCGGGCGACCACCGATGGACGTCGCCACGGAGGTGAGGCTCAGGTGAGGGGCGCAAACCCGCAAGGCCGTAGCGAGGCGGTCGCGGGCGTGTCCTGGTCCTGCAAGAACCACGGGAACATCCCCAACCAACGCAGCCGCAATTTCCTTTGCGGTGTTGTTCAGGAAGGCTTCCTTGACGCCAGAGGAGGTGCGCTCATCGTTTCGCTTTCCACCGCCCCGCATCGTCCACGTCATGCCTTCTTTGAGGCCCCGTTGGGCGACCGTGAACAGGATGACCTCGTCGTGTTCCACGACCACAAGCGCGACCTTCGGACGAAGTGCTGCATTGGCTGCTTCCTGGATCAACTGCACGTCGATGGGGCGGAATGCCGTGTTGGTTTGCACCTCGACCTCCTGACCGGCTTCTACGACGTGGGTGTGGTGCTGACCCTGATCGAAGGCCGCTTCGACGATGGTGCCGTGGACGCGGAGGGCGTCGGAAAAAGTGTGATGCTCGACGCTGATCACGTCGAGCAGGATCCACATGGTGCGGCGTTCGGCCGCTTTTGCTCTGCCTCCTTCCACCGCACCCGTCGTGGAGTCCCTGCGCTCGCCCACCATCCCGAAGCGTTGGCCAGGCTGAACGAATTGTGCGAGCGTCCAGAGGTCATCGTCGGATTCACACCGCAAGCGCATGCGCATGTCGTCGCGGTGCAGGATGCGCATGACCTCACCCGAATACGCCCTTGAGCAGCCCGTGTTCGTCCATGTCCATGTCCGCGGCGGCCGGCCGCTTTGGCAGGCCGGGCATGGTCATCATGTTGCCTAAGATCGCCACGATGAAGCCAGCCCCTGCGTTCAACCTGAACTCTGCAACGGGGAGGGTGAAGCCGGTTGGTGCCCCGAGGCCTCCGGCGTCGTGGCTGAAGCTGTACTGGGTCTTTGCCATGCACACCGGAAGGTGGCCGTAGCCCCAGGCCGCGAACCGGTCCAATTGCTTCTTTGCAGATGCAGAGACGGTGACCGCCTCTGCGCCATAGAGCCGCTTCGCGATGCCCTCGACCTTCTCCATCACCGGTGCATCGGGCATGAAGAGCGGCGTGAACGGTCGCCCAGCAGCCACGTGGTCCTGAACGGCTCGAACAACGGCCTTTGCCAGCGGGGCTCCGCCTTCTCCACCACGCGCGTGAACTTCCGTCAAACACACGTCGTAAGCACCGCTGGCCCGAGCGGCGTCGGCCAATGCTTCGAGCTCCGCATCGGTGTCGCTCGAGAAGCGGTTGATGGAGACCACGACCGGCATGCCGAATCCGGACATGTTGTGGATGTGCCGGTCGAGGTTGGTCCTTGCGCCCTCGAGCATGGCCTCGACGTTTTCTGCCTCGAGTTCTTCCTTGCTCGGGCGCCGTCCGGCCCGGTCCCCGAAGGCCCCTCCATGGAGCTTCA
Source organism: Candidatus Poseidoniales archaeon (assembly GCA_038150305.1). GTDB lineage: Archaea > Thermoplasmatota > Poseidoniia > Poseidoniales > Poseidoniaceae > MGIIa-L3. Next base: position 28,560 of record JAYOTG010000012.1, on the reverse strand, counting down.
TGGAGCGAACGGTGACGTTCATCACGACGCAATCCGGCGCTTTCTGCCCCACGGGGGCCTTGATGTGCATGAATTTCTCAGCGCCCATGTCGGATCCGAAGCCTGCTTCGGTCACCACGTAGTCGGCGCATGCCAAAGCTAAGCGGTCGCCGATGACCGATGAGTTGCCGTGCGCAATGTTCGCGAACGGGCCACCGTGAATGAAGGCGGGATCGCCTTCCAAGGTTTGCACCAGGTTGGGGAGGAAGGCGTCCCTGAGCAGCAAGGCCATCGCACCGGCAGCGTCCAAGTCATCGGCACGAACGGGGTTCCCGTCAAGGTCGGGGCCGACAATGATCTCGCCGAGGCGCGCCCGCAGATCAGCGTAGTCGCGTGCGAGGACGAGGATGGCCATCACTTCGCTCGCGGCGGTGATGTCGAAACGGTCCTGCCGAACGTTGCCGTTGGCTGGGCCACCGAGCCCAACCACGACCTCACGCAGGGCGCGGTCGTTGAGGTCCACCACGCGCGGCCAGCCGATGCGGGTGGTGTCCAAGCGACGGTCGTTGCCGTGCTTGATGTGGTTGTCAATCATCGAAGAGAGCAGGTTGTGCGCCGAGGTCACCGCGTGCAGGTCGCCCGTGAAATGCAGGTTGATCTGCTCCATCGGCAGCACCTGAGAGCGGCCACCTCCTGCCGCTCCTCCCTTGATGCCAAACACCGGCCCCATGGACGGCTCCCGGACCACGCAGGTGGCCGAGCGGCCGATGCGGTTCAGCGCCTGCGTCAGGCCAATGGTGGTCACCGTTTTCCCTTCGCCGAAGGGCGTGGGGTTGACCGAGGTCACGAGCACGAGGCTGCCCTGCGGCCGATCCAAGTGCTCCTGAATGCATGGCCAGTTGACCTTGGCGATGTGGTGTCCGTAGGGTTGGAGTCCGTCCGCGGGCAGCGCCAACTTCCACGCGACGGACGCGATGTCCTCAAGCGTCGCTTCGCGGGCGATTTCCAAGTCGGAGGGCATGAGGGCCAAGCCCTCCATGACGGGCTATCAATGCGCCGCTTGGCAGCGGCCCAGCCTTACGGTTCAAGGGGGCGGCGCTGAGCGCCACTCACTCGCCGCGGTCTTCGACACTGCCCAGGTAATCGGGGAGCTCGACGCCGGCCATGCCGGCGACTTCGTGGACCGGTGGTAGGCTCTTGATCAGGCTGGAGACGAAGTTCGAGGTGCTCGAACCGTCGCCGCCGTTGCCGCCGGAGTCCCAGACGGTGATCTTGTCGATGGTGAGGTTGGAGATGGCCTCCACCTGCTTCTCGACGATGGCTTCCATCTTCTCGACCATGAGGAGCGTGGCCGCGGCACGGGCGTCGCCACCTGCGCTTTCCACGAGGTTGCGGTAACCGGCTGCCTTGGCCTCAAGCACGGCTTGGACACCCTCGGCTTCGGCATGGAAGCGGGCCAAGGTGGCGTCGGCCTCACCACGGGCGATGCGGCGCTGGCGCTCGGCTTCTGCCTCGGCTGCGATTTCGATCTGCGCCTTGGCAACTTCCTCGCGTGCGATTTCCTCAGCACGAAGCCGCTCGGACTCCAAGGTGTACTGCGCACGCTCGATTTCAGCCTGAGCTTGCCTGCGGGCGACTTCAGAACGCTGCAGGGCTTCTGCCTCACGCTCAGCGAGGTCGGCGTTGGTGCGAGCGATGTCGGCGCGGGCGACGTTCTCACCCTCCACCGCTTGTGCTTCCTGTTGTTGAATAAACACACGGCGGTCGGCCTCTGCCTGCTTCTGACCCTTGGCGGAAGCTGCTTCGTTGCGAGCAACCTCGATCTGGCGGTCACGGTTGGCGGCGGCCACACCGATGGCACCCTCACGGTCGGAGTTGGCCACGTCGATGAGTGCCTTGTTATTGGCCTCAGCGGCCGCCTTGCGGCCGATGTTCTCGATGTAGTTCGATTCGTCGGTGATGTCGGTGATGTTCACGTTGATGAGGTAAAGGCCGATCTTGTGGAGTTCGGCGTCGACGTTCTTGGACACCAGGGAGAGGAAGGCCTCACGGTCTTGGTTGATCTGCTCGATGGTCAGCGAAGCGACGGTCAAACGGAGCTGACCAAAGATGATCTCCTTGGCCATGTCTTCGATGGCTTGCGGGGTGAGACCAAGCAAACGCTCGGCAGCGTTGGTCATGATTTGGGGCTCGGTGGACACACCGATGGTGAAGGTCGATGGGACGTTGATGCGGATGTTCTGCATCGAAAGAGCGTGGCGCAGGTCGATGATGATCGTCAATGGCTTGAGGTCCAGGTAGGCGTAGTGCTGGATGAGCGGGATGACCAACCGGCCACCACCGTGGACCGTGTCGGCCGTCTTGCCCTTGAGGCCGGGGCCTGAACCGTAGATGACCAGGATCTTGTCGGACGGGGCGATCTTGTACCGGAAGGCGTAGAGGATGACCACGCCCGCCACGGCTGCAATCAGGAGAAAGACGCCAAGGGTTCCGAGGGCGGCCGCCACGTTGGAACCAGAATCTGCCGTGGTGTCAGGTGTCATGATGCTCGTTTGTGGAGCATCGGGGGGGCTATATCACCTTGACTCCTGATGGATGAGGCCATCATTCCTCGGTGTTGAAGTCGATTGGCTCGACAATCAGCATGGCGCCAAGGTGGTCAACCACGCGCACAAGCGTTCCAGAAGGGAGGGCTGCAGCGTCATCCTTGCTGCGCGCAGCCATGGTGCGAAGGGCGTTCTGGTAGGTCACTTGGACCTGTCCCGTGCCGTTGGCTGGAATGTTCATGTAGACTTCACCACGGGCGCCAACGGCGTTGGCGTGGTTGACGTTTCCTTCAGATTCAAGACCCCGGAAGAGGTGGTAGACCTTGCCCATGATGTACATCGAGATGAGGCCAGCGACCGTTCCCGCTCCAATCGCCATGAGCGTGTTGTCGTTGGCTTGGTTGACCGCCAGCCCGAAGATGCCGAACATCATGATGAAGGAAAGGATGCCTTGCAAGGTCAGCAACTCGAAGGCAAACCCGGCGTCCATGTCAAGATCGATGTTGAACGCACCCTCGAGGACGCCGTCCGCGAACCCGCCGATGATGAGGAGGATGAAGTAAACCACGAAGAGGCCCGTCCCGATGAGGGCCATGCTGGCAAAGAGGATGTCAATGCCGCTGATGGAACCAAGACCGAGGAAGTCAAGGAAGGACGGGATGCTAATCTCCATGGCTGTGCTTCACCCCGTTCAGACTTCAAGATTCCCGCTCACGTTGCTTCAAAACCCACCGGACGAAGAGGTAGCGCTCCAGCGCGAACAGCGGCCCAAGCGAGCCGCCAACGGCCACGCCGATCAGCCAGTCTGGGGCTCCGAGGGCCCACGTCGTCATGCCGATGACCACCAGCGCCATCGGCAGGATGCCACGTCGCAAGACGGCGTATAGGGGGGCCAACTCGGCCATCTCTTGCTGCCGAGCGAGGGCCTGCCAGGCGGGGCTGTCGGACGGCATGGTATGGCCTCAACCAAGGAGGCCGACGCCGAGGATTTCAGTGGAGCCAACGAGGACCGCGTAAATCAGGTACACGAACATCATTGAGCGGACGTTGAATCGGCCCTCTCCTTGATCAACGGGAATCTCCACCCGCTCCCCGTTTTCAGTGAGCGTGGTGACGGTTTGTTCAAGCATGGTGTAGTTGCCACCTTGCTCGAATTCCTTGACGCTACGTCGCTGTTGGTAGACCAGGGCGAAGATGGTGACGATGATGATCGCCATGCTGGGGCCGACGTACGCTCCGAGGGCGACCTCGAGGTTCTCCATCATGACCGAGGTGTAGTACAGCGTGACCAAGGCGGTAAGGAATCCAAAGAGGCCTGAGCCTTCGTTGCGGGCCTTCATGGTCGCGGCCGCGGCTGGGTGCATGAATCGAAGTCATCTCGGTCTGATTTGAATGATGCGCCGATTCCCGTCGCCCACAGCCTCAAGCCGCTCGCCGTGCTGGCCGACCCGTGGCTCAGCTGGTGCACGCGGTGGCGGGCCGTCCCGTGGCGTTCTCGGCTTCGCCGCTGCTCTTCCTTCTGACGGTCGCGCGGCTTGAGGAAGCCGGCGTCGAAGGCATGGCGCTGGAGCATTCACGGGCCTTGCGCATCGAAGCGAACAGCATGGAAGGCGTGTTCGAGCGGCTGGAGGAGGCACACCTTGCTGTGGACGATGTGCACGATGTCGTGCAGACGCATGTTGCACAAAGCCCTCGGCCACGCCTTGCTGCTCCCCCTTCCTTTCATGCCAAGGGTGGACGTTGGTTGAGCCTCACCTCACCGCTCAAGCATTGTATTGGAGCTTGGGACTGCGTTGACGATGCCCACGCCTTGTTGAGCGTGAACGCCCTCCGGATTCAGGGGGAGGATGTTCGCTCCGCGGGCACGGACGGAGACGGCGTGCTCGCTGTGGCTCGTTTGGCCGGTTGTGGTCCGGACGGTGGTGCCGTCCTTCGCATGCGCGGAGGCGGTGGCGCGGCACGTTCCGTTGCTCATGCCTGGGTCAATGCAGGTGGGCGCGTTCACCTCATCGAGGGCCGACGTCCTCTGGCGCCAGCCTTGCCCGAGCCTGCCTTGGCGGGACCTGCGGAGCAGGCCGTGCTTGGGATTGATTTCGATGGTGCGGGAGAACATCTGGAGGCAAGCAGACATCTCACGCCATCCTACCAAGGCAAGGCGGTGCACGCAGAAGGCTCCCTCGATGAGACCATCATCGACGGGCGTTGGATGCTGGTGGCCCAACACCTCGAAGCGTGGCGCACCCTCTGGGCACCGGAACTCCAAGCGACGCTGCCGTCCATCCCTGACTTGATGGAAGATCTGGTCGCGGTTGAGACCCTGCTTGACGGTCGCTAACACGATGCGGTCTTGGCCAAGATTGAACATCGAGCGGTCGAAATCAGCGTCCATGCGGGCAGGTGCCACGCTCGTCGTGCTGGCGTTGCTGCTGTGCATGCCGCTTGTGCATGCGCTTCCGCCTGCGAAGGAGTATGACGCTGAGCCTCACGTTGGAGCCGATTTCCCGATGGGAACGGTCGAATTGACGACCTCCCTCGGGCAGGACGTCGGCTTGCATTACCCTGCGATTGAAGCGGGGGTCAAGACCCAAATGGCCGGGAACGGGCCCTTCCCCGTGGTGCTGTTCCTTCCCGCAGACGGTGAAGGCGCCGGAGATTACACCCTCTTCGCCGAGACCTTGGTGGCGCGCGGCTACGTGGTTGCGGTGACCGGTGGGGTGCCTGAAGGGCCGTGGGCCTTGCAGCCTGTGCTCGACCGCGTGTACGAGGTGAGCGAAGGCGACGGAACCGTTCCAGGAAGTTTGGACAGCATGTCCGACCAGTGGGCGATCGGCGGGCACGGCGATGGCGCTGCCGCCGCCCTCGAAATGGCTGGGCGGTGGTTCGAGCTGGGTCGCAATGCGGTGCCGCCAAGCGGCATCTTCGGACTTGGTTTGAGCGACGACGGGACCCTCATTGACGACGGCCAGGTCACCGACGATGCCCTCGATCTCATGTTTGACGCCCCGGCCGTGGGCTTGCTGATCACCGGTTCCGTGGATGACGTTGCACCCGTTGAGACAAACGTGCTTCCGCTTCTCGATTCGGGCATCGGTGTGGGGCTGCACGTCATGACCTTGCGTGGGGCCAACCACAACCAGTGGAAGGATTCGACCGGTCTGTTTGCGGGCGGCGACGGCACGGCCACCATCACGCAGGAAGAACAACACAACATCGCCGCCCTTCACGTGGTCGCCCTGCTCGATGTGACGACGCGAGGCGACCACGACGCCTTCCCCGTGGCCTTCAACCGGCCGAGCGATCCTGGCATCCTCAGCGATGCTGATGCCTACCTTGACGAGGACCTGGCCGCTGCGGAATTGTTGCGGTTGAACATGACCTCCCCGACCAATCAGAGCGGCACAGAAGTCAGCGGCGTGCTCGAATTCAGGGGTCAGATCGGCTTGTGGGACGGCAGCGATTGGCATGCCGATGGACGGGCCGCTGAAGCGATGTGTTGGATCGACGACGGTTCGATGGACGTGTCTGGGAGCGTCAACGCGACCGGCTGGTTCACGTGCGATTTGAACGTCACCGACATTGAACCGGGCCCCTTTGATGCCACGCTCAAGCTGAGCATTGACGGCGCCCCGGTCCAGCGCAGTTTGACGCTGGTGCGAGGCAACGCTCCGCTCGAGTCGTTGGCGCCTGTCCCCGCGGTCATCGTGCCCCAAGGTAGCTTCGCCACGTTGCGAGCGGACACCCTTGCCACAGATCCTGACGGCCATGACGTGCTGTTCACCTCGGCCCAACTTGAAGGCAACAACGCCAGCAAATTTGAGCTCACCATGATGCCAGGTGGGGCTTCCGTGGAGATTCGAGATGCCTCCGACGAGGATTGGTTGGGCGGTGCCGTGCTCAACGCCAGCCTTTCTGCTGCCGGTGAGACCTCGCCCCTCCAGGTCTCGGTCCAGGTGCGGATGGGGGACGTGAACAACCCAGTGAGGGTGCTTGGTGTGCCGCCGACCCTCGTCTTCGATGAGGACGGCCCGCAGCAAAGCCTCGACCTCAACGCCCACGTCGTGGACCCAGAGGGCGCGCCGCTCCAGGTCATGGTTCAAGGCGGCATGTGGGCGGACATCGGCCCGGTCCGCGCCGCCGTGATGGGCTCAAACCTCAGTGTGCTGCCGCTTGCGAACGCGTCAGGATCGGTGGTCATTCCGCTGACGGTCAGTGACGGGACGACCGAAGCTGCGAGCGTGAACGTGACCGTGGTGGTGAAGCCGGTCAACGATCCCCCTGTGCTCAATCAAACCGGACTTGACCTGACCCTGCTTGAGGACGGTGTGCTTGACGTGGACCTCTTGCCGCTTGCTTGGGATGCAGACGGGGACCAGCCTGTGATCAGTGTCGTCGACCCTCCCACGGCATTGACCGTGCTGGACGTGGTTGACGCAACGCTGGAAATCCGAACGCTTCCGCACGCCTATGGACGCGTTCAAACCAGCCTTCTGTTCGCTTTCCCTGATGCTGAACTGACCCTCCCGTTGACCATCGTCATCGAACCTGTCGAGGATGCAGGCAGCATTCGGCTCGACTGGGTCCGTCCACTTTCGGGCAACCAAATCGAAGTGCGGTGGACAGTCGAAGACCGTGACGATTTGACCAACACCACCTTCGAAGGCATCATGTCGGACGGCGACGGTTTGGCCATGCTGGAGGCCGGTACACCGTCGTGCGGCCCGGCGCTGCTCGACGACCGTGCCGTGCCGCTGTGGTCAGTGTCGTGCGACAGCGTCTGGAACCTTCCGTCGTCCTCCCTGATGGGCATGACCTTGCGCGTTGAAGAACTGCACACCGGTTCGGACGAGGGTGTGGTGTATGTCCTGCCGATCGAGGTCGAAGCCTCGCCTGATGCGACGGTCGATGATGAGGCGAGAGGCAGCGCAGGGGCCATCTTGTTTGCCGGCGGCGCGGTTGTTATCGCCGTTCTTGGCCTTCTGGCCTGGCGTGCGAAGGACTGATTTCACAGCGGGATGTTCCCGTGTTTCTTTGGTGGCGTCCATTCGCGCTTCGAGGCCAAGACGTTCAGGGCTCGAATGAGCCTCAGGCGGGATTCGGAGGGCTCGATGACGTCGTCCAGCCAGCCGTTCCTCGCTGCGACGTAGGGGTCTCCGAATTTCGCCTTGTATTCGTCGATGAGGTTCTGGCGGACGTTTTCCTTCTCCGCATCGTCAGCAGCGGCAATCTCACGTCGATGGATGATGTTCACCGCTCCCTCGGCGCCCATGACGGCCAGTTCTGCCGTGGGCCACGCCACGTTGTAGTCGCTGGCCAAGTGCTTGCAGGACATGGCCAGGTAGGCGCCGCCGTAGGCCTTCCGAGTGACCAAGGTCATCTTCGGGACCGTGGCTTCGGCGTAGGCGTAGAGGAGTTTTGCTCCGTGGCGGATGATGCCGCCCCATTCTTGCACCACGCCAGGAAGGAACCCGGGAACGTCCTCGACGGTCAACAGAGGGAGGTTGAACGCGTCACAGGTGCGGATGAACCGAGCGGCTTTGATGGACGCATCGATGTCCAAACAACCTGCGAGCACCTGCGGCTGGTTGGCGATGACGCCCACGGAGCGCCCGCCAAGGCGGGCGAAACCGATGATGATGTTCTCCGCGTAGGCGTCGAAGAGTTGGACAAAGCGCCCGTCGTCCACGACCGTTTCGATGACCTTCACCATGTCGTAGGGCTTGTTCGGGTTGTCCGGGACGATGGACTCAAGATCTTCCGTCAGCCGATCGGACGGGTCCGCGGTCTCTTCGAAAGGTGGCGCGGCATCGTTGTGATCTGGAAGGAAGGAGAGCAAGTCTGCGGCGATCGCGCAGGCGTCGTCTTCGTCGTCGGCCACGAGGCAAGCGATGCCGCTTCGGGATGCGTGAAGGTTGGCGCCGCCGAGTCCCGGTGCGTCCACTTCTCCTGACATGACCTCAGGCGTTTCAAGCGGTGAAGAGAGGAAGAGCTGGCCGTGTTCTTCTCCGAGGATGGTGAAGTCGGCGAGGGCGGCGGCCAGGGCGCTGACGCCCACCACGGGGCCGAGCACCAAACTCAGCATCGGGATTCTGCCGCTGCACTGCACCATGCGGTCCAGCAGTTCCCCCGTACCGCCGAGGGCAGCGATGCCGTCTTGGGCGCGCTGTCCGCCGCCGTCCCAAATGCCAACCAAGGGCGCCCGCGCACGCTCGGCCATCTCCACGACCTTGGCGATCTTCAGCGCATGCATCTCGCCCATGCTTCCGCCGTGTACGCTGAAATCCTGGGCAAAGCAGTAGACGCGGCGGCCGTCAATGCTGCCGTGTCCGGCCACCACGCCGTCCCCCGCAGAGGGGTGAAGGTGCATGTTGTGGTCCGTGGTCCGGTGGGTCACAAAAGCGTCCAATTCGATGAATGAACCCTCATCGAGGAGCATGGCGATGCGCTCCCGTGCAGTACCACGGCCCGTGGCGCGGATGGCCTCGAGTTTGCGGGCGCCACCGCCCTTCTCGATGGTGCCTCGACGGTCGCGAAGCTCGCGAAGTCGCGCACCGTTGACGCCTTCCATGGGCTTGTCTTGCTCAACGCGGTTCTTGATGTGCTCGCTGGTCAGAGGCGCGGTGGGTTCTCTCCACAAAGGTCGGCGCGCAGGTGTTCCTTGAGGACCATGTCGTTGCTGATGAGGAAGTGTGCTTTGACCGCAACCGTGTCAGGATGGCAGGTCAAGCCATGCCCGAGGAGGCCGAGGTCTTGCTGCTCTCTTCCTTTGGCGTAGACGTTCATGTCGACCGGCCCCTCCATGCATTGGGTGGTGACAATGATGGGCATTTTCCGGTTAGAAGCGCGCATCAGGGCCTTCCAGATGTCCTTGTTTTCGGGTGCGTCGCCCGAAGGATCGCTCATCGGCAGGTGGCCAAGGCCGGTGCCGTGGATGATGATCGCTGCCGGACCGGTCGCGGCAAGCGCTTCGATGTGCTCGGCGCGGAGCCAGGCGTTCGCGCTCAATTGAGGGAGGTTCAGGTCGGCCCTGTATGTCGCCGGTGACGTGGTTGCCGCACGCGGCGTGGCTTCGGATGCCTCTGTCGCGTAGGTCTCGCTCAGGTCGTGCCGGCAGCCGTCGTGCCCCACCTCGACGTGGGCGATGGGAGCGGCGTTGAGGGCGCGAAAGGCATCCCTTCGTGTGGAGTGCATCTTTCGCGTCGCGACACCCGGCAGGACAGCACATCGACCGTCGTCGGACGTGGCGTGCATGACGATCACGGTCGCGTCACCGAGGGCTCCAGTCGGGCGTGGCCCATGTGCGGCCCAGTGAACGGCGGCGATAAGGTTCTCAGCAGCGTCGCTGGAACCACGGTCTGAAGAACGCTGCGAACCGACGAAGGCGATCGGGCCTGCCGGACGGGTGCCTTGGCCGGCGAAGGCGAAGGCAAGTGCGGCGGCGGAGTGGTGCAAGGTGTCCGTGCCGTGGGTCACCACCACGCCTCTGGCACCGTTGGTGAACGCGTCCGCGCACGCTGCTGCCATCTTGTTCCAATGTTGCGCCCTCAGATCGTCTGAGAACATGTTGCCGAGTTTGGTGGTGCTTAGGTTGGCCAAACCGGCCAGCTCGGGAACGTTGGCTCGCAGTTCCTCGGGCTCAAAGGAGGCGTTGACCGCACCGGTGGCGTAGTCCACCTTTGAGGCGATGGTCCCACCGGTGTGGATCACGTGGACCTGGGGCAGGTCGCTGTCGTTCGTTGCGGGTGAAGTGGCATTGGACGGTGTGTCTTCAGGCGCGGACTCGAGCACCTCAAGGTCGAGGATGCGGTCCATTCGATGGCTGACGTTGTAGCCGTTGACCAACTTGAGGGTGAGGTGTTTGGGCGCTGCCGCAGGGAGGACCCTTCCTTCGAGCACGGTTGAGCCGCCTTCGGTCTCCAACTCGACGCGCACGTGGTCCCCTTGGTTGGCGTCCATGAGGCGGCGAGACCGTTACCGTCCATGAAGCGCTCGCTTGTGGTGCCGGGAGCGGGGCTCGAACCCGCGACCTTCGGATGTCTCAGACATCGACGGTTAGTCCGCTCATAGTGTCCTATGAGTCCGACGCGCCACCAACTACGCCACCCCGGCCTGCCTGCCGCTGCGACGCTCCGTTCTTCAAATCAACGGAACGCCCACGCAGGATTCGGACCGGTCCCTTCATGGGTTGCCTCCACAGCCCATCGGCATGGTCGACCTCCAGACGGCGATGGCCGCTGCCGCGGCCGACCGCCAAAAGCGGCTCGACAAGACCGCTGCTGAACGGAAGAAGCGGCGCTCGGGCGCCGACCTCGGCATCGAACGCTTCGATCCGGTGCAGCACGTGGCCAAGGAGAAGGCCGAAACGGCCTCGATGTGGTTCGTGCTGGCTTTTGCAGCGGTCGTGGCGTTGCTCAACCGGCACATGCTGATGGGTTGGGTCGGCCCTGGGGATGGATTTCTCTTGTGGTTCCTCCCCATCGGGATGCTCATTTTCCTGCCAGCACTCCACCGTGCCGTCATGCCTGAGGCCTTCGTTGAGCAGTACAAACCCGGCACGTGGGTGAAGGCTGGATTCCTCCACACCTTCACCTTCCTCGCCCTTTCCTTCCTTCTCGTCAACCCACCGTTCGGTGACGTCACGGCCGCATCCCTCGACGGCGCGTGGGACATTGGGGTGATGGACGGTGACGGCACGCTGGTGCTGGCCAGTGCCTCCGGCAACGCCACAGACAACGGTGGCGAAGGCTTCGCATGGACCACGGACGACGGTGTTCTGCACGGCTCTGCGTGGGTGATGTTCACCCTGACCGACAACGATGAGGTCAGCGCGAACGACGTCGAAGTGCGCCTCTCAAGCAACGCCGGCAGCGAAACCGTGGAGCCGGTGGAGGTTGTGCCCGACGCCTTCGCAAATTTGAGCCGAAGCGATGCCGATCACCGCTGGTTCTTGGTGCCGCTAGGCGAGGACCTCGTGGAAGGCCGGTGGACCATCACCGTCGACATCGAAGAGCAGGGCTCTCCTTGGGTCAACACCCGTGTCTACGAATGGCACTTGGACGTCATCGACGAGCGCGCATGATCACCACGCGACGTCGGGGTGAGCACGGACCATCGCCTGCAGCAAATCATCGACGCGCATCACGGCACGTCGAACGTGGGTTTGGCGCGCAATGGTGCGCTGACGCCACGCGCGAACGAGGGGCGCAGCCACAGTCCAGCAGAGAAGGTCGGCGATGAGGATTCGGGTGTTCATGCTTCGGGATGGGCATGGGGTCCTCCTTCTGCACGGTGGGGGTGCGCTGAAAGTGAACATCACCCGTTGAGTTCGTTCACCAAACGGGCCGTCAGTGCATCGAGCTGAACCGTTTCGCTTCCGCCTTCGACGAGTCGGAATTCGACGTCCGCCATCCGTTCCGTCAGGCGAAGTTTGGCTTGCTCGTCGAGGAAGTCTGCGGCGTACAAGTTGCGATGGAGTTGAGCCACAAAATCGGTTCCAGCCAGGCCGTATCGGTCCAGAAGTTCCCGCAAACGACGCCGTGCCGCATGGAATCCGTCCTCTTTGCACGCCATCAAGTACGCATGGAGGGCTTCAGGCGGTGCTGTCGCCGAGGTCTCGTAAATCAGGCCGCGGTCGATGGTTCGGTCCAGGGCGGCCGCCACCTGCAAGGTCGTGAGCGCTTTGCGCAGATCGCCCTGGGCGATGCGCGTGATGGCTTCGACCGCATCGTCGACGATGTCGAGGTGTTCTGAAGCGGCCACGAGCGCGACTTGGTCCTGGACTTCCGCGTCCGGGAGCGGGCGGAATCGGAAGACAGCGCAACGCGACTGGATGGGTTCGATGATCTTCGAGGAATAGTTGCACGAGAGGATGAAGCGGCACGTCTCCGCGAACTGCTCCATGATGCGTCGCAAGGCGCCTTGCGCGTCGTTGGTCAGCGCATCAGCCTCGTCGAGAAAGATGACCTTGAACGGCGCATCACCGTACGGCGTGGTCCGAGCGAACTGCTTGACCTTGCTGCGGATGCTCTCCAATTTTCGCTCGTCGGAGGCGTTCATCTCGAGCAGGTTTCGGCGGAATTCTTCACCGAACACGTCCATGGCCAAGGCCATGGCAGCGGTGGTCTTCCCGGTGCCAGGTGGTCCTGCAAAGAGCAGATGTGGGAATTCGCCCTTCGAGGCGTACACGCCAAGCCGCTCGACCACGGACCGCTGGCCTCGGATGTCGGTCACCGTCCGCGGACGGTGCTTCTCGACCCAAAGCTCTGACATGGTTCCACCCACCTCCGTCGAGCGCCCATGAACCTTCGCTCGACCTTGAGCAGGCCATCACGGGCAAGTGGCTATAAGCGTCCAAACCCTCAGAAAAGCGAGTTCCATGACGTCCGCATCCGCCCCTCGACGAACTCCCCTTGTTCTGACCCTCGTGATGTTGTTCCTCATCGCCGACGTCGGCGTTCCACTGATGAGCAATGACGCCGTTCTGGAGGAGGCCCCAAACGTGGCCCGAGCCACCGCCCAACTCTCGCCCGTGCAGGACGTGGGCATCCTCTCTTCGTCCAGCACGTCCTCCGAAGGCGCGGACACGGCGGACATTGGGGATTTGGGAGCCAGCGGTGAAGGCCGGCTCTTGTTGGAGTTCAACCTTGGGCTGACCTCCGCCTCCACCGTTGAATCCGCCACGTTAGACCTCCAATGTTCCAGTGTCGCCCCCATGCCTGGCGACACCGCATTCCACGCCGCGCGTGTGCTTCCGACCTGGAACGCATCCGACGCCACGTGGGCGATGGCCGACGCGTTGGACAGCTGGGCGCTTGTTGGGCTCGATGGCCTTGACACGGATCGAGGCGTCTGGGAGCCGCCGTTGCATGCGAGTTCGAACGGGACCTTCTCGTTGAACGTGACCGCGCTTGCTCAGGAAGCCGCCGCGGAGTCGAGCAACCTTTCGTTGGTCATCGCGGCCACAGGCGATGCCTTCGAATGCCAACTGTCCGAAGCCGTGGCCACCGCCGCTCGCCCGCTGCTCACCGTGGTGTCCACCTCAACGTCGACCACCTCGGGTGGCACCATCACGCCGGACATGCCGACCAACGGCACGGCGCTGGTCAACCATGCGCCGATCCTTCAGGCCGACACCACGCCAGCGTTCGAGTGGATGGACGCGACGCAAAGCAGTTCGAACGTGCAGGTCCAGTTTGCCCTGACCGACTCGTGGTTGGTGGCCGCCGGTGAAGACCGCGAATTGAACTCCATCGCCGACGCCAGTGCGTTCACCACAACCTCAACCTCCGGCAGCGTCGACCTCCCCACCAGCGTGGCGTTCGACAACGGTTCGGAGGTCCACTGGCGCGCACGAGGCCTCGACAGCAACGGCGTCTACGGCGCATGGGAAAGCGGCCATGTTGTGCTCCCCGATCTTGAGGTGACCGTGAACGCCGACGGGACGTCCACCGTTGACCTGGTCGATCTTGGTCTGTCCGATGCCTTTGTCGAAGACGCGACGGTGTCAGAGGTTTCGAAGAACGGTGCGTTCGGCACATCACAGACGATCGAGGCGACCATGACGAGCAGCAAAGAGACGTTCAGTCACCTTCGCATGCGAATGGAGCACGTCGGCATGGACGCCACCTACGCCATCACCGATGCTTCCCTCGACCTATCGATTTCCTCGGTGAGCGGCACCCCGCTGGTTTCGGTTCACCCCACCGACGCATCGTCCTGGGACGAAGGCACCATCACGTGGAACCGCGAATCTTCCACGCAGACGTGGACCAACGGTGGCCGCACCTCCGCGCACGCTGCAAGCGATGCCGTGGAGATGTCCTCGACGGACACGAGCCTCAGCCTCAACGTCACCACGGCGGTCCAAGCGCACCTTCAGGCGGCCGCTGACACGTCCGCCACCTTCTTGCTCACCGCACGCGGCCTGAACGAGGCCTACTCTGCAGGCGATGCGGCGGTCTTCCACTCCAGCGAAGCCTCATCCACAAGCGATCACCCAATGCTCAGCATCACCTACCGCACCACCTCCGTGACCTCAGGTCCTGCTGCGCCAAGCCTTGATGCTCCGAGCGACGGCCATGCGGTTTGGAACCTCAGCGGCCACAACCTCAGCGGCAACACCACACCCGACTTGCTCTGGACGCCGCTTTCCGGCCATGATTTCCTGTTTGAATTGGCCGAAGACGCAGAATTCCGCAACCGGGTGCTCCTCGCAGACACCCGTTCCTCCTCAGACCTCTCGTCCACCTCGACCGGTTACACGCCAAGCGGAGCAGGGAGCCTGAACACAGGCACAGGCTACCATTGGCGCATGGCGTCCATCTCATCGAACGACCGCGTTGGTGGATGGGCCACAGCCTCCTTCGTGGTCAGTGATTTGACCTCGGATTGGCTTGGCGGGGACCGTCACGAGCTGCGCCTCAGCCACGGCAACGGCACGTCCGACGGCACCTTGCCGTCCTGCATGGACACCTACGTGGACTCGTCCTCTCCTTCGGGCAATTACGACGCCGACGAAGAGATGCTGATCGCCCTCGACACCAGCGCACGGCAGACCATCCTGTTCGGCTGCGACCTGACCAGCCACCTCCTTCCTGCCGGTTACGCCGTGCAAAGCGCGAACGTCAGCATGGAACTCTCGCTGGCCGCCGGCGGCTCACCCATCATTGGGGCCTTTGAGAGCCGGCAGCACAACTGGACCGAATCCGGGGCCACATGGGCCACGTACGACGGCACCAACGCGTGGGGCACGAGCGGTGCTCGCGGTTGGGAGCGCGGTGCTCTTCTGACCTCCACTACGGTTGATTCGAGTTACTCCGGCGGGGACCGCGTGAATTGGAACGTGACCCAAGCCGTTCAGTCCGCCATGCGAGAGAACCGCTCCGTGGATTTCCTCTTCGACATGGTCACCACCCCAAGCACCGTCTCGAAGTACGCCTTGCTCTACGGCAACGGAGCGGCGTCCAGCGATCGAGCCGAGATGACCATCGTGTACGTGCCTGGCTCGGACAGCGTTCCCGACGAGCCCGTTCCGAGCAGCCCTGCAAACGGTTCGTGGGCGGTGCTTCCCGGCCTGAACCCGGCCGGCGACACCACGCCCTTGCTGAACTGGACCTATGCCGGTGGATTGACGATCGGTGGATGGGCCTTGCAACTCGACACCTCTGCACAGTTCAACACTGCAGGAATGCGTTACCTCACCTCCTTCAACGACCAAGGCTTTGACGCCACCAACCTGACCTACGAACCGCAGCAAGAACTCAACGACGGCACCACCTGGTATTGGCGTGTTCGTGCCATTTCAGCGACCAATCAGCTTGGGAACTGGTCGGAGACAAACCACTTCCTGCTGCCGGACACCACGACGTGGGACCTTGGCAACAACAAGGTGGCCGTTGAACTCCGCCACGAGCAAGCCATGCCGTCCCTCGGCATTGTGGGCTTCGAAGACACCACCGTGATTCGCGGCAGCAGCGGTCAGGCCTACGACACGTCCAGCACCCTCCGGGTTGGCGACACCTCGACCCAACAGGCCGCCACGCTGTTGCGTATCCCATTGACCGACATCCCCAACCCGCAGAATGCGCGCGTGGAGGGTGCGGAACTGCACATGTTCTCCCAACTCTCGTCAGCCGTTGGCGTAAACGTGGGCATCCTGCCGACCTTGGTGGACTGGAACGCTTCGGCCAACGAGACCACCTATGACGGCACCAACAATTGGACGGGCGTCAGCAGCACGTTCACACCAGGCTGGCATTACAGCGACGTGGACCGCGTGAACCAATTTGGTGCACGGGTGACGACCTATGCAACCTCGGTCAGCGCCGGCTGGATGACGTGGGACGTGGCTGATCTGGTTCAAGCCGCACTGGCCAGCGGCGACGACGAATTGGACGTCCTGCTTCTCGTCGATTCAGACGCGTCCGGGCAGGTTCTGCTGAGCAGCGTTGAAGCATCGACGAACGAACGCCCGTGGCTGAACCTCACATGGGTGAGCGGGACCGGTACGGCACCGTCCAACGCTCCGACGCTGAGCGCCCCTGCCGACCAATCGGTGTCCTTTGATTCATCCTCGCACGCCCTCATTCCTGACGAGCGCCCCATGCTGTCGTGGAGCCCAGCGTCGGCGGGTGGCTCAACGACCACCTTCCAGGTTCGTGTCTATGATGCGTGGAGTGCGGACACCTTCCTCTCCGGAGGTTGGACCACCTACGACAGCCGTGAGGATTCGGGATTCTTTGCGTCCACCTACACGCCACAGGACGACCTCGGTGACATCGGGTCCGTCGTGTGGGAGGTGCGCGAAGTGACAGACGGCATGTATGGGCCATGGTCCAGCGGCCGAACGGTGCACATCCCAGCGGTCATGGCCGGCGAAATCGATGCCGACGAGGCATGGTACCGCTTGCAATATGGCAGCTTGGTCGACGACAGCGTGTTGATCCCTCAAGGCGTCCTCGACACCACCATCGACTCCGGGACCGTCAACACGGCCTACGCTTCCTCAAGCACCCTGAATGTTGGGCGCTCCTTCTTTTCCTCGAGCACAAGTCAGCGCGCGTCCTCGCTGATCGCGTTCAACTTCACAGGACTCCCGCTCCCTGCAACCATGGAGGTCATCAACGCCAGCCTCGAGTTGACCACCACAGGCACCTCACAAGGTTCTGGCGTGGACGTGTCGGTTTCGGGAACCACCGCACTATGGAACAGCAGTGCGACGTGGTTCGGCCCGGGCACCGGCGGCACGTGGGCCGTCCCAGGAGGATACCACAGTTCGAGCGACACCACCCTCCCTGCTGTGGGTGAAACCACGCGGGTTTCGGCTGTGGACACCGCCTACAGTTGGAACGTTACCGCGCTCGTTCAGCAGATGTTGGACAACGGCGACCCCCTGGCCTTCATGCTCCAGGCCGAAGAACTCGGCTCGGGCATGGGTCGGCAAAGCTTCCACTCCAGCGACGCATCCTCAACGGAAGATCGCCCGGTGTTGAACATCACCTACCGCACCACGGCGGGTTGGTCTCCTGCCTCCTCCACCCTGACCTCGCCGTCCACGGGGAGCACCCTTTGGAACCTCTCCGCTCCTCGACCGACCGGTGCAGACACCGTTGAAGTGGACTGGAGTTCGAGCGTCGGAAACGCGACGGGTTGGGAGGTGTGCATCGCCACCGACGACCGATTCGTGCAGAACCTCGTCTGCCGTGACTCAGTCGACTCAGGCACCGGTGTCTTCGATGCTGCCTCCACGACGTACAACCGAACCTTGCAAGGTTTGGACACCGACCAATGGTACCATTGGATGGTCAGGGCAGAGCAGGACCACAGGCTTGGTGCGTGGTCGGATTCTGCCACCTTCCGCTACGCGGAAGACCAAGGCTCGGACGACGGTCAAGGCAACCACACCGTCACGCTCAGCCGCCATTCGGTCTTCACGACCGCACCGGGCGTTCCCTCGGTGAGCGACGTCACCATCTCATCCGTGAACCCGAACACCAACAGCGGTGCATCGTCAAGCCTCAGCCTTGGACAAGGCGCCGGTGGAAGCGGCGAGGATGCCATCCTGATTGATGTCGATCTTTCTGACTTGCCTTGGCCGACCGCCATGACGCCGACACAGATGCTGCTTCGCATGTACCGGAACACGGTTGGTCCAACCTCGCTCACCGTCGCAGCCTACGCGTGCTCCAGCTTCACCGAGTCAAGCGTCACGTGGAATGCTGCACCCACCTGCTCGGCCACGGAAGTGACGCGCTCGACGTTGACCCTGACCCCGCCAGACGGCTTCGTTGATTTCGATTTGACCAGTTTGGCGCAATCCAACATCGCGAACGGGAACCTGTCCATGACGGTCCGCCTCGAAGTCGTTGGAACACCCTCGTCGACCATGACCTTCGTGAGTTCTGAGTCCACGAGCAACACCTCGCGCCATCCTCAGATTCATCTAGAGTATGTGGACAACGTCGACGGCATCCTGCCGCCTTCGCAACCCACGCTGTCCGCCCCTGCGGACGGTGCCGTGCTCTACGATACGAGCGACTTCCAACTCGACTCAGGCGATGCACCGACCTTGACGTGGGCTGCACTGCCAGATGCAACCGACTACATCCTGACCTTGTCCGGGCCCAGCGGCGTGACCTCATACCGTTCGTGGGTGGACAGCGCGTTCCTGACCAACACGAGCTTCCGCATCGACGCGACGCTCGACGTTGGCGTGGCGTACGAGTGGTGGGTGCAAGGCGTGAATCAGTCGATTCCGGGCCCCTCCTCCTCGAGGTGGTCCTTTGCATTGGGCGATCCGGACACCTCGACCATCAGCGACAACCGCTGGGAATACGTCTTCCAAACAGGCAACGAGGTTGCTGACTTTGGTCATACGCGCGTGCGCGAAGGCATGATCACCAACGCCAGCGCGGGAACGAATTACGGTTCAGTGGCGCAGGCGATGCTCGGGACGGGTACCGGGTGCGGTGGCGTCAACGTCGTTGACGCCTGCCGAATGATCATCGGTGTTGACTTCGGACAAGTGCCCCTCTCCACGACGTTGCGCGCACACACCGCCGACCTCAGCCTCTACCTGCCTGCAAACGGTTGGAACGGAGCCGGTGGTGCGAGTTCGATGACGCTCACCGTTCACGAACTTCTGAACCCAAGTGCATGGGGCGAAGCCTCCTCGACGTGGAACGAGAGTTCCTCCGGAAACGCATGGGCGGCGCCGGGCCTCGGCGCAGGCCTCGATTATGGCCCGGCCTTGTCCTCTGTGAACGTTCCATACGGAACCACGGGCTGGCTCGATGTTCCTCTGACCTTCCCGAGCATGAGTCTCGGCGGTGATCACGTGTGGATGTTAATCGCCACGCCCAACGCGGGTGTGGCCTCCTTCACCGTGTCCACGAGCGAGGCCGGAGCTTCGGTCCGACCTGAAGTGACGCTCAACTACACCGAGGTGTACACCCTGGACGTGGACACCCAGCAGGGCACGACCCACACCGCAGGAAGCAGCGTCACCGTGTTCTCAAGCGTCAGCGACTTCAATGGTGCTTCGTTGAGTCTGCCCGCTGGCATCACCCTCACGGTCTCCGATGGAAGCATCACGACGACGGTGAACGGTGGAGGCACGTGGGTTCCCGTGACGGCCGGCAGCCAAACGGTAACCGCGTGTTACGGTGCCATCTGTGACACGACCACGATTACCGTGATCGCGGACGTACCGACGACCTTGGTCGTGGACCCGCTCACGGCGACCATCACCGCTGACGAGACCTTGACCATCGACGCCTACGTGACCGACGATTACGGCAACCCCATCAGTGGAGAAGTCATCACCTACACGCCGAGCAACGGCACCATGACCGGTTCCACCTTTGCTCCGTACACCTCTGGCGCTCAGACCATCGAGGTGGCGTGGGGCGCGTTGACGACCACGGTCAACGTTGACGTCTTGGCCGGTTCGCCCGCGGCGATCGTCCTCAGCGGATGCGAAGGTGTGATTCCTGCAGGCACCAGTTGCGACGTGACCCACACGGTCATCGATCAATACGGCAACACCATGGACGCCGCGTTTGCCGGTGGTCTGTCGTGGAGCACGACCAACGGGAATTACTCGGAGGCCAACATGGCCTATGCCGCGGATCACGTTGGCGCATGGACGCTCAGCGTCACCTCTGCATCAGGCGCTGAAGGCTCACTCGACATCGAAGTGGGCCATGGCGAAATGGCCTCGCTTGAAGTGGTGGCGTCCGCGACGAGCATCACCGCCGACGATGTGGTCTACCTCAACACGACTCGGATTGACGTGCGCGGAAACCGCTTGCCCGTCGTGCTCCCGCAGAGCAATTGGACGCGCATCGCCGACGGCTCAGTCCTCATCGGTCAGCCGGCGGAGTGGTCGCCCACGTCGCGTGGATCCAAGGTCATCGAAGCCCGATACGAGGCCTTCACCACCTCGGTGACCATCTCGGTCAGCGAGGGTGCCATGGTCCACCTGACCATGGTCGTCGATTCCGCCGACGTGAACGGCATGGACTTCCAACTGACCGCCGATGAGACGTTGACCGCGAGCGTCAAGGCCGTGGACCAGAAGGGCAACCGTTGGAGCGTCAGCGTTAACTGGAGCCTGTCCCACAGTTCGTGGACCGAACAGTCGGCCTTGTCGCACATCGACGCTCCAGCCACCACGTTCCGACCGGTGCTGGCCAGCACCGATGCCTATGCGCTCACGGCCACCTACGTGCTGGACGAGAGCACCACCTTTACGGCGAGCATTTCGATGACCGTGGTCCACGGCGACTTGTATGTCCTCACCCTCGACGCCGTCACCCTCGAAGACGGTGACACCGGTGATTCACTCGAGTTGACGGCCGATGACGGTGTGCAATTCAGCGTTGCAGCCAGCGATGCGGAGAACAACCCAATCTCCACCGACGGGTTCTCTTGGTCCATCGACAACGAAGCAGGCACGTCCACCGACATCGGTGATGCGCTTCGCACCGCTGGACTGGTGTGGGATGCGACCCTCGTCGGCAACTACACCGTCAGCGTGACCGGACTGACCGATACCGGGACCCCCATCGTTCGCAGCGTCGACATCGTGATTCGGCACGGCATGGCGGTCGCTTTGGAGGCGCCAGAACCCGGTTATGTGCTGACGGCTGGCGACCATGCCAGCATCAGCGTCACCGGCTTCGACGCTGACGGTAACGCCTTCCCACAAGATGTGCTTTGGACCGAAGGTGGTGCCACGGCACCAGACATCAACGCCACCGATGAAGCGACCTACGATTACTTCGCACGACGTGCAGGTGACCACTCGCTCACCTACGCCGTGAACGGCGTTGAGGGCGTGTGGAACGTGACGGTGCGCGCACAGGCGACGGTCGATCGTTTCGTGCTGGATCTTTCCGCCACCACGGTTGAGCAACTCGGTACCGTAACGGTCACGGTCTCTGCGTTCGATGCCTTCGACAATCCAATCCCAGTGCCTCCGTCCACTCGTGCGGACCTGTCCGACGTGGCGGCGACCGTGACGGCCCAAGGCGACGGTGTCTGGACCGTCGAGACGATGAACAAGGACACGCAAACCATCACCATCACGGTGGGCACGGTCACGGCCTCAGCCGACATCATGGTTGAACCCACGCTGGGCGGATTCTATGCTGCGAACTCACCGGTTTCCTACATCGGCTCCGCACTTGGTGCCATCGTTGCTATGACGCTCCTCGTGTTGGTCCTCCGCGTGCTTCGCAGCGGAAACGACGACTACGACGACGACTACGACGACTACGACGACGATGACGACGACGATGCACCAGGCCCAAGCGGCCCGGCTCCCGGGCCGAAGGGTGCTGCGCCTGGGCCGAGCGGTCCTGCACCAGGTCCAAGCGGGCCGGCACCTGGACCGAGCGGGCCGGCCCCCGGGCCGTCCGGACCGGCTCCTGAGAGCGACAAACCCGTTCCAGAATTGGAACAGGAAGAAGCACCAGCGGCCGAAGACACCACCCCGACCGATTACCGCGTCGATGAAGACGGCACGGAATGGTATGAGGATGAAGCTGGCGTCTGGTGGTACCGGATGCAAGGCGAGGACGACTGGCAGGAATGGACCGACTGAAACGGCGGTCCTTTCAAGTCACAAGGGGCGATGTGGTCTTGGTCGGTATGGTCTCCGAACACGCGGCTTGGCGGGGCGTGGTCCTTGTGGCCATGCTCATGCTGCTGCCCGCATCCGGACCGGTGCTTGAGGACCTCCGGGCTCCCTCCTTGAGTTCAGCCAGCACCTTGGTGCTTGACGTGGACCGCACGACCATCACCGCGGACCAAGCCCTGCTCTTCCAGGCATCGCTGCGTGACGGTGCCGGCAACCCGGTCTCCGGGGTCATCAACTGGACGGTCACCAACGGCAGCATGGAGGAAACAGGATTGTTCATTCCGTGGTCTGCGGGCGTGGTGAACGTCACCGCAGAACACGAGGGGCTCACGGCCAGCCGACAAGTCACCGTCGAGCCCGGACGCCCTGTTGACCTCGAGGTGTCGTTGTCCGAGACGCCCGTCGCCGGGAGCCCATTTCGCTTGAACGCCATTGGCGTTGATGCCAAAGGGAATCAAGCGGCGTTGAACAACGTGGCGTGGTCCATCGACGGGGTGCACGAAGGCGTTGGGTCGCCAGTCGTGGTCCTTTCAACGCCGGGCTCGTACGAGATCGGCATGCGCCTGTTTGACCTCGAAGATACACACGTCGTTGAGGTCGTTCCCGGCGACCCTGTGGCCATTGTGTTTCCCACGGGCATGTCCATGCGCAGCGGCCAAGGCCTTCTTTTGCGGCCCTCGCTGGTCGACGCCAACGGCTTTTCGATGCCTTATGACGCGGTTGGGGGCCTACGCTGGTCCTCGAACCACGGCGTGGTCGAAACAGACGGTGTCTTCTTCCCCACCCGGCCTGGCGTGTGGAACGTCACGGCGACCTCGGTCGCCGGAAACCTGAGCGCGAACGGGAGCGTCGCCGTGCTTCCGGCGGACGCGGCCATGCTTGACATCGAATTGGACGGCGAGCCAATGTCGCTTCGTGCTGGACAATCGGTCACGCTTCGCGCTCTTCTCAGCGACTCCCTCGGTGCCTCAGCCCCTGTCGATGTGCCGCTGTCAAACTGGACCATCCCGTCTGGCCAGGTCGCTGCTTCCGATGACGGACCCCTGTGGACGCCGGTGGACATCGGTCCAGTGCGCTTGCAGGTTGAGGATTCTGGCTTGACGGCAACGCTCGACGTCAACGTCGTCTTCGGTGACGTTGTCCGTCTCGAGGCCGCCACCTCGCACGACGCGGTGACGGCAGGCGATGACGTGGTCCTTACCGCACGCGCCGTTGACGAAGCAGGGAACCGCCGGCCCGTCAACGCCACGTGGAGCCTCGCCATGGGGCAGGAAGCCGACGTGGTTCTGACGCCCGGCATCGCCTTCTTGGAGCCTTCATCCATCGGCATATGGAGCTTGGAGGCCACGTGGCAGGATCCGTCCACCAACGCGACCTACTCGACGGCGTGGACCACAGACGTTGAACACGGCCGGTTGGCTTCGATTACCTTCGATTTGGACGCCAACCTCGTTCCAGCCGACCGGGCCGTCAACGTTTCACCGCGGTTGGCCGATGCCTACGGTCATCCCATCGAGGGTGTTGCGCTCAACTGGACCGTGGACGGTGTTGATGCAACCTTCGATTTGCGCACGTCGGGCGGGTTGTGGGCACCGACCACGCTTGGTGGCCACGTGATCCGAGCGAACGCCGATGGCGTCTTCGGTTTGGTGCGCTTGACGGTTGAGCCCGGTGCTGCATCCATGCTGGACCTGAAAAAAGCCCTGCCCGATCGAATGGTGGCCGGTGTGCCCGTCGAGCTCCATCTTGATCGGATTGACCTGCACGGAAACGTGGGTCCTGCCGTCAACGTCAGCACGGACGTGAACACGTCTGTGCTCACGCTCGAGCCCTCAACGTCCGGCCCCGGATTTTGGACCATGACACCGAAGATGGCAGGGGCACATGCCGTTGCCTTGCAGTCCGACGAAGCGATCCTCAGCCTCGACGTGACGTTCGACCCTGGAATGGCCGTACGGCTCTTCGTCGAGGTCGATGGCCGCTTCATGGCGCAGGGTGAAACCGCACTGGTGTCGGTGTACGGCGTCGATGTGCATGGCAACCAGGTGTCCTTCACCAAGGAAGACGTGAGCCTCTCATGCAACGCAGGTTCAATCAGCCATCTGGTCGATGCGACGTGGGTGGTTGATCTTCGCAAAGCCGGAACGGACCGGAGCTGCACCGCTGAAACCAACGACGGCCTTCAGGCGCAAACCTGGTTCGAGGTGGAATCGGTCTTGCTCGGAGGAGCTTTGGGGTCGTCCAACAGTGTGGTCAGCCTTGGTGGTGCGTTGCTGCTCGGTGTGCTTGCGTTGATGGTCGTTCTGCTCCGGCGGCAGAGCCTTGAGGTGGTCGAGGACCTGTTGGACGAGGATCAGACGGACCTTGTGGACGACGAGGAGCAGAAGAGCATCGTTGACCTCGCTGATGAAGCCGACGTAATCGACGATGCGAAGATGGTCGAACCGGCGCTCGAGCCGGACGTGCTGTCCGCGATGGCTCAAGAGGCCACCACGTCCGGTGTGATGCAGGCCATCCCCGGAACCGAACAGGGTGCAACCGGTTGGTACGTTGACGCAAACGCAACGGTGCAGCATTGGACCGTCGGAGAAGACGGGTCGTGGACCAAGACTCAAGCCTGATCATTCCTCGTTGTCGGCTTCACCGTCGCCTCGACCGAAGAAGGCACCGATCGGCGTTGAACCTTCGCGAGGCTGGACGTTGCTCCGTCCGTAGGTGAACCAAGCCAGAAGGCCAATGACGATCGCTCCGCTTCCACCGTAGAGGGCTTTCTCGCCCATGAGGACCAGCATGGCCAAACCTGCGGCCGTGCCATAGATTTGGGGCACAGGATACCATGGGGAGCGGTACGGTGGGTTCCATGGCTGACTTGAACCCGCGCCACGAAGCACCACGACGGTCAGGTTGAGCGCAATGAACACCATCAGGATGAACCCAGAGGCAAGCTCTGCGATGACGTGCACGTCGAAGGAATAGATGGACACGGCCATCAAGAGCCCCGTGAGGAGAATGGGCCAATGCGGCGTCTTGTAACGCTCGTTCAGTTCCCCAAGCGGAGCAGGAAGGACACCGTCCTTGGCCATCGCGTAGATGAAGCGTGACGACGACAACACACCGGCCAAGGCCATGGAGGCCATGGCGATGATCGCCACCAACGAAGCGAGCAACACGACGGTGGTGCCCGCGACCGAATCGGCGAAGACCGTGATGGGATTCTCCACCGCGTGGTTGTCGACCATGAACCAGTCCGGTGCCATCACGGCGACCATGATGTACGCCACCACGGCGTAGAGCAGCGTCGCGATGACCAAGGATTGGATCATGCCGCGCGGGAGCGTGGTTTCAGGCTCCATCACTTCGCCGCCAATGGCCCCGACCTTGATGGCACCAGAGAAGGCGACAAACACCAAGGCGGCGGCCGTGCCCATGCTGAGGCTGATGGGTTGGAAATTCTGGACCGGCCGCGAAAGGTCCAGGTCGCTGGAAAACAGGGCCATGATGCACAAGAGCACCACCGTCGCGACGGCGACGGTGACGATGGGGACCTGCACCTTCTTGATCGCTTTGACGCCGGTGAGGTTGACCACGAGGATGAAGGCGAGCAGGATCATCGCGATGCCTTTGGAATTCACGTCGTCAACGCCGTAGTGCGTTGTGATGACTTCCATGTACGCCGCGAAGCCTACCAGGGCAAAGGCCGACTTCAGCATGAAGGACGCAAACAACCCCAGTCCACTGATGGTCCCGACCAGGTAGCCGTAGGTTCGTTCTGCGTACACGTAGAACCCTCCCGATTGGGGCATGGCGCTCGCGAGCTCCGCCTTGGAGTAGGCGCTCGCGATCACGACGCTGCCGGCCAGCAGGAAGGCGAACCACATGCCAGGGCCGCCGACTTCTTGGGCAAAGGCTGGAAGCAGGAAGAGCCCTGAACCAAGCATCGAGGACAAGGAAAGAATGACCAGGGTCTTCAGGCCAATGGTGCGTGCGAGTTCAACCGTCTTCCCAACCGTGGTCGCAACGCCCATGAAAAACCCCCGGATTCAGGTAAGCACTGGGCCTACGTTACCGCGCCGCCGAAGGTTGTCCTTGAACTCTTGTCCCTTTGCGGACGAACTTCGCCGGAATCCGGTCATTTGGGGAGGTGCGCGACGACCTTCATTTCCACCGCGATGGGGGTGGGGAGCGCGCGAATGGCGAGGGTGGTTCGGGTCGGACCGACCTTGCCGAGGGTCTCCGCCCAGACCTCGTTGTACCCGGCAAAATCGCGGTCCATGTCAACAAGAAAACTTGTCACGTCGACGACGTCCTCCAGCGAGCCACCCGCTTCTTTCAGCACCCGTTCAACGTTGGTGATGACGGCTTGGGTTTGGGCCTTGATGTCGTAGTCCAAGGGTTGGCCTGCTTCGTCGTGGATCGGGCCGCCGGGGATGGCGTTGGTGCCCGGTTGGCGGGGGCCAACACCGGACAGGTAGAGCATGTCACCGACACGGCGGGCGTGTGGATACGCGCCGACCGGCTTCGGGGCCGTGTCGGTGTTGACGGCGTCCTCCCCTTCGACAGGATCCCACAGCGCCGGGCCGCTGCCTGCGGCGGGCGCAGGTGTTGACGGCACGGCGGCCTCAGCCTCGGGCTGGTCGGCTTCGGTGTCCAGCACGTTTCGGTCGCCGCCGAAGACCTCGACGTCTTCCTCGTCGTACTCTTTGTCGCCCTTGCCGTTGGAGGTCGGGTCGAGGTGAACCACGGCCCCTCCGGCGCCGTGAAGGGCTTCGTAGGCGAGCACTTCACCGGTCAGGTCGTTGCGGTGGTCGTTCATGGCGGAAAGGAACCACATCGGCTTGAAGGCGACGACCTTCTGAACGCGGATTTGGTTGTGGATGGTGCGCGAGAGTTGGCCCACGTCTTCGAGTCGACCGTCGCCGAGGAATTGCAGAATCTTGCGGTTCCATTCATCGTCCTTGAGGGAGTGAATCCGGTCGTCCTCGGGCTCGATGCGTCGGGTGAACATGCGGTTGGACAGGGACATGGCGGCCACCACGGCCACCTTCTTGCCAGCGGCCTTCGCAGCGTCGATGCAGGATTTCGCGAGGACGGTCGTTTCGGCGCGGTTCGCGTACACGTTGGAGGACACGATGACCGCAGGGATGCGGTTGTTTGGGTTCAAGAGCGACAGCGAGACCACGGAACCGACGTCGATCGGGAAGCCGTGGTAGTTGACCGTTCGGGCGGTCAAGCCACGCTGTTCTGCGGCATCGCGCCAGGCGTGGGCGAAGTCCGCATCGATCTGGAAATCGTAGTGCATGGTGCCGAGGTCGTGGAAGTCGTGGTCAACGAGGTTCCACACCGGGTTCGGATCGGCTTGGATTTGGTGGCCAATGATGCTCGGCCATGTGGTCGAATAGACGATGAGGAGGTCGGCTCCGCTGGCCTCGATGCGGGCGGCCGCTTCATCGAAGGCAGCGCGCAAACGGCCGTAACCTTCGTTGGCGTCGGGAGCCAGCAAAGGGTGCGGATGCACCGGCACCACGAAGGAGGCGACGACGGTCATGCTGAGCCCTCCTGATGGCGCCAAGCCGGCCATTCCACGACCGCGTTTCCGGTGCCGATGACGGTGCCGTAACCGTGCAGCGTCGCGTTGTAGTCGGGAAGGTCGAGGGCGTGAAGCAACCACGTGAGCGCTCCACCGTCGGTTTCCGCGATGGCCTGCTCGGTGAATTCCGGCATTTCATCGAGGAGTTGCTTGCTGCGGCCGTTGACCATGTGGTCGATCATGCGCATGTCCCACAGGTGCATCGCATGGCTGGTGATGTGCTCGTGGCTCATGTCCTCAGGGACCTCAGGTTCCGTGGTGAAATGACGGTGGGACAGCGAATTGCTGGCCAGCACCACCGCCCGCTTTCCGCTGGCTTCGATGGCCCTCTTCGTGGCCCGGCCAAGTTCGGCCATCATTTCCTGCATGACCTCGACCGAGTAGTAGTGACGGCTTCGGTTGCTGGAGATGACCACCAGCGGTTTGGACCACGAGGGATCGGTCAGGTGGGCGGTCGTGATGGTCCCGTAATCGACGCGGAAGTCTGGGTTTCGCATCATGTGGGCGTCGAGTCCTGCGGCCATGGCCTCGGCATGAATGCCTTCGGCGAGGTCCAAATCGATGGAGAGGTCGTAGGTGTAGCGGAAGAGGTTCGGGAACACCGGGTCCACGGAGAAGCCCTCGAAACGGGGCAGGCCAAGGAAATGGGTGCCGACGTAGGTCTGCCAGTGCGGTGAGAGGATGACCACGACGTCATGCTCCACTTCAGCAAGGCTGGCACGGAGCCGGTCGTAGCCCCAGCGAAGTTGTTCCCAGCCGCCTTCGGCTTTGGGTTCGTTTTGGGGCGGGCTTTCTGCGTAGACCAGATG
>JAYOTG010000011.1:19300-49914 GCA_038150305.1 Candidatus Poseidoniales archaeon | reverse complement strand
GGATCAGGCGCTTTTCCGAACGAGGGCCATCGACCTCCAGCACTCCTCCGAGGTTGAAGGGAATCAAGGCGAGGGAGAGCACGGTCGGCCAACCGCTGTCCAGCACTTTGGAGAAGACCCCCACGGCGAGCATCATGGCAAGGATGCCCTCGCCGCCAGCACCGTGGCGGTCCAAGGCCGAACACATGCCAAGCAGCAAGGCCACGAGGGTGAATTGACCAACGGCGAGGCCGACGCTTGGCAACGGCAACCCGGTGATGCCAGCAAGAAAAGCCAGCAATGCGGGCAAGCTCGGAGGGTAGAGCCAGCTGTGGCCCGAAGCCGACACAAAGGCGCCTCGTTCCGAAAGATGGTGCGCCAGCGCGGTGAAACCGACCCAGTCCACGCCCTGCGGCATGTCTGCGACCAGCACAGGCAGCAGGGCGAGCAGCGCGATGAGGCCTCCAAGCCACATCCGAGGCTGAGCGCGTTGGGCGCGGAACCAAGCATCGCGTTCCGAGACCGAGGGTGATGAAGCACGATGCAGCGTCAGAAGGCCCCAAGCATGGAGCAACATCGTCACGAGGATGGCGACCCAGAACGACCAGAGACCGAGCAACACCAACGCACCGAAGGCGATGGCGAGCGCGGCCAAGCCGAGTGCGGGGGCAGCACACCAGCGCTGCACGCGGTCGCCTTGGGGATGCAGGAAGGTGGCCAATCCGAGGCCGGGAAGCACGGTCAACAGGCTCAGGGCGAGCAAAGCCTGCATGCATCGGCCTCGGGCGGAAGGTGGTTGAGCCTTGCCGACGAAGACCTATGACGCTGGACCGACTCGAACCTGCATGGCCGACTGGCCCTTTCACCCCGTGATGCCGATGCCGGGCGGATACTGGGTGCTTGACCTGACCCGTCCGCCCGTCGAAGGATGGGAGGCGCCGTTCCCGTTCACGGTCGGGCGCTACGATGAAATCCGACCGTGGATGTACAGCACCCCCCTGTTTGGGGGCACGCGCAACGTGCACATCGGACTGGATCTCGGCGGCCCTGAAGGCACACCTGTGCACGCCTTCGCCGACGGGCGCATCCATGCGGTCGGCTTCGAGGAAGCCGATGGGGGCTATGGGTCAACCGTCGTGACGGTGCACGACGTTTCGCTTCCAGCCGATGCGCACCACCCTTGGGCCGGAAGCACGCGACGTCTTTGGGCCCTTCACGGACATCTCGCTCGTGCTGATCTGGAGCGTTGGAAGGTCGGAGACAGCGTGGCTGCAGGCGAGGTCATCGGTCATCTCGGCGGCCCTCACGAAAACGGCGGTTGGGCCCCGCACGTTCACCTTCAGTTGGCCGTGGTCGAGCCGGATGGCATCGACATGGAAGGCGTGGTGGCTCCAGAAGACCGCGGGGACGCGCTTGAACGCCACCCTGATCCACGTTTGGTCGTGGGTCCGCTGTACTGACCGCTCAACTGCGCTCCGCCAGATGAGCCTTCAGCGATGAAATGGGCCCGATGCTCGTCGGGTCTTTGCCGGCATGAACCGCCAGGGTCACCGAAATCCAATCCATCACAATGGAGTGGTAGAGCATGACTTCAAGCAGGCTTTCGCCTTCTCCTGCGAGTTGCCACGCAGCTTCCGTTTCGAGGTGCTGCACCATCCACCCGATGCGGGAGCGAACCTCCGGCTGAAGGCCGCGCCAAGTCAACAACAGCACAGCTTGGTCAGCCACCGTGGGATCGGCTACGTCTCCTGTGCCACCCCATGCCACCACTTCGTTGTGGTTCATTTCAGGCACCACGCCAACACGTGCGAAGCGACCTGAATTCTCGTTCAACTGATTCTTGAAGCGGGTCAGCACGGGCGCGAGTTCGGTCGGACCGAGCAAGGCCACAGACCGTTCCAGCAGCGCCTCGGACAAGGCTTCGACGCCGCCCTCGTCGCCGTCGCGCGGGTCGTGGCGTTGGGAGGCTGCGCGCAGGCGCTGGAGCATGCCTGCATCGCCGTGGCCGGCAGGAAGGAGCCCGAGGGAACGCATGAGCGCCACCTGTCGACCGAAGATGTGACCGAAGGCGGAACGCGGGGGTTGACCACCCGGTGCACCGACGAGGTGAACGTGTTCGTGGGTTTCTGCCAAACCTGCCAGTTCGCCTCCGGTGGCCACCACAACGACGGTCAGGCCACGTTCGATCGCGGTGCGTGTGGCGCTCAATGTTTCGGCGGTGTTCCCGGAGTATGACGTTGCGAGGACCAGCCATTCTGCACTGACCCAGCTTGGCAACGATGCATCTGCGTGCGACAGCACGGGAATGGCCCCGTCATGGTCGGCCAGGCTGGAGAGGAAGGACCCGCCTGCTGCCGAACCTCCCATGCCAAGGCACAGGACGCCGGTCCAGGTGCGGGTGCGAAGCTCCGCCAACCACGGACAGGTCCGGTCGTCAACGGCACCAAAAGCAGCCTCAAGGTCATCAACAAAGCGGCTGACGTGGCCGAACATGTCCTCGCTGTCGAGCGCATGGATGCGGGCAGCAAGCGAGAGCGGACCCTCCACCATGCCCCCGCTATGCCCTCTGGACCTCATGGACCCTTCGTCAGCAGGTCGCGGTCATGGGCCACACGGGGCAAGGCGAGCCATTCGCCTTCGATGCGGGCCAAAACCAAGCGGGATCCGCTCTCATGGTCCCAAGGCAGGGCGACGGCTTCGACCTTCCACGTCATGGGGTCGAGGATTTCTGCCGCGCTGGAATCTTCGGACAAGACGTCGACCACCGTCAATTCTCGGTGTCGAGCAAGGACCACCGCGTGCTCCAAATCACGCCACGAGGCCCCGGTCCGCTCGTGACGGTGCACGCGTTCGAGGATCACGCCGTCCTTCGTCCACGAGGTCGGCCGCCACATGGCATCGCGCCAGCGGATCACGTCGCCAAGGCCGTAACCCGGCATCCGGTAGAGCAAGGTAAGTCGAGTCACGTCAACGCCGTCTTTTCGCCCAACGGTCGAATTGGTCTCGATGGTCTGTCCACCGTGGTTTTGGACGAGATGGCGGCCCCATGCGCGGGCGAGGCCCTTCGAGCCGAGCACCACATCGTATCCGCCCTGCACCGGTCCTTCCTTGGTGATGAAGAACATCGGGTCCTCGGGCATGTCCCCAATCACGACGTCCAGGGTGCCCCGGAGGGTCGTGAGCTCCTCTTCATCGAGGCGGCGACCGCTTGAACGCAGTTGGACGGTCGCCTCGAAGTAATTCCCTGCGCGTCGTGTGCACGTCAGGCACACGCCATTGCTCATCCGAGCCCGCACCGTACGTTCCTCTGTGTACAGGAGATCGTCGATGACACCCTCGGCTTGTACGTGAAGGAGGGTGTGACGGTCGGTGATCGGTTGTGGCATCATGCCGATGGCGATGTCCTCCGCGTCCTCGTGGAAGGTGACGTGGCGCTGCACCAGATCGTCCATGAGCGCCTCGTCCTCAATGAAGGTCCAGCGGCCCTCGACTTCCGTCGCTCCGCACCTGGCGCACCGGGTCCACGGGATGTTGTCCGGCGCTCGCATCAGCGTGGTTCGCTCCCGCGAGCATGACTCGCACATGCCGTCGGTGAACAGGGGCGGCGAGGCACCACATACGAGGCAAAAGGCCCCGCCAAGGTCAACCGCCATGCGTGGTCGGTCAGCGCGTCTCCCTTCAGGCTAGCGCTCGTCGTCGGCCACCGGGTCCACATTGCCGTCGTTCAACCCAAGCGCCGCCTCGGTGGACGCCAGACGACGTTCGATGTCTCGGGCACGGGACATGACGGTCCACGTCCAGACACCCAACGCGACCAACATCCCAAGATAGCCGAGCGCGAGCGCCGTCATCCCGTTCATTCCGTCACCTCCGCGTCGAGTTTGCCCTGCAGGCGGTCAAGCCGCTGTTCAAGCGACGTCAGATGAACGCTTTCCATGAGATGACCGACGATCAGCACGGTGAACGAGAGTGTGGCAAATCCGAGCAACGCGCCCATTTCAGGGGCGAGGGATCCGCCTCCATCCCCTGAAGCGATGACCGGACCTGGATGGCGAATCTGCCAGATGCGCGTGGCGATGTAGGTGAAGGGAACCAGCACGAAGCCAAACAGCCCTGCTGTGGCAAAGGTGTCACGCGACTCGACCCCATCGGGCTGTGCCCGTCGACCGAGGACCAACACCAGCGCGAGGAGGGTCAACAACGCGAAGCTGTTCAAGCGAACGTCGGTCCAATCCCAAGGCACACCCCATTCCGCGGCGCCCCACAGGCAGCCGGACCACACGGCCATCAGGCCCGTGGCCAGCCCGGCCTCGCTTCCCGCCACGTGCAGACGCCAGCCAAGGGCTGACCGTCGCATGAACCAAAGTGCGGAACCCACGAAGAGCACGCCAAAAGCGATCATGGCCATCCATGCGCTCGGCACGTGCCAGTAAAACAGGCGTTGGGCCTCAGGTGACTCAAAGGCGTCGTTTGGCACACTTGGTACCCAGAGGAAGGCCAACCCGAGCGCGGCGCTGGCGCCAAGGTAACCGAGGGCCAAGCACACGCGTCCGGTGCGCTTGCCCATGACATTCCCTTGTGCCAGTTGGCTTTGAACCATGTTCATGCAAGCAGGTCTAGAAGCAGACCAAACGGCAGAACAAGAAGCGGCATCATCAACCTAAGGTGGAGCGCTTCAGGGCGGGCCAGCCTCAACCCAAGCGCATCTGCAGCGGCGACGCACTGACTGAGCAGGAGCGCCACGACCGCACCTGCGACGGCCACGTCCATCGTCACAGTGACGTCGAGCAAGAGCCCCATCACCAGAGGGGAAACGGCCCCCAGCAGAAGCGGGGTGAGCGGGTCGCGCGGACGGAGACCGAGCGCGGACAAGCGTTGGAAGGCACGGTCCCGCCTCAAGGTCAACAAGGCCGCGTCACCGGCGGAACCGGCGACAAATGCGGGCATGAGGAGGAGGCCCAGCACCGCGTTACGCGGCAGAGCGGCCACGCTTGAAGCGCCAAACAGCAAGGTGGCCAGGGCCAGGGTCATCAGCACGCCAAGCACGGCACCAGACAGTGGCGTGCCCCCGGACCACGCATACCTTCGACCAAGCCCCCAAGGGGAAGGGCGCGTGGCGTTTCCGGTCAAGACCGGCCACGTCATCTCGGCGTTTGATGCCGTGCCCTCTTGATCGATGGGTTGCAGTTGGCCTTCGTTCAACACGTAGGCCTGGTTGGCGAGCGGGAAGCGTTCAGGGTGATGCGTGCCGATGAGCACCGTCGCTCCTCGGGCCATGACCTCACCCACCAAGGCGACGGTGGCGATGCGGCCACGTTCGTCGAGGGCCGCCATGGGCTCGTCAAGGATGAGAAGGCTCTCGCGTCCATGGACCAATCCTGGAAGCAAGGCGCCGAGCACGCAGACTTTCCGGCGCTGACCCTCGGAGAGCGAAAGCATGCGATCGTCCAGACGGTGACGCAGGTCCATGCGCTGGGCCAATTCGGCCAGTGCCTCGTCGGATACGTCCACGCCTGCGGCCGACGCACACACCCGCAAATGGTGCCGTACGCTCTGGTCGCGCACGCTGCCATCGCTCTGCAACAAGACGCCGAGGGGAAGATGTGGACGCCGTGCGCGCCTTCCCTCCGCATCACGGACCACCTTGGATTGCGCAAGAACGGCCCCTTCTTCGAGCGGATGCAAGCCAAGAAGCGTCTCCATGAGGGTGGACTTCCCGGTGCCGTTCTCACCGAGCAAAAGGGTGCACGTCCCTCCATCGAGGGAAAGATCGGCCCCACGCAGGACGGTGTGTTGCCCACGGCGGACCACCAGCCCGCGCGCTTCGAGCACCGTGCCCATGCTGAGGCGAGCCGACCCGCACCCAAGAAGCCGCCGACCCGCGAAGCGTCAAAGCGGAGGGCATCCACGAGCGACCATGGCCACCGTCCCGTTCGCGTGGCCGGCCCTCAGCCTGCTCGAACAGGCCCTCATCGTCGGGTGGTGCTTGGCCGTGGTGCTGCCCATCGGTTACGCCATCCGATCGCGAGCACCCTTGTCCTTGGGCATCGTGCTTGCGGTCCTCTTTGGTTCCGTCATGCAAGCGCTCATTGGAGCCGCCTACCGCATGGACCTGATTCAGGACTTCATGCTCTGGTTTGACCTGGTGCTCATCCCGGGGCGGATGAACGACCCGCGCTGGTGGCACACGGCCGTGACGGCCGGCTTCCTGCACGCACAATTCGACCTCATGCACGTGCTCGGAAACGTCGTGATCCTCGCCCTGGTCGGGGTGCCCCTTGAACAGCGTCTCGGGACGAAACGGTACGCCATCGTGTACGCCATCGGCCTGCTGGGTGGCTCCTTGGCGTGGACGCTGGCCAACTGGGAGAGCATCACGCCGGCATGGGGCGCGAGCGGCGCAGCGTTCGGCCTTCTGGGCGCGTATTTGGCCGGCTGGCCCCGAGACGAGATCCCCTTCCCGCTGATTTTGATTCGACCATGGCCGGTCAGCCTCATCGCGCTTCTGTATTTCGCCCTCGAAATCGCGCGATGGTGGGCCGCCGAAGGTGGCGCAGGTGGCAACGTTGCTCACATGGCCCACTTGGGTGGCTTCTTGGCGACGTACCTCACCTTGCCCTTGGTGGCCAGAGGCGGACCTGTGGCCACCGGCGTGGTGGACGGAGGCCCCAGCGGATTGTCCACCTTGCGGGGACGACGTGACGCGATCAAGAGCAGCATGATCAACTTGGCCAACGTCGATGACCCATGGACGGCGCGAGGCCTGCCCGTGCCCAAGCGCGCCCGGGGGGTGTTGACCTCCTGGTACGAAGCATCCGACGAGCCGGAAACACGCTCAGCATGGTTCGAACAATTGGCCGCTGTTGTCCGCTGCCCAGTATGCGATGGAAATGTGGGCGTGGTCGAGCGGAAGAACGGCCCTAGGCTTCAGTGCGCCGACGACCCGCAGCACCTCGACTGGCCGCCAAATGAAGAGGCAACGGGATAGGCTCAAAGGTGTCCCAATGGACCGTTCCATGATGGGCGGAAGTGCGGACAAGGGTGCACGCGGCACGCGCGTGGCCCTCTTTCTTCTCGTTCTGATGGTCACAGGACCGGCCGCAGCGGGCAGTGAAGCCTTGCTTCCCGAGGCCGAACCACGCGTCAACGTGGTGGACGGCGTCCCTGCCCTGATGTGCGGTGACGAGCTTTGCCCGGCACCTGACCGCTGGCCGGACCGCGCAGAACGCATGGCTGAGGAGGACTACGGGTGGTGGCTGTGGTACGGCCCTGACCTGGACGGGAACGGCATGGACGACCGCCTGCAGCGCGTGCTGGACGGGGCACCCTCCGTCTCGCCCACCGCCATCGAAGGACCGGATGGCCGCCTCACCGTCGCGATCGTGGTTGATTTCGCGTGGCATCCCGGAGAAGCCGAGATCGCTGAACTCCGCGCCGTCCTCGAGACGCATGGCTGGGTTGGCGAAGAAGGAGGCGCGTGGTTTGACCTCCCGGAGAGTTTGGACTCCATCGTGCTTGACCGCGTTCCAGTTTCTGCGCTGCTGGACATCTGGCGCCTCGAGGGCGTCGTTGTCGTTGAAATGCAGAACGTGCTTGTGCCCACCAACGACGTGGCCTCAAAGGCCATCCGAGCACGCGACAGCGACGTTTACGCTGGCGAGGTTCACCCCACCGGATTGACCGGCGCTGGCGTGGTCATCGCCGTGCTTGACACCGGCGTGGACAACGAACACCGCAGCCTCAACGACTTCGACGATTCAAGCGACGCACCCGACTTGGACCCGCTTTCCTACGACGACCACAAGTGGGTGGCAGGCTTTGACGCCACGTCCACGTCATCGAACCCGGACGGCTCACAAGACCCGGATGACGGTCAAGGTCACGGCACCCACGTCGCCGGTAGCGCCCTGGGCACCGGTGATGCCTCGAGGCAACACATGGGGACGGCCCCCGGCGCATACCTCGTCGACGTGAAAGTGCTCACTGATACAGGAGGCACCAATTCGCAGTATTCCATCAGCGGCATCCAGTGGGTGGTGAACAACGCAAACACCGACTGGGGTCACAACGGTTCATCGAAGGGCATCCAAGTGGCCTCCATGTCCTTTGGCTCATTCAGTTCTCCACTCAATCCGGACGACACGGGAGACAACGGTTCGAGCGCAGAAGCGCGACAGGTGAACAACGCCGTTGACGCTGGCGTGGTGTGCGTCATCGCCATGGGCAACGACGGCGCCCGACGCGTGCCATCCCCTGCCAGTGCAGACAAGGGCATCGCCATCTCCGCCGCCAACGACCGGGGCACGATCAACCGCACCGACGACTCGACGGCGAGTTACACCAACTATGGCCCACGCGACGACGACGGTGACGGCGATGAGTTGGACGAATTGAAGCCGGATTTGGCGTCCTTTGGCACGGGCATCACCAGCGCAACTGCGGCCACGGGCGCGACCTTCCCAGGCCAACCCGACCGCCCCAAGGCCGACAGCGGCTACGACTCGAAAGACGGCACCAGCATGGCCACACCGCTGGCCTCGGGCGTGGTTGCCCTGATGCTCGAAGCAGATCCATCCTTGGAACCCGACGAAGTCAAGCAGCTGCTCCGCGACTCAGCGGAACGCCGCGGGACCGCGAGCGAACCCTCCATCGACCCACACTGGAACGACAAGTGGGGCTGGGGCCTCATCGATGCCTCATGCGCGGTCGATTTGGTGCTCGAGCGTACGTGCACCGCACTGGACGGCGGCACCGTGGTCGTCCAGCCACCGGTTGGCGACGGTGACGGGGATCACGTGGACATCACCTCACACCAGAACGGAACCTTGCTCCTCGCGGGTGACCGGGTGCGCTTCCAAGGCAGCGTGGAGGACACGGACGACCGAACCTACACCGAAGTCGAGGTGCGTTTGGAACAGTACCGGGACGGCTCCAGCAACCCAGTGAAACTGCTTGACTGGCGCAAAGCGGGCGGTGAACCCGCTTCATGGTACCTCGACGTGACCATGAACGACGAATGGGCGGACGAGGACGAGGACTACACCCTCTTGCTTGCGAGAGCCCGTACGGCAAGCGGTGACGTGTCGGCCACAAACCTGCGCGTCATGAACCTCGGCCGCATGGCCGCGAGCATCACTTCGCCCTCCACGCAAACCGTTCTGGAAGGAAGCGTTACCTTCTCCGGCACGGCGCAAGGCCCTGAACCGAGCGTGGTCGAGGGACGCATCGGCAATGGACCATGGGTGGAAGTGGCCACCCTCGACGACGAGGACTTCAAGCTCCAAGACTGGACGTGGACGTGGGATTCGACCGAGGTCGAAGACGGCGACCACTACGTCGCAGTGCGCTTTGTCAACCAATCCGGTGCCGTCAGTGAACCCTTCCGCCGCACCTACGAGGTGGACAACCTCCCGGCCGCGCCAGAGCTGGCGCTGACCGGACTGTCCAACGTCTACGACCAAGGCCTCATCACCTCGAGTGCCGTTGCAGGCACCGTGCTTGAGGTTCGCTTTGAGTTCCTCAACGACGGTGATGCGGCCGCAGAGAACGTAGGTCTCGTGCTGGACGCGCCAGGTTCGGTCTCCGAAGTCTACCCAAGTCAGGGCCTCATCGCTTCGGTTGAGGCCGGCGAGCGGCGCACCTACAGCTTGTGGTGGTGGGCCACGGAGCCCGGCACGCACGAAGTGGTCGTCACAATCGACCCTGAAGAGCGCTTGAGCGACGTGGACCGCAGCGACAACGACGTCAGGTTCACGTTCACCATCGAGCCCCGTCCTGTCGATTCGAGCCTCCGCTTCCTGCAGGGTGCTGTGACCACCATGCCCCTTGTCCCGGTCCCCAACCAACCCTTCGAACTCTCGGTCCGGCTCGACAACCTCGGCCAGACCGAAGCAACATCCCTGACCATGAATTTGGAACGCTGGACCGACGAAGGCTGGTTGTCCGTGGAATCCGCAACCATCGGGCGCGTGAACGGTGGGAGTTCCTCGTCGGGCTACGCCACCGCGCGTTTCCTCGACCAAGTGAACGCGGTCGGCGGCCATCAGTACCGGGTCTTGCTCAGTGGGAACGGCGTCGAACCAGACCATGCCGAGCACCGATTCACGGTGGTCGCAGACACCTTCACGCTCGGCTCTCCGATTCGGCTGTCGTTGGACGACGGGGAAACGCCCATCGAACTCATTGGAGGCGATGACGGCGCGATTTTGTTGACCACGCGGGACGGGGAACTTCACGCCAGGATTCTCTCCAGTTCCATGGTCGTGATCAGCGACGTGCTGGTCGAACGCAACTGGGGCGGCGAGGTCGCAAGCACCGTGCGCAGCGACGCCATGGTCCAATTGGCTTGGACGCGACGCACGATGAGCGAAGACGGCTACACGCTCCAAGACCTCGGCATTGCGGCATTGACCACCTCCGGACAAATGACGCCGGTCCAACGGGAATTGACGCCTCTGAAACTGTCGGAAGGCAGCTACTGGGGGCTGGACGTGGCCGAACGCAACGGCGAAGTGGTCGTGGCCGGCTACCACCGCGACATTTCGACCGGTGGCTCCTGGTTGGACGTCACCAGCATCTTCACCATGATTTCCGAACGACCTGATCTCTCTGGATCGTGGGATGGACCTTACATCGTTCACTCCGATGTCGATGTATTGGCCTCTCAAGGCGACCCTGTCTCGGTGGCCATCAGCGAGGAGCGCCTGCACATCCTTTACCAAACCGAACGCGATGACATCACCGGCGTGGAGCGCCTGGGTGTGCTGTACAGCCACGGTGAGCGCGACCAAGAAGGATGGAACTTCATTGCCCCTGTTGGTGACAACGCCTCTGACCATCACCTCTCGGTGGACGAGGACGGTCAACTCATCGCAGCGTGGATCGAGCGTCAGGGTCAGGACGCGCAGGTGTGCACCGCCGTCACCGACCAAGGCTGGAGCATCGACGCCCCGACCTGCTTGCTGGCGCCGGGTGCGCTCAGCCTGAGCACGATTGAACGTGAGCATGGCGTGATGGTCATGTACGACGAAATTTCAGTCCGCGGGCCTGTGGTCCGGTTCGGTTTGCTCGCCGTCGGGGAAGGCACCGAGGCCTACGCGCTGGCCAACATCCTCGAGACGGGGCAATTGTTGGGCGCCGGCGGCGAAACCGCAGATGTGGTGGTCGGCTTCGTCTCGACGACAGGGGCGCTCGACCTGCGCATCTTGGCGGACGCCAATCCAAGCGGTCCCGGAGGAAGCGATGCGTCCTGGCTCGACGACCTGCTGGCCCCGCTGCCAGGGGACCGGGACATGCAGCTGCTCATCCTTGGAGGATCAGGTTTGGTCGTCGTGGTGCTCCTGCTGGCGATGGTGCTCACGGCCCGCCGTGCCCTTCGTCGACGACCGGAAGATGACGACGGTGTGGAGAAGGAACTCGACGAAGACGTCGTGATGATGATCACACCAGAGGACGACGAGACGCCGTTCGCGGTCGTCGAGGAAGAGGAGACGATCGTGGCGGTGATGGATGACGAGGAGGAAGAGGCCCAGGAGGAGGAAACGATTCGGCCTGACCCGGTCAACGCACGTCAGGAGCGAAGGCGACGACGTGCCCTCGCCGGATCACTTCCGAAGCCAGAGGAAACCCTCGCCTTGTCCGCTCCTCCGCTGCCGGACCTCGCGGACCTGCCGCCACCAAGCCTCGCGGACGCTCCGCTGCCTGCCCTCCCTGGCTTGCCTGATTTACCTCCGCCGAGCCGAGAGGCGAACTGTGCCTCGTGCGAGGCGTCCTTCACCGTTCGGGACCTCCGGCTTCGGTCGGTGGCTTGCCCGATCTGTGGTGAGAACGTGGAGGTGTGATCCATGTGTGGCATCGTCGGATACCACGGCCGGCGTCAAGCGGCGCCCATTCTGCTCAACGGACTCCGCCGTTTGGAATACCGGGGCTACGACAGCGCGGGCTTGGCCCTCCGAGGCGATGCGTTTGACGTTCGCAAGCGCATCGGAAAGGTCGCAGAACTGGAAGCAACGCTTCCAAAGAAAATGCCGGGGACCGTCGGCATCGCCCACACGCGCTGGGCCACCCACGGCGGCGTCACGGACGAGAACGCTCACCCGCACCTCGGCCCAGAAC
The DNA here is from genome assembly GCA_038150305.1 of Candidatus Poseidoniales archaeon. Classification (GTDB taxonomy): domain Archaea; phylum Thermoplasmatota; class Poseidoniia; order Poseidoniales; family Poseidoniaceae; genus MGIIa-L3. The sequence continues at coordinate 37,821 of JAYOTG010000011.1, read as the reverse complement.
AGCGCGTGGTCATCGTCCACAACGGCATCATCGAAAACGCCACTCGAATCCGCCGACACCTCGAGCGAAACGGTGCAACGTTCCGCTCCGAAACCGACTCGGAGGTCATCGCTCACCGTCTCGAGCGTGCCGTGGAAAAGGGGCAATCGCCCATCGCAGCCATGCGGACTGCACTGAAGGGCTTGCGCGGCACGTGGGGCGTCTGCGCCCTGTTCCTCGACCACGATGAACTCGTCTGTGCGCGCAACGGCAGCCCCTTGGTGCTCGGCGAGACGGACCACGGCTTCATCGTGACCTCCGACCCGCAACCCCTCGTTGAACACACGGATCGCGTCATCATCCTCGAAGACGGGGACATTGCCTCCTACGGCGCGAATGGCTTGAGCATTGAGCGGCTAGATGGCGGACAGAGCGAAACGTCTGCCATCACCCTCGAAGAGGGCTGGGGGGAGGCCGAACTTGGTGAGTACCCGCACTACATGCTCAAGGAAATTTACGAGCAGCCCGACGCGCTTCGTCACTGCATCTCCGGCCGGCTCGATGCGAAAAACGGCAACGGCCGCCTCGGCGGGATGCAACTGACCGCCAAGCAGCTCCGGACGGTTCCTCACGTCCGGTTGCTTGGGTGCGGCACGGCCCTGAATGCCGCGCTGATCGGGCAACAACTCATCGAGCGCTTGGCCCGCATTCCCGCCGTTGCGCACGTGTCCAGCGAGTTCCGGTACCAGGACCCCGTGGTGAATCCAGAGGCACTGCACTTTGCCGTCTCACAATCAGGGGAGACCATGGACACCATCGCGGCCATCAAAGAAATCCAACTCAAAGGCGGCGACGTGCATGGCGTGGTCAACGTCGTCGGCTCCACCATCGCTCGGCTTTGCGGTCAAGGCGTCTACATTCACTCTGGGCCCGAACAATCCGTGGCGTCCACCAAGGCCTTCTCCAACATGGTGGCTGCATTGACGATCTTCGCCCTCCAAATCGGCCGAGCCCGCCAACTGAGCGCCAACGAAGCCCGCGTCTTGGCCAAAGGCCTGCAGGAAGTGCCGGATCTCATCGAGCAATATTTGGCCAACCCTGGCCCCATCGACGAGGCGGTGGCCATGATTCGCGAGGCTCCGTCGCTCCTGTTCTTGGGACGTGGCTTGTCGGCCAACGTGGCGAAGGAGGGCGCGCTGAAGGTGATGGAAATCACCTACATCCCGTGTTTGGCCTACCCCGCGGGCGAGATGAAACACGGTCCAATTGCCCTGTTGGAAGAGGGACGACCGGTGATTGTCGTGGCACCTGATGACGCGGTCAAAGAGAAGGTCGCCTCAGCCATCCACGAATGCAAGGCCCGCGGTGCACGCATCATCCTTGTCTGCACCGAAGGTGATGACCTTGCCCAGGAAGCGGACGTGGCCATCGAGGTCCCGAGGACGCATCCCCTTTGCTCACCGCTGCTGACCGTCCTGCCGCTGCAGCTGCTGGCCTACCGCACGGCACTCGCCTTGGACCTCGACGTGGATCGACCACGAAACCTCGCCAAATCCGTGACCGTCGAATGAGCGGCCGCTGAGTGAGGTTGATGAAGCCTCACGTCCACGCAGGTGCGGTGACCCCATGAGCATCGAGCGCATTCCCACCCACATCGAAGGCCTCGATGAGAACATGCAGGGCGGCATCCCCGAGGGCCACATCGCCATTGTGGCCGGTGCAAGCGGTGCGATGAAGTCCAGCCTGACCTTCTCGATGCTGTACAATGCCGTGCTGTACGGCGAAACCTCGGGCATCTACGTGACCCTCGATCAGGGGAAGGACTCCCTTCGCTCACACATGGCCAACATGGGCATGAACGTCGAAGACCCTCGCGTTCGAAACCGCATCGCCATCATTGACCTCGCCGACCTTCGTGTGCAGCTCGACGAACAGGGCATGGGCAACCGCGTCGATTGGATGGGGCAATTGATTGCTCAACTCACCAGTTACCGCAACTCCATTGGCTTCGAGATCTTGGTCTTCGACTCCCTTGGTGCCTTTTTCACGCTCACCAAAATGGAGAACCCTCGCGACGAAATCTTCCGCCTGTTCGAAGCGGTTCGTCGCCTCGGTTTGACCTCCTTCTTCATCTGCGAAATGACCGGTGAAGACCACAAGCAATTCGGCGAATACGGCGTTGAGGACTACCTTTCGGACACGGTGCTGCACCTGGTTATGGACCGTGATGCGGATGAGGTGAAGCGAAAACTCGGCATCGTCAAGATGCGACACACCCACCATTTGCTCGGGTACCAGCCGTTCTGGTGGAAAGAAGACGAGCAGCGCTTCTCCATCGTCAGCCGCCTCTGAGGTGGTCGTCTGAACATCGTTCTGGCCTCGGGTTCAGAACGTCGAAAGCAGATGCTTGAATCGCTTGGCTTGACGCCGGTCGTGGCTCCGGTCAACGTGGATGAACGGCGCGTTCAGGGCACGGTTGATGCCCAAGTCCTCCACATCGCGAAACAGAAAGCGGAAGCGGTTGGAGACGAACACTCCGGCAGCATCGTTCTCGTCGCGGACACGATGCTGGCCGACCCTGACGATGCGACCCTCGCGCTGGGCCAGCCCTCGGATGCACAGGCAGCCCTTGCCATGCTGCTTCGCCTGCGCGGCCGCAGGCACCGCGTGTGGAGTGCATCGGGCCTGCGTGTGGCCGGCACGTGGACCTTTGACATGGCTTCGGCGGTCGTCGAGTTTGCATCGTTCAGCGATGATGTGCTGGCGGACCTCATCCACAGCGGCTCATGGAAAGGAAAGGCAGGAGCATACGACCTCGCTGGGGCCATGAAGGCACACGCCACCCTGGTCGAGGGGGACGAAGCCACCGTTCTCGGCATTCCCGGCCGTATCCTCGAGGCCTTGGCACGCCTATGACGAGGGCATCGGAAGAAGCGCGGTGCCTCCGAGTTCATGCCGTGCCGTGTCCATCACCACATCAACGCCGGGGATGAGGAAGAGACGGTCATCAGCATCGAGCGCCCACGCCCCAACACCCGTGGCCTCACCAAGCCGGCGAAGTTCAGCCCTGAGCGAATCTTGGTGAGCGTGTATGTGCGCCATGCCACGGAGATCAACAAACAAGGAATCGCCGTCCTGTACGCGGAGCATCATGCCGTTGACCGGCAGACGTGACGACGCGTCAGGTGCCAGGTACCGCACGGCACGGTGCGCAACCTGAGGTGGGGCCTGCCGATGGAGGCCCAAATCGATGAACGTCGGAGTGGTTGAAGGTGCACGGGTTGGCGTGGGCGTCGGCGCGGCGGCAGGCGGTGGAGCCGGCTGGACCACCGGCACGGGAGCGGCCTCTGCCCGCTGACCCTCAGCGGGGTCGGGCAGGCCGAAGAACTGCCAAAATCCGCCCATGACGACCCCTCACAAATCCAGACCGTCAAGGAGGTTGTCCAAGTTTGCCGGAGCCGCTGGCTGTGGCGCAGCGTACGCTGGAGCCTGGGCGGCCGGGGCGTTGGCCTCAAGCCACTTTTCGCCGTAAAAGGCCCACTGTTCCATCGTCCATCCGGGTGGAAGACCAGAGGCGGGGAGCGGGGGTCCTGCCTGAACAGGCGCGGGTTCCGGAGCAGCAGCGGGCTGCGCGTTCATGTCTGGCATGGGCGCCATGGGCGCAGGTGTCGGCGCAGGCAGCGGCGCTGCGGGCGCGGCTCCGAAGGTGGCGGCGACAGGCGCCTGGTCCCACACCGACGACGACTTGGTTTCGATCAATTCCTCGACGCCGCCTCGACGGCCCAAGACAAGCATGCTCACCAATCCAAGGATGACCACCCCGAGCACGCCGATGATGATGGTCGTCGTCATCCCGAATTCCTTCACCGCCCATGCGATGGGGTTGTTGGTCGGTGCTTCGGCCACCACCAATTGCACGTTCATCGAATGCGATGCTCCGTCGTCATCGGTGACGGTCAGGTTGACCGAATAGGTGCCTGGCGCGAGCGCCTCGAGTTGCAAGATGGGGAGGGTGCTGTCGATCGCACCGGGCAGGGCGTCCGTGTCCCACACATACGTCAGCGTAATGAGGTCGGATTCGGTGTCCAAGGAGTCTGCTGCCGTCAAGTTGAGCCAATCTCCCTCCACGAGGTTCGAGAGGTTGGTTGCTGACGAGATGACCGCCGTGGGACGGAGGTTGACGATCGTGAGCGTCGTGTTGGTGCTGGCCATGGCGCCATCGTCATCGACCACGAAGGCCGTGATGAGCCGGGTTCCGGCTTCGGACCAAATCTGTTCGAGGGTCACGCCTTCGACGTCGCAGTCGTTGGTGGCACCGCCGTCGTTATCGGTGTCGATGCGCGCATCAAGGTCCCAGCATGTGGTCAAGTTCAGCAGATCCGAAGCCGTGTCGTCAACGACGACGCCGAGTTTCAGCACCTCGTCTTCGTAGACGGCCACCGTCGGGTCGAGGCTCTCAATGGTCGGCGCCACGTTGCGGACCACCACGTCGGCCTCGAGGGTGCCCGACGCCACGCCATCGTCGTCGATGGCCTGCACGCTCACGCGATGGGTGCCGGACACCGGCCACGAGGTCTCGATGGACGAGACGGGCCCAACGGTGCCCTGCTCAAGTCCGTCCACCAAGTCCGACAGGTCCCAAAGGACGGCCAATGAGGAGAGGTCGTTGGGTGTGTCATCGGCCTGCACCAAGAGCCCAATGGGCTCGTCCTCGTCGACGATCCAGCCGTCGATGACCGGTACTTCGGTGCCGTTGCGGAACAGGGCGATGGTGTCCAGGGAAGGCGCGATGTTCGTGGCTTCCACGGTCGCGTTCACGACCGTGCTCGCACCATCATCGTCCGTTGCGGTGAGCGTCACCACGGTCAGGCCCTCGTCGGAGGGAGAGAAGGTGCAGCGGTCCGAAGAACTGCCTTCTTCGCACACGACGCCGGACCACGAGAACAGCACGTCAAGTCCGGCCGGGGAGACCGTGTCGTTGTCGTAGGCCTCCACGACACGAACGGTGGCCGAGGACCGTGCAGCCACCTGAGCCGGGGCTTCAATGACCACCTCAGGCGCGCGGTTGAGCACAATGACTTCGCCCGTGGCGACGCTGACGTCGCCTTCTTCGTCGATGACGTCGACGGTAACGCTCCACGCGCCACCGTCGTTCCACGTCCATGCGAGGGTGCAGTCGTCTTCCTCAAGTCCGGTCTGCGTTCCGAGCGAGTTGACCACGGTAAAGACGCAGCGCACGTCACCGCCGTCTTCATCGAAGCTCCCGGAGGCGTTAATCAACACCTCTTCGCCTGTGGACCGCCCCTCCTCCCAGGTCAGGTTCGCTGTGGGCAGGGTGCCAACGAAGAAGGGAATCGACAGGAAATCGTTCGACGCGTTCCCGTCGGTGGCGCCGATCGCCGAGGCATCGGTGAGGACTTCGACCGCTGTGGGCTGGCCAATGTCGGCCGAGGCCACTCGGAAGCCGAACGTCAGGCCGGTTTGCCCGTAAGCGCCGACAGGACCCGCCTGCAACTTCGTGGAAGGGTTGGTACCGTTCCACCATGCGGTGGCGATGGCGTTGCTCCCACCTACGTCAAGGATGCCACGGTTGGCGATGAGGACCGTCATTTCGATGTCGTCGCCGTCGATGCCAGCCAGCATGTCACCTGGACCAAGCCGAGTGGTGACGCCGTCACGGGTGCGGTCCACCACGATGCCGTTCTCCAACGGCAAGAGGTCCACGCCCACGATGCTGAGGTCGACCACGACGGTGTACACGCCGACCACGCCGTTCTGTGCGTCGAAGGCCACGATGCCGTCGCTGGAGTGGTCGTCGTTGGCCGGCGAGCCGTCCGTGACCGTCGGCACGGTATAGGTGCAGCACGCGATCCCGCTCCAACGGCTTTCTTGGGTGGTGGACGGACTCGACGTGGTGTCGAAATTCACCGAACTGGTCGTTCCGGCGATGCTGTATTCCATGTAGGCCGAATCGTACCGGTTAACTTGGTCAGAGAAACACGCCGAATACGCCGCGGGGGTGATGACGTAATCGACGTCGATGTTCACCGTGCTCGACGGCAAGTACGCAGGGTACTGTCCGCTCAACTCCAGCGTGGTGCAACGGGCACCTGGATCGCCAGAATTGACGACGTTGTAGGAGTCCTCTGGGATGTATTCCTTCAGCGTCCAGTCGATTTGGAAGCCGGCCGATTGTTGGACGCGGATCCAAGATGGTCCACGGGCCGCGGGACAATACCATTCGAACCCGGTGGCTGAGCCGGTGGTGTTCCACTGGTTGATCTTGTACGAGTCGTCGCAGCCGGTGTACGCCACGGAGTACCCGTCCTGCGCCGTGGGGACACCCGAATCGGTGACCTCCCACGTGGTGTTTTCCTGAGTGCTCGTATCGAAATCACTGGGATCGAAGTAATCCGAGGACCCGCTGACCGTGGTGGTTTGCGTGTAAGCATGCGACCAGTTGTCACCTGAGCGCACTGGATGGTCGCGGTTTTCTTTCGCGGGTGAGTATTCTGTATCGAAGGTCAAATCTGCGATGGTGAACTGAAGAAACCCGAGATTAAACGGTGCGAATTCAACCAGAAGGTCGAAACTCGAATCGATGGTCGCCATATCCGAGGCTCGAATCACGTCCAAACCTCGGTACTCAATGTCCAGCCTCCCAGAGACACCGTTGAAGGTCGCTCCGTTGTTGCCGGACGTGAAATCACCGCTGATGCTCATCGTGTAGGCCACCACGTTTGTGGCCGACGCGTCGTTCATCGGTTCAAGCCCGATGGTTTCGACATACATCGTGGTGTCGCCGGACAGCGTGTTGACGCTGGCTGAGACGCCGGAGTTGGCGATGAGGGTGGCGACGTCAAATCCAGTGGCATACACCCATTCGTCCCCGACGCGCCATGTTGGAACCTCGTCCACGGAGGCTGTTCCAGACGACTGAGCAGGCGACGTCATGTCGTCGAGAACCGATGTCGGTGCTGGAGGTTGCACCATCGGTGAAAGCAACGCCGAGAGAAAAATGCCGAGCAGAAGCAGGCAGACGGCCGTGCGCGGGGCGTTCATGCACCGCGAGGTGCGCTTCTGCCCTTAATTGAACGCCCCGATGATGGCGGAAACGATGAACACCGAGTCCATGGCAGCAAAGGCTCCAAGGCCCGCTGTGAGCACCTTGTAGGCCGCCTCGTCGTCGATGTGGCGGAAGCCCATCCTTCGCAGAAGATCCCGGGTGAAATGCCGGTCGGTTTCTGGAGGCATCCCGAGGTAGTGCTTCTCCAACTCGGTCAACACGCATCCACCGGTCACGTGCCAGTGGTAGCGGACCGCGAGCAAGAACACAAGGTGAATGGCAGGGCCGGGCATGGGCAGCATCCAGCCCAAGGCGCCGTAAGCGAGCACGAGGACGTGGAGCACATAGACCAGCGTGGCCATGTTGCGACGCAAAAGCGTCACACTCAGAGCAGGTCGGCGAGTTCGTCCTTGATGATCTCAACCGCTTCGAGGATCTCGTCCTTGTGGCGGGCGCCGGTGATCACCATCTTGCCGCTGCCGAAGATCAGGCAGACGACCTTGGGGTAATCAAGGCGGTAAATCAGGCCTGGGAACTGCTCCGGCTCGTACTCGACCTTGTCGAAGGGCAGGTGGAAGGTGAGGTGGTTGAGGTTCAACTTGCGGGGTGCGTCGGCGAGGGGCTCGCCGGTGAACTTGTCCTTGCCGTCGTAGTCCACAGGGTAGTGGAGGGCGTAGGTGGCCACCATGTTCTGGACCTCGATCTCGACGTCCTCGACTTCCCAGGTGGTGATGCCCGCGGCGCGGAGATCGGCGATCATGCGCTCGATGCCGGTCTGGATGTTCTGCTCATCCTTTCCACCGGTGCACACGGCACGACCGGAGCGGAACATGAGGATGGCGAGCTTGGGGTCAACGACACGGTACACAACACCCGGGAACTGCTCGGGCTCGTACTCACAGTTGAGTTGGATGGCGATGTCGGGCAGGTCGAGTTCTTCGGCAACGCGGGTGCTCGCAACAACGTTCACCACAGTCAGGCGCTCTTCATCGGTGGTCATGGACGTTGTGACCGACCACCCGTATTTAAAGAACGGGCCGACGTAGATTTGTCGAGTCGAGCAGGTTTTGGCGTGGTGCAGGGGTCATGAAGCGAGCAGAGAAAGCCATCCGCATCAAAGCGATGCTCGATGAGATGTATCCGGAGACACCTGTTCCGCTGGACCACAGGAATCCCTTCGAACTGCTCATCGCGGTCCTGATGTCCGCCCAAACCACGGACCTGAAGGTCAACGAAGTCACGCCGGCGTTGTTTGAAGCAGGGCCGACGCCGGCGGCCATGGCCGCCTTGGACGTGGACGTCATCCAGTCCCTCATCCGCTACGTCGGCCTTGCACCCACGAAGGCCAAGAACATCAAGCGGCTCTCGGAGATGCTTCTCGAGCACCACGACGGCAACGTCCCTGCCTCCTTTGAGGCGTTGGAAGCCCTTCCCGGCGTGGGCCACAAGACCGCGGGTGTGGTCATGGCTCAGGCCTTTGGCGTCCCGGCCTTCCCGATCGACACCCACATCCACCGGCTTGCTGCTCGATGGGGGCTGTCCAACGGGACCAACGTCGAGCGGACCGAACGGGACCTCAAAGCCGTCTTCCCGAGGGAAAGCTGGAACGATCTTCACCTGCAGATCATCTTCTTCGGACGGGAACATTGCCCCGCACGATGGCATGACCTCTCCACATGCCCCATCTGCAGTTGGGCGGCCACGAAGAGGCGCGTCGAGGAAGAACGGCGAATGAACGCCAAGGCTCGACGCCGTTGATCAGCCGATGCCAAAGACCGACGAGGCGCGTTCAAGCAACACGGCCGTGATGAAGGAAGCAATGCCCGCCACCCACAACAATTGGATGGCTTGGCCCAAAGCACTGGTCAGACCACCGCCGCGCAAGCGCGTGGCGATGAGGGACACAGCGGTCACTTGGCCAAGGATCAGGATGGACACGATGATCTTGAACATGCGAATGTTCGTTTCCACTGAGGATGAATCTTCCATGATGGGCAACGCAATGCCTGCTCCGAAATCAGCGAGCGCAGAAACGTCGGCGTTGTCGGTGATGCCAGAAGCCACGCCGGCGACCGCCTCACCCAACTGAAGCACGATGGCGATGGTCACGTTGAGCGAGGTCACGCTGGCGATGAGCAGGCCGATGGCCACGCCCCACATGGTGTTGGCCGAGAGGGAACGGCGGTTGCGCAGCGACAGCAGGTTGCCGACCGACCGCGACACCATTTCCGCGGTTTGAGCCGGCTGGCCGGAGGATTGCGACCCTTCGATGTAGATGCGCGTGTACCTGGAAATCACGGCGGAGTTGGTGTCGGCGTTGAAGTAATCCCAAGCCCGGTCGGAATTGATGCGGGTGGAAAGCCGCTTCTCGAGGCGATCGATGGACGAATCAAGCAAACCGAAATCGATGCCTCGAAGGGCCTTGATGGTCGCCGACGGTTCCGATGAACGGGCTTGAGCGGTCCCGCCCAATGCGCGAATAAAGTCAGGGTAGGTCTCGTCCCGGCGCAACACTTGACGCTCCTCGCGCATGATGAGCGAAGATGGAATCAGCATCGGCGTCAGGGGGATGGCCAGCAACAGCAGCCCGTACTTGTCCCAGCCTTCACCGATGGCGCTCCAGTAAATCACCACCACGATGCTCGTCAGGAACAGCAAGCCGAGGGTCACCGCTCCCGAGGCAAGCAGGGCTCGACGCGCGTTGATGCGGAAGGGCGTCTCAAGTTCATCACGCGCGAAGGTGGCATCGTCAGGAATCGTGGCCCGGAAGGCGAACACGGCACCGATGTTGACCAAGATGAACATCAGGGACGCCAAGATCAGGAAGCGGAGCCGGCTGGCCACTTCGATCGGCGTGTCGCTGGCGGAGCCGACCTCGAAGAGCACGAGATGGATGCCGGCGATGACCAGGCCGAACAACCCCGCCGTGACCATGGAGACATAAATCTCCTGCATGGTGTCCACGCTTTCGAGGCGCGTGTCGTAGAGGGTGGTGTACTGCTCAGCCACCGTCTCCTGCTCGGAGCGCATGAACTCGTCAATGGGTTGGCCTGCCTCGATGGAGAAGGCCATTCGGTCGAGGAAATCCGTCCACAGGGGAGAAGGCGATTGTTGCGCCACGATTCGGGCTGCCTCTGGAAGGGCGGTGTGCCACTTGTCCACCAGCGTCTCGATGCGCTTGACTTCGCTGGCCAGTTCACCGTAGTCACGCATTTGTTTCAGGATGTCAAACATCGATTGCGCGCCAACTTCACCCAGCGAAAGGATGCCCATGCGCGTGATGACCATGTGCATCTCTTTCTCAATGCGGTTCGCAGCACGCTGAACCTCGAGCAGGGGATAGACGGCTGCGGAAGCCGCGAGGATGAGGGGGAGCGTGACGAGCAGAGTGATGCCGGCCAATCCCGAAAAAAGCGCCCCTTCGGTGAAGCCCCCCGTCGAGAAAATGAGCACGATGGCGCTGATCAGCCCGGTGAGGGCGGCACCGCCGACGAAGAAGGCCAGGTAGCGCGGAAACGGCATTTCGAGCCGGCGGAGGGCGATGTGCCAAATCGGCATGCGCTCCATCGTGATGCCCCCTTCAACGGTCGTTCACGCTGACCCACGTGTTGACCGCCGATCGGAACGCATCCCAACCGCTCTGATAGTAGACGTTCAACAAACCGAAGACGTCGTCATAGTGCGTCAAGTCGCGGTCCGCCATGTCTTGAATGGCTTGACGACGGCGCTCGAGCTCGTCGTAGATGTCACGCTTGTTCGAGAATCCGGCCATGGCGGCGATTTTGTTCTCGAGCAAATGCGATTGGAACATACCACGGAAGTAGTGCTTGTCCTTCACCGGGTCCCACTCGAACATACCACGCGTCAGCACACCGTCGCTGTGCTTGTTGTAACCGATGACCTCGTCCACACCCGTGATGCGACGGGCGATGCCGCCACCCGGTGCTTCGACCACTTCTTGGAAGAGCGCGAAGTTGAGGTTGTCAAAGAAACGAATGGGGACGTTGATCGGGTCACCTGTAAACCGCTGAATCATCTTCACGATGGAGGATGCGTGGAAGGTGGCGATGACAGGGTGACCCGTCTGCATGGCCTGGAAGGCGGTGGCGCCTTCCACACCTCGGATCTCACCGATGATGATGTATCGAGGACGGCTTCGCAGGGCGGCCTTGAGCAGGTCGAACATCTCGACACGGCTGTCCTCGTTCTTCGAGTCACGCGTCACGAGGCGCTGCCAGATCTTGTGGCTGACCTTGACTTCAGGCGTGTCTTCAGCAGAGTAAATCTTCACGTTGTGGTCGATGAAGGGGAGGATGGCGTTCAGCGTCGTCGTCTTTCCGGACGCGGTCTCACCGGACACCAGCACGGACATGCCGTATTCGAGGCAAATCCAGACGTACGCCGCCACCTGAGCGCTCATCGTGCCCCACTTGATGAGCTGAACGATCGAAATCGTCTCCTCAGCGAACTTACGGATGGTGAACGACGGCCCAAGCATGGACACGTCGTCGGAGAAAATGATGTTGATACGGGAGCCGTCGAGCAGGGCGCCGTCGATGATGGGCTTGTTGTCGGACACCGGTCGGCCGATGCGCTCGGACATGGCCCTCAGGTAGCGAGCAAGCACCTCGCGCTCACGGAAGCGGATGTTCGAGGTGACCATCCCGAACACCTTGTGGTCCATGTGGATGTACTTCAGACCCACCGAGTGAATGTCTTCCAGCATCTCGTCGGACAGCAGCGGCTCCAGGGGTCCGTTGCGGATGAGGTCGCGGATGATGATGTAGCGGAGACGCTGGCGCTGCGCTTCGTCGACCGCGAGACGCTTGTCCTCAAGGCCGAGGATGTCCCACATGCGGCCCTGACGGCGGGGGCCCACAGGCAAGTCCTGACGGAGTACCGTGTAGCGGTCGATCATCTGGGAAAGGATGCCTTCGAATTCATCGTCGGTGGTGAAGTTCGGAGCAGCGGGGGCTTCCTGCAGGAGGACTTCCACGAGCTCACGGCGGATGTTCTCCTCTTCTTCGGTGAGTTGCGGCTCGAGGCCGATCCAGAGGATTTGACCGGCATCGTCCTCGTCGTCACTTGGCTCGTAGATGTGGACAAAAATGGGTTCCTTGGTGATGTAAATGAGGTTCAGCGGACGCTGCTTCTTGGCGTCACGGTCCAGCGGACCGTAGTACGTTGGCCTCGAGCCGTACCGCGCCTCGAAGTCACGCACCCATTCCGCAACGTGCGGATGAGCCGCCATGACACTGGCCAGATCGCCTCTGGCGAACTTCAGCTCTTCGTCGGCCATCGTGAATTCCTCCTCAGCTCACCGCAGTGATGTCGACGATGAAGCCCATGCTGGGCTCAACACGCCAACCGATGTTGGTTTGCACCGGACCGGCCGCCCGCAGGAAACGGGTCACGGTCAGGCTTCGCTTGATGTCCCCGCCGATGAGGGCGGTGCTCATGTCGAGCACAAGTTCCGCGCTGCTGCGCAGCATGTGCAGCGCTTTTCCGTCCGTTTCTTCGGGGTCGACCGTCAACAGGATTGAGCGACCCTCGGCCACGACTTCGCGCAAGCGCTGCATCATGCCGACACGTTCGGTGTCGTTGTGCAACTCAGGCATGATCGAACTCGCGGTGTCCAAGACGATGACGTCCGCTTCTTCGATGGCGGGTGAGGTGAACACGTCGTAGAGCGACACGTCGGGGACCGGCTCAGCAATGGTCCCGTAGCGCGAGAACACCGTAAGGCGCCCTTCCGTGAGCGGTTCGGTCACGCCGTACCCGATGGATTCCATTTGTTCAATCCAACCGCGGGTCGTCAACTCGGTGGTCACCACGAGGATCTTGCAGCCGTTTTCCAGCATGCCGTGAACCAAGCGTTGCGAGACGAGGGACTTCCCAGAACCGACCGTGCCCTGAATGAGGTAGAGCGAGCGGTTCGGGAGGTGGAGTCCCATGGAATCCGCCAATGAATCGGTTTCCACACCGAAGGGGAAACCGTCTTCCACGGGCTTTGGTGCATGCTCAGACAACGAGCCTCACCTCCGCATCCAAGGTGTCCGTGCCGCGAACGTTGCTGACGAATTCAGAGGAGACCACGACGGTCAGGACCACTTCGGTGTTGTTGGTGTAGGTCAGCGTGTTGTCCACGACTTGGACCTGAAGGAGTTCACCGGCGGACCAATCGCCACCGTTCATGACCGTCGTGGTCACGTTGGCGGTTTGCTGGACGCCGTCCACCAGCACCACGAGGGTGCTGTCGTCGAGAACCGAAGTTCCAGAGTTCATCAGGTAAAATTGGATTTGACCGGTGAGGCTGTAGCGCACGTGACCGGGATCCCCGGCCAAGCTCACATCGGTTTCTGCGTCGATGGCTTGTGCCCGGCGCTCCATTTCCATGGACCGAGCCACGTCACCCCATTCGGCAATGAGGAAGGTGCTGACGCTGCCTGCCACCAGCAGAGCGGTGACGAGCATGATGAACGAGGTTGCCCCACCGTCTGCCATGCCCTCACCTCACACCAGTTCCGTTACGACGGTTGTTTCGCCGACCGAAAGCGCAAGGCGCTCCCAGGCCGTCGTCGAGCCTTCAAGCCACATGACCCACATCGTCTCACCTGAGTACAGGTTGTTGCCAATGGGTTCAGCCACCATGAGGTCAGGCACACGCTCAACGCTCTCGCCGTCGAGGAAGGCCCAGACCTCGTCCAAGGGGACCACGGCGCTGCCGAGGTTGGTCACGTTGGCGTGCACCACGCTGCCGAGGACGGCTGAGACGGCTCCGGTGGAGCCGCCAACGGAGCTGATGGTCAGGGTTGGGGATGAGGTGAAATCCCTGTTCCCTTCCATGGCTACGCTGACGGCCACCAGGCCACCGCTTGCGTCCACTTCGGTCACGCTTCCGACCACGGTCGTGCCGTCGAGGATCTGATCCCCGGCCACGTAACCGCTGCCGTTTGTGGTGATGCTGATGTCGACCAAACCGTTGGTGTCCACGTTGGCGTCCACGAAGGACATCTGTGGAGGTGGTTCCCCCGGTTCCGTGACATCAAGGTGCGTGGCAAGTCGAGCGTCGAGGGTACCGACGAAGATGACGAAGACGGCCAGCATGGCCATCCCCACCACCAATCCACCGATGCCCGTCGACGCGCTCATGCCTTCACGCCCTCATGCTGTTGCTTGCCGCCGCAGCGCGCTGCGCTTGGTTGCGCCATGCGCTGACCAAGGCGGAGAAGGACAGCAAGGCCCGGTTCGGGAGGTGATCCGCCAAAGCGGCCTCGGTTTCCCCGGGTTCAGCCAACTGCACGATGGCCATCACTTGACGGCCTTCGTCCGGACTGAGCATGCCTGAGTCCATCGCCTTCTGCGTGAAGCTGGACGCCGCCATGCCCGTCATGTGATCGAGCAGGAGGGCGGCGACCGTCGGTGCCCCAATGCGGTCACCCGACGCGCCACCAAGGCCGTCAGGTGCACGCAAGAAGGGGTTCGCAGCCAGTGCTTGCGCTTCGTAGAGCTCAACGAGGGGCGCTTCGTCGTCCGGCTTGAGGCGTGAGGCCCCGTCGCCGGCAGGGATGCGCTCCCCGGACGCCGTGATGATCACGTCGCCGCTCATGGCTTCCATGTCCGTTCCTTCCTCACCTTCATCGCTGAAGGTCGCGGTCGGGTCGGACACCATCGCTTCGTCCACGCGGGTCTCGACCATGCGGAGCACGTCTTCGACCATGTCGAGTCGGCTGCTGATGAGCCGCTCGAGGCCGGACGTGTCCACGGTCGCGTTGACCTGTGCCGGTGCCGAAGGCGCCAGCGCTTGGGTCGTGGATGGAACGCTGCCAATGCTGTTGAGTTTGGCGCGTGCAGGGCCAGGACGGATCGTCCAAGCGTCCTCCTCGGACAACTCCCCCTCCTCAGGGTGGGGGACCTGCTCGATCGGGACGTTCGAGAGGACCTTCAGGTGACCTTCGGTCGCCTGAGCGTCATCGTCCGTCGCTGTCCGTGCACCGCCACCAAATGGCCATGCCATGGTGATGCCTCCTCTGCACCCCGTTGCCGGGGGGCATTAGGGCGCAGAGCGGATCAGACCACCACAGCGCCTTCGGAGGCGTCGTTGACCTTGAGGATGTCATAGGTCGTACCGCCGCCGACGACGTGAATGTACAGCGTGGCCTTGACGTTGGCGTTGAACAGCGCGAGCGGGCTGCAATCGTTGGTGTTGGGCGCCGCAACGTTGTCGTTGGCGTCAAGGGTAAAGCGGTAAGCCACCCCTGCCTCGACATCGTCGACGTCCGTCGCGGTGTCGTCGCCGAGGTCAACCACGTCTCCGAAGCCATCGCCGAAATCACCGGCAATGTACTGGAAGTTGCCCCCACCGTCGTCGCAGGAGACCTGCCACAGGATGCCGTCATCGGCCGTGTCGTCACTTCCTGCAGCAAGGCGGAAGTAGACGGCGTAGGACTCAGTGTCATCGTTGACGAAGACGTTGAGGATCTGCACCTTTCCTGACATTTCGTCCGTGGTGTCCTCACCGGTCGACTGGGCGTTCTGCTGGAGCTTCTCCGCGGTCTGAATGATGACCGCAGCGGCCACGGCAGCGACGAGGATCAGCGCGATGAAGACGATCATCGCACCGATGCCGATCGCGGCCATGGTGTCCTGTTCTTGCGTGTTGTTGTTCTTCATGTTCGTGTTCTTCATGGTACTCACCTCAAACGACGACGTCCCCGACACTGGGGTCGCTTCCGTATTGGAGCTCTTCGTAGGTCTGACCGCCGCCCACGACGCTCAGCACAAGGATGTGGGCCGTGTTGGCAGTTGGCGCGCAGTTGGAGATGTCCATCTGGACGACGTAGGTCACGCCGGGGTCCAAGGAGGTCAAAGCAACCTCCACGCCGGTGATGTCTCCATCTCCTGTGTGGTCTTCAGCGTCAGCGAAGTTCCCAGCGGCGAAGGCCGTGGTGCCCACAGCATCGTCACAGACGACGGTGAAGGACACGTCCCCAGGCACCACTGGGTTGCTTCCGGCAGCAAGCTCGAAGGTGCTGAAGAGCGTCTCCGTTCCTGCTGTGTCGTCCCAGATGACGGTCGAGAGCAGGACCACCTTCGTGGACATCTGTTCTTGCGTGTCGTCACCCGCAGACTGGGCGTTCTGTTGCAGCTTCTCAGCGGTCTGAATGATGACCGCCGCCGCCACCGCCGCCACCAGGATGAGGGCGATGAAGACAATCATCGCCCCAATCCCGATCGCTGCGGTGTTATCGCGCGTTTCGTTTCGTTCGTTGTTCATTTCTTGTTCACCTCATGTTGTGTGTTTTTTCCCCCCCGGCGTCCGGGGGTGGAGTTGGAGGACGGACCGTCGCGCGGTCCGCCGATGTCAATGCGGAGTGGGATACGGATGTGCGCCACCTCGTCAGGTTCGAGGCGCGGCACCATTGGAAGGGCGTCGGACGTGTAGCCCGGCGGGAACCAAGGGTCGATGAGAACGTCCACCAAGGGTTCCATGGAACGGTTTTGTGCCCGCACCGTGCACACGATGTCGCCGGAACGCATCTCGTAGCCCACAGCGAGCGCCAATTTCCTGGCCAGCGGAATTTCATCGGCGCCATAGCGGCGGTCAGCGGTGATCTCGAAGCGAACTGGAAGGTTGCCGCCGGGAGCGATGCTGGGCACGTCGATGAGTTCTGGGTCGGAGTTCCAGCCCTCGGGAACGGGAGGATGCATGCGCATCATCGGGAGCGTGATGGGCCCGTCGTTGATGATGCGGACGATCATGACGCCCATGTCGCCGCCGGCGGGCCAGCGCGTGTCGATGCCGAGCCAGAAGTGGCGGAACAAGAACGGGTTCAAGGTGGAGGTGTCGCCGCCGATCAGGTCGTCGACCAAGCCTTCGACCTCGCCGGCCGCCGTACCGACTTCACCGGCTTCCGCGGCGCTCGTGGCGTCGCGAAGACGGAGAAGGATATGCTCCACTTCACCGTGGGACACGTGGGACTTCTCCTTGAGCAGCCGGTGCAGCAAAGCCATGGAACGGCGCAAGTGGAGCACAGATTCCTTGAGGTCCTCCAAGGCCCTCTCAGCACGGAGCACCGTCTTCAGGGCCTTGCGAAGGCGATGGCTGTTGAGGTGAGCGCGGGCCTCGGCCACGTCGAGTTCGGTCCGGGCCAGCGAGTTGACCTGCTGGTTCAGCACCGTGTTCACGGCCAGGTTGAGGTCGCGGCGGGCCGTGGCGACGGCGGGGCCGTCTTCTTCCTCTTCGAAGTCAACGTCGTCAAAGTCCTCGTCGCCGAGGTCCTCGACGTCGAGGGCGTCGTCTTCGGGCGCAACCTCGTCCATGTGATCCATCGCCTCGTGCTCCGTCGGCACGTCGTCGTGGACCGCTTCCTTGTCCTCGACCTCAAAGGGAGCATCTTCGATGTCGACCTTATCCTCTTCAGACATCCTCGACCACCTCCTGCTCGTCCCAGTCCACGGTGTCGCTCAATTCCCGGGCCGCTTGGCTGGCTTCATCCAGCAAATCGGCCAAGCCGAGGCCGTCTTCGGCCAAGTCACCGAGGAGACGGGCCGGGTCGGCCAAGTCACGCTCGATGCGTGCCGAAGCCGTCTCGATGTCGGTGAGGCGCCCGTAGATGCGGCCGTAGGTCCGGTTGCTGCGGCGCAGCAGGTAGATGACGCCGAAGGACACGACGATGAGGTAAGCCAGCAGACTGCCGCCGTTGAGGTTGTTTCCTGGCACTTGAGCGGGCACACCCATGACGATGAGCACGAAACCGAAGATGGGGAGGGCGAGGATGGTGCTCAGCGCACGTTGCGTTTCGCGAAGCGCCTCGAAGTGGTCGGCATACATGGTCGAGAGGCCCTTGCGTTGACGCTGGTAATCCTCGTGGAGCACGCGGAATTCTTCGGAGGCCCGCCAACTCATGCGCCACGTCCACAGGGCGGCCACCGTGAGCACGACGGGGCCCCACCAGACGATTGAGAGAAGGTGGAAGGAGAAGCCAAGGCCGAGCAAGCCAGCATAGACGGCGGCAAGGCGGAAGTTGTCGTTCTGGTTGCGCAAGGCAACAAACAGTGCAGCCAACAACAGACCTGCAGCGGCGCCGGCCAGGACCACGATCGGCCGTGGAGACCATGCCACCACTTCTTCCTCAATGACGAGCCGATTGTTGTCGATTTCGTCGCCGAAGCTGTCAGACACAGGCGACGTCCAGTCTGCCGTGCAGCGCAGTTGCGAGGAGCTGAGCCACCAGTCCATGCTGTCGGGCTGGATGCCAAACTGAACGTTCACGCTTTCACCGGGGAAAAGCAGTGGAATGGCTTCGGGGCTGCTCAACACTTGCGCGCCCTCGCAGGTGAGCACGGGGGTGACGTCGACGGCCAACGAAGTGCCGTAATTCACCAGATCGAGGCTTAGGTTGGTGGCGACGCCTTCCATGAGGCGGTCGCCTGTGATGGTCCACTCTTTGGCCACGCCCTCAAGTTCGAAGGC
>JAYOTG010000011.1:0-19200 GCA_038150305.1 Candidatus Poseidoniales archaeon | reverse complement strand
ACGAGTTCCACAACAACATCGAGGGGCGTGTCCACGCCTCGACGCAGGCTGACGACCTGAGAGGCCGCGCTGGTCAAGGTCCAATCGTCCGTGACTTGATCGGTGCCTGGCCGGTACAACGCAACCTCGACGTTGACGTCAATGTCTGCGTTCCCGACGTTCCTGACATTGGCGCTGATGCCCTGGGAGAGGCCCTGATGGAAGAGCAGGATGCTTGGCCAATCAGGGCTGCTGATGTCGAACAAGGGCGCGATGACGACGTCCACTGCCCCGATGGTCCTCAGCGTGCCCGTGGCCGTGTCGTTGACGTAAATCAGAACCTCGTGCACGTCGCCACGATCGAGGTCAGCCGAGCCGCCCAGCGCGGGCACGTCGACGGTCAGGGTGCCAACTTGGCTTTCGTCGATGTCGAGTTGGACCGTGGTAAAGTCCAGGCTAGCGCCCCACCCGCTGTCAACCTGCGTGACCATCGTCAGGTCCTCGAGGTAGTTGCCGTCGTTGGTCAGGGTGAAGGGCAGACTCACCGTCGTGCCAGGAATGGCGTTGTGCTGGACCCCGCTGCTCCCCGCGTCGTCGTCGAGTGAAGCGTCGAAGACCAGCGCCACGTCGTCCATCTGGCTGATGTTGGCTTGAATGACCGCCTCGAGGACGGGACCGTCAAGCACCGTGACGACGACCGTGGCGGAGTAGTTCACGTCAGCCGCGGCGTCTTCGCTTGGAATCAGTTGGACCTTAACGCCGTCGCTGAAGCCTGCACCGATGAGGACAGAGGTGCTGCTGGTGAGGGTGAAGTCAACCTCGTCATCAGGGTCGACGATTTCAACCGTGAATTGAGCCGGCGTGTTTCCGGTGTTGGTCATCGTCAGACTCGTCAAAGGAGACTCAAAGATGCTCAGGTTGACCAAACGGTACGGTGGGTCGAGGGTTGCGTCAACAAAGGCGTCCACCGTGATGGGCACGGCGGTTTGACCCAGGACCTCGCCCGTGTCGGTGTTGGACAGTTCGAGGTCCACGTAGGTGATGGAGCCGGCCTGAGCGAGGGGGTCCGAGGTGACGGTGAGGTCGAAGGTCGTCTCGTGCGCCGTGCTGACGATGTTGGGGTGAACAGCGACCTGCGAGGGCAGGCTACTCACGGTGGTCATCAGGCCACCGGAGGCACCCAGCGTCGCCGACCACTCGACGGGGAGGGTGTTCAGGAGGCTGATGGTGTAATTGGACACGTCGTTCCCGACGTTGCGGAGACCAATGGGGAACGTGGTGGCGACGCCAACGTTGGCCGTCCGAACGCCCTCATCGATGAACTCCCCGTCGTTGATGCCTGGGACGCTCACCGTTACGGTTCGCGTCACTGGTGCTGTGTTGACGCCTCCTGCCGAATGAACGCTGGACAGGCTGGGTGTGACGGTCACATCTGCTTCCAGCAGACCGGCAAGCGGGAGGGCATCGGCAGGCCCTTGCACTGAAAGGACGGCGGGGCTGGTCATGCCCAGCGTCATGTTGGTGGCGTTGAGCGGTGAAGGCGTGAAGGCCCAGCGGGAGGTTTCTGCAAATCCGCCTGCACCGCCGTAGGACGTGAAGCGAACGTCGGACACGGCCACGGTGGCGTTGACCAATTCGTTCACGTCGTTGATCAGGTTGTGCCTCACTTCGAGGTCCATCGGCACGAGCGCATCGTACCCGATGCCATACCGCGCAGCGCGGACGTCCGCTTCCGTGAGTTCCAAACCGTCGATTTCGAGGCCGGGGTCGACGACGATGACCGGCGCCACGGACAGTTCGAGTTCGTCGTTGACGGGAATGCCGTTGACGGCAGATGCGCCCACCCACAGGTCGACCAGATCGTCCTCTTGATTCCGCTCGGCGGGATTGAGCGGGGCGCTGATGTGTGCAGGAGTGACGGTCACCTCAAGGCTCACCGTCTCGCCAGGGGCGAGGTATCCCGTTTGTGGCGGCACCGGCAGCTCGACCGTCCAGCCCTGCGGCGACGGTGAGAAGCCCGCGGTCACCGCGAAGTTCGAGTCCACGTTGCCCTGGTTGGTCACGTTCACCGTAATGCCAGTGGGCAAACCGGGCACGACGCTGACGCTGGTGTTGTCGATGTCGACTTCGGCGAGGAAGAGTTCACCGGCTGTGATGCTGACCACCGCTTGCAGCGCATACTGCGGACTGGAGCCTTGCGAGGTGAAGGTCACGGTGAGCAGCTCGGTTTGGCCGATGGTGGCCGTGATCGGGACGTCGACGTTGGCCACAAATTCGAGGTTGCTGCCTGCGGAGATCGGGCCGGTGTTCAGCGGCCACGAGGACGTGTCCGACCAGCCCTGCAGACTGTGTGTGGCGATGTTCCAGTTGTCCAACTGCTGCCCGGTGTTGTCGAGCCGGAAGGTCAGCAATTTGCTGGTGCCGGGCTGCAGCGTGCGGTCTTGAGGGGCCACCAACGCAGCGGCATAGTCCGAAAAGACGACGTCAAAGGCCGCGACTTGAACCGAGTCGCTCCAAGAGGGGCCGGTGAAGGTCACGGTCATGGTGATGTTGTAGCCGCCAGCAAGGCTGGTGGCGTCCAGCGACACGAGAAGAAGCTCGGAATCGGCAGGATTGTGCAAGGACCCCGGGGCGAGAGGCGAAATGGTGTTGGAAGGGAAAGTCTGGGCTGCGCCGCCGCCCAGAGGCGTCAAAACGACGTCCATGGAGGCGCTGATGTCGATGACGCCGTCGTTCTTGACGGGCACCGACAGGTCATGAACGCCCAATGAAAGTCGAGCCACAGATTGACCGGGGCTCGCCTGAGGGTGCATGGGCGTGAGCGTGGTGCCGTGGAGGTGGCGCTCCACGTCGAGTGCGAGCGTGCGCTCGTCATTCATGGTGTTCCCGTCTTGGGTGGATGAGACACGGGCGTAGAGGGTCTGATCCTCTCCTGTGGCGGCCGTCCACGACATGAGGAAGACCGAGGGCGCACCGTTGGGCGCAAGGGAGCCGGTGGACATTTGGTCCACTTCCACCTCAAAGGCGGTTGGGGACCCCTTGTGGAACAAGGTGAGCGTGGCGCTTCCTGCGAGCGTGCCCACGTTGGCCACCTCGATGCGCACCGTGTGGTCGCCGGGAGCGGCCACGATGGAGATGATGCCGGCATCGTTGAGTTGCACGGAACCGTGGTTGTCCAAGGTCAAACTGCTGACGCTGAAGTCGGGACCAGCGCGGCCGGAGGTGGCTTCCGCAGCCGGCGTGGCCATCGGCACCATCAGGGTGAGCAGCAGAAGGGCGACGAGCCCGATGGACGAAGCGCGAGCCGCCGTGGTCAAGCGCTCGCCCTCCTGAAGGCGTGGACGGCGACGGTCTTGCCTTGTCGCTTCATTTGCTCCACGAGTTGTTCGAGCAGGCGGTCGTGTTCAGCGTCGCTGATGCCAAGTCGGCGCCGCTCTTCCCACAGAAGCAGTTGCTCGGTGCGGGACAACACCGCGTCCTTGAGGTACAGCTCGAGGGTACGGCGGTAGGCATCACGGTCTGAAATGGCGTAGACGATGGTGTCGCCGGGAAGGCGATCGGCGTGATGTTGGATGACGTTACCAAGGTTGAGGGCCTCGTCATAGGACAGGTGGCGACGGTCCAGGTCGTTTTGGATGGAGGAGGCGACCTCCTGAAGCGCGTAGCGGGTTGGAGCACGCTGAATTCGCTTGAGGTAGCGGCGGCAGCGACGGGACATACGTACCGCTGCCATAGTCCATACTTTTCCTGCCGGTTCTTGAAAGAATCGCCAATCGCACCCGACCCTACCCGGGCCGGTTCATCTTCAATTCATTACGCATAAACGAAATATATCGGTTGATTCGAGGCCCGAGAGGACGACCAACACTTCATACAGGCCCCACCCAAGGACCTTCCATGACCGAACCCGCCACGTTTGAAGCCGGACAGCGCGCACCCGCCTTTTCGGCCATGGATGCAGCAGGAAACATGCATGACCTGAACGCAACCTTGGCTGAGGGAAAGCACGTCATCCTCTACTTCTATCCGCGTGACAGCACGCCTGGATGCACCACGCAGGCTTGTGACTTCAGAGACAACATGGCCCGGCTGAACACGGAATCCTATGTCGTGTGGGGCGTGTCCAAGGACAGCGCCCGCTCCCACGACAACTTCTCCACCAAGCAGGACCTCAACTTCCCGCTCCTCCTCGACGAGGACGGAAGCCTGCACGAGACCTTTGGCACCTGGCGCATGAAGAAGAACTACGGCAAGGAGTACATGGGTTGCTCCCGTTCGACGTTCGTGATCGCGCCTAACGGCACCTTTGCCTGGGCACGCTACAATGTGCGTGCCAAGGGCCACGTGGAGATGCTGATGCGCGAGCTCGGACTCGGAGCGTGAAGGCCTGAGCGAGGAAGCCCGGCGCACGGTCTCAGCGTTCCTTGAGCGCTGCATCGCCTATGCGGCCTCGTCCATCGAGCGGAAAGCGGAGCGCGGTGAGGACACGAGCAGTTGGGAAGCCTACCGCGACCACACCGCGTTCGCCCTTGACGAAGTCAGCACGGGCCGCCTTGACGCCTGGTTGAGCGGGCAGGGCGACGACCAGCCAGCACGAACGACGCAGCGCCTGATGACCAGTCACACCACGTTCCACATGGACGAACTTGACCACCCTTCTCGAGCCCGGCTCTTGACCGCCACGCTCTCGCCCCGCCCGCTGGTGCTGGTCGCCACCACGGACCAACACGGGCAGCACAACCTTGCACCGATGACATCGCTCAGCGTCGTGTCCAACAGCCCACCGCTGGTGGTCATGTCCCTCTCAAGCGACCGTGCGGGCAGGGCTCGAGACACCTTGCTCAACCTGAGGGAATGCTCCAATGCAACGCTGTACGTGCTGCTCAGCGGACCGGATGACGCCGACATGGTCGCGCAAACGGCACCCGCCGTCCCAAGGGGCACGTCCGAATGGGACGCTGTACCTCACGCGACCGACCCTGAAGGTCGACCCTTCCTCGATCGGGCGGCAGCAGCCTTGCATGTTCGGATGGTGGAGGAGTTCCCGCTGCCTGACGCCGTGGCCAAGTTGGTCGTGCTTCGCGTGGACGAGGTCATGCTGCCCGAGGCGTCCACGAACGCGGCGGCCCTCGACGTGTTGTGTCAACATGGCCTTGATCGGCTGATGGCGAGCCCCACCGGTTGGTCTCAGGTGATCGATCACCGCTCGTCCTGAAGGGCGCGCCACGTGCGCTGCAGCCCATCTTCGAGCGACGTGCTGGCTTCCCACCCGAGACGTTGCTTGACCGTCTCCACTTCGGGCCGACGGCGACGCGGATCACCCGGGTGGCCCGGCTGACCCTCGCTGACCGAAGCGCCGGTCAGGGCGCTGATCTGTGCGGCCAAATCGGCGATGCTGGTCTCGACCGATGATGCGAAATTGAAGGCTGAGCCGGCGAGCGAACCGGACCCGTCGACGGCCTCGTCCATGCGCCCCAAGCGTCCCAGTCCGTCGACCACGTCGCCGACCCACGTGAACGAGCGGGTTTGTCGGCCGTCACCGTGCACCACGAGGGCACGCCCATCGGCCGCCCGCTCGAGCATCATCGCCACCACTTGTCCGTTCTGCCCGCCGCTGGCCCGGGGGCCGTAGGCGTTGCATGGCCTGGCGATGCGCACGTCGAGGCCCTGCTGTGCCGCGGCCTGTGCCATGACCTCAACGAGGTATTTCGAGGCCCCGTAACTGTGGCGCAGGTGCTCTTTTGGAGGCGTGAAGGTGGAACGCTCGCCGTTGTGGTTCCTGTCCGGGGCCTCGCCGTAGGCTTCCGGCGATGAGGCCATCACCAGCCTTGCCCCCCAACGGCGTGCTGCATCGATGGCCTGCAAGGCGCCGTTGACCGCGACGTCGATGACGTCGATGGCCTCGCGGTCGAACCGAGCGGTGCCGTTGATGGCGCCAAGGTGGTGGATGAGGCCGCACGGGCCGACCGCCTCCTCGACGGCCAGCCATGCCTCTGGGGAACGCACGTCGCCTTCGATGAGCCGAACACCGGGTGGGCACCGCTCAAGGGATGAGCGTGAGCCGTTGTCCATGACCACCACATCATGGCCCCTTTTGACCAAGAGGTCAACCAAATGTGATCCGAGAAAACCCGTTCCGCCCGTGACCAACACCGGCCTCATGACCTCACCCCTGTGGTTCAGCGCGCTCGAGCACCTTCAGATGCACCGCGCCGCCGGCCTCACGCACAACCTCGACCAAGTCGCCGTCGTTGACCGCAAGGCACGGGTCTTCGTCAAAACCATGCGCATAGGGCAGACCCAACAGGGAAGCGGCAGGAAGCGACAAGGGACAGACGTCCCTGTTGACGATGGCCGTTGGACCACGCCCTCGATACATCAACCCCATCAGGACGTAGGGGGCGACCGTCGAACCGGACCCTTTCGGGTAGATCAGGACCTTGCCCTCGATCGGGCGACCGTCCAACGGATGGCCGCGCTCGTCGATTTCACCCGTCTCGCGGTCGACGTAACCGAGGTACGTGATGGGCACGTCGGTGACCATCGCACGCCCAACCACGCGGTAGTTGGGTTGGGACGACAAGCCTTCGCCGGCCAGTGCACATTCTGCGTCTTGGTGGCTGACGTTGCTCTGTGGGACGTGATGCGAGCGATCGCCAAGGTCTGGACGAGGCCCCTGCACCAATTCAGGGTTGAACGCGTGCGCCACGCAGGCTTCGATGTCGGCCACGCTGGTGGGGATGCGGTTGAGCCCGCTGGTCAGGTAATGCTCGGCCTTCATCGAATTCGTCAGCAGATGGTTGAAGCGCTCGCGGTTGTACGGCGTCACCTCAGGGCAGGTGTCCTTCAACACCACCGCTCCGCTCTCCTCGAGCAGCGCCAAAGAGCCGTCCGCAGCGGCCAAGGCGTGGTTCTCTCGGCTGGTGAACATCCACAATCGGCCGCCAGGAATGCGGGCACCCATTTCGGCGTGCGCCCTGACCGCGGAAGCCGTGAGGCGGATCTCCTCGAGGGAGGCTTGCGGACAGCCGATGACGACGAGGTCGACGGTGCCCTGCGGTGCAAGCTCTTCCTTTCGCTTCGCGAGGGCCGCGTCATCGAAGACCAGCGTGCCTTGCCAGCCGCCCTCAGGCGGTGCCCATTCCGTCCCGCTTCGCGTCAGTGGAGGATCGTCAGAAACACCGTTGACCCACAACATCGGCGTGCCGTAGTTCGCAGCCGCCGCGGTCAGGGCCTTGCGTTCTGCGAAGGTCATGCCGGCCTCGACGCCGAGGATGAACGGCATCGGGCCCCAAGGCATGGACCAGCCCGGTTCGGCCTGAGCGCCAATCCAGTCGCCGAGGATCGAATAATCGGCCAAGGTGCGGAGTTCGGCGGTCACGTTGACGCGGATGTTCGGCACCCGGTGCCGGTCGAGGTGAAGCCCCCAACGCGGTGCAAAACCGGTCAGGGCCGTGGCCAAAGCCGAAAGGCCCGATTCCCGGTTGGTCCGCATTTTGGTCCATGAATTGGCAAAGCACACCGCGTTGGATTCCGCCCAGCACGCGATGCCTTCCTCGAGCTCCTCCCCGCGGTCGTACGGTGTGCAGGACAACGTGGGGCGGATGCCGAGTTTGGTGTAGGCGTCCACGATGTTGAGTTGGGCTTCCAAGAAACCATCGCGACCGAGGTCCATTTCCTCCATGCGGTCCGCATCGCAGCCTGCCGAGTTGAGCGTGGTGGGGATGCTCACCCCGAGGCCGCCCTCTTGGGTCAAGTCCTCAAGAAAGCGGACCAAGCCGTCTCCACCGGTAATGACCGAGACGCCGGACACGTGGGAATCCTTGACCTCGACGAAGGAGGATGCGCCTGCCGTCAGCGCCAGGTCAACGACCAAGCGTGCGCCTTTCTGGCGGGTCGGCCCCTCCGCTCCGTCAAGTTGAGCCTGCAGGCGCGGTGGCAGGTCCATGGGATGCGGTCGTGGAGGAAGGCCCTCAAGCCTGCCGGAGCCCGGGGCTTGATTTCGGCAGAGGTTTTGTTACGTTAGACGTCGAACGTCGAGGCATGACACAGACGCAAAATGGCCCGCAGCAGCAGCAACATCAACGCACAGAGGAGGTCGAGCAAGGGCGAGCCGCGGCCATCGCGCAGGCCCTGTTGATCGTGCTCGCGCTCGGCATGGGCGGAGCAGGGCTGGTGTTGCCGCTCGACGGCGGCGACCCTGCTGAACCGATCTCCATGCTCATCATCACCGAGGACGCCACCGAGGGCTGCCCGGGCACTGGCGTGCTGCTCACCTTCGGCGCAGACGACAACCAAGACGGAATGCTCGAAGCGGCCGAAACCGACGGCAGCACGACCATCTGCGACGGTGCACGAGGCACCAACGGCGCCCCCGGAACAAGCGGTCCAAACGTGCGCATGACCACGTCCACGGTACCCTCAGGTGAGACGTGCCCAGAGGGCGGATTGGCCTATGCGTGGGGCCTTGACCTCGACGACAACGGCACCTTGGACGCCAACGAGGTGTTGGAGACCTCCTTCCTGTGCCACGGCACGGAAGGAGAGGACGGCGCCAACGGGCAGCCCGGCCTCGACGGGCTGAACGGAAGCGATGGCGCGGACGGTCAGGCCGGGGCCACGGCCCTGATCTCCTCGGAACAGCCCGACCCTGGCGTCTGTCCCGTGGGCTTGTTGCTCCACATCGGCCTGGATGACGGGTTGGACGGCGTGGCCGAAGACGGGCTGCTTCAGCCGGGAGAAATCGACGAAACGGTGCGCATCTGCGCTTCCGACCTCCGTTCCGGTGCGCTC
This sequence comes from Candidatus Poseidoniales archaeon, assembly GCA_038150305.1. GTDB lineage: Archaea > Thermoplasmatota > Poseidoniia > Poseidoniales > Poseidoniaceae > MGIIa-L3. The sequence goes on along the minus strand of JAYOTG010000011.1, from coordinate 10,428 downwards.
TCTGACCTACGCACAGGGATTGCAGATTCAATGAGTCCAAGTTGCGATGCCATGGCCCACATCGGCGACGACCTCTTCGTGGCCATGACCGACGGCACGTCAGGGTGTGAGCTTCATCGCTTGGTTTCGGGTTGGCACACGCCGGCCTTGGTCGCGGACCTCAACCCCACCGGCGATGCGCAGCCTGGCCTGCACCTTGGGCTCACGGGCGCGGACGATGACGGCATCCTGCTCTTCGACGCGACCGGCGCCAACGGTCACCGTGGCCTGTGGGCGGTGAACACCAGCACGTTGGAGGCCACGCCGTTGATCACCGACGGGGCCAGCGCCACGGTGGATGCCGGGTCCATGCTCATTCCGTGGCTGAACGGCCACGTGCTGACCCGCCCCGGAGGCGTCGGCCTGCCGTGGTGGACGGACGGCACCGTCGAAGGAACGATGACGCTTGACCTCCATCCGGCCGTCGTCGACGGCCCTGCGCTGCAAGCATGGGCCAACGGCATGCTGCGCATCGGCATCGACCTCGGGCTCAGCGATCAGCACGGGCTGTGGCTGGACGCTGAGGACGGCTCGAACGACGTGGAGCCGGTCGTGATCCAGTCGAACGGAACGGTGCAGCACTTCGACGTCTGGGCCGCCGGCTCCTCTTCGCCGGCCAGCGGCATCGCGGTGCACACCGGCATCGTCGTCGTGGGCACCACGCCAGAAGGTCGGCAATTGATTCACCTCGACCCGGCTCAACCGCCGCGGCAAGTGACGCACTTGGTGCGAAGCGGTAGCGGGCAAGCGCCGGCCTTTGTCGGCACCGCCTTCGGGCTCGTGGCCCTTGGCGAGACGGTGGTCTTCGATGCCGTGCTCGACGGTGCAGATGCCTCGCTGTGGGCTTGGAACACGTCGTCGGACGAGGTGCTGCGCCTGTCGGCCACGATGGTGAACCCCGGCGGAGACATGCCGCCCATCGAACACCAGGGTCGTCTGTGGTTTTCCTGCGTCATCGTGGCGAACGGCTCTGAACCGTGCAGCACGGACGGGACAGAAGACGGCACCCAGATGCATGAATTGGCCGCCGGCTGGACCGGCTCCCTGCCACGAGCAGCCGCTCCATTCCTCGACGGCATCGCGGTGTTGGCCGACGTCGGGACGGGCTTCGCTCTGCATTATGTGGACCTCAACGGCACGCAACCGCTCCATGACCCCCACCCGTCCGGTGACGCCGACGCGGGACGGTACGGTGGGCTGTTGGTGGACGACGATCGCGTCGTGTTCGTGGCTCATGACGGGAGTTCTGGGCACGAGCTGCACGGCTGGAGCCACGGCGCCATGACGCAATCCTGGCTGATTTGGCCCTAATCGCGCCAATCATGGCGGCCCGCCAACGGCATCCGCCAACCCTGGCCGAAGGCGCGCACGCTGACACGTGGGGCCGGTGGCATCTGCCAGCGCTTGTGCTCGTTACGGCCCATGCGCGCAAGCACGTCGGCGACCACCGCAGCCTCCTCGCCGCGTGCCACGATGGCGGCGTGGTCGAGGCCTTCCTCGATGTGGGCGCGAAGGATGCGGTCCAGCACGGGATAAGGCGGCAAGGTGTCTTCATCGACCTGATCTGGGGCCAATTCGGCCGAGGGGGGTTTGGTCATCGTGGACGCATTGACCGGTTCGTCCCTGCCCTGCGCTCGGGCACGCGCGTTGAACACGTCGGCCATCCCGTAGACGTCCATCTTCCACAGGTCCCCAAGTGGCGCATAGCCGCCGGCCATGTCACCGTACAGCGTGCAGTACCCTTGCGCAAGTTCGGACTTGTTCCCGGTGGCGATGGCCATCGCACCTTCGGCGTTGGCGTGTCCCATGACCAGCAGCGCCCGCAAGCGTGCTTGCAGGTTCTCGCCCGCAACGGCGTGCCCGGTGCGGAGCACGTCACCGAGGAGGGTCTCCGCCGGCTCATGCATGGTGTCCAAGTGGATTTCTGAGAAGCGCATGCCCAAGGCCTCCGCCGTCCAGCGCGCATCGTCACGGCTGTGCTGCGAGGAATGACGTGACGGCAAGGCCAGGCCATGAACGGCCTCTGGGCCCAAGGCCTCCACGGCCACGCACGCCGCAACGGCTGAATCGATGCCTCCGGACAAACCGAGCACGATGCGATGAAGCCCTGACTTCCGGCAATAATCTGCAAGACCGGCCACCACCGCGTCCACGAGGCCCTCGGCTCCCGTCACGGTCGGCGCGGCTTGGTCCGGATGCAACACGAGGTGTTCGTGTGCGCCGATGGAAAGCGCATCCACGGCGTTGGATGGCGTCCACGTGGAGGAAGACGGGTCGTTGAGGTCGACGGTGAGCACACCTTCGGCCCATGCCGGAGCGAGCACGACCGTGCCGTCGGGCCACGCCGCGATGGACGAGCCGTCGAACACAAGGTCGTCGTTGCCGCCGACTTGGTTGGCCAACAGGAAAGGCGTGCCCAAGCGGGCGGCGGCGGTTCGAGCGACCGTGATGCGGTCGGCGACCTTGGCGTGGTGAAACGGAGAGGCGGAGAGGTTCACCGTGGCGGAGAGGGTGGCGTCCTGACGGACCAAAGCGGCCAACTGAGCCACGGGATCCACGCCGTAGTCCACCGGCGTCAGGCCAGCGGCCTGCCATGCGTCTTCGCAGACGGTGATGCCCAAATCCATCCCGCCCGCACCTCGGACCAAGCCCGGGCGGGAGCCGGGCCGGAAATACCGAGCCTCGTCAAAGACGTCGTACGTGGGCAGGAGCTGTTTGTGGGCCACCACCTTGCCTCGAAGACCCTCGCCCACGGCCACCACGCCGTTGGCGGGCGCCATCTCTCGGTCGGTGCCGGGGACCGGAGTTCCAATCAACGTTGGAATTGCGGGGCTGCACGCCTGCGTTTTTTCGAAGGCGGCTTGGACAAAGTCTGGTGACATCAGGAGGTCGCGTGGAGGATAGCCGGTGATGGCCAATTCCGTGGAAACCGCCACGTGAGCGCCCGCGCTCTTGGCCTGCTCAACCAAAGCAAGCAAGCGCTTCGCGTTGCCAGCAAGATCCCCGACCGTGGGGTCTGCCTGAAGCAAAGCGATGCGCATGAGGCTCATTCCTGTCTCGTGCACCTGCCTCATAGGGCTAATGGCGGCATCAGCCGTGCCGTCGGTCGACGCCGTCCGCGCCACGGTACCACCACGAACCGTCGTTGGGGTCATGGTACCACCACACACCGTCCGCGCCTTGCCTCCACCCGTCCGAGGCCGCTTGAGCCTCCGGGGTTGCTTCTGCGCTGCTGCTTGCCGCTTCAGCTGCAGCAGAGGACGTGGCCGCAGCGTCCGGCTCATCGAAGGCCTCGTCATGCTCGTCCTCGTAGTCGTCCTCGAAGTCATCGTCCCAATCGATGGCATCCCGGGAGCCTTGTCGCGAGGTGGCTCGGGCGACGAAGAGGAGGAAGAGGCTGATCACCAGAAGCGCCACCACCCCGACGGCGCTTCCAAGCAGGGGGTTGACCGTGCCGAAGATGCGTTCGGACAGCTCGGCTTCTTCTTGGACGCGAACGTCGACCACAGGGCCGCTTGCGACGTCGCCGTTCGGCAGGACCACTTCGATCCACTGAGCACCCGGAGCATCCGGCTTCCAGTCAACGGCCACCGTCCCGACGGCACCCTGAGCGATGGCGAGGGTTTGGGACCGAAGCAGGCTTCGCGTGCCGTCGATTTGGACGATTTCGAAGCGAACGTCGACCTCGCCGTCAAGACTTCCGACGTTTTCCACGGCGGCTTCGACCACGGTCTGGTCGCCTGTGGTCAAGCCAAGGCTGCCGTAGGTGACCGCCGTTGGCGCGATGTCGAATTCGGGGCGGTAGTATTCCATCGCCCATGCGCCATCGGCGCCGCTTTGTCCGCGTGCATCCAACAGGTGCACGGCATCGTTGCCGGCGAAATCGCGGGCTTCGAGCGCCACGGCGACCGTCAGCCGCTCCTCGAGCATGCTCGGGTCGATGCCGGACAGGTCGATGGTGCCCTGCACTTCCAAGCGCAGTCCGACGTTCACCGTGGAGAGGAGTTTCAGCGGAACACGACCGTCACGGAGTTGTTCTCCGGTGCTGTCGTCGGTCACCCACCAAATCAGTTCCAGCGTGGTGTAATCCAATCCACCTTCTTCTTCCACCAACAGGGTGACCTCGTAGGTGGTGGGCTCAAGGGCTCGCCCTGGGAGGGGTGAGACCACTTCGACGACGGCGGGTCCGAGGCCGTCAACGACCATCCAGCGAACGGCCGTGGCTTCGTCAGTCACGTCGCGCCCGCCCTCTGGAAGGCAAGCCACGCCCCACGTCAACGGCAGGGTTCCACCGTAGCCCGGAGCGAACATCTCAGCGTTCCAAATGCCGTTTCGCGCGACCACCTTGGTCGAGCGCCCCGCGAGGGAGACCTCGACCTCGCAATCGAAGACCGGGGCTTCCTCCGTCGCGGCGAATTGGATGGCTCCAGACACTTCGAAGCGGCTGCCGGGCGTCAGCCGGGCACCGTCTTCGAGCATCGTGCCTTGGGACAAGGTCAGTTCGACACCGTCAGAAGGCATCTCGAGTTCGGCAGAGAAGGACCATGCGGCCTCGTCGAAACCAGTCTGGGCCTGATTTCCGGCACGATCGACCAGCACCAGCCCAGGCACGCGGGTCAAATCACCGAGGTCCGGCGTATTCCACGCCAGTTTGAAGGTCACTTCGAGGGTCATGTCCTTCTCGAAGGGGTGCGCATCGAGCACCGCACCACGAACGCGGCAGGTCTCCACGATGACCAGGTCGGTCATCGAAGTGCAGTTCCCTGTGTCCACGTCATACGCGACCGCCATCGGCGAAGCGGGGCGGTCATAGGCGAGGTGGAACTCGACGGTGGACAGATCGCTGAGGCCGTTTTGCTCTTGCAGATCGATGCTGACGCTGTAGGGCGTACCGGGGTGCAGGACCGAGCGGGCCTCGTCGTCGAAGCGGAAGGCATCGGAAGGGATGACGGGAGCCGTGTCGGGTCCGATTTCGTAGATGAACAGATGCTTGTTGCGCTCGGCCGAGCCGCCGTCCTCGAGCACGTGGCCGGCCTCGTCGCTGCCGGTTAGGAAGACCGCGACGCGCTCACCGTTCAGCCCGGAGCGGTCGTCGAGCAGCAGCGTGTAGGTCCCCGTCGACGCGGTGAGGTCGTCGGGCGGGAACAGGGCAACGGGCGTGTGCTCGCCTTCGTTCGGCCAGCGGTCACCGTTGTCGTCATCGCGCCATTCGAACCAGACCATGGCCTCGAGGTCGTCTGGAAGGAGGACGTGGTCCATCACGTCGATTTCGAAGCGCTGCGTACCAGAGGGCATGCGGTGGTCGTACGCCTCGACGTCCATGCCGAGCACACGTGGGGCCATCGGGTCGATGGTGAAGGTGCGGTTGATCACCGATACCGGTCCCGTACCAAGTCCAGAGGTCGACACAATCCGTACCTCCCACGTAACTGAACCAAAAGTGTAGGGCGCGACGGTGGGGAAGACGAGTTTGCTGCTTGCCGGCGCATCTTCGACAGCGACGAGGTCCTGCCCAAGCCAGACTTGGACCTCCGCGTCTCCAGCGAGGAAGGGCTCGTCGTTGGTGGGGGCTCGCTCCCAACCCAAGTCAACGGTCACGTTCACGGGGGTTCCGGCAATGAGGTAGGTCACGTCAGGCGCGATGCTTCCTGCGGGGGTGGCGAAGTCCACGCCGTCAAGCACCAGGTCATCGTCCAAGCCAGCGCCGCCGTCCGTCCATCGGTAGGTGGCGGGCATCGAATACACGCCGTCGCCGTCCACCATGCGCAGGCCGAGGTCCACGGCGGGGGCATCGTCCCAAAGCGAGGTCAGACGGAAGACGATCTGCACCTCGGTGGACGTGCTGAAGCCGCCCGTGCCGAGGCCGCTTTGCACCGTCACCGGTGCATCTGGATGAAGCTCCACGAGGCCCGCGTTCCCGGAGAGGGTCACGGGTTGGCTGCCGCCGAGCGGGATGAACCAGCCGTCCTGCTGGTCCACGGAAGCAACGTCGAGACGGAGCGCGACGGCGCTGGACTCGTGGAGGAAGGTCGCGTTGAACTTGCGCCAGGCCGACGAGGGGACCACCGGAGAGCTCCCGCCCGCCACCATGGTCGCGTCATGGACGGCGATGGTGGCGACGGTCGTGGCGTCTTGAAGGGTCAGGCTCACCAGTCCTGGGGTGTCCGCAAGCAGGTCGAGGTCAAGGGTGCCGTCGCCGGTGCTGAGACGGGCCGCATTGGCGGCGAGAAGGAGTGCATCGCTGCCGCTGGAGGTCAGCGTGACGCTCGCGGTGCTCGGAGCAGAGAGCGCGCCGAACGTGACGTTTCCACTGGCGTTCACTTCGAACTCAATCTGCCGGTAGTTGATGCCCTGCTCGGGCAAGGAGGCACCACCGATCAGGGCTTGTCGGAGGGTGTCCACCTGGTCAGGATCAAGTTCGATGCGGTGCGCTGGCGCGGGTTCAACCGAATCGGTGAGGACCGCGATGCCGTTGACGAGGAGGGTCCACCCGCTGACGTTGCCGTTGGCGGAACGGACGGTCATGCCGAAGTCCACCAACTCCGTCGGCGCCCAGAGTTCAACGCTCGCCCGTCCAGAGGGGTTCACCGTGGTCGATGTCGTCGTGCTTCCATCGATGAACCGGTCTTGCCATCCCCATGCGCCAATGCCCTGCACGGTCGTGGCCGGGCCCCATTCATCGCGCCCGTCGAGGCCCAAATCAAGACGGGGCGCCGTTGGGCGCTCTCCGCTCAGCGCATCGGCTCGAACCCAAGCCACCCACCACGAACGAGGCACCTGCACCCAGGTGCCGTTGGTCGCGTTGCCGGTGCTGTTACCGGTGCTGTTGCCCGTGCTGTTGACGTAGACGGAATCCACGATGCCAAGGAAGCGAAGTTGTACGGCCGCGGCGTGTTCGTCAGCGGCAAAGGTGTGCGGCAAGGTGACGTTGCTCCACGTGGTCTGGGACGGAAGGCGCATTTGCGCGGTCACGTTCTCAGCACCGGCGCTGAGGCGCCATGCTTCTGGGGCGAGGTCGCTGTGGATCCATGGTGTGGTCAGCCACCCACCGTTGTCGCCTTCGACGCGCATGCCTTCGGAGACATCGGTGGGTGAAGCGACGCTGCCGGGCACGTCAGCGACGTCGTATTCGGTCCATCCGATGGACGCGTTCATCTCCCAACCGGTGGCCTCTGGATCCGCCCAGAGGTGGTCCGCCCAACGGCCGTCGAGGTGCAAGGCGTGCACGGTTGGCATGGCGCCGCCAGCACCCGGGAGCATGGTCAGGTGAATGCGAATTTCATCGTGGACGTGCGCGTCCAGCAAGCCAAGATCGATCAATGGTCCCGTTCGGTTTTGGTGGGTCGAGATGGGCATCGCGTTGCCGTCGAGGACCGTCCAAAGCAGTTCAGAGCCCGCAGGATGTTCGGCTTCGATCCTCACGTCCGACCAGCGCCCTTCCTCGACGTTGCTGACGCCTCCGCCCCAACCGATGGTGGGGGACGTCCACTCCGAAACCAGCGGCGCAGCAAGGCGGACGTCATCGATGAACCAGTAATCGCAGCAGGTGCTGGAACCGGAGGTTTGGTGGAATCGAATCTGCGCGTTCGCGTGCAGCGCCGCGCTCGGCAGGTTCCAACTGAAGAAGGTCCACGTGTTGTTTGATGCGGGTGATCCTGAGACGGTGTGGAGGTTGGTCCAGCTGTTGGACACGGTGCGGTACTGAATGCGGAGGTCCTCGTTGGAATCCGGCTCTTCACCGCAGGACGAGGATCCTTGACGGATCATCACGTGCAAGGGCATGGACGGCACGCCGGACAAGTCGAGGCTTGGCGAGGTCGCGTAGGTCGAGCCCGCGTAGGTGCGGATGGCACCGCCAGAAGATCCGTTGAGGCCGCACGCAGGCGAGGTCACCCTCGACGCGTAGCTGTTGGAGAAGGTCCATCCAGGTGCGCCGGTGTTGAAGTCCCAAAACTGAGCGCCACCAGAGCCGACCAAGGCTCCTCCAGCGGTCGACACGCCGTCGGACACCGCATCGGGATGGTCCCACGCATCGCTGCCGGTCCAGGAAAACCCGTCTCGGGCGCCAACAACGGCAGGCTCCATGACGACTTCGAGGGAGGTCAGCGGGTTGCGGTTTGGCAGGTCAATCCACGCCGGGTCGGTGGCGGCGTTGGGGCCGACGTCAACGTCAACGGTCGATCCGAGGGTCAGTTCAGGCCCGTTGCCTCGGGAGGCGGACGACGGGCTCAACGCCTCGTCGAAGACTGGTGCAGGGACCATCGGAGAGAAACTGGCGAGGATGAACAGCAAAAGCAGGGCGCAGGGCAACCCCCTCCCGCGCGCGTCATCCATAGGGCACGCCTGCACCTCACGGGACTTGAATCCTTCACCGTTGGACCGGATTCCAAAACGAGCGGGGAGAGGTTGAAGACGAGGCCCTTGGTGCTCGGCGCATGCCTCGTCCCTCGCCTGCGGGCGACCTCGACCCGGTGGCCCTCGAAGGGGACCTGCTGAAGCGGTGGTCCGAGGAGGGTGCATTCGAGGCGTCCATCGAAGCACGCCGTGGCGGCGCGCCCTTCATTTTCCTCGAGGGACCGCCGACTGCGAACGGAAAACCTGGCATCCACCACGTTGTGGCTCGGACCTACAAGGACCTCGTCTGCCGCTGGAAAACAATGCAGGGCTTCGTCGTTGAGCGAAAGGGCGGTTGGGACACCCACGGATTGCCGGTGGAAATCGAGGTGCAGAAGCGCCTCGACTTGATGTCCAACGAGCAAATCGAAGCCTTTGGCATGCAGGCCTTCAACGACGCGTGCCGTGAATCCGTCTGGACCTACGAACAGGCCTGGCGTGAAATGACGGAGCGCATGGCGTACTGGGTGGACCTCGACGACCCTTACGTGACCCTCGACAACACCTACGTGGAGTCAACGTGGTGGGCGATGAAGCGCATGTTCGACCAGGGCTTGCTCTATCGCGGGCACAAGGTGCTGCCGTACTGCCCGCAAACCGGGACCTCCTACTCCAGCCACGAGGTCGCCCTCGGCTACAAGGAAGTCGAGGAACCCTCGGTCTACGTCAAATTCCGACTCGTCGATGACGAGGCTTCTGTTCTCGCATGGACGACCACGCCGTGGACGCTTCCGGGCAACGTCGGCTTGGCCGTCGGGCCGGAGGTCACCTACATCCGCGTTCGCGTGACGGCCGAACCCGAATCGTGGGAAGGCGCCGGTGGCGCCACCATCGGCGAGGAATTGATCCTCGCCGAGGACCTGATGGGCGAGGTGCTGCGCCATCACGTCGAGGTCGTCGAGCGCATCCAAGGCGCCGACCTCGTCGGCCGCGCCTACCATCCGCTCTTCCCTGAGGCCGTGCCCCGTGGCGATTCCACGACGGCCTGGACGGTGCTGTCGGCCGATTGGGTCACGACGACGGACGGCACGGGTGTGGTCCACACCGCCGTCATGTACGGCGAAGACGACTACCACCTCGGGATGGAAGCCGGCTTGCCCGCACACCACACCGTCGGCATGGACGGCGCCTTCGTTGAAGGCGTCCACCCCGAACTCGACGGGCGTTACGTCAAGTCCTGCGACGAGGACATCATCCGGTTGCTCTCCTCAGAAGGCGGACCGGGCAACAACGGCGCGGCCTCTGGTGTGCTCTACCGTGAGAAGGCCTACCTCCACGACTACCCGCACTGCTGGCGCACCGACCATCCGCTGCTCTACTACGCGATGGACAGCTGGTTCGTGCGCATGACCGCGGTCAAGGACCGCCTGCTGGCCTTCAACGATCAGGTCGAGTGGGCCCCCGATTGGGTCGGCGAAGGCCGCTTTGGCGAGTGGCTCCGCAACGTCAAGGACTGGGCCATTTCCCGTGAGCGCTACTGGGGCACGCCCCTGCCGGTGTGGCGCAGCGAAACCGGCGAAATGCTGTGCGTCGGCTCAATCGCCGAACTTCAGGCCGAGGTCGAGAAGGCCAACGCCGCCGGTTTCGAGAACCCGGCCTGCCCCGATGACGTGGACCTGCACCGGCCGGTGGTGGACGCCTATACCCTTGTCAGCCCGTCCGGGCTGCCGATGCAGCGCGAGCCCTTCGTGATGGACTGCTGGTTCGACTCAGGCTGCGCGCCCTTCGCGCAGTGGCACCATCCCTTCGACGACGGCGAGCGCTTCGACGCCAGTTTCCCCGTGGACTACATCTGCGAAGGCGTGGATCAGACCCGCGGCTGGTTCTACACGCTGCTCGCCGTGTCCACGACCGTGTTCGATTCACCCGCCTACAAGCGCTGCCTGTCGCTTGGCCTCATCCTCGACGCCGAGGGCAAGAAGATGTCCAAGTCACGTGGTAACATCGTCGACCCCTGGGACCACTTCAACCGCGAAGGGGCCGACGCCACGCGCT
>JAYOTG010000010.1:35146-50339 GCA_038150305.1 Candidatus Poseidoniales archaeon | reverse complement strand
CGTCAACCCCACCTACGCAGGAGCGCACTACTGCGGGTGGCGGATCTCCATCGAGTCTCCGCTCAGAGAAACCTCAGACTGAGCAAGGTGGTCCCCACTCCCGGACTTGAACCGGGGACACCCTGATGTCTGCTGAGACGTGTGTGTATGCACAACTACAGTCAGGTGCTCTACCAACTGAGCTAAGTGAGGCAGGCTGTGCGACCCGCCCCCGATATTTCAAGATGGAGGCCTGAAGAAGGCTCAGGCTCCTTGGCCCGGCGTTGCTGCGGGCGTCGCGAAGTTGGGGTGTGCGGGTAGGTCGGACGGGTGTGCTTAAGATAGGAAGGAGCAGGCTCGCGGCCTCAGGTGTTGGGATGGGACCCGAACACGCGGATGGTGCAGGCGTGAGCATGGCAAACGAATCGACCCTTTCCGACATCGTCTCCCAGATGCGGGACGCGACGATGCGTGAGTCGAGGACGGCGCTCATGGACGAGGACCTCTCCGGCCTCAGCGTTCCAGATCCCCGTATCCTCATCGTCGGCTGCGGCGGCTCGGGCAACAACACCCTGAACCGCATCACGCACCTTGGCGTCAACGGCGCCATCACGGTGGCCATCAACACCGACAAGCAGCACCTCGACAACACCCGCGCCCTGCAGAAATTGCTCGTCGGGCGCCACATCACCCGCGGCCTTGGGGCCGGGGGTGACCCCGCGACCGGACGCCGCTGTGCGGAAGCCGGTCGCGAGATGATCCAGCGCATCGTCAGCAGCGCGGACCTCGTGTTCATCGCCTGCGGCCTGGGCGGCGGCTCGGGCACCGGCATCGCTCCGGTGGTGGCCGAGGAAGCCAAGGCGGCTGGCGCGCTGGTCGTCGGCATCGTGACCACGCCCTTCCACGTCGAGCGCAACCACCGCAAGGCGAGGGCGCTCGAGGGCCTCGAAGCGCTGCGTCGCGTTGCGGACGCGGTGCTGGTCCTGGACAACAACCGCCTGCTCGACTACGTGCCGAACCTGCCCGTCGAGGAAGCCTTCTCGATCATGGACCAACTGGTCGCAGAGATCGTCAAGGGCATCGTCGAGACGATCACTTTGCCCTCGCTCATCAACCTTGATTTCGCTGACGTGCGGACCATCATGGCCGACGGTGGCGTGACGATGATGCTCTACGGCGAATCCGACCAAGGCGCCGAAGAAGTCGTGCACGAAGCCCTCAACCACCCGCTCCTGGACGTGGACGTGACCGGAGCCAGTGGCGCGCTGGTCCACGTGACCGGCGGACCGTACATGACCCTCGACGCGGCCAACCAAGTCGTGCGCCTGCTGACCTCGCGCATCAAGGAGGACGCCAACGTCATCATCGGGGCACGGCAAGACCCTGCCTTCGGTGACACGATCAAGGTCATGGCCATCTTCACCGGGGTGGGCGGCGACGAGATGCGCGAGCCAAAGGTCGAGATCGACCAGCTCGCCGAAGCCCTCAGTTTGCGCCCGAGCGCCGCGCGGTACCGGCACAACGCGGGTGGACAAGCGGCATCCCGTGACTTCCACCGCTTCGAATGAGCGTCGTCGTCATGCTCAAATCACACGGCAGCGACGGGCCATCATGCAAGGACGCCTCCTCCTGACCATGATGGTGGCCGCCATGATGCTCGTTCCGGTGCAAGCCGGTGACGTCAGCGTGCAGCAAGCGCAGCAAGAAGACACGCGCCAGCCCTCGGCCAACGCGACCACCCTTTTCCTGTGGCACGACGGCATCAACAACGCCTGGACCCACTTTGACGCCAACGACACCACCTCGGCTGAGGATGGCGTGTTCGTGGAAGAAGTTGGGAATGGTTTGATTGACATCGATTTGCGTTTTAGGATGAATCCGGAACTAACTAAGAAATTGATGATGACGGTTGATGGAGAACTGCGAGGTACACTCAAAGTTGACCTTCAGGGCGACTGGACCAATGGTGACAACAATGGACCATGCAACCAAGATTGTGAACATCTCAATGTGACTATGCTCTACGGAATGAACGAACTATTTCGATACCAGGATCAAGGCAACAACCCAGGAGAACGTGAAATTCCGTTCGCTTATCGCTTCACAGCGGAAGACAACATTTGGGACGCACGTGATGGAAATCCAACCATCCACATCACCATGAAACTACGAGGAAATGAGGGGCCTGGTCTGATTCCTGGCACAACGAGTGGTGATGATGCTTCCTTCACGCTCTTCCTTGGCCAGGACAGCCGCGTTGACCTGCCCATCGACGAGTCCACGTGGGAGGAAGCCTTCCAGGCCGGTGAAGACGGCATGGACGAAGAAGAGAGCCCCGGCTTCGGCCTTGTGGTCGCCTCGGCCGCCATTGCCATGGCCGCCGTCGCCCAGCGCGGCCGACTCGAGGACGAATGATCACGACGTGAGCGCCGCCAAGACGGCTTCACGGTTCAGGTCCACCGGCATCTGCTCGCCGTCGGCCAAGCGCTTGAGGTTCGCCTGACCGGATTCAAGATCGCGCGGACCGACGACCAGCACGTGCGATGCGCCAATACCGTCGGCCCAGCCGAAGGCCTTGCCGATGGCACGTCCCTTCATCTCGAGGTCGACCACCAGCCCTTCCTCGCGCAGGTCGCGCACGAGGCCGAGCACCGCCGAGGCCGGTACGCGGAAGGGTACGACCGCAAGACGTGTGGCGGGTCCGGACTCACCGGGCATCACTTCGCTGCGTCCGGCCGCCTCGGCCTGACGCTCAAGGGCGAGCAGGACGCGGTCGAACCCGAGGCCGAAGCCGCAGGACGGGTCGAGGTCTTCCAGACCAAAGAGGTGGAGCAGGCGGTAGGTGCCGCCACCGAGGACTTGTCCCTCGCCGCCAAGTTCGGGCACGTGGGCTTCGAAGACCATGCCCGTGTAGTAGTCCAGTCCACGCGCGACGCGCAGGTCGATCTCCAACGACGGCGGCGCAGGCGCAAGCAGGCCCACCGCTTCCACGGTGGTGGCCAGGTCGTCCAAGGCCTCGGTCGAGAGGCCGTGGCCTTCGAGCAGCGGCCGCGCGGCCTCGATGGCTTCTGCACCGCCCGAGGCCTCGCCGAGGGCGCGCAGCAGGTTAAGGCCCGACGCATCGAGGCCTTCGGCCTCGAACAGGGCGGCCAAGCCGGCCTCGTCGCCCTTGTCGAGCAGGCGCATCGCCGAAGCCGTCGGGGCTTCCTTGCCTTCGGAGGCTTCGGCGCTCAGGCCAAGGCCAGCGAGCACGTCGCGCAGCAGGCCAACGTGGCCGATGCGGAGCGTCCAGCCCTCGAGCCCTGAGGCGCTGAGCATGCGGACGGCAAGAGCGATCACCTCGGCGTCCACCAAAGGACCTGAGGCGCCGACGACTTCGATGCCGTACTGGTAGAACTCGCGGTACCGCCCGGTCTTGAATTCCTCATAGCGGAAGCATGCGCCGTGGTAGGCCAGGCGAAGTGGCTTGGTGTCCATCCGCAGTTCATCGGCCACCATGCGCATGACCGGCGCGGTCAGTTCCGGGCGAAGGGTGAGCTGGCGCCCACCCTTGTCCTCGAAGGCGTAGAGTTGGCCGATGACGCCGGGGCCGGACTTGGCGGTGAACAGGTCCAGCGACTCGAAGATCGGCGTTTGCACGCGGTCAAAGCCGGCCCGTCGGGCCTCGTCTTCGAGCAGCATCTCCAGCATGCGACGCCGACGGCTGGCCAGCGGACCGAAGTCTCGGGTCCCCCGAGGACGCTGCACCATGTGTCCACGTGGCGTGGTCCGCTTCAAGAGCCATTCGTCGCCAACACGAGCGAAGTGGGCGTTCACCACTCGACGTCCCAACCGCCATCGTCCGATGCCTCGGACCGTGCCTCGCCCGCGTCCCAGTCGTCCTCGGTCGCTTCGGCGAGATCCTGTGCCTCCTCGCCCGCTTCGGGTTCCACCTCTTCGGACGCATCAGGTTCAGCCTCCCCGGCCGCTTCAGGTTCGGGTCCCTCGTCGATGGCCTCCAACGCCCCGTCAAGGGCGTCGAGGTCGGGCATCGAGGGAAGGTCAACTGGTGCAGGCTCCTCCTCGCGTTCACTCATTTCGCGCAGGCGCTCGATGAGCGCCCAGTCCGGTGCTGGAGCGGCTGCCCGGTCTTGCTCAAGGCTGACCTTCGCGGGACCCTCAACCTCGAGGTCGCTGTCGTCGCGCTCTTCGTCGAACACCGCCTCGTCCACCAGCGCGGCTTCGGCGCCTTCAGTGGCCTTGACCTCGCTCGTGGAGCGGGCCTCGGTGGTCGCGACCTCAACCTGCTCAAGGCCAAGCGCTCCGAGGGCCGCTCCCACATCAGCAGCACGCGGTGCGGCCTGAGCGGCGAGTTCAGCACGCTTGCGGGCAAGGGCAGCGGCCTCCTCGGCCGCGGCTTCCTCTGCGCGCATTTTGGCCTCGATTTTCCGCCACATGCGCTCTTCTTCGCGCTTTTTCCGCTTGGCTTCCTCGTACTCGAGTTGTGCTTCAGTCGGCCGATCGAAGCGGGACCAGAACCACCGGACGATGGGCACCAGTACGGCGGCCACCACGAGGCAAATGACGAGCAGGCGGACGAGGTCGTCCATCGCATCAGCCTCCTTCAGGCCGCGTCGGATTGACTGAGGTGCTCGAAGCCGGGTGCGACCTCACCCACCTGCACGACGAGTTCGTCGCTGCCGCCGGGCAGCAGGCTGATGTCAACCTCAGCGCCCTCGGGCACGTTGCGGAACACAGGCCGCTGCACGAGGAATTTGTTGAACGAGATGAACAGCGCGGCCACGACGCCCCAGAAGGCGAGAATGATGCCCAAGCCGTTCGGATTGAGCGGATTCCACACGTCTTCGGTGTTGGCGATCATGCTGCCAAAGTAGGACAGCATCAGGATGGAGAACAAAACGGGGAAGGCCAGGTAGAGCAAGAGGTCCCACCAACGCCCGATCCACAGGTCGTTCTCACCCGTGTTGATGTAGTCGTCACGGAAGGCCGAGACACCGACGTTCAGGTAGCCCGCAAAACCAGGATCGGCTTCGCCGGCTTCGACCTGGGCACGCCACTTGAGGAAGCCGTAACGCCAAATCGTGAACGCGATGAACAGCCCCGAGAACATCAGGCCGTAGCCCCAGATGTGGTCTTGCACTTCGAGGAACTGTGGGAAGGCGACGCCTTCCGCGTCGAGCTTGACCCACAGCACAGCGGAAGGCAAGCCAAACAGGAAAATCGCCGCGCCCGTCATCCACACCGACCGGGTGCGCTCGTAGCCGTGGTCGACGAAGTTGCGCACGCACAACTCGACGGTGGAAATCATCGACGTCAGGGCCGCGAAGGACAGGGCGAGGAAGAAACCGGTCATCATCAGGAAGGGTCCGACGTTGCCACCCGGCGCCTGAGCGAACACTTCGGGGAGCGCGAGGAAGGTGATGGCGGAGGAGCCGCCGGTGACTGTGGCCAAGGGGTCGGCCTCGACCGCGAAAATCGCGGAAAGGACGGTCAGGCCGGCGATGATGGAGATGCTGTTGTTGGCGAGGCCCATCACGAAGGCGTTGAGGGTCGTGTCCTCGTCCTTTCGCATGTAGACCGCGTAGGTGATGGCCATGCCCATGCCGGCGGAAGCCGACCATGCGGACTGCGACAGCGCGTTGATCCAGATTTCAGGATCGAACATCATCGAGGTGTCCACGGTGAACATGAACAGCGCACCGTCGAGGGTCCCGTCGTTCATGTCCATGCTGAGGGCCATGAACATCGTCAGGAAGAGCAGCACCCTGAGGGAGGTCATCAGCAGGACGTTGACCTTCTCGATGGCCTTCGCACCGCGGGAAATCGCGGCCAAAGTCAGAACGACCACGATGAATTGGAAGAAGATGACCTGACCGGGCGCTTGCAGGAATTCGTTCCAGACTTGGACGGTGTCCACACCGTCACCGGTCAGCCCGCCGGTAATCCCGAGTTGGAAGTACTTCAGGCACCAGCCGGCCACCACGGCGTAGTAGAAGCCGATGGCCGTGGAGATCCATGCCGTCCATAGCCCCATCCAAGCGAAGCGCTTGCCGGTGAAGATGCGGAAGGTTCCGATGGTTCCGGTGCGGCTGCGCTTGCCCATCGCAAATTCAGCAATGACGAGCGGGATGGACCACACGAAGAGGAAGATCAGCCACGGAATGAGGAAGGTTCCACCGCCGTTGGCACCGACCATGCGAGGGAAACGCCAGATGTTTCCCGTCCCGATGGCCGCACCGATGGTCGCGAAAATCAGGCCAAGACGGCCGCTGAATTCGTCCGACTGGCCGCTCACGCGTCCACCGCCTCTTCGAGGAGGGCGTCGGCGAGGATGACCTTCGTCTCGTCATCGTTGCCGGCAAACATGGTTCGCAGCGCCGTACCGAGGCCACCCCAGACCGTGCCGGCCACGAGGAGGAACATCACCAAGGCTCCGAAGGTGGAGCCGTAGGACGCGCGGTAGGACACCGAGAGGACGTAGTACGCGCCGTCGTCGGGGTATTGGTAGAAGTCCGACCCGCCGAGGGTCGCCACTTGGGCCTTGTAGTGCACTTCACCGGTGGCGGTTTCGCCGACCGGGATCATCGCGCGCAGCAACGTGCCGTTCCCGTCTGAGGTCGAGCACGCGTTGCCACCGACGACCTCCATCTGGACCGTCTCCCACGGTGTGGTCGACCACTCGCGTGGACCGTAGTCGCTCTGCAAGCGGCTGGGCTTGACTTGACGCCACTTGACCACGGAATTCTCCGTGCTGTAGGGGAAGTCGTCCGAGACACAGACGTCGATGGGGATGTCGCCCTCGTCGGGAATGTCGATGGCCTCGGGCTGCTTGAGGTAGTTCTGCTGCGAGATGTTGTCGATGGCCAGGTCCGCGCGCTCGCGCGGGTTGTCGGCGATCTCCGCGATGTAGAAGCCGAGGCCGAGGTTGCGCACCGCGATGTGGTCGATGTCGTCCTCATGCTGGTGGAAGGCGGTGCCGATTTCCGAGGTGTAGCAGTAGGAACCGTGCACGCCGTAGTGCCAGTCGCAGAAGTCACCTGAAGTCGGGTAGAGGGAAGAGGACTGGAGGTTGGCGTACTGGGTCATGTCCGCCATCTGCTGGCCGTGGTACTCGAGCTGTGCGTGGTCAGGGCTCTCGCAATCGGTGCAGTGGCCCCACGGCCAGAGGATGAGTTCGGAGTAGGAGTGGTGGGTCAAGGTGGACTTGAACTCGCTCGCGCCGTCGCCGGTGTCGTCGTTCATCTCGGTCAGGTCCTGGATGAACTTGGTCTCGGGCTCGGAGTTGCCGCCCCACCAGTCTTCGTCGGTCACGCCGTCCGCGTCGTCGTCCTTGCCATCGACGTGGTCTTCGTTGATTTGCCCGTCGCCGTCGTTGTCTCGATCGTCCACCGGACCGTTGTACACGTCGTTGTTCGAACCGTCCAATTCGCCCTCAGCAGGTGAACAGGTACCCGGAATCAGGGGGCCGGTGGCGCCGAGGGGCGCACCCCACTCGAACTGGTAATTGCGGTTCAGGTCCACGCCGTCGCAGTCCTCGTCGACTTCTTCCTGAAGATCGGGAAGGGGCGTCACGCCGGTGAAGGTGTTGTCGCGCAGGTTCTTCCTCCAGCCGCCGGAGGGGCAGGATTCCCATGCGGGAGCGGGACAGAAAACCTCGCGGTCGTAGATGTTCCCGTCGACGTTGAGCATGGGCACGATGTAGAGTTCGCGGCTTTCGAGCAGGTCAACGATCCACTGCTCACTGTAGTCCTCGTCCACGCCCAGGTCGCCGGGGCCGCAGGGCGTCCCGTCGCCGTTGGAGTCTTGATAGGATGCTTCGAGCGCGAGACAGTCGCCGTCGTCGTCGAGCACGCCGTCACCGTTGGTGTCGCCCCAGCCGTCCTCGTCCACGCGGCCGTCACCGTCGTTGTCGTATCCGATGTTGTCCACGGAGAAGGCAATGACTTCGATTTGCATCATTGGCACCTGAACGGACATCCACTCACGGGCGTGGTGGTTGCCGACGATGAGCACGTCAGGTCGGTCCTCGTAGTTCCCGTTGTCACCGACGAATTCGTTGTACTCGCCGCCTCCGACGTCCTTGGTGACCTTCACCCATGGCGAGGCGTGGCCGTAGTACCAACCCTCGTAGGCGTCCGCAGTGGTTTGCTCACCGCGTGCGTTGGTGCCGCCGTTCAGGCCCTCATGGAATTCGAAGAGGTGCGGGTGGTCCTCAGCGATGCGCTGGAGCCGCTGCTTCACCGTGTCGTAGGTGTGGTATTCCTTGAACTGCAAAATGCGGTCGTCCGCGTCCGCCCATGGGAAAATGTGGTTGATGTAGTCGTCGGACCACACCGCTTCGGGCGTGGAACCCGCTTCATCCTGCGTCACGCCCGCGTTCGCGATGGGGGCGCAGAGCGTCAGCATCAGGGGCAGCGCCAACAGGAGCGCAGTCCTGCGAAGGTAGGCCTGACGGGACCGGTCGTGGTCGAGCATCGTTCCTCCCATTCCTGACACGCCTATCAAGCCGTCGTGCCGCCGATACGGCCTTGAAGGCGGCTCTCCACCGCCGGGCATGGCTTGGATGGACGTGCTGCAGACCGCAGGACCGGACCTGTTAGGCACGAACCGGTGGACCCTCTTGGCCATCGTTGGACTCCTCGTGCTCGGCGCAGTCGCACGGTCGGTGGCCATGGTGCTGTCCCCGCGGCTTGTGCGCGCCGTGATGCGCATGCCGCGGACCAGCAAAGCGCTTCATGCCAGCCACCATGCGCTGGGCACCGCCGCTGCGGCCGGCGTGGTCCTCCTCGGCTTGCAGCGCCTCCACGCCATGACCCAAGAAGGCTCAGAACTCGCAGACCTGCCGGACATCGGCGCCTTAGCCATGATCGCCGTGGTGCAACTCGTGCTCGTGGTCTCCTTGGTCCGCGCGGCCTTCCGTGCCGTGGACGTCGTTCAGGACGTCATGGACCTGCTCGATGACGACGAAGAACTCGACGGCTCGGAACGGACCGTGATCTCGGCCGTGGAAAGCGTCCTGCGCTTCATCATCCTCTTCATCGGCGGTGTGTTCGTGGCCGACGCCTTCGGCTTGGACCTGACCTCGCTCATCGCCGGGCTCGGCATCAGTGGACTGGCTTTGGCCTTGGCCGCCAAGGACACGATTTCGAATTTCTTTGGTGCCGTGACCGTCCTCATGGACCGGCCGTTCCGCGTCGGCGACTGGGTCGTGGTTGGGGGCACGGAAGGCGAAGTCATCGAAATCAACCTGCGCACCACGATCTTGCGCACCTCATCGGACACGGTGGTCACCGTTCCGAACGCGAACTTGGTCAGCATGGCCGTGGAAAACTACGGCAAGCGCCGATGGCGCCGATGGCAAACCACCCTTCACCTCGACCTTGCCTCGAACCCCGAGGCGGTGAGCACCTTTTGCGACAAGGTCATCGCTGCGGTGCGCGAAAACGAGCGCACCCTCAACGAGGACGCGTCGTGGTGCGCCGTCGAGGGCATCTCGGCCCAATCCATCGACGTCGCCATCAACCTCTACTGGGACATCAACTCCTCTGTCGCGGAACGCGAAGCCCGCGAAGACCTGATGCTGGACATCGTCCGCATCTCACGCGAGCTGAACCTCGAATTTCACGACGCCCGCGTCCGCCAGTCCCGCTGAATCAGAACGGACCGGGTTCAGCCGCCCGGTAGCGCAACCAGCCGCCTGCGGCGACAGCCATCGACGCTCCAGCGAGGGCCAAGGAAGCGGTTTGGGTCAAGGAGTCGAGCGCGTGGGCGTACCACGCCGCGGCCACGCCGGCCCCACCAAGCCAGAGGAGGGAGCGCCACATGCGCAGCACACCAAGCCGCGCCTGAAGCCGATCGACGTCTTCCAGCCAGGACTGTGTGGCGGCTTGCAGGTCTTCGTCGTCCCACGCCAAGGCGCGACCGCGCCATCGCATGACGTTCGCATAGCGCCAGATCCAGAGGCCTCCGCGGTAGGTGGATTGGGCACGTGGATTTGACCAGGCGGCAGGAGCACCATCGCTCCATGCGTTGAACCACGCTTCCGGCCCGCCGGCATCTGACCCGCGGCCTGCCTCAACCGCCTCACCCTCGAGGGCCATCGCGTGGGCAAGACCGGGACGTCGACCCACCACGTCGGTCAGGGCTTCGTCTACGGTGCGCGGCAGCGGCCTGAAGCTTGG
The DNA here is from genome assembly GCA_038150305.1 of Candidatus Poseidoniales archaeon. Taxonomy (GTDB): domain Archaea; phylum Thermoplasmatota; class Poseidoniia; order Poseidoniales; family Poseidoniaceae; genus MGIIa-L3. Next base: position 40,179 of record JAYOTG010000010.1, on the reverse strand, counting down.
ACCTTCGTCACCCTCGACGAGGCTGTGCATGGACAATTGCAGGTCTGGAAGCCCGACGGTGGCACGGTCGTGCGGGGCACGCCACAACGTCGAGGTCCCGAGCCGCTGCTCCACCGTGGCCATCGCGTCGTTCCATCGACGTTCGACCGGCGGCGTGGACCACGGCTCCAGGGCGCCCAGCGCGGCGCCTGCCGCCCGGAACTGATCGAGCAGGTCGACGTCGCTGATGCCGACCGCAGAAGCCTGAGGCCAGATGAACAGCACATCATGGCCGTCCAGCGTGCACCCTCCAACCGGAAGCTGCACTCGTCTTGTGGAATGCAGGGCTTCCGCACGGTCCGCGTGCTGGGCCAGGGAAGAGAGCGCGCGTCCGGTGCCGAAGGCGCACATCAGCACGTCGTAGGTGGCCCCGTCGAATTCCGCAAGGAACCAACGTCCGTGCAGATCGGCACGCATCGCCTCGACCGTCGCGCCCTCGAGCACGACCCCCCAACGGCCGTCGGCGGTGGCGAGCAAGGCCTCGACGCTGCCCGTCAGGACCGTGACCGGGCCCCACGGCGTGGGGACCGTCCCTTCGGCTTCCTCCGGCAGGAGGCCCGTGGGCCACGGGGCGAGCATGACCGGACGAGGAAGGCCCCGCGTGTGAACCCTGCCCTCGGCGTGCGCATTCCTCAAGGGCAAGGGCGCGCACGGCGCATCGTCATGGGGGTGAGTGACCGTGTGGGGGACGCCCTTGGGCGAGCCGTGGACCAGCGCATGCTGCGCGAGGTCATGGCCCACGAGATCCGTCCTCAGCACATGGCCATCATCATGGACGGGAACCGCAGGTTCGCGTTCAAGAACCGCTTGACCTCAGGCGTCGGCCACCGCATTGGCAAGGCCAAACTCGAGGAAGTCCTGGACTGGGTGCTCGAACTGAACATCCCATGGTTCACGGTCTATGCCCTGTCAACGGAGAACCTCAACCGGCCCCAAGCGGAGTTGGATGCCCTCTTTGACCTGTACATCGAGGGCCTCAACGACATCGCGGAGGATCCGCGCATCCATGCCAACCACGTTCGCGTTCAGATCATCGGTCGGCGCGACCTGTTGCCGGCGAGGGTCATCGAGGCCATCGACCACGCCGAAGGCCGCACGGCAGGATATGACCGCTTCGTGTTCTCAGTTTGCCTCGCCTACGGTAGCCGCGAAGAAATCCTCGACGCCATCCGCGCCATCGCCGAAGACCACGCCAAGGGCGAACTGGCGCTGGACGCCATCGACGAAGCGGCCGTGTCCGAACGGCTCTACACCGCCGACATGCCCGACCCGGATCTGGTCATCCGCACCTCTGGGGAGGAGCGCATCTCCAATTTCCTGTTGTGGCAGATGGCCTACGCTGAACTGTACTTCACCGACGTCTACTGGCCCTCCTTCTCGAAGCGTGAACTCCTGAAGGCCATCAAGGCCTTCCAACAGCGGAAGCGCCGCTACGGAGCGTGAGCCAGTGGGTGTATGCGACCGATGCCAAGGGTACGAGAACCCCAGCCTTGCGGTGGACGCGTGCGTGCGTCGCGGCGATGAGGTGCTGCTCATCCAGCGTAAGCATCCGCCAAACGTCGGCTCATGGGGTTGCCCGGGCGGCTTCATGGACGTCGGCGAGACCGCGGAAGAGGGCGCGCTGCGGGAACTTGTGGAGGAAACTGGCATCCGTGGGTGCAACCCTCGCTTGCTGATGGTGATGAGCGACCCTGAACGCGACGAGCGAAAGCACGTCGTCAGCATCGTCTACGAGGTCGACATGGTGGACGAGACGCAGGAGCCGACGCCCGGCGACGACGCCGCCGATGCACGCTTCGTTCCCATTTCGGACGTGCTCGCAGGCGTCTACCGGCTCAACGGTGATCACGAAGACGTCCTGCGGGCGTGGCTTCAGCCCTGAAGCATGGATGCAAAGGCCGCTCTCGCGTCAGGCCAAGGGTCTGGAGCCAGGGCATCGGTCAGCGCCATGCCCGTGGCCCAGCGGGCCCTGACGTCCAACCACGCTTCGCCCTCGCATGCACCACGGTGGCGGAACAAGGGCCACCCCTCGACTTCGACGCGGTCCAGAAAGCCACGCTCGGCCGCCGAGACCAGCAAGGTGGGCACGCCGAGGTAGGCCGCTTCCGCCGCGAAGGTCGTGGACTGCGTGATGACCCCGTCCACGTCCGAGAGGCGATCCAGAAGGGTCCACGCCAAGCGCTCCGAGGGTGTTTCTTCCTCGTCCCAAGACAGCACCTGGAAGCCCTCGATAATCGCGTCCGGCAAGGCGAGGACCTCCCCGTCATCGTGCGAGCCGTCCCCCAAGAGCCGGCGCACCAAGATGCGCGGCGGATCGGCGAGGTCGTTCGGCCGTCGAATGGGGACCAAGTGCAGGTGTTGATGGGTGCCGTCGAGGCGGTGAAGCCGCCACCGTCCAGCTTTGGCGCCTCGTGCCCAACTTGCGAGGCGCCCTCCGTCCAAGTCCTCGCGCCAATGGGTGGGCACCACCACGTCGGTGATGCCGCGGTTGAGCCAGCGCAGGCTTCGATGCTGAATTTCCGTGTCCACGGCGCACCAGCGCTCACTCAAGCCGGACAAGCGGCCTGCCAACGGCATGAGCGGCGCGTTCATCGCAACCATGCGGTGTGGCCCAGGCACCTCGCGCCGCCATGACCGAAGGTGACGCACAGCCGCGCGGAGGCGACGTTGGCCGCTCCACGCGCTCGAGGCGCGGGGCACCCAGGCCGCGCGACGGGACGGAAGATGGCCGTCGCGTTGTTCGTACAACGCCCGAACTTCCGCGCGTTCGGTCATCAACAGCATGTCCTGCGTGCTTCCGTCCCGGACCAGCGGCGCAAGCGCCCGCACGTGTGCGGGATGGTCGAAGACCCAGCACGTCGGCACGAGCAAGGCTGGAGGCAGCGGCACATAGGCCCGCCGACCTGAGGTTGAAGGACCGAAGGCAGAATTCGCGGTCATGACCTCAAAACAAGCCATCGCCTTGGACGGCGGCACGGTGTACGGCCCTTACACGCCCGGCGTTCGCGTCGGCGACAGCCTCTGGTTGTCCGGACAAATCGCACCCGACGCGGGAGACCTGAAGGCGCAGGTCGCAGGGGCGTTGGCGAAGATCGACGCCTTGCTGGCGGCCGGTGGCGCGAGCAAGCACGACCTTGTAGCGGTCCAGGTCCTGCTCGAGGACATCGGTGACTTCGCTGCGATGAACGAGGTGTACGCGGCATGGCTCGAAGACGTGCGCGTTCCGCCGACGCGTGCGGCCTACCAGGCCGCGGCCCTGCCCGCCGGTGCTGCGGTCGAAATCCTCGTCCATGCCGTCATCGGCTCGGCGTGACCAGAGGCGCGTTCAAGTGCACCTTCGGGCTGGGAGGGGCATGGCGAAGTGGGCTGAGCACTGCTTCAAGGCCTACGACATCCGTGGTTTGGCCAACGGCGACGGCAGCGGCGAATTGACGCCGGCCTTCGCCGAGCGCCTCGGCCGAGCGCTCGCGACCTACCTCGGCGCCAAGCGCTTGGCCGTCGGCCGTGACATTCGGACCTCAAGCCCGGCCTTGGCCGACGCGCTGATGCAGGGCATGCAAGCCGCCGGAACCGACGTGGTCGACCTTGAAATCTGCACCACTGGAGCGCTCTATCACGCCTGCTGGACGATGGACGTCGACGGCGGCGTGATGGTCACGGCCAGCCACCTGCCAATGCCCACCCACAACGGCTTCAAGATGTGCCGAGGCAACCTTCCCTTGGCGGGAGAGGAGATCCAAGAACTGCGTCAAGTCTTCATGACAGGCGATTTTTCCTCCGGTGAAGGAGCACGGATCCCCACGCCCCACATGCCCACCTACCTCGCGGCCATCGCCGAAAGCGTGGGCCAGCTTGGCCGCCCCGTTCACGTCGCCGTGGACGCTGGAAACGCGGTGCCTGGCCCCTACCTCGTCGAGGTCCTGGAGGCCATCGGGGCGAAGGTGGAAGCGGTGCATTGCACCTGGGACGCCAGCGAACCAAACCACGGCGCAGACCCAACCCGACCGTACAACATGACCGACCTGGCCGACTTGGTCACGAAGCGTGGATGCGAATTCGGACTGGGCAGCGACGGTGACGGCGACCGCATTGGTGCGGTGACCGAGGACGGCGCCTTCGTCTATCCTGACCGCTTGGTCGCGTTGCTCGTGGGCGACGTGCTCGCCGACCTTGGCGAGGACGCCACCGCAAACGAGCGTACGGTCATCTACGACGTGAAATGCTCCATGAACGTCGAATCTGCCATCCTGGCCGCGGGCGGAACGCCGCTCATGGCCCGCACCGGGCACTCGTTCATGAAGCGGGCTTTGGCCGAGCGCCCGGGATGCCGCTTTGCGGCGGAGATGAGCGGTCACCTCTTCCCCGCCGACCGAGGGTGGTACGGCTTCGACTGTTCCCTGTACAACGCGGCGCGGCTGGTGGAACTCTGGTCGCGGCAAGCGCCCGAGGGCCCAACCTTCGGTGAGGCCCTCAATGCCGTTGCGCCCAACTTGCCGACCACCGGTGAATGTAAGGTGCCGTGCGCGGAAGCGCAGAAGGAGGACGTCGTGGCGGGCATTACTGCGGCTTTTGCCGACCTGCCGCACAGCACGGTGGACGGCGTTCGGGTTCGCTTCGAAGACGAAGACGGGAGCTTGCAAGGCTGGTACCTCGCACGTCGGTCCAACACCGAAGCGGTGCTGGTCATGCGGGCCGAAGCCCGCACCGAGCAAGGGCTAGAACGCATCCGGGCGCACATCGAAGAACGGGTGGCTGACCTGATCGACGTCGAGGGTTTCCTCGGCGCCTTTGCTTGATGCTCAGAGCGTCGCGTCGACTTCGATGTAGGGCGCGACGGTGAAGTCGAGCACCAAGAGTTCGATGGTCCACGAGACGTCTTCGCCGTTGTCGCTTCGGCTACAGAGTGGAGAAGGGGCATTGCCTGCGGCCGCCGTCACGCCGACGAGGATGTCGTAGGCGCCCAAGCCGGCGTCGCCAGCGGTCAAGTCCTCCGC
>JAYOTG010000010.1:26816-35046 GCA_038150305.1 Candidatus Poseidoniales archaeon | reverse complement strand
CCGGCGCTCTCCACACCGCTCGCTGCGCTGGCAAAAGCCACAGGGAAAGCGATGGTGAAGAAGAGGATGCCAGCGACCAGGATCTGCGCATCGCGCTCGGTCTTCACGCGTTCGACAAAGTCGGTGACCTTTGACATCGTCCGCCCTCCAACCGCTGCGAGGTGCTCCGAACCTATCACCTTCACGGCTTCAGGTCAAGCCTCATCGTCATGCGGAGGCCAAACCCTGACGCTCGTTTGGGGCCATGCCTTCGAGCGGACGTCGAAGCCGAGTGAGGCGAAGGCTCGCTTGGATTTCCGCCAGGTGGGCAGCAGGAAACCGACCGTCGAACGCTCGCTGAAGGTCCACCGCCACGGCATGCGCGGAAGGGCATGCACCCAGGCGTGAATCAGGTCCAGGCCAAGTCCGTCGTCCGTGCCGCCAGGAAGCAACCAGCTGATCTGGTGCACTTCACCGGTGGAGCCTCTGGTTTCCGACCACGCGGTGATGATTCCCCCGTGGAGCGGCCCGTCGAGGATTTCCAAGCCAATCGTCCGAGCGGCTTGGGTCATGGGCATGATGATCGCGAAGCGGTCCACCATGCGCGCGCCTTCATGGCGGAGCATGGACCACCCGGCCTCCTCCATCACGCGACGAAGCGCGCGGATGGCGGCAATTGGGCTGACGCTGACCTCAAGGTCGAGCGTTTGCGGCCGCACCATACCTGAAGGCCCGGGCGGGCCGGGCATCAACGTATCGAGCGCAGTGTGCGATGGCCGGCGGCCTCCAACGACGGTCGAGGTGATCCCGTGTGGGACCGGCCATCAAGGCTGACGCAGGCAGGTCCTGGGTCAGCACGACAACGGTCGTGTCGGATCAGCCGAAGAGCGAGCCGAGGCCTTCGAAGCCAGCCTCTTCCTCTTCTTCTTCCTCAGCGGCCTCCTCAGCGGGGGCAGCGTCGGCAGCAGCGGAAGCAGCCGCAGCGGGTGCAGCGGCAGCGGGGGCAGCGACGGCCTGGGTCATGGCTTCAGCGATGTCGATACCGCCGAGCGAGGCCACCAGGGCCTTGACTCGGGCGGCGTCGACGTCGACACCGGCGGCCGCCAGAACGGCGGTCACGGCATCGTCGTTGATGTCCTTCTCAGCAGCGTGCAGCATCATAGCAGCGTAGACGTATTCCATTTCATTCACCTCATGTGTTTTGGTTGTTCAGCCGAACAGGTCTCCAAGGCCGCCAAAACTGGCTTCCTCTTCTTCCTCTTCCTCTTCCTCGACCGCCTCGGCTGGGGCGGCTTCGGTGCTCTCGGCGACAGCGGCCGTGGCGGCAGCAGCGTCAGCTGCAGCCCCCAGCATGGCCGCCAACTCGTCGTCGAGGGCGGAGGAATCGAGCGAACCCGCGACGCCCATCGCCGCGCGGTGAGCGCGGCCGAGCAGGTGCGGGAGGGTCGTGGTCGAGATGTGCGCCACCTCGAGGGCCACGGCCAGGGCTTCCGAGGAAGCCTTCGCGAGCAGGGTTGGGGTGGTCTCTGGTGTGAACCAGCCGACGTGGCAGGCGACGTTGAACGCGCCAGCCGCGAACCCAATCAGGTCCGAGCGGAACGCGTCGAAGTCGATGTCCAGCACGTCGGGACGGAAGATGACGCCTTCCTCGTAGGTGCCGATCAGGCGGAGGCCGGTGACGATGGGGTTGATGCCGATCTTGCCGAGCATCATACCGAGGTCGCCTTCGAAGACTTCGCCTTCCTTCAGGACGACGGTTTGCTTCTGAATGTGGACGCTGCCGCCCATGATCTTCGCAGGAATTCCGACGGAGTTCAGCTCACCCACGATGGGGCCCGGCCCCATGCCGGTGTCCATCTTCTCGACGACGATGTCGTGAGGCGCAACGTCACCGGGCTTGGCCGCGCGGCCGGCCTCGGTGGCCTTGAGGTCGGTGAAGAGCTCGAAGGAATTCTTGGCGCTGGTGGACACGATGGCCGGCTGAACGGCACCGTCGAAAAGGGCCTCGAGGGTGTCGAGGTCTTGTCCAGCGTTGGCCCAGGCAAGGCGCATCAGACGCTTCTTGGCGACACGGATGTCCATGTTCTCACGGAGCGTTTTGCGCATCTCGATCATCGAGTCGGCGGGAACGCCGTGGATGTCGATGACAGCAATGGTGTCACCGGAGGCGATGAGGGACTCAAGGTCGGCGACGGTGTCGCGCTTCCAAGACACGACCTTGGGGATCATGCCGTCACCTCCACCTTCACCGAGGGACCCATGGTGGTTTTGATGTAGAGCGAGCGGATGTTGTTGGGACCGCGCTCAAGGCGGGTCATCACACGCTTGTAGACTTCCATCGCGTTGGCGGTCAGCTCGTCCAAGGATTGGTTGGCGGTACCGAACGTGGCGTGGAAGGTCATCTTGTCACCGGACTTCACGACCACGGTGCTGCGCAGACCCGTGGCCACGACGGCGGGGTCGAGCACGGGGGGAACGGGGCGGGGCATCTTTCCACGGGGGCCGAGGATGACACCGAGCCAGCGACCGACCAGGCCCATGTGAGGCACTTCAGAGAGGAAGAAGTCGTAGCGGTTGGCCACCTTCTTGCCCATGCCCTTGTTGGTGCCCATCTCCTCGATTTGCTCGGGGGCGAACACGTCGATGCCACCGGCCTTGGCCTTCGCTGCGGCTTCGCCGGAGGCGAACATGGCGACCTTGATCTCCTTTCCACGACCGGAGGGAAGACGGATCTCTTCCTTGATACGGTTGTTCGGGTTCTTGAGGTCGACGTCCTTGATGGTGAACGCGAACTCAATCGATTCGACGAAGGCGCGCTCGGGCGCCTTGTCCAGGGCTTCGTTGATGGCGGCGGTGATGTTGTTTTCCATGATGCCTCACCTCTGCGGTCTGCGAGGCGTCAGGCACCTCTCCCGCATTTCGTGAATCTGTTCAGTTGAATCGGTCGTCCCACTCTCCATTCTCAATGATTTTCAGCGCGTCCTTGGGCCAGTGGCCGTCGATCTTGACGCGCATGGCAACGCAGGTGCCGATGACCTCGCGGGTCATCGCCTTCAGGTCGGCACCGGTAAGGTCACCGGCCTTGTCCTTGGCCACACCGATGGCCTTCTCGAGAGGAAGGTCCTCGGTGGCCGCTTCCATGGACCCATTGCACTTTTTGACACCGAGCGCCTTCTTGACGAGCTCAGCGGTCCAAGGCTTGGCCATGACGAAGCATCCTGCACATTGCGTGCAGGTGGCCGACTTGACTCGTGTATATAATCGCAATGGAGGCGCAATCCGCGGAAAAACGGCGGCCTTTCGGCCTCGCAGTCACGCAAACAAGCCGATTGGGCTCACTCGTTGACACGCTCGATGACGCGGACGTGGTCGCCACGCATGCTGAGGGTCATTGGGATGACCTGCTCGTACAGTTCCATGGTGACTTCCTCCTTGGTGTCGGCCACGGCGGTGATGCGGGCCTTCTCACCCTTGAACGCACCCGTCACGATCTCGACGATGCAGCCCACGTCAATGCCGCTGGTGACGGCCTTGGGCTCGAGGTAGGGCAGGATGTTCTCCAGCGGAGCCTCGCCTGGGAGCACGGACTTCGCGTTCTTAAGCGGCGTCAGGTTGAGGCCACGGCGGGCCTTGGGGTCACGGCCACCGGCACGACCGATGAGCTTCTCCACGTGGTGCTTGGCGCTGGCTTCGACGAAGACGTAGCCGCGCATGCTGTGCGGGTGAACGATGGACATGATCTCGTCCTTGAGGGTGCGGAGGCTACCGCTGCCGTGGATGCGAGCGTGCATCTCAGAGGCCAGGCGCTGCTCGGAGCCGATGGCGGACTTGACGATGTAGAGGAAGGAGCCCACAGAACCGTACATTTCCTTGAACAAAGTGTCAGCGCCTTCCATCTCGAGGTCAGAGAAGATGCAGTTGTAGTCCTGGAGGTTGCCAGGGTCAATCCACTCTGCGGCGTCGTAGACGCCGGCGGGGGTGACCTCGTCGCTGGAGGAAATCACGAGGTAAGGGATGACGTCAACGAGGGTGCGGCCCATGTCGATGCCGCGGTCTGGACCCTCCTTGTGCAGGACGAGTTGGTCGACGGAAAGGCCCGTGACTTCGGCCACGCGAGCCAGCACCTCTTCAGGGGTTGAGCCGCTGCCGTACACGCCGTCCCAAAGGCCTGGGAAGCTGGCGTCGGAACTGTGGCGGCGGAGCAGGAGGAGTTTTTCCTCGTAACGAACGTAGGCGATGAAATCAGTCTGCACGTTGAGCACCTCAGGGGAGGGGGATGTTGAACACGTCATGGATCAGCCACGGGAAGGTGTGGTCCATCAGGAGCAGGATGAGGAAGCCGATGGCACCGAGCACCATCAGGCCAATGCCGCAAACGATGGACGTGCGGCGGAATTCCTCGGGGCTTGGCTTGCGGGCCATGCGGATGATGCGGGCCCACGAACCCTTGGTGATGTTCCGACGAACCCACGCCTCAACGGCGTCTTGACGGTCCTGAACACGCTGCTCAAACGAAGGATTGGCGTCCGTGGACATGGTGCAACCTCAGCCTGCCGAGCGACCTGCCCCCTCATTAAGAACGCATCGGCCGGAAATTGGCTGCCATCGGGAGGCTTCTTGAGGGGCAGCAGGCCAGCGGTGTCGTGGCCAGCGGTCGTGACCCCTACGAGGTTCTCGGCGTCGGCCGAGACGCCGGAGACGCCGAAATCCGTCGCGCCTATCGCCGGCTGGCCCGGCAATTCCACCCGGACCGAAACAAGGGCGACGCCGCCGCAGAAGCGCGTTTCAAAGAGGTTCAGGCGGCCTACGACGCCATCGGCACCGCGGAGGCACGCGAAGCCCAGCGCCGCCAGGCCTTCTCAGGATTCGGTGGCCACGGTTTCGGCGGCATGCCAGGCGGCATGGGACAGTTCGAGGACCTCATCGGGCAAATGTTCGGCCAGCGGGCCGGCCCGGGACGCGTCCCTCCACGCCAGCAACGTGCACGGCCGGCGCCAAAGGGCGGGGACGTCACCGTTCATCTCGACCTGACCCTCGCCCAGGCCACCGAAGGCGGCACCTTCCCGTTCACCGTCCGGCGCCTGCGCCTGACGCCAAGCGGAGGCGTGGAAACCAAAGCCGCCTCCCTACGGATGACGCTTGAGCCCGGCACCGCCCACGGCACCGCAAAGCGCCTCCGAGGGCAAGGCCACGAGCACCCTGAGGGCGCCACCGGCGACGCCATGGTGACGCTGAGGATCGACCCTGGCGAAGACCGTCGGTGGGAAGACGGGCGACTGGTGCAATCCGTCCCCGTCCCATACAGCACCCTTGTGTTGGGCGGGAAGGTCGAGGTGACCTTGCCCGACGGCCGAGCCGGCCGACTGACCGTTCCTGAAGGTTCACTGGTTGGGGACCGAAGACGGATGCCAGCACAAGGGTACGCCGGTGGCGACCTCGACCTTGAATTTGAATTGGCCGAAACCGGGCCGCTCGATAAGGCGCAAACCGAGGCGTTGTCGCGTCTCAACGACCTCGGTTTGTGAGGCCACCTTCTTGGCAGAGGCAGGTGTGGGAGCAGCATGGACCGACGACGACGTGGCTCAAGCCATCGGCGCCAGCGTCAGCGCGGTCCAAAAGCACCAGACGATGACCGGCTCTGGCGCCGCCTCCACGACGCCCTCGGACAGCAGGCGGAGGACCTGCATGCTCCTGATGAACTCTGGAATGCGCTGTGTGCCAGAGAAGGCCACCCCACCGAGGGACCTGATGCGCGGCGTGCCCGCTCCGCCTTCGACGCGGCCCTGAGCGAGGCCACCAAACGGGGACAGCGGTTGACGCGCACCGATACCGGTGTGCGCTTGCGCTCAAAGGAAACCATCGAGGCCGCGTCAAGGGCCCGGCAGCGTTGGCAAGCGCATCTCGACGGGACGGACGGTCCGGACGATCTCCTCGTCGAGGTGCTCCGTTGCTGGTTGCTCGAGGCTCCACTGGAGTCCTGGCCAGAGACATGGACCTTGATTGAAGGAGAACGCGTGCTCACGTGGGACGGCTTTGACCTAAGCAAGGCGCTCGTCGCGTGGGCCCGCCGCATCAGCGGGCTCCGTTTCCGCGAGGATGCCCCGCACGTGGCGCACCTGCTGCATGCCGCCGGCGCCATGGATGCGCTGGCCCTGATTGAGGCACGGCTCAGGCAGCGTGCCCGCGAGCGCGACAATCCCTTCCCGGAGGCGTGGCAACCGCACCTGGTGGAGGTCACGAATGCGCTCGAAGAGGTCAACGGAGACGCGGATGTGGCGGCCGGACGCACCGACTTGCGCCACCTCCCTTTCGTGACGATTGACCCGCATGACGCGAAGGATTTCGACGACGCCGTATGCCTCTCGGACGACAAGCAGACCTTGTGGGTGGCCATCGCCGACGTGGCGTCGTACGTGCGCCAGGACACGCCACTGGACCGAGCGGCGCGCTCTAGGGCCACGTCCGTGTACCTCCCGCACGCCGTGTTGCCCATGCTTCCGCCACGCTTGGCGGACGATTTGTGCAGCCTTCGGGCGAACGTTGACCGTCGCGCCATGGTGCTCGAACTCCGCCTCGACGGCAACCGCGTCGCTGCGTGCGTCCCGCACGAAGCCGTCATCCGCGTCAGGGCCAACCGCTCCTACGACGAGGTGCTGGAGCGCGGCGAGGTGGACGATCTCCTTGCACTCGCCGCGGGCATGCGTGAGGGTGATCTGCGGCTGGAGTTGCATCAGGCAGAACTGCGCCCCCGCCTGAAGGGGAGCGCTGACATCGACGTGGAGATCAAGCGTCCAAACGACGCAACGGCGATGATTGAGACCTTCATGGTGGCCGCAAACGCGGCGGTTGGGGAGCTGCTCGGGTCAGCCGGCGCACCCTTGCCGTGGCGGTGCCACCTGCCGCCGGACCGCGTCGAGGTCGAGGCGCTGAACGCTCGACTGAAAGCCTTGGACGTCAACATCGAACTTCCCATGCCGTCGCACAAGACCTCGGGCCAGTCCTCGGCGGAGGAGCTGTCCGACCTGTTGTCGGGTTGGGCGGGCGGCATCACCATCGAATCCAACACCGAACCTGCCGAGGAAACGCATCGATCTGAGGTCATCGACCCAGAGGCCCGTCGAGCCATGCTCGACGCCCTGCGCCAGGCCCAACGCGCAGCGAGTGAGCTGACTGGGGCCACGCGACGCGTGGTGGACCAGAGCCTCTTCCAACTGATGCAACGGGCGAGCTACACCGCCACCAACACCGGTCATTTCGGACTTGACCTCGACGCCTATGCGCACTTCACCAGTCCGATTCGACGCTACCCTGACCTCGTGGCCCATCGGCAGCTGAAGGCCCTGATGCGGAACGAGCCATGGCCGCACGCCGCCGAAGACATGGAGGCATTGGCGGGCCATTGCGGGGACCGGGCATGGGCCGCAAAGCGACTTGAATGGGAAGCCGTGGACCAAGCCTTCGCGCTCCACCTCACCACCACCGAAACCACCGCGTGGCCCGCAAGGGTGGTCTCTCTGCGCACGCCCTTTGTGCACCTTGACCTCAACGACGACGGCGCCCTTCACGGCCGCCTCCACCTGAGCGCCCTCAGCAAAAAGAGCCGGTTGCACATCGACGACCACGGGCTTGTGGTGGAAAGCGAGGAGCATCCGGAACCTCTGCTGCGTCTCGGCGAGCGTTACCCGTGCCGGCTTCGAGGGCTCGATCTCTGGACAGGGAAACTCGACCTCGCATCGGTCTGAGGTTCTAATGTAGTCAATCAACATGGTTTATATTGACTACATTCCACGCAACATCATGGCGCGAGTGACCGCAGAGGTTTGCACCTGCGGCTGCAAAATGAAGCGACTCTACACGCGCGCTGAAGGCGGCAAAGGGTGGGACCCCATCGGTTGGATGTGCTCCTGCGGGTGCGGCTGCGTCTCCCTTGATGCGGGGCCGGGCCGAATGAACGCATGCTGCAGCGCTGCGGAGGCTTGAGCATGAACGCCATGCACCGCCTGGACGTCAACGGCATGTCCTGTGGCGCTTGCGTGGCCAGCGTGGAACGCCTGGCCATGGGCGTCGAGGGCGTCGAGTCCGTCAGCGTGAACTTGGCCCTCGAGCGCGCGGTGGTCACGCTGGAGGACACCGCCTCCCTCGACGAGGTCATCCAAGCCATCGATCGTGGCGGGTTCGGAGCATCTCGACCCGTGGACCCCCTTGAGCGACGGCGGCAAGGCCAGGCCGACCTCCGCCGCAGAGGACAAGG
>JAYOTG010000010.1:0-26716 GCA_038150305.1 Candidatus Poseidoniales archaeon | reverse complement strand
CCACAACCTTGGTGACGGCATGGTCTTCATTGACGGTGCCGCCTTCATTGTGGCCTTCCTCTTGCTCGGGGACTGGCTGGAGGCACGTGCCCGTTTCCAGGCCACCGACGCTTTACACGGGCTGATGCGCTTGCGTCCAGAAGAGGCGTGGAAGGTGGACGGGGAAACGGACGAGGCGCCATCGACGGCGGTGCCGGTCGAAGCCCTCGCGCCCGGTGACGTCATTCGGGTCCGGCCGGGCGAGGTGGTGCCTGTTGACGGGGTGCTGGTCTCAGATCGCGTCCTGATGGACACCTCATCGCTCACGGGTGAGGCCTATCCGATCAACGTCAAGCACGGCGAAGACGTTCACGGCGGGTCCAGCCCGGTGGACGCCACCGTCATGATGCGCGTGACGGAAGCCGCTGGAGCAACCCTCCTCGACCGCGTCATTGCCTTGGTCGAAGCCGCGCAGGGTGGAAAGGCTCCAATTCAGCGCTTGGTCGACCGGATTTCTCGCGTTTTTGTTCCCGTGGTCATCGTCATGGCCGTGGCGGCGGCCATCGGGTGGTACCTCTCTGGAGCACCCGTGGAGCAGAGCATGCTCGTGCTGGTCTCCACCCTCGTCATCGCCTGCCCGTGCGCGCTGGGATTGGCGACCCCGACCGCCCTGGTGGTCGGCACGGGCATCGGTGCGCGTCACGGGATGCTGGTCAAGGGCATCGAAGCCCTCGAGCAAAGCACCACCATCGATACCGTAGTGCTCGACAAAACGGGCACGATCACCGAAGGGAAGCCACGCATCGCTCACATCGAATTGCTCCACGGCGACATTCCGCAGATGCTGGGCTTGGCTGCAGCGCTTGAGCAGGACAGCTTGCATCCCATTGCTGAGGCCGTGCGGTGGTCGTGGTCCAATTTTGACCGATCGCTTCCCGACGTGAAGGACATCATCGTCAAGCCAGGCCAAGGCATCCGTGGTGAAACGCCGGATGGCCCCGTGGCCATCGGGAACCTGGACATGATGCTGGACCTTGGCCTTGAGATCGACGAGGAACGCCGCGAGCAGATGCTCCTTCGGGCTCAGACCGGTGCTGGCGTGGTGATGGTCGGTCACGGCCCCCACGCCCTCGGTTGGTTGGAGCTCCGCGATCACCTCCGCCCGTCCTCGAAAGAGGCCATCGCCGGCATGCAGCGCGCCGGCTTGGACGTCATCATGCTCACTGGCGACCAGCGGGCCACCGCAGAACACCTCGCAGAGGACGTGGGCATCACCACCGTACTGCCCGATGTGCTTCCCGATGAGAAAGGGAGCACCGTCCAATCCCTCCGCGAACAAGGCAGGACGGTGGCCATGGTCGGCGACGGCATCAACGATGCCGCAGCGCTCGCTTCGGCGCACCTCGGCATCGCGATGGGCGGCGGCGCGGGCATTGCCGTGGACGCCGCACAAGTGGTGTTGCTGCGTGACGACCTGATGGACGTGAGAGGAGCACTCGATCTCGGCCGTCACACGGTCGGAAAGATTCGCACCAACCTTGCATGGGCCTTCGGCTACAACCTCGTGGGCCTCCCCTTGGCGATGGGGCTGCTGTACCCCTTGACGGGATGGTTGCTTCCGCCTGCCTTTGCGGCCGCAGCGATGAGCCTCTCAAGCGTCAGCGTGGTGGCCAACAGTTTGACGTTGCGATGGTGGACGCCGCGCCGTTGGGAGCATTGAAATCGCATGCCGTGATGGTTCAGCCATGCCCATGCTTGGATTGACGATTGGCGGCATGACCTGCGGGTGCTGCTCGGGCCGGGTGAAGCGCGTGCTGGAAGCCCGACCGGACGTTCGCTCTGCGCACATCGATCATGACCTTGGACGCGGCCTGGTCGACGTGGTGGACGGCGGCGACACAAACGCCATCGTTCAGGCGGTCAACGCCACCGGGTTCACGTGCACCACCTGAGGCGCCCGCGCCTGAACATCAGGAAGCCATCTGGTTTCACTGCGCGCAATGCGCGATGATCTCGTCGTAATCCGGCTCTTGACCGAGGCTCTCACACGTCCAGACATAGCCCACCGAGCCGTCGGCCTCGACGATGACGACGCCGCGGTTGGCCACGGTGTATCCGTCGATGACGAAGTTCTCGAAGGTCATGCCATAATTGCTGATCATCGTGCGGTGCACGTCTGAGAGCAGGGTGAACTCGAGCCCGTTCTCTTTGGCAAAGGCACCGTTGGCGAAGGGGGAGTCGACTGAGACGCCGAACACGGTTGCACCCACATCGTTCAAGGCCGCCATGGAGTCGCGGAAGGCGCACATTTCGGTCGTGCACACGCCGGTAAACGCGGCAGGGTAGAACGCGAGCACCACCCGCTGACCCCGGTGGTCGGACAAGGTGACCTTGCTCTTGTCGGTCGCGGTGAGGGTGAAGTCTGGTGCAGCGTCGCCAATGGAAACCATGTCTCCCCGACGAGGGTCCCGGAGTTAATGTTGTTTGGAAAAGAAGGTTTGGTGGATTTTGGGCCTTATTCAGAATGAGAATCAATTCTATAAGACGGGGGGCGCTGGAGCGCTCATGCGTACCCACGACAGCGATGCAAAGTGCCCCGTCATGCATGGCGGCGGAATGACCCACTCCACGAAAGACATGCGCACCAACGAAGATTGGTGGCCAAAAAACCTCAACCTCAAGATCCTCCACCAGCACGATGTCAAGTCCAACCCGATGGGCCCAGATTTCGACTACGCTGAAGCGTTCAATTCGCTTGACTACGAAGCCCTCAAGGCCGACCTCCACGAATTGATGACCGACAGCCAAGACTGGTGGCCTGCCGATTACGGCCACTACGGTCCCTTCTTCATCCGCATGACCTGGCACGCTGCGGGCACCTACCGCACAGGCGACGGTCGCGGCGGCGGTGGAACCGGCGCACAGCGCTTCGCCCCCCTCAACAGCTGGCCCGACAACGGCAACCTCGACAAGGCGCGCCGCTTGCTGTGGCCCATCAAGCAGAAGTACGGCAACGCCATCAGTTGGGCCGATCTGCTGATCCTCACCGGACAGATCGCCATCGAATCCATGGGCGGACCCGTCCTCGGCTTTGGCGGCGGACGACCCGACATCTGGCACCCAGAAGACGACATCTACTGGGGAAGCGAAGACGAGTGGCTCGGCGACAACCGATACGGTGACACCCGCCAAGACCTCGAGAACCCGCTCGCAGCGGTCCAGATGGGCCTCATCTACGTGAACCCACAAGGACCCAACGCGAACCCAGATCCCCTCCTCAGCGCTCAGGACATCCGAGAGACGTTCAGCCGCATGGCCATGAACGACGAGGAAACCGTGGCCTTGACGGCCGGCGGCCACACCTTCGGAAAGGCACACGGCGCTGGACCGGAAGACCACAAGGGCCCTGAGCCCGAGGGCGCCGCGCTCGAAGAGCAAGGCTTCGGTTGGACCAGCGACTTCGGCTCCGGCGTTGGCCGTGACACCATCACCAGCGGCATCGAGGGTGCATGGACCTCCAACCCCACCCAATGGGACAACGGTTACTTCGACATGCTGTTCAAGTACGACGAGACGTGGACGCTGACCAAGAGTCCCGCCGGGGCTCACCAATGGACGCCTGCCAATCAGGAAGAAGCCGACATGGCCCCTGACGCAGAGGACCCGTCCATCAAGGTCCCCACCATGATGACCACGGCCGACATGGCCATGATCCGCGACCCTGAGTATCGGAAGATCTCGAAGCACTTCCACGAGAACCCAGAGGCCATGGCCGATGCGTTCCAGCGGGCGTGGTTCAAACTCCTCCACCGTGACATGGGCCCCAAGGCCCGCTACCTCGGCCCGGACGTGCCTGAAGAGGACTTCATCTGGCAGGACCCGGTTCCCGCAGGCTCCACGTCCTACGACGTGACCGCCCTCAAGGAGGCCATCAAGGGCAGCGGCCTTACCATCTCCGAAATGGTCGAAACCGCGTGGGCCAGTGCATCCACCTTCCGTGGATCGGACATGCGCGGCGGCGCCAACGGCGCTCGGATTCGCCTGGCCCCTCAGAAGGACTGGGCAGGCAACAAGCCTGAGCAACTTTCGAAGGTGCTCTCCGTCCTCGAACCGCTCGCTGCAGCCCATGGCGCCAGCGTGGCGGACACCATCGTGCTGGCCGGAAACGTCGGCATCGAGATGGCGAGCGGCGCGTCCGTGCCCTTCTCCGCAGGCCGTGGTGACGCGACCCAAGAGCACACCGATGTCGACTCCTTCGCGGTACTGGAACCCGTGTCCTGTGGATTCCGAAACTTCCTGAAGCAGAACTACGCGGTCATGCCCGAAGAGATGATGCTTGACAAGGCACAACTGCTCGGCCTCTCTGCGCCGGAGATGACGGTCCTCGTTGGCGGCCTCCGCTCGCTTGGCGTCAGCTCCGATGAGCGCGGCCTGTGGGGCAGCGGCGACGCGCTGGACAACTCGTTCTTCACCACCTTGCTCGACATGAGTGTCGCGTGGACCCCCACCGGCAGCAACTCCTACCAGGCGAAGGACCGCGCCACGGGCGCGGATGTTCGCACGGCCACGCGCTACGACCTGGTCTTTGGAAGCAACTCCCAACTCCGGGCGATCGCCGAGGTGTACGCGCAGGACGACAACAACGGCAAGTTCGTCGCAGACTTCATCGCTGCGTGGAACAAGGTCATGAACGCAGATCGGTTCTGAGCGAGACACATCAACAGGCCTGAGCAGGAATTAGAGGGTGATGTGATGGCTGGGGACAAACCCACGCCACAACGCCGCCAAACCCGGCAGGGCATGCTGATCGAGCAGGCCGTGATGGACCTTCACCACCACCCCAACGCAAAGGCGGTTCATGCCAGCCTGAGCGAAGAGGGCGTGGCCATGGCCACGGTCTACAGGCAACTCGCGCGGATGGTTCAAGACGGTGTGCTCAACAGCGTCGAACACCTGGGTGAGACCCTCTACGACACCAATTTGCAACCGCACGCCCACGCCGTGTGCACCGCATGTGAGCAGATTTGGGACGTTCCGCTTCCAGAGATGAAGGCCCCAGAACCTGAAACCGAGCCCCTCGCCATGATCGAGGACGTGGCCCTCACCTTCCGCGGCCTTTGCCCTGCTTGCGCCTGAACACGGCAAGATGCGGAGCATGGTGCAGGGGGCAGGATTCGAAGGTTGAGCCCTTGACCAACGGCAAGGGCGATGCCTAGAATGCTGCGCGCAAAGGTTGGAAGCACGTGTCGTCGGAGTGCAGGGGGCAGGATTCGAACCTGCGAACCGTTGAGGAATGGGACCTAAACCCACCGCCGTTGACCAAGCTGGGCGACCCCTGCGTGGTTGGCTGCGCGTGCGCCTCCCTCATCAAGATGAGCCCCCGCCACCGCCGGAGCCGGACATGGCCGAGCGGGCGGACGATTGGAGCAGGTAGAGGAGGATCAACGAGACCCCTTGGAAGGGCAGCATGAACACCAAGACCCACATGTAGCGAAGCGCCAAACCCGTCTCGAGCACGGTCTCGTTGATGTCGTCAGGATGGTGGTACACGGTCACGTCTGAACCGGCAGGGTAACGGTCGAGCATCTTCGATGCAAGACGCGAGGAAGCGTAGCAGTCCTCCATCTTGGAAAGCTCTTCACCGGACAAGAGGTTCCCGTAGCCGTAACTGTAGCGCACCTTGACGCAATAATTTGTGCTGCACCCTTCATCGTCACAACTCACCTCTTCACTCACCCAGCTGCGGTCCATCGTTCCGGGCGTCTCCTCCCAGTTTCGGGTGCTGTGCTGTTCGGCCAGGTTACCCGTGATGACCACGGTGGCCACCGCGGTACCTCCAACCCAAAACATGGAGAAAAACAGGAGAAAGAACATGCCGGTGATCGTCGCTCCGAGCTCATCTTCCTCCTGATCAAACGCCTGCTCAGGCACATCAACGGAAGGTGCCCGTTCAGCATCCGCCTCCGTGTTCTCTGCCACGGGCGCGGCGGGAAGGATGCCCAAGGACACCGGCTCTGGTGCTGGCTCGGAAGATGGAGCAGGCGCCGATTCCTGAGGCGTCACCTGCTCGGGCCCGTCAACGGACTCCCAGAAGGGCGTGGACGAATCCGAAGGCGTCACGCGTTCAGGACCTTGGTTCGACCTTTGAATGGTCCGCCGAACGCCCTTCTGTTCACCGTATAGAAGGCCTGATACACGGGCCCTCGCTCGATTGTTCATGGCTGAGAACTTCACGTCTCCGCTGATCGAACTCCGCGGCGTTCGTCGTGTCTACGCCTCCGCAGGCGAAACCGTCGCAGCCCTCGACGGCATCGACTTGGACCTCAAACAGGGCGAGGTCGTGGTGATGCTGCTCGGCCCCTCAGGGTCTGGGAAAACCACCCTCCTGAACGTGCTCTCGGCCATGGACAGCCCGACGGAGGGGACCTACCGCTTCCTTGGCGAAGACGTGCCCACGGCGCCTGATGCGCTGGAAACAACGCGCTTTGCCCTCTCCATGCCCCATCCCCTGCTTCAACCGCTGGTCTGGCCGGTCGAAGTCGCGGTTCGTCTGGTGCAGGCCACGATTCGAGCCCCGAGTCGCACCATGGCCTCGCGCCGCCGTGCGAAGGCACTCGAGGCGCAGGCTTCCTTCCGACGGCGCAACATCGGGTACGTCTTCCAGCAGTACAACCTGCTTGGCGACCTCACGGTGCTCGAGAACGTGATGCTCGCCCAAGAGATCGCCGGAGCGCGCGACCGTGCTCACGCGATGGACATGATCAGCAGGGTTGGCCTTGAAGGCCTGCACGACCGTTTTCCCTCCGAATTGTCCGGCGGACAGCAGCAGCGCGTGGCCATCGCCCGGAGTCTGGCCAAGAAGGCACAGTTGCTGCTCGGTGACGAGCCGACTGGAAACCTCGACAGCGAGACGACCCAGCAGGTGATGGACGTCTTGCTGGGCATCTGCCGAAAGGAGCAGGTCACCGCGGTCATCGTGACCCACGACGAGAGCCTCACCCAACACGCCACGCGCGTGCTCCGCCTCGACTCTGGACGCCTCCAAAGCGACGAGCGGGGTGCCGCTGGGACCATCGTCGGCAAAGGCAAGGCGGCGGTGAAAGACGCCCTGGACACCGCCGAGGAGGTGGTCGACACCGTGCGCCGACCGGTTGAAGCCGCCATCCACGGCGGACTGGCGACCGCAAAGGCCCTGACCGGGGTCGCCAAGGACATTGCCGAGGCCGCTCGACCAAAGCGAAAGGAGTGACCGCCCATGCGTCTGCAGCTTCGTCGCCTTGCCCGTCATTGGGCACGAAACCGTGTGGTGACGGGCGTTTTCTTGCTGCTGCTCATCCTGGCGAGTTCGGTCTCCGTGATGTTCGCCGAGCACATTCGAAACGCGGACGAGGTCTACGCAGAGTACTACGACGTGACCAACCTTGGAGACCTGTTCGCGACAGGACCAGACGGATTCACCTACGAGGCAGCGGCGCTGGATCGCGCGTGCGCTTCGACACCCGACACGGCTGGGCTCGCGATCGCGGCCTGTGAATCACGCATGGTGATTCGCGGTGAATACGCCCACTCTGAGGCGCAACGCACCTTCCTGGCCGAAGCCAAAGGATGCAGTTCCTTGGCGGCTTGCGACGATGACGTCCTCACCAAAGCCACCCTTGTTGTCCACGGCATGGAGGTGACCGATGACGGCCTCGGCCGCATCAACCGTCCCTACGTTGCGGATGGTTGGGGCCGTCACGCCGAGGGCCCGAATGAGGTGGTGCTGGATCACGTCGTCAAGGAAGAAACTGGCGTGGACCTCGGAGACAGCGTGACCTTCGTGCTCAACGGCACCTCGGTCGAGTTTGACGTCGTCGGCTTTGCCAGCCAACCTGATCATGCGTATTACGTCCCTTCAGCCGACGTGCTGATTCCAGTTCCCGGCAGCCTCGTCGCTGCCTATGTGAACCGAACCGCGCTGTTGGAACATCTGGGTGAGGATCCCGAGGTCCGCAACCGGCTGTTGGTGGACGTGGAAGGGACACCGGCCTACGACTTCCCCGAAACGCCGGAACGCGAAGGCGAGGCCTTGGCGGATCTGGCCGAAGCCTTGGCCGCCTCCCTCGAATCGGAAGGGTTGACCACGATGCGGGTCGGCGACCGGACGACGCTCTTCGGAGTGGAATTCCTCCGGATTGACCTCGATGGCAACCGAACGATGCAGCCGGTCATGTTGGGCATGTTGGTCAGCGTGTCCGCCCTCGTGCTGGCGGTTTCGCTGGAACGCTTGGTGCGCCGTCAACGCCGCGAAATCGCCGTGCTTCGCTCCCTTGGAACCCCGAGCCGCACCCTGCTCGTGGCCTATGTGCTTCCACCTGTGGCCATGGGATTGCTGGCCAGCCTTGCAGGCGTGGCCCTCGGCACCCAAATGACGGAGGCCTTCACGCCGTACTACTTCTCCATCGTTGGAAGCGTACCCGTCATCGACGTCATCCACGACCCTGCCGTTTGGGCGACCACGGTGGTGAGCGTGATGGCCATCGTGGTCATCTTCACGCTCTGGCCGGCGTGGTCTGCGGTCCGCATGTCGCCGCTGGAGATCGACCGGCGCGACGCGGGAGAGCGCCCCGGCGTGCTGGTGCATTGGCTGAGTTCCTCTCTGCCCTCCTCGCTCGCCCTCGGTGCGCGGGCGATGTTCCGTCATCCGCTCCGCTTGACCGTGACCGTCATCGGGCTTGGCTTGGCGATGATCCTCTCAAGCGGGTTTGCGCTGCTCGTCGCGTCGATGGAAGGCGCCTTCATCGAAGCCCAAGATGCTGACACGTGGCAGTACGCCATCGCCTACAACCCGTTCGACGCCGAGCCGGTCGAGACCTGGCTCGACAACGAGGGCGCAGGGTGGGACACCGAACGCGCCCTTACCGTGCCAGAGGTCAACGCCACAGGCGACACGCGCGCGATGACGCTGCACGCTCGGACGGCGTTCGGCACCGACGAGGCCGATGCGATGCACCTCACGCGCCTCGTCGAGGGACGCTTGCCGGTCGCCGGTGCTGAGGTCCCCGAAGCGATGGTGGACGTCGGCGCAGCCACGCTGCTCGAGTGGTCCGTGGGCGACCGGGTCGACGTGATGGTGGGCGTGACGGTCCTCGAGGTGGAGATCGTCGGCATCGCCGACGAATTCGAGCGCAGCCTGTGGACGCATCACGAGGACGTGGCCGAACCCATCGGCATGGACGGCCTGTACAACATGGTGATGCTGCGCTCGGACGACGCAGGCCTCGCCGCACCGTCTGGCATCGCCGGCGCTGCGGTGCTGGACCAGCAGGCCATTCGCGACGGTTTTGCTGAAGGGTGGGAGCAGCAATCCCAGATCCTCAGCGTCTTCATTGGCGTTGGACTGCTCATCGCCGGAGTCATTCTGCTCAACACGCTCATCATCAACCTGACCGAACACGATGCGGAATACGCCACCTTGCGGATCCTTGGTGCTTCCACACCCCGAATGGGCGCCATCCTCACCGCGGAACACGTCATCATTGGCGCCCTGGCCGCTTTGTCGGGCAGCCTCTTCTCCGTGTGGGCCGCGAACGCTATGATGGTCTCCTTTTCCACGTGGTCGTTTTTCTTCGCACTCGACCTCGACCTGTCCGTCGTCGTCAACTACGCCCTCATCCTGTTCTTTGCCGCCCAGGCGATGACGCTGGTCGGATTGAGGCGGCTCCGCCACATGGATTTGGTCGAGCGTTCGAAGAGCTTCGGGCAGTGAAACCGCACACGCTCCAAAGACAGGCCTTGATATGCCGACCCAAGGAAAACATAACGTGGATGAAGCGGGGCTGCATCGTCTGCCGGCCCAAATCGTGGGTCAGGCCAACCGCCTCCACCTCGTGATGCTGGTGCTGACCTTGCTCATGGTGCCGGGCGCCCTGCGGGCGTTGGAACCCATCGACATGGAAGCCTACGACATGGAATCACCCGAGTTGAACGCCCAGACCACCATCGACGAAACGTTTGCCTCCTCCGAGGTCATCGTCGCCTTCCTTGTCACGGTACGAGACCCGGTCCACATCGACCTCGAAGAAAACGTGCCGCGAATGAGCACATCGGACGGGCAACCCGACAGCACCACCTTTCCACCGGTCACCGAGATCATCGAGAGCGGGGAGCCGTGGGGCGGCATTGACGCACCTGCTGGCGGCATCCTCAACCTCACGCTCTTGCGCGAAATTGACGCCAAGGCGGACCTCATCCGGAACCATCCGATCAACACCACGCTGAAGCCGTTGGTCAACGACGTTACCGGGGCGCAAACCGATGGCGTGATGACGCTGCCCGACATCTTCCGCGCCTTCATGGCCAACGAATCCATCCTCACCCGCCCGTCGAAGGACACCTTCGGAAACGACCTGCCCCCCGCCACCGATTGGAGCGATTGCGGCGAATTGGAATGCTTGGTGTTCGACGACGTCAACCTCACGCAGGACCACATTGACCTTGCAAGCCAACGCCTTGTTGAGGCCAGCGACAACACCTTCCTGCGCTGGTTGTCCCTGGACCGCGGCTTCCGGGCCGACATGAACGCGGTCAGCAGCGGGCCCATCGGTGGAACGCTCCTCGGTGACGGAACCTGGTCAAGCGATTTGGTCGGCCAAGGCCGCTGGTCCGCAAGCGCCTCGTGGCTGCTCATTCAACTCGACCGCGGCGAGATGACCGAAGCCGGTTGGACGATGTCCTGGAAGGACGCGGCACAGGAAACCTCGCTGCGCATGACCGACGAAGGGCTGGTCATCGGCGGGTTCCGACTGGCTGAAGGCGAATTGGTGCTGCACCCTCCAAATTACGACGAAGCCACCTGCACCGCCATGGTCGAAGAAGGCCGGGGTCCCTGCTCTGTGGAATGGAGCGTGATGGAACTCGAAGGCATGCTGCGCCAGCACGACCAGCACAGCATCAGCCTGCAGGTCGGACAAGGCGTCAACGTCGAAGTCAACCGTGAGCTCCAGGCCAGTGCTGGCCTGATCGCGCTGATGGGCCTCGCCATCGCGGTGCTGCTCTTCGTCTCCTTGCGCCGCCCTTCGGACGTGGCCATCGTCATGGTGGCCCTTGGTGGAGCCCTGCTGTGGATGCAGGGCCTCATCGGCCACTTGGTCACGGTCACGGAGTGGCTCGGCTTTTCCTTCATCGCTCGCTCGCAATTTTCCAACTTGCTTCCGATTCTCGTCATGGCGCTGGGCATCGACGACAGCCTGCATGCGCTCCATCGGTACAAAGAGGAGCGCGGCCTCGGGCGAAGCCCCGAAGAGGCGACGCAAATCACGGTCCGCCGTGTCGGCCGCGCCATTTTGCTGACGTCACTGACCACCACCGCTGCCTTTGCCGCGAACCTCTTCTCCGACATCGCTGCCCTGCGCTCCTTCGGCGTCGAGGCGGCATGTGGCATCTTCGCCGCCTTCCTGCTCACCGGCATTTGGGCGCCGGTGCTCAGGATGAGCGTGGACCAATGGCTCGAGGCACGAGGACGCTCGACGGCTCCGGTCAAGAAGGAGCAGCACGTGCCGCGCCTCACGGTGGTGCCGGTCAAGAGCGGCCAATGGAAGCACGCGCTGGTCATCGCCGTGCTCGCCCTGCTGCTCACCGTGCCCGCTGCAGTGGGCATGGCCCGCTTGGAAGGCGATTTTGCGGTCGAGGACTTCCTCGATGCCGAGTCGGATTTCGCCTCTGGCGTGAACTTGGTCAACGAGCGCTTTTCGGACGAGGGCGAGCCGGCGATGCTTCTGCTGGAAGGCGACGTCCTCGATCCGGCGGTCTTCGCGGGCATCGAAGCCTTCCGTCAGGCCCTCGACGAGACGCCTGACGACGTCCCCGACAAGGTCACGCGCACGCCAGACGGGTCGATCGACATCCTCGCCCTCGACGAAATGGTCAACCTGGCGATCTTCTCCATGCTGGAAGACCCCGCGCCCTTCGAAGCCGCAGGACTGAATCTTGAGGCAGACGACTACGGCATTGGATGCAACCGCGTCGGTGCAGCACGATTGCCGGACCTCGAGGACCGTGATTGCCTGGCCTTCTTCTACGGCTTCCTGTCCTTGAACGGCGTGCCGGGAACGTCGTCCATTCCGGCCATCCCCACCAGCATCGTTGCGCTCTACATCACGCCTGAAGTTCCGCTGAACGCCAGCGCCCCCTGGTTGGATGAAAACGGCGCACCGGCCGAATACGACGTGATGCTCATCCGCTTCGGCATCACGCGCCCGGAACATTTCCCAAGCCTCAAGGAAGGCTTGGAAGAGATTTGGCGTGACCTTTCGGTCTTCACCAACCTGTCATCAGGGACCTACGAAGCTCCAGGTGAAGCCACCGAAGACGAGCCCCTGACCTGGGTCATGCTGACCGGCCGGCCCATCATCCGCTACTCGGCCAGCACCGCCATGCAGGACGAAATGCAATCCTCACTGCTGCTGGGCACGCTCTTCGTGTTCGTCACGCTGACCATTGGTTTGCGCTCTCCAGCTCAGGCCGCCATGTCCCTTGGACCGATCCTCGTCGTGGTGGTGTGGCTGTACGGCCTGATGCATCTGGCAGGAGCCAGCCTCAACATCGTCACCGTCACCATCGCCACAATCTCGTTGGGCGTTGGCATCGATTACTGCATCCACGTCACGGAACGGTACCGCGAGTCACGGAACGAAGGTGCATCGCACAACGCAGCGCTGCACGCTGTGGGCGGCGCCTGTGGCGCGGCGCTGATCGGCTCAGCGGCCTCCGACATCGCCGGTTTCGCGGTCATCGCGACCTCGCCGATGGGGCTGTTCGCAAGCTTCGGCACCTTCTCCGCCACGATGATCGCGCTCTCCCTCATCGCCAGCCTGGTGCTCACGACCGCAGGCCTCGGGTTGTTGCACGGCCCGAACGAGGCTTCCGCGCCGAGCGATTGAAGAGGAAGGCCACGGCCCACAACGCGTCAGGCGCAGGGGGAGACCCCCGGTCAGGCGGTGACGACGATGCCGGAAGAACCCAAGGAAGAGGACGACTGGACGGCCTACGCCACCGCCGGGTTTGGACAAACGGACTACTCCCTTTGGGACGACGTCAACGTCGAAGAGACCGAATCCACGAACGAGGAAGCGGACTTCGACGAAGGCGACGACCTCGACGACGAAATGTGGGAGGAGCCCGAGCAATTGGGCACGCACACCGAGGAGGTCCCCCGCGCGCCC
Organism: Candidatus Poseidoniales archaeon; assembly: GCA_038150305.1. GTDB lineage: Archaea > Thermoplasmatota > Poseidoniia > Poseidoniales > Poseidoniaceae > MGIIa-L3. The sequence continues at coordinate 13,535 of JAYOTG010000010.1, read as the reverse complement.
AATCCTGCCGGCCACAAGCACATGGTCCGCATCGGCTGCTGCGATACCTGCCTCGGACGGCTGGGCGGCAAGCAGCGCTACGATCAGAGCATGGTTGAATCAGGCCTCGAAATTCGAGCGGCCGTCGTTGGTCGAGACCCGCACCTTGAGGGTGCGAAGGAGAGCGTCGGCCTCTGTCCCTTCTGCGAGGACCTCTTCGACGAAGTGGACCTGCTGGCAGATCTCATCGTTGAGGCCCTCGAAGGCCGTGAAATCGGCCGACTGCAGGTGGGTGCTCGCTTCCCGAAGGACCAGATGGAAGAAGAAGACGTCATGCGCAAGCGATACGGGGCCGGAGGCTCGGATCCCCTCAAGTCCTCCTTGGTTGGCTTCGTGGCGGACGAGATCAAAACGCGCATGGACGACGTGCGCATCGTCACCGAGAATCCCGAGGTCCTCGCCATCATCGACGTCACGACCCTGACCGTGGACCTCGACGTGCGCTCCGTCTACCTGTACGGGCGTTACCGCAAACTCGAGCGCGGCGTGCCGCAAACGCGCTGGCCCTGCCGTGCCTGCAAAGGCCGTGGATGCGACCGCTGCGAAGGCACCGGGTTGCAGTACGCCACGAGCGTGCAGCAATTGGTGGCCGACCCGCTCCGCGAGATGCTTGGCGCAGAGGACGACGCCTTCCACGGCATGGGCCGCGAGGACATCGACGTGCGCTGCCTCGGCCGCGGTCGACCCTTCGTGGTCGAACTGAAAGCCCCAATGCGCCGGAGCGTCGATGCCGCGGCGGCCATGGACGCCATCAACGAGGCCGCAGCGGGTGCGGTGGAAGTGACCTCCCTACGCCCCTCCAGCCGCAAAGAGGTGGTCCGCGTCAAGGACACCGCGGCCGAGAAGTCCTACGCGATTCGCTTCCGCCTCGCCCCCTTGTCCGAAAAGGAACACGCGAAACTCGTTGCCCCGATGGACCTGACCAAAGAGGACGTCCAAGAACGCGGTGGACGGAAGCGGAAAGGCCGACGAAAGCGACGTGGCGACCGTGGCGCACCGGCCACCAAGCCGATTCCTGAACCGGAACCGGAAGTTCCTGTGGTCGATGAGGCCACCCTCCAAGCGATGAAGAAAGCAGAACTGGTCGAGCTCGCCAAGACTCAGGATCTGCCCGTGTCCGGCACCAAGGCCGACCTCGTCGACCGCCTCCTCGCAGCCGCGCCGGCCGAAGCCGCCCCGATGGACATGGCCGATGCCGAGGAAATCGAGCAGATCATCCAGGGGCTGCAAGGCGCCATGCTGGCCCAGCGGACGCCGGAGCGCGTTGCGCACCGCCGGGCGGATTTGGTGCGCCGCAGGAAGGTGCTTGAGACCAGCGAAGCCATCGTCGAAACCATGGACGATGGCCACACCGAAGTCGAGTTCACCCTCCGCTGCGAATCGGGCACCTACGTCAAAGAAACCGTGCACGGTGACGGTGGTCGCACCCAACCCTCGGTGGCTGCGCTCATTCGCGCACGCTGCGACGTGCTGTGGCTTGATGTGGCGGACATTCACGCCGATTGAGGTGTTTCGTTCATCCGTTGCGCTTAAATGAGGCACGATGGTCGGCAGGATGCCCTGAAGGCGTTGACGCTCTTCACCATGGGCAGGAATTGAGGAACATGAAGCGCTCACACGGCCTCCGCGTCGGTACCCGCAGCATCCTTCGCCGCCGTCGCAGCGAGCGATCCCGCATCAACATCTCCCGCGTCATGCACGACTACGCCGAAGGCGACCGTGTGGCGATCGTGCTCGACGGTGGTCAGCAGCGTGGCATGCCCCACCGCCGCTTCCAAGGCCGCACCGGTTTCATCCAGCGCCGCCAAGGTGCGGCTTGGATTGTTGCCGTCAAGGACGGCAACATGCAGAAGACCGTCATCGCGCGCCCAGAGCACCTGCGCCCGCTTGAGTGAGGTGAGACCATGAGCGACGAGGAAACCTACGCCGACTTCGCCACCGTGCGCGACCTTTTGCTCGACGCCGAAAGCCGTCGGAAGCAACTCACCTACGAGCAGACGGCTGCCCTTCAGCACGCCGAGTGGGCCGCCAGCGACCAGCGCATGGGCTACAAGACCGACCCCAAGGTCTACCAAGACCTGCTGAACGCCGTCCTCGAAATCGACGTCTTCCAAGGCCACGACGATTTGGCCGCCAAGATTGCTGAACTCCTCCCCGAAACCGAAGATGCCGTGCGCGCCGTGACCGCGAGCCGCCGCATCTCCGTCTCGGACGGTGACGTCCAGCAGGTGCTGGAGCTCGTTGCCCAGCACGTCGGGTTTGAGTGAGTCCGCCCTTGAGGTGAACCCATGCCCTCGCCCGGACGAGACCGTCGCGTCAACATCCCAAACCGTCGTGAGAAGGACACCTCCTCTCCGACCTCATGGAAGGCCCCCGCCTACGGCCGGCCCCAGCCTGCACCCAAGCAAGAGCCGCGTCAACCGCGTGCTCCACGCCAGCCTCGTCAGCCCCGAAAGGTCGGTGGACGAGGACGGCAGCAGCGCCCGCGCGCCCCGCAGGGCCTGCCCAAGGACCACCCGCTACGGGCTTCAACCTGGGCGCGTGTCGTTGAACACGACCTTGGCGAAAGCGTGCTCGTGGTCGTGACCGAGCACGACGGCACCCTCGGTCGCGTGGCTACGGTGGAAGGCGCTGAATTCCAAGCGGTGGGCGAGCGCGTCTACATCGGCGACGACCGCAGCAAGCGCACGGTCGTCGAGCGCTTGCTTGGCGTGGCCAAGCTCGAACGCTTGTCCCCGGCCGCGCAAGAGCAGCTTCCACTCGCCATGGCGGAGTTGGTGAAGGCCAACGCCGCGCACTTCCTGAAGGGCTTCTACAACGTCGCTGGACCCATCAACCGCAAAACGCACGCCTTCCAATTGCTCAACGGCGTGGGCCCGAAGAAGGCCGAAGAGATGGTCGAGGCACGTCGCGCAAGCGGTGGATTCGCCTCCTTCGAGACCCTCGACGACGCCTGTGGCCTCGACGGTGCTGGCGCGCTCGCACATCGCTTCTCAGAGGAGATCCTCGACCGGAACCTCCAACCACGGCTTGTCGAGATGCTCCTGCCGGTGAAGGCATGAGACGCGCCGTCGACCTCGTCGCCCGCCTTCAAGCCCGGCAACCCAACGACCGGAGCCTCGGCCAGCACTTCCTCATCGATGAGACGCACCTCAACGCCATCGCCAGCATGGCGGGCGACCTGCACGGGCGCATGGTGTTGGAAATTGGCCCGGGCCCGGGAACCCTGACGGAACACCTGCTTCGCGCCGGAGCCGTGGTTCATGCCATCGAAATCGATGCCGTGGCGGTGGACCATCTGCGGACGACTTTTGCCAAAGAGATCGAGGGACAAAGGCTGGTGCTGACCCAAGGGGATGCGCTGGAGGCGACGTGGCCGAACACGATCGACGCCGTCGTTTCGAACATCCCGTACCAAATCTCCTCTCCCCTCATCGATGCGCTCGAGAAGCACAGGCAGCAGCACGGTGCACCCGAGGTCGTGGTCCTGCTCGTTCAGGAAGAATTCGCGGAGCGGTTGACCCTCGACACGCCCGCCGACCGGGGCAGCCTCGGCATCTGCACGGCCCTCGGATGGGAGGGTTCCATGGAACGTCGCGTTCCGCCGGGGGCCTTCCGGCCCCCGCCGGCCGTCATGTCACGGGTGTGCGTGTTGCGGCCCATCGATCACCCCGCGGACGTGGACCATCGCTTGGTGCGTCAAACGGTCCACGCCGCGTTCCACCATCGCCGCCGCAAACTGCGTACCTCGCTGCGGCGGCCGCCGCGCCGCTTGTCCCGCCTGCCCGGCTGGCACGCCGCACGATGGAAAGCGGCGCTCGCTTCGATGGAGAACGACCCTGTGCTCGACCTGCGCCCCGAGGACCTGAGCGTTGAGGCGTGGTGCACGTTCTGTGAACGGCTTGCTTCGGCTGAGGTTGAAAACCTCTGAACAGAGGAGGGCTGGTGAGAAGGCACCTTTTCATGGGAGGGCCTTCACGCATCGCCTGCGCGGAGGGGTTTCTATGGCGAAGAAAGACACCTACCTGGCCCTACTTCGACGCGGCATTGACGAGACCACGGCCATGCAGTTGGCCGATGCTGGCCTCAAAATTGGCGATCTGAAGAAAATCGACCAGACCATGCTGGTCGAAAACTACGGCCTCAAGCCCGACATCGCCGACGGCGTCCTTGAAATCATCAAGGCTGGGCCTCAGTCGCACGGCAAAGAGCGCTTCCTCTCCAAGGTCCTGGCTCCTGAACGGAAGCAGGAAAGCAAGATCGAGGAAATCCGTTTCCAGCGCGAGCGCCGAGACGTGCTCGCGGAACTTGCAGAACAGAAGGAACGCCTCAAAATCGCCAAGGTCGAATCCTTCCGGGCCCAGAAGTTGGTCATGAACCGGCTCGGAAAGACCGTGGAACTCATCGTCAAGCTCGAGGACAACCTCGAGGACGAAACCAAGGACGACCTGAAGGTCAAGATCCGCGACCAGCTCGAAACCCGTGGACTCGAAGCAGCCCGCGACCATGAGATGCTCGAACTCGACGGCACGCCACAAGACATCGTCGATTACCGACGCAAGCACGTGCCCGCCTTGGTGATGCACGCGTGCCCCACGTGCAACGAGGAAATGGATCCACGCCAGTCCCGCGACGAGGACCGCCCCGAGGAGTATGCCCTGATGTGCTGGGATTGCGAGACGAGCTTCCAACCTGAGCTCATCGTCAGCGTCATGGCTCGTTTGGACGGAGCAGACCGCATCACGGTCGAGGAGGACCGCCGTCCTCGGAACACGGTCCCGCCCAAGCCCGCTCGTATGGACCTCGAGAGCGTGAACCGCTTGATCGAGGCGGACCTCCAATCCACCAACGCTGACGCAGACGCCATGACCGCACAGGTCGAATCCAGCGCTCTGGTCGGTGGCCTGATGGACATCAACGACTGGATCGACCAAACCATTGCCGCCAAGGGCTACATTCAGGCGCAAGAAGACCGTGAGGACTTCATCTTGAGGACCGGCGCAGGTGCGACGAAGTTCAACAAGTGGATGAAGAAGGCCGGCCTGTACTTCAACAAGCAAACCGGCCGCTGGACGCGGTTCAAGGACCGTTGAGGTGCCCGTATGGGTCCCTTGGTCCGCTTTTTTCGCGGCGCCGCCCTGCTCGGGCAAACGCCAACCGACCCCAACCAAACCTTGGTTGAACACGCCCTGGAAGCGGGATTGAGCCTGCCCACGAATTGCACCTCAGGGACCTGTGGCTCGTGCATGGTGACCTTGTTGGACGGCGTCGTCGCGCTGCCCGACCCTCTCCCTCCGGGGCTGGACGACTTCCTGGTGGATGAGGGCGCCCGCCTGGGGTGCATCCAACGACCGACCGGCAACGTGGACATCGAAATCCGTCCACCCATCTGAGGTGATCACGTGGCGTGGGGCATCGAAGAGACCCTCCTCTTGGTCCTCAACGTCATGATTGTGGCCCTGATCGTCTGGGCCCTTCGGCGGAAGGTCCACCTCAAGCTGGCTGAAGTTGAGGAACGTCATCAGCGCAAGGCAGAACACCGCGCACCGCCTCAAGACGACGAGCCCATGCGTTGATGAACGCCCGACGAGCATCTGCCCGCATGCTGACCCCGGAGGTGCTCGGAAGCGCCCTTCCAGTGGGTCGCTTTGTCCTCGGCCTCCGGCGATTGCTGAACGAAGAGCCGACCCTGCAGCACCAGATGTTGCGGGGAGAAATCGCACGCTGGAGCCGCGCACGCTCAGGTCACGTCTACCTCACGTTGCGCGACGACGACGGATCCATCGACGCCGTGATGTGGTCGAGTCGAGCACCGAGGACGGATTTCGAAGAAGGAGCCGAGGTCGTGGTCATCGGAAGCGTGGACCTGTACCCCGCGCGCGGACAACTCCAACTCCAGGTCACCTCCATCCATGCGGTGGATACCATCGGCGAATTGGAGGCCGAGCGCAGGACACTCATCGCCGCGCTGAAGGCTGAGGGCGTGCTCGATCGGCCACGGCGTCCGCTTCCTGCACTGCCTCGCCACGTTGCCATCGTCATCGGGTCGCAATCCGCGGCCGAGGCCGACGTGCTGCGCTTGAGTGAGAACCGGTGGCCGGGGCTGAGACGCACCGTCGTCGGCGTGCTCGTTCAGGGCGAGAAGGCTGCAGAGGAAATCGCGCGTGGCCTGCGGGTCGCGGCACGTCTCGCTGACCCGGTGCACGCGGCATCCTCTGGCGTGCCGCCCGTTGACGTGATCATCGTTGGTCGCGGTGGAGGGTCCACCGAAGACCTGTGGGCCTTCAACCTCGAGCGGGTGGCTCGAGCCGTGGTCAGCATGCCCGTGCCTGTGGTCTCCGCCGTGGGCCACGAATCGGACGTGCTGGTCAGCGACCTTGTCGCAGACGTCAGGGCTTCAACCCCATCCGATGCGGTCGAACGTGTGGTGCCCGTACGCTCAGATTTGGAGCAACGTCACGATGACCTCGCGCTGCGCCTGGAAGCCGCGGCCGCCCGGCGTTTCGCTGAAACGCGGCAGCATCACCGCCTGCTTCGCCATCGCTTGGCGGGCGCTCCTGTTTCTGGGCTGACACGTGCCCGTCATCAACTCGCCGACCTTCGCGCCCGCCTGAACCACACCGTGGATGTGCAGGTGAGCGAGGCAACCGCCACGCTGGTCGGACACCGGCATGCGCTTCATCGCGCCACAGAGGCACATCTGGGTCGGGAGCGCGAGCGGTTGGCAGGGCTCGGCGCTGCGCTTCGGACCACCGATCCCCGTCGGGTGCTGGAGCGTGGATACGGCATGATACAACAGCCGGACGGCGACGTCATCGGCTCGGTCAGCGACGTGGCGGTGGGCGATGCCCTCTTGGTCCACCTCGCCGACGGCACGGTAACCACCGCGGTCGAGGACGTGCACAGGACGTGAACACCATGAGTGAAACCCCGAGTTACAGCGAAGCCCTCCAGCGTTTGGAAGCCATCGTGGCCGAATTGGAGCGTGGCGGCACGGACCTTGAGGCCACGGTGAAGATGTTCGAGGAGGGCAGCGAACTCCTGCGCATGTGCCAAGCGCATCTCGATGAGGCTGAAGGGCAACTCAAGCGCCTTCGGCTGGCCGAAGCCGAGGCGGAACTTGGGGAGCCAGAAGCATGAGCGCTCGGCAGCGTGCCCTCCAACAGCGCCTCGCGAAGCGCTTGCGCACGTGGCAAGACCCGCACGGGGGAGCACCTTTTGTCGAGCGGGTGGAACAGATTGACCTTGGAGACGAGGGCCAGTGCCGCTTGACCGTTCGACCCTCCCGCCCGCATTGCCCATGCTGTCTGTATGACCTTGAGGCCCTTCGGAACGCATTGTTGGCGCTTCGCGGCATCAGCGCCGTCGAACTCCGCATCACTGGGGTGCCTGAGCCGGCGCTGTGGGAGCGGGCGCTGAATCCGAGCGCATGACCCACCACGAACAGGGCAAGGTCCACACGGCGATGGACAAGCCCCACGCCACCGCCGAGCCCCACCAGACCCCAAGCGCAGGAAGGGACCACATCGCCAGGCACGCATAGACGGCCACGCTCGTTGAGCCAAGCAGCATCGGTCCCGCCGCACCGAGGGGCACGTCCGGACCTTGCGACACCCACAGCCCAACCATGGTGGTCAAGAAAATGGCCGGGAACACGGAAGACAGGCCGGCAAGCAAGGGCAACCCGAGTCCAGAAAGGTACACGGCCAGTCCAATCGCGGTGCCCGCGGCCAGACCCCGCGCCATGATTTCGATCGGCCCAGGACTTCGATGACCCGCAGGAGCAGGGCGAGGGCCTCGAGCGACGAGGACGCCCATCACTGCGAGGGACAGCGTGCCCACCAACCCCAACGTCATGGGCGCGGCACGAAGCAAAAGCGGATCCAAGGCGAGCAGGACCAGCGCGCCAAAAGCGCTCCACACCAACAGGGCCGTCGTGGTGGTCAGCACGAGTGCCCCGCCTCCATCGTTGGACAGACGAGGCGGCACGAGCACGTAGACCAACAGGAAACAGCCGTTGATGAGCATCCCATAGGGCACCACGGCCAAACTTGCGGCCAAGGCGACGTCATCGGAGGCCAGCGCCAATCCGATGCCGGCGGGAACGATGGTGGTCGGAATGGTGCCCAATACGCCACCAATCCGGCCGCCCCAACGTTCGATGACCAGGGTCACGGCGATGGCCACCACCGCTGAGAGGACCGCGGAAAGAAGCACGGCGGTCAACACGGTCATGCCTCCAGCATCGCCCAAGCTCGGTCCAAGACCTCGGCATCGTGCCCGTGCATCACGTCAAGCGGTGATCCGCGTTCAAGCGGCACGACCGCTGGAAGCAGGTCGAGGTGCGCAAGGAAGGGGTGGAGGCCAACGGCTTCCTTTCCAGCCTCATCGTCGAGATGAACCAGCACACAACGGCGGTCTTCGCTCGACCATCCGGCGGCAGCCACGGCCAAATCGCTGCATCGCACGCAGCCGCTCTTCCCAATCAAGAGCAGCGCATGAGGAACATCGAGCGCTGCAGCGACCTCGCCCGCCGCAGGCACGAGCACGAAATCACCCCTCAGCAAAGGGATCGATGTTGACGATCTGCTCGATGTCAATGCGGCGGTAGCCACGCTCTCGGGCTTCATCGGCGGCGGCACGAAGCATCCGCCTCATCCAGCCAAGCCCCATCAGTGTCCGCATGCGGTTGATGTGCTCGAGCAGGTGAGAAGGGTCCTTTCCGAAGCGCGCTTCGTCCATGATCTCAGCCTCGACCTGGTCCACGTACATGTAGTACAAATCGAGGAGTTCCCGCGCCGCCTCGAGGGTCACAGGCATGCCCGCGTGACTCTTTGCAATCGACACCAAGGCGCCCTCGGTCAACATCCCGCCACCGGAGCCGACGACCACCTGCTCTGGCGCGATGACGGCTTCGGCACCGACCACGGGCGCCGGTGCGTCGTCCTCGTTGCTTTCGCTTGGGGCAAGATGACTGAGGGCCAGGGTCAGGTGCCGATCCTTGATGGTGGCCACCCGGTCCCGCCCGGCCGCCTCGCCGGCCTGCTGGAGGACGGTTGCGAGGTAGGATTCCAAGTGCTCAATCGCGCCTTGTACAGCGGCGGAGCCGACCGATTCCAGCGCATCAAGCCGGTCGATCATCAACTCGCGCGTCCGGTTGTAATTCAGCCTGGTTCGGGCGGCGTCGTCGAGGGTCTTGCGCTCCTCGTCCACGGCCAGCGTGGCCGCTTCCATTTGCGGCACCAAGCGGTCAAGCTCTGTGCATAAGGCCTCGACGAGCATGGTCTTGACGGCGCCGGAAAGCCGCAACTCGGTGAACCCGCCTGCGACCGCCGCGATGTGCGAAGGGGAGTATGGCTTGGCAGGCATGTTCCTCGCTGTGCCCGGAGGAACATGAACGCACCGTTGGGCCTCACTCGACCAAACCGTCGGAACGCCCCATCATTTGGGCCAGTTCCCACGCGTGCAAGCATTCGTGTCCCCCGAGGAAACCACCGGCTTCGCGCGCGGGGCCAATGAATTCCGCCGTGCACATTTGGCAGTGCACGTGGACAACAGGTTCGTTGCGGTACGAGCCGTTTGGCGTGACGCGCACGGGGATGATTTTCCCCACGTCTTCGAGCGTCCAGCCTTCTTGCTTCGTGCACACGGTGTCGGAATCAGTTGCTGGGTTCATGCGCATCACCACGTCGTGATCCACGGCCAGGCGCCGCCGGCCGTAAGGGGTCGAAGTCCATCCTCGTCACGAGTCCACGTGTCTTCGGAGCCGATGCAGCCCTCGGGATGCACCACCTTGGGCTCGATGGCCATGGTGCCACCGAGCGGCATCGGTCGGTCGAAGCCTTTCGCAACAACGGGTGCCTCGTCAAGCTGGAGGCCGACCGAATGGCCGAGGAAGCGGGACTGGTCGGGTGCCATGCCCATCAGATGATCGGCATGGCCCAATTCCTCGGCGAGCGCGAAGCCTTCCTGCCATGCTTGGCTGCAGTCTTCGCCGCGGTCGAGGACGTCAACGACGACGTCCTTGACGGCGATCATGTCCTCGAGCCGTTCTTCCCACACTTCGGGCATACGGCCCGCCACAAACATGCGGGTCATGTCGACCACGTAGCCGCGGTGCAGGTGGACCAAATCCACCAACACGGGCTCGTTGGCCTTCACTTTGGCAAAGCCTGCTCCCATGCCCGAGAGCGGATGCGGGCCAACGCCGCCGACGGCGGAGTCAAAGAAGGACGACACGCCACCGGAACGCCCGGAGACGACCACCGCACGGTCGCACTGAAGCGGATAGCGCCTCATCTCGACCTGCCCGGCAAAGCCCTCGCATCGGCTGACGGCTTCGGCTGCGGCCACCAGGTCGAGTTCGGAGACGCCTTCGCCACCGACGGCTTCGACCGCTTCGAACATGCGGACTTGGACCCCAGCGGCCTCTTCCATGCAGGCCAATTCCCATGCAGATTTCGATTCACGCTGGGCGTGGACCACGCCCGTGCCGTCACCGCACACGCCCAATCCTGAGAGCGCCTTGGAGAAGCGGGCAGCGAAGGAGGACGGGATCTCGCCGAGCTGCAGGGCCGGGGCCTCGCTCACGCCGCGCTCGCGGAGCGTTTCACCGAAGGCCCGTAGGCTCGGAAAGGCCGTGATCTCATGCGGGGCATCGTCGCCACCTGCTTCGTGCACGGCGCGTCGTAGGCTTCGACGGACGAAGCCAACCGGTCCGTTGCCGCCGGCGTCCGCAGCACCACCGGCACCTTCCGCCGGCACGAAGAGGGCGCCGTTCTGACGCCCCCCGGCGTAGTAGTACAAGTCGATGGGGTGCTGGATGAGGAGTCCTGGTAGGCCAGCCTCACGCAAGCGGCGGGCCAGTTCGCCTTGTCGCGTTTCGAGTTCGAAGACAGGCACGCGCCAATCCTCACCGTCTGGACCGAGGAGGTCCGCGGGGTCCAGCGCAGGGCCCTCCATGGAGCCCAACCGCCGCCATCAGGACTTGAACACTGTCCACGACGTTCGCCGATAGCGTCTTGATGGGGCCGTCCAATACACCTCCATGCACGGTGGAGCGAAGTGGACGCTGATTTCCGGAGCCGGCCTGACGGTCTTGGGCATCCTGGCGATGGTCATTGGTGGCGCCTCAGTCCCAGCCGACGTGGAGATTGACCCCACAAAAGACGTCGTGTTCAGCGGAACGGAGGGGCAAATCTCGGTCTCACCGCTCGATTACCTCAACGTCTACGTGCAGGCCGATTCATGCGATGGGATTTCGCTATCGGTGCTGGATGGCGGTGAATCTTACGCCTACTTCTACGATTATTGTGACCCCAACAGTCCAGACTACGGCATGAGCTACTACTATCCGGAGGGATGGATCCATGTCGCAGACATCGCTCCTCTGGATGACGATCGATTTGGGGACGGCGAATTGACCCTTGACGTCAGCGCGAACGTGGACGTCTCCATCGCCAACGATCCCTTCGGCGTGGGCGAAATCGCGGCGGTCGGCCTCGGGTTCGTGGGCTGCTGCCTCGGCATCATCGTGCTGGCCGTTGGCTTGGTGTTGTGGGCCGTGCTGGACGACCCAGCTCCGACCATGACTTACGCGCACCAGGGCTACGTTCAACCCGGCATGCAAACCGTTGGCACCGTTCCCGGAACCTATGGCGCACCAGGGATGGTGCAAGCGCCCGTTCAGGCGGTGCCAAACGCCGCTGGCATCCTTCCAGCACAACCCGTCCAGCCCGGCATGGGAGCGGTCGTGCCCGGCGCCGTGGTCGGTGCCTATGCCGTCCCGGTGATCCCACAGGGCACCACGGTGGTCCAAGCGCCCGTGCAGCAGCCCCAACCCGCGGCGATGAACATGTCCGCTCAGCCGGCACCCGTTCCGGTTCAGCCCACGCCTCAACCCGTGGCCGCACCTGCACCCGAACCAGCCCAAACCAGCCCTGCCGCTCCGCCGACGGCCCAAAGCCAGCCCGCTCCGCAAGCCCTCGAAGGTGAAGGCACCTTCTGGCAAAAGCCCGCGACCGAGGAAGGCACGGGAAGCGTGGGCGACGAATTCATGTCCTGACGGGCCCGCCGTGATGCTCAAACGTCGGCTGCACTTGGACGGTCCATGGGGCGCGTCCTCACGCTCGACGACGTCGAGGTCAGCGGGCGCACCGTGTTGCTTCGGGTTGACCTGAACAGCCCCTTGGACCCGACGACCAAGGCCTTCCTCGACGACACGCGCATCCGGGCCATCTTGCCCACGCTCAACCGGCTGAGTCAAGCGAAAGTGGTGATCTTGGCCCACCAGTCTCGGCCCGGAAAAGCCGACTTCACCAGCACGCTTGGTCATGCGCGTGAGTTGGGGCGCCTGCTTGGACGGCGCGTCGACTGGGTGGACGACGTGTGCGGTGAGCAGGCCATGGCGGCCATCGAATCCCTTGAGCCCGGTCAAGTGCTGATGCTGAACAACGTCCGTGGCCATGAGGAGGAGACCTCGGTGAAAGGCAACCATGCCATCACCGGCCAAACGCAATTGGTGGAGCGCCTCTCAAGCGTGGTTGACCTCTACGTGAACGACGCTTTCGCGTGTGCGCACCGGGCCAGTCCAAGCATGACCGGCTTTGCGCATCACCTTCCTTGCCTCACCGGGGTGCTGATGCAAGACGAGATTGAGGCCCTCAACAAGGCCCTGCACGAGCCGGCGCGACCGTGCTTGGCGGTGCTCGGTGGCATCAAAGTGGACGATTCCATCCAGGTCGCGGACAACATGCTTCGGGCCGGCACGGCCGATAAGGTGTGGTTCACCGGCGGTGTCGCCAACCTGATGATCGAACTCGCAGGCACCGACATCGGCGCACAAAACCACGACTTCCTGGTGCGTGAACTTGGCCCCGCATGGCATCCCACCATCGAGATGGCGAAGGCGCTCTTGCTCGACTTCGGCGACCAACTCCACCTTCCCGTTGACCTCGCGGCGAACGTCGAAGGCAACCGTGTCGACCTTGCCCTCGACGACCTGCCGGTTGCTGCGCCCCTGTTTGACATGGGCCTGACCTCCATCCGTCGCTTGTCGGCCGCCATCAAATCCGCGGGCACGGTCATCCTCAACGGCCCTGCTGGCGTGTTCGAAATGGAGGATTTCGCCTTGGGTACCGTCGAGATGCTCAACGCATGCGCGGAGAGCGACGCCTTCACCGTTATGGGCGGTGGTCACACCGCCACCCTCGTCGTCAAGCGCGGACTGGCCGAGCGCATGGGCCACGTTTCGACCGGTGGCGGAGCTTGCTTGGACTTCATGGCCGGACGTCCCTTGCCGGCCGTCGTGGCCCTCGAAGCCAGCGCAGCACATTTCCAGACGCCGAGCCTCGGCGCGCCGGATCAGCGGTGAAACGCGCACCGCTCGCCTTATGACCGAGGGGTGCACCGCTCGGCTCGCGCCAACGTAGCTTAGCTGGTAGAGCACCTGATTCGTAATCAGGAGGTCGGGGGTTCGAGTCCCCCCGTTGGCTCCT
>JAYOTG010000009.1:0-75307 GCA_038150305.1 Candidatus Poseidoniales archaeon | reverse complement strand
CTCAAGAGGTCCGTCACCAAAAAAAATCACGCTCCCGACCTCGCCTGCTGAACTGATGCCGACGTCACCGACCAAAACCAAAACAGCATGGTGCTTTGCATAGTCTGCCGCAGGAATGGGAGCAAGCACGCAGTCCCGGCGAAGCACATGCCCGGTCAACCATGACGGGGGTGCGGCAAGGACAGACCATGATGGATCGAGCCCAGTGAAGAGGGGATCGCAATTGATGAAGGCCACACGACCGATGGTTCGCGTCCACGTCGTCATCGAATCACCTCACTCACTGGCCATCTTCAGACCGCGACGCTTCGGCAATGGAGGCGCCACATAACGCGTGAAGGACGTGTAGTCTGAATTTCGCTCCCAAGCCTCTGCCCCGGCGTCGTTGATGAGCCGGGCCATCTGCCGTCGGTCAGCGTCCAACGGGGCAGTTGAACCGGCGAGGTGCATGATGGATTCTTTGTGGACGGTGCCGTCAATGTCGTCTGCGCCGAACCGGAGCGCCAGTTCGCCAAGGCCGTCGCCGACGTTCATGCGGTAGGCCTTGATGTGCGGAATGCTGTCGAGCATCAGGCGCGATACGGCAATCGTACGCAGGACCTCAGCCCCCGTGGCAAGTTGTGCTTCTGGCAAGCGGGTGTCATCAGGCAGGAAGGGGTAGGGCACGAAGCACTGGAAGCCTCCGGTTTGGTCAGCCACGTCACGAAGGCGGAGCATGTGGACCACACGTTGCTCGAGGCTCTCGACCGTTCCGAACAGCATCGTGCAGTTGCTGACGTGGCCGAGTTCGTGCACCGTGGTGTGGATGTCCAGGTACTCCTGACTGCTTTCTTTGCCGTTGCAGATGACCGCTCGGACCTCATCGTCGAGGATTTCAGCCCCGCCGCCGGGAAGTTGGTCCAAACCCGCATCGAACAGGCGCTGGAGCGTATCCTCGACCGAGAGGTTCGATTGCTGCGCCAAGTGCTTGACCTCAACGGCCGTGAGCGCCTTAATCGAGACGTGCGGGTACGCCGCTTTGGCGGCGGAAAACATCGCTTCGTACGTGGTCACGTCCCAATCGGGGTGCAAACCGCCAACGGAGTGGACCTCAGTTACGTGGTCTGCATACCGCCCAAGGTCTTCGACGTAGGCTTCCGTGCTGAACGCATACGCGTCGTCCTGCCGTTTTGAACGACGAAACGCGCAAAACCTGCACGCAAGGGCACACACGTTGGTGGGGTTGATGTGGACGTTGTGGTTGAAGAAGGCCCTGTTTCCAAAGCGGGCCTCCTTGGCCAGGTGAGCCAAGCGGCCGAGCTCTGCAAGGTCAGGATGCCGGTAGAGGAGAAGGCCGTCTTCGAGATCGAGTCTCCCTCCAGACGACAGGCGCTCAACGACCGGGGCAAGGCCGTCGCTCCACGTGGTTTGTGCGAGAGCATCCTGAAAGCGCCGGGCCCACTCAGGCTCTGCGCCGGCGGAACGGTGCTCCGCACGGACGGCCGCCATGCGATTTTCTCCGGCCCGGAACCTTTCAAGGTGGTGTTTACGCCACGTCGGCCTTCGTCAGGGCCAATCGGATGATCTTCCTGAATTCGTCCATCACCAGCACCGTTGAAGCCACCAGCACGACAACGAGCCAATCGCCCGATTCGAGGGTCGTGGTCTTGAGCAGATCGCCCACGACCACATCGCTAAAGGGTAATCCAAGGTCCGCGCCCTGGACGAAGAACAAGAGCAGGCCCATGGAGATCATCACGGCGATGTTGATGGCACGGTTGGAGAAGATGCCGAGATCGAACACGACCGACCGATTACCTGAACGGCAATTGACGACGTTAAACAACTGATAGACGATGAACACCGAGAACGCCATGGTCCGTGATTGGCGCAATTCTTGATTCCACGCGTCGAAAAGCGGCCCTTCGCCGGCCTCTTCCTGTTCAAGGCACGTGGCCACATCAAAGTCTGCGCCCATGCCTTGGCATGGTCCTGTGATGACGTCACCGCCAGCCAATCCAAAGACGATCATGGTTCCCGTGACCATGACAACCCCGAGGAACAAGATCAGTGAAATGTCCTGAACGTTTGGAAGCGGCTCACTGACTGGGCGAGGAGGTCGGTCCATGACCTCGCCGTGTTTCTTTTCCATCCCCAAGGCCACCGCAGGCGGGCCGTCCATCAGGATGTTGATGACCAAGATTTGCGTTGCTGTAAGGGGGATCTCCCAACCAAGCATCAGGGTGCTGACGAAGAGGAGCAGCACGGCAGCGACGTTGGTTGAAATCTGATAGCGCACGAAGTTCCTGATGTTGGAGTAAATCTTCCTTCCTTCCTCCACCGCTTCGACGATGTTGGCGAAGTTGTCGTCTTGCAGGATCATGTCCGAGGCGTCCTTGGCCACGTCCGTGCCGGCAATGCCCATGGCCACACCGATGTTTGCTTGGGCAAGCGCGGGTGCATCGTTGACACCATCGCCGGTCATCGCGACCACGTGACCCTTCTCTTGGAGCGCGGTCACAATGCGCATTTTGTCCATCGGGGTGACGCGAGAGTAGATGCTCGCGCCTTCGACGCGGTGACGCAGTTCTTCCTCGTCCATGTCTCGAAGTTCACGGCCGCCGATGCTGGCGCCGTCGTCGCAACCAAGATCGCTGGCAATGGCTTCGGCGGTGGCTTGCTGATCACCGGTGATCATCTTCACGTCGATGCCTGCGCGGTGACAGCGCGCAATGGCATCCGCGACCTCTGCGCGGGGCGGGTCGATGATGCCCACTGAACCAAGGAGCAGCAAGTCATGCTCCAGAGAGAGATCGGGATCCAACGCCTCATCGTCCGACAGCTTCCTCGCGGCGAAGGTGATGACGCGCATGGCTCGGTCCGCCAGGGCGCCAACGCGGTTACGGTAACCAAGGGCTTCCTCTTCACCAAAAGCGACCGAATCGTTGCCGTCGAAGCGATGACTGCACAGCGGGAGCACGGAGGAGGTCGCACCCTTGACGAAAAGCCAGCGCTCACCTTCGTATTCATGAACGGTGGACATGCGCTTGCGGACGCTGTCGAAGACCTGTTCATGCAGGCGTGGGTGAAGCGAGGCGAACTTGGTCACGTCGCCGTTTAACTTCCAACCTGCAACAGCACAGGCCGCGTCGGTGGGGTCACCGATGGCTGACCACACGCCATCTGATTCCTGCACGACAGCGTTGTGTGACAGCGAGAGGCCCGCGGCGAGCAACCTGAACGGCTTCTCACGTTGGAGGGAAGCCATCGATTCCTCTCCGAGGGTTTCGCCGTTTGACTTGAGCGAGCCCGTGGGTTTGTACCCCTCACCGCCGACGTCATACGTTGCGTCGTAGGTGGCCAAGGCCTTCACGGTCATCTGATTCGTGGTCAACGTTCCTGTTTTGTCCGAACAAATGACCGTGGTTGAACCAAGGGTTTCGACGGCTTTCATCTGGCGGATGATGGCGCGGTGACGGGCCATGTTTCGCATGCCTAGAGAGAGCGTGATGATGAGAATGATGGGCAGCCCTTCAGGAACAATGGCCACGAAGATGGCAATCGCCACGATGAACTGGTCGACCACGACCGAGAACAGATCGCTTTGTCCATCGATGATCGCCTTACCGAGTTCGACACCGACGATGACGACAGCCACCAGCAGCGCGATGAAACCAAGGAATCGACCAAGGGATTCCAGTTTTAATTCAAGCGGCGTCTTGGGAGGCTCTGCCTCCTGAATGTCTGATGCGATGTGACCCAATTGGGTGTCCATGCCAATGGCCACCACCATCCCATGACCGCGCCCGGTGGACACCGTGGTGCCCATGTAGGCCATGTTGTCACGCTCGGCGAGCAGCAGATCTTCTGGGAGGGCATCTGCGGTCTTCTTTCTTGGAATGGATTCGCCCGTGAGCGCAGATTCATCCACCGTGAACTGCATGATCGACATGAGGCGAACGTCTGCCGGAATTTTCTGACCTTCCTCGAGTCGAACAAGGTCACCAGGCAGCAGCATGTCCGCAGGAATTTCGATGTCCTTGCCGCCTCGAACCACAACACATTGGCTGACCGCGCTGGATTTGAGCCGCTCAACCGCCTCCTCGGCTTTCCCTTCCTGCCAGAAGCCAAACGCGGCGTTGGCGGTGAGGACGATGAAGATGAAAATCGCGTCACCTGGTTTGTCCGGGTGAAGTGCGAGGGCGAGCAACGCCGCACCAATCAGGAGAAAATTCAGCGGGTCGTTGTACTGGTTCAGAAAGCGGAGCCATGCAGGGTCGCGCGATTGAGATGTCAATCGGTTGAAGCCGTGGCGTTCGCGCAAGTCGAAGACTTGCGCGTCGGTGAGACCGTCTGGGCTGGATTCCAGCTGGTTCACAACATCGTCCGTTTCGATGGTATGCCAAGGGATGCCGTCCCCCCGTTCCATCTGGTCAGGAAGACCCATGTTAACAAGCCACGAAACGTCCATCCAATGAAGATGGTGGTTCGATTCCACGCCGATGCTTTCACGAAGAAAGGCGGGTTCGGAGTGGCGTGAGCGCCACGGAGGACCCCTTCATCTCTCCTGACGTGACCGTCCCAGAACTTACCGTGCGTGTGCTCGGTGTTGGGATTGTGCTCGGCGTTCTGATGACCGCCGCAAACGCGTACCTTGGCTTGTATGCAGGGATGACGGTCTCAGCCAGCATTCCTGCGGCTGTTATGTCGATGATCATCCTCCGCCTGATGTTCAACGACGTCACCATTCTCGAAAACAACAGCGTGCAGACCATGGCCAGCGCGGGTGAAAGCCTCGCCGCTGGGGTGATTTTCACCGTTCCAGCCTTCCTCGTCGTCGGGCTTTGGACCGACATCAATTGGGGCATCACCCTCGCCATTGCCTTGTTGGGAGGATGGCTTGGCACCATGTTCACCATCGCTTTGCGTCGATTGTTCATCGTCGAAGAAGCCCTGCCGTATCCAGAAGGCGTGGCGTGCAGGGAAGTGTTGGTCGCGGGTGAAGAAGGCGGCGACGGCATGGTCGCCATCCTGTATGCCCTTGGCATTGGCGCCCTGTACGGCTTTGTGGTCAAAGTCATGGCCGCTGTGCACCACGCCGTCGAAGGAGCGGTCGAATTCCTCGGCACTCGACTGTATGCGGGTGTTGACCTCTCCGTCGCGCTCTTTTCAGTCGGTTTCATCGTCGGCCTTCGCATCGCGTCGTTCATTTTCCTCGGGGGTGTCATTGGATTCGGAATCCTCACGCCAATCTACGGCTTTGTTCACGGGTGGCCAGAAGGCGATTTGGCCGCGGGTTTCACGTCGATTTTCCTGAGTCAGATCCGTTACATCGGCGTTGGTGCCATGGTGGTCGGTGGCGTCCACACCCTCTGGACGATGCGGAAGACCATCATGGACGGATTGTCTGGTGCGTTCAAGGCCACCGATGGAGAAGCAGAACGTCTGCTCCGAACGGAGCAGGACATCCCTCTGCGCTATGTTGCCATGGTGGTTGCGGGTTTGGTGGTGCTGACCTTCCTGTTCTACTGGAGCACGACGGGATCCCTCGTGCTCGCGCTCGCCGGAGCACTCTTCCTCGCCCTCGTTGCCTTCTTTTTCAGCGCGGTTGCTGGCTACATTGCCGGCGTGGTTGGTTCATCGAACTCACCGGTGTCGGGCATGACCATCGCCACCATGCTGTTCACCGTCCTGCTCGTCTGGGTGGTGGGTGACCTCATCCTCAACCTGGCCACGGAGGAACTCATCCTCGCCACGTTGCTCATCGCTGCGGTGGTCGCGTCCTCAAGCGCCATTGCAGGCGACGTCATGCAGGACCTGAAGACAGGAAACATGGTTGGAGCAACACCTTGGCGCCAGCAAACGGCCGAAGTGGTTGGCGTGACCGTCGGTGCGCTTGTCATTGGCCCTGTGCTGAGCCTCCTCCATAACGCCTTCCGAATTTCCGCCACGGCCTGCCTCGACAATCCCTTGCCCAGTGACCCCACCTGCTCAAGGGCCTTGTTCGCACCACAGGCAGAACTCATAGGCGCCATCGCCGAAGGCGCCTTCGGTGGATCGATCAACATCCAGATGGTCATGCTCGGTGTGTTGTTCGCGATCGCTCTGATTCGACTCAAGATGCCCGTGATGTCCGTGGCCATCGGGCTCTACCTCCCGTTGAAGCTGTCCGTACCCATCATGCTCGGCGGCATCATTGCGGCCACGATGGGAGCGGTCATCGTCAAGCGCATCGACGGAGAAATTTCGGAAGCACCGTCCAAAGAAGCGACAAAAACCGTGGACGCGATGCAAGCACGGGGTGTTTTGATTGGCGCGGGTTACATCGCTGGGGAATCGCTCCTCGGGGTGCTTCTGGCCGTGCTCATCGTCCTCGATGTGGATTTGTCGGCCATGTTTGGCATCACGGCCCTAAGCGACCTCCCCTCGCTCCTGTTCTTCTTCTGGTTCGTTGCGGTGTTCGTGGCCTTGGTGGCGCAAACCATGCCCAAAGGCATCACGCCAGTGATGGTGATTGGTGTCATGACGAACGCCGCACGGCGGGCCGTTGGACGCTTGATTCCAAAGGCACTGCAGGCAGCAGAGCCCTGAGGTCGAATGTGAAAGGATGAAAGGCCCACTTCAGAGCATTGACCTTCATGGCCGCGGACATTGAACATCTCGAAGAGCAAGCCCGTCGCTGCCGCGTCGAAATCGTGAAGATGGTGCACCGCGCTCAAGCGGGCCACCCCGGTGGGTCCCTCTCAGAAATTGACCTGCTCGTCGCCCTCTACGGTGGCATCCTCAACGTGCGACCCGATGACCCTGATTGGTCAGACCGAGATCGTTTCATCCTCTCCAAAGGCCATGCGTCCCCGGGAATGTACGCCATCTTGGCCGAGCACGGTTTCATTTCGCACGCCGATCTTGAGACCTACCGCGTCAAAGGCGGCGTCTGCCAAGGTCACGTGGACATGAAGTGGTGCCCTGGCGTCGACTTTTCTGCAGGTTCCCTCGGCATGGGACTCTCATTTGGCCTTGGTTGCGCACTGGCCGCTCGCTTGGACGGCTCCAACCGTCAGGCATGGGTGATGCTCGGTGATGGTGAAGTGCAGGAAGGCAGCGTCTGGGAAGCCGCAATGGCGGCAAAGCACCACAACGTTGGCAACCTCAAGGCGATCGTGGACGTGAACCGCATTCAGAACGACGACTTCTGCGTCGAGCAAATGGAGGTGCACGACCTCGAAGCGATGTGGGCTTCCTTCGGTTGGGAGGTCTTCATCGTGGACGGGCACGACATGAGCGCCGTCGTTGGTGCCTTGATGGCGGTTGCATCGTACGACAAAGGCCCAGCCGTGCTCCTCGCGCACACCGTCAAGGGCAAGGGCGTTTCCTACATGGAGGACAACCCGTCCTTCCATGGTGCGGCCCCGAACGACGAGCAATTTGCTCAAGCCATGGTTGAACTCGGGGAGGTGACCGCTTGACGCGAATGGCCGCGACGCGGGACGGCTACGGTGCCGCTCTGATGGAGCTTGCAGGCAACGACAAGGTGGTCGTCCTCGAAGCCGACTTGGGCAAGTCCACCAAATCTCAACTCTTCCGCAAGGCCCACCCCAAGCGAACCATCTCCTGTGGGATTGGCGAGCAAAACATGCTGCTGACCGCAGCAGGAATGGCGTCGTCTGGGTTCGTGCCCTTCGCCAGCACCTTTGCCATCTTCACGGAGCGCGCCTTTGAACAGATGCGAAACGGCGTGGCTCGACCAAACCTTGCGGTGCACCTCTGCGGTTCGCACGGTGGAACCCACACGGGAACGGACGGTTCGTCTGCTCAATCCATTGAAGACCTGGCCATCTACCGAACGCTGCCCAACGTGACCGTCATGCATCCCGCGGACGACGTGTCGACAAAACTCCTGACCAAGCAACTGGTCGAACACGGGAAGCCGTCCTACACCCGCACGGCGCGCAACAAGACGCCTGTGCTGTACGACGGCCGAGAGGCCGAGGTCCAGATCGGCCGTGGCATCGTTCACGGCGACGGGACGGACGTCACCATCGTGGCCTGCGGCGTGATGGTCTCGCGATCCCTCGAGGCAGCCGAACTTCTTCGCGCGGACGGGATCGAAGCGACCGTGGTGGACATGCACACGCTGAAGCCGCTGGACACCGATCTCCTCGACCGTCTCGCAGCGAGCACCGGATGCATGGTGACCGCTGAGGATCATTCGATCATCGGCGGCCTCGGCGGTGCGGTGGCAGAGCACCTCATCTCAACGCGACCGGTTCCTCTCGAGCGGGTTGGTGTTCAGGACCGCTTCGGTGAATCGGCTCAGGCCGAGGAGATGTTGGAGATGATGGGCCTGACCGCACCTGACGTTGCTGCGGCAGCTCACCGCGCCATTGGCCGAAAGTGAGACCCCCCAAGATTCAAGGAACGTCCTCAGCGCCTTACGCGCATGGAGTTCTTTCTGGACACGGCCGACGTTGACGAGATTCGAGAGATTGCCGCATGGGGCATCCTTGACGGCGTGACCACCAACCCTTCGCTCATCAAGAAGAGCGGTCGGGACTTCCGAGAGGTCGTCCGCGAAATCGCGGGCATTTGCTCCGGACCGATTTCAGCGGAAGTCACCGCGATGGACACCGCCGGAATGGTCGAGCAAGGCAGGGCGCTGAAGGCGGAACTCCCCGAGAACGTCATCATCAAAATTCCGTGCACGCCGGAAGGTCTGGCGGCCACCAAAATCCTGACCGAGGACGGCATCAAGACCAATGTGACGCTCATCTTCTCGGCATCACAAGCGCTGATGGCCGCAAAGGCAGGCGCGACCTATGTGTCTCCTTTCATTGGTCGAATCGATGACACGGGCCACGACGGGATGGAACTCATCGCTGAGATCATGAACACCTGGGCGAACTACGACCTGGACACCAAGGTCCTCGCTGCCTCCGTGCGTCACCCCACGCACGTGCTGCAATGCATCCAGCTGGGCGCGCACACGGCCACCATGCCGGCCAAGACCTTCCGTCAACTGATGAGCCACCCCCTCACGGACCGTGGATTGGAAGGCTTCATGCGCGACTGGGCTGAAGTCGAAGCCAAAGGCAACGCGTGATTGAACGTGGGAGCCTTCATCAAGGAGGCATTCGACGCCGGACCGGTGACCGCATGACCCTGCCGGACGACCAACTCCGCCGTCTGCTCGACGGCGAGATTGACGCCGGTGAGTTGGCGGGCGACCGCGTCATGGCCAGCATCGCCGACCGCGTGTTCGGCGTCAAGGTCGACCCTGCCGTCCGCCCCGTCAAGCCTCGCGACGCCGCCGCCATGGGGCAAGAACCTGGAGCACCAACACCCGCCCAACCCGAGATGTTGGTCGAAATCATTCCCGGTGGTGGCGCGCCCCTGCCTTCCTTGGATGCGCCACCTGCAGCCGTCATCCCGCCGTTGGAGACACCCGTTGCAGTCAAGCGCCCTCGAAAGGGTTTGATCCTCATCGGAACGCTCGGAGTGGCTGCTGCCCTTGTGAACGTCTTCCTCGGACTGGGAGCATTCATTCCAACCTGCGATCCATCGGTCCACGTCACGTGTGGGCAATCCCTCAAACTCAACTGGTTTGACGCCTACCGCACCGCTGAACACATCGCATGGGGGCCCGTTGGTGTCTGGGGCATTCCTGACATGGTGGCGACCGGCGCGAGTGCTTTGCTCATGCTCTTCGGATTCCGGAAGCGCTGAAGCCGTCATCTTGATGTCTGCCACCGCTGGCCATGCAACATGGGCAAGAAGGTCGCCAAGGCCAATCGAGGGATTCCTTCCAAAGCTGAGGCCTTCACGGAATGGTACCCCTTCATCGTCGAAGCGGCCGAGTTGGTCGACAAGCGCTACCCAATCAAGGGCATGGACGTCTGGCGCCCGTACGGCTGGAAGACCATGCGTCTCATCGACCAGCTGACCCACACAGAAATGGAGCGCACGGACCACGACGAGGTGAACTTCCCGCTCTTGATTCCAGAAGTCCTGCTCGAAAAGGAAAACGCGCTCGTGGCGCGCCTGAAGCGTGCTCGCGAAGAAGGCGTGGACCCTGATGAACTGCGGGATGAGGAAGAGGAAGCCGGATTCAAGAAAGAGGTCTACTGGGTCAAGCACGCCGGAGAAAACGAACTCGACGTGCCCATGTTCCTGCGCCCGACCTCTGAAACGGCCATGTACACCATGTTCCCCTTGTGGATCCGCTCGCACGCTGACCTGCCGTTGAAGGTCTATCAGATGGTCAACACATTCCGCTACGAGACCAAGCAAACACGCTCCTTCATTCGGGTGCGCGAAATCCACTTCTTCGAAGCGCACACGGCCCACATTGACGAGGACGACGCCTCGCGGCAAATCGAGCAAGATTTGGACATCGTCGATCGGCTCATGCATCACCTCTGCCTGCCGGTCCTCAAAGCAAAGCGCCCGGTGTGGGACACCTTCCCTGGCGCGTGGTACACCATTGGCATCGACGCCATCATGCCCAACGGCCGAACGCTCCAAGTTGCTTCGTGCCATCACTACCGTGACCAGTGGGCCAAAGCCTTCGACATCACGTACGAGACGAAAGACGCCACACAAGCCCACGTGCACCAGACCACCTACGGTATGTCCGAGCGGCTTCTGGGCGCCGTGGTCGGTATGCACGGCGACGATTCTGGGTTGATCATGCCACCCGCGATCGCACCGATTCAGGTGGTCATCTGCCCCTTGGTGCGCAAGAACGCCACCGTGGACACGGTGGCGGTGGCTCACGAGGTGGCCGACCGCTTGCGAAACGCCGGATTCCGCGTCAAGGTTGACGACCGTGACCTCCACCCCGGTCAGAAGTACTACGATTGGGAGATCAAGGGCGTCCCGCTCCGGCTTGAGGTTGGGCCACGCGATGTGGAACAAGGCAGCGTCTTCGCTGCACGACGCACGGGCGGCAAAGCACCGATCTCAATGGACGAACTGGAAAGCGGCGTCCGAACCACCCTAGACGAGATCGCTCAAGAACTGCGAACGCGCGCTCACGCCCACGTGGACGACGTCGTGAAGCCCCTCCCTGCGTGGGGTGAATCCGGTCTTGAATCGCCTGTTGAGGAAGGACGCATCTACGAGTTGGCCTTCGACGGCAGCGACGCCGATGCTGAGCGACTTGAACGCGCCACGGGCATGGGCTTCCTTGGCGATGCCACGGAGCCGTACCCCGAACCGCGCCCGTGCCATGCCACGGGTGAGCCAACGACGCGCCGCGTCCTGATGTCTCGATCGTACTGAGCAGCATCCCAGGATGCTGATGCCCGTCTGCATCCAGTGAACGTGGTTCAGTGAATGCTGTAAAGACTGAAGCCTTGAACGTACACCACATCCGATTAAATTTAGATGAACTCAATGCATCGAAGCACATATGCCCTCCGATCCTCGACCAAAAATCACGGCGGCCATTCTTATTGCACTGCTCGTCGCAAGCCTTGGTATCATCACCATGAACACCGATGAAAACGAGGTGCATGAACCTGTTGACGACGTAAACGACGAGGCCCATGACCACAGCAGCCATGACCACGGAGCACCAATCGTGGTCGCATTGCTTGAGGAGCAAGAGAACGGGTCCTGGAGTGTGCTTGGCGGCGTCGCCCACGCCTACCCAGACTTGGTTCGAGTTACGGTCACCGCAATGGCGGAAGATGCTTCGGAGAGCGTGGCCGTGCTCGAAAGTACGGACATCGAGGATGGTGGTGCGTGGCGCGTGGAGGTCAGCCCCAACTTGACCGACGGCACACCTTGGGAAAGCCTGCATATCGTTGCAACAGATGTCGGTGCAAACACCACGTCTGAACCGCTCGTTCTGACACGAACAACAAGCGATGACAGCGATGAAGACGAGGCTGATCCAACACCTCGCTCGGAACAATGTTTGGACAGCCATGCCAACCTTGCCATGCACACACACCCGTTCATGGAATTGACCGTCAACAACACAGCGGTTCCCATTCCATCCGACCTCGGCATCGACACCACGGCATGCCCGGGTGCGATGCACCTGCTCCACACCCACGACACCAGCGGCAAATTGCACGTGGAAGGGTACGAATCCTTCACGCCAACGGCTGTACTCTTCTTTGCCGTCTGGAACATTTCGTATCCTGACTCCACCACGCTCGACCCTCTCTTCCTTGACGCACAAAACGTCACCATCACCGTCGACGGGACGGTCTATGTTGGTCCGTGGTCAGGTCTGGACCTGCTGGACGGTGAAACCACCAGAATCGTCCACGACGCGACCCGCCCAGACACGGACGGTGACGGCGTTCCAGACGATCTCGATACGTGCGAAGGCCATGATGACGGCGTTGACGAAGACGAAGACAGGATTCCAGACGGCTGCGATGATGACATTCACGCTGACACGGACGGAGACGGCGTTTCCGATGATCTCGACATGTGCGAAGGTCATGATGACGCCGTGGATGAGGACGAAGACGGGATTCCAGACGGCTGTGATGATGAAATCCGTCAACAATATGACGCAAGCGACCTCGCTGAATTTTGGATGGACGTCTTCCTCTGCCAGCACGGTTCTGGTACGGGGATTGACGACCTCAACACCACAGAAAATGACGGCCACGTCTGTGAAGTGACCGTCACCGTTGTCGGCGACAACGTGAGCTTGTCGATGAACGGGCTGCCCAACCACGACCTGGAATCAGGTCCCGGTTGTTGTGCCACCGCACAGGACTACACCATCCTGATTCCAAGAACACCGGTGAACGACACGACAGGTGGCCATGATGCCACCAACTGTCCAGAGGCGAACGGGGCGTTCGCGTGTGCGCCAGACCGTGGCGAAGTGGCGTTTGCGCTGAATGGCGTCCCCATTTACGGACCTGAGGACGGCCCTGGTGGAGATGCGGTCGCGCATCACCATGGCGTCTACGAAGAAGACCGGCAAGAAATCTGGTTGGGTCTCTGCCACGCCCACAGCGGCCCTGGAGGGACGTACCATTACCACGCAGACGGAAATTGCATGCATTGGCATCCGGAGGAAAATGAAACGTGGTTGGATTACGAGTGGCCGGGGAACGACACCTCGAACACCTCGTCGGACGTCATCGGCATTGCATTCGACGGTTATCCGATCTACGGCGCATTCGGCGACGTTGGAAACGGCACCGTGGCGGAAATGACCTCCTCCTATCGCCTTAAGCCAGGCGAGACCGGTTACAACGGCATCGACGATTACGAGTATGTCGAAGGATTGGGTGACTTGGACGTCTGCAACGGTCACTTTGGGCCGACACCGGACTTCCCAAACGGCATCTACCATTACCACTCCACCATGGTGAACGGTGAGGGTGATATGGGCTTCCCATACTTCCTCATCTGCTACCGAGGCGTGGTTGACGAAGCCTTGCTGGGTGGCGGGGGCAACGGCAACGGCGACGATCCATGTGCTGGCCATGGTGAGACCTGGGGCCCTGGCATCGGGCCGCCTCCGGCAGGGTGTGGCGGTCAAGGACAAGGGGGGCAATCCACGGAACTTGTTCTGGTGCCGACCTTGGCCTTCGACATGAGCGTCGTGTTGATGCTTGGTTTGTTGGCCGTGGGCGCGTGGCGTTTACGGCGACGCTGACGCAACACACCATCCTCAGCAATGGGGAGACCTTTCACACGCCGTGAGGGCTAATCAAAACGGAAGGGAGTCGCCGTCGAGTTCCATCTCGCCGTCTTTCATCATCTTCCGCATCTGCTTGTTGAGGCGTCGGTTTCCACCCATCCCCTTCATCATCTTCCGCGAGCGGTTCCATTGCCCGATGAGTTCGCGGACGTCCTTTTCCTTCACGCCAGAGCCTTTTGCGATACGACGAACACGCTCGACCTTGATCTTCGCAGGTTCGTTCTTTTCCCACGTGGTCATGCTGTCCATGATCACACGATAGCGGTCAAGATTGGCTTGCATGGCTTCCTTTTGGGACTTTGAGGCTTGGGCCATGCCGCCAAGCATGCCACCCGGCAAAAAGGACATCAATTTGTCAATGGTGCCAACTTTGGACATCATTTCCATTTGCTTGTACATGTCGTTGAGGGTGAACCGACCGGACATCAGGCGCTGTGTCAGTCGCAAGGCTTCCTCCTCATCGAGGTCCTCCGGAGCCAAATCGATCAGGCCCTGAATGTCACCCATGCCGAGCAACCGCGAAATGAATCGGTCGGATTCGAATCGCTCGAGGTCCTTGACCTGCTCGCCCACACCGATATGGACGATTGGAGCCCCCGTGGCCGCAACGGCCGAGAGCGCGCCACCACCACGTGCCGTACCGTCGAGTTTGGTGATGACGATGCCCGTGACGCCGGCCAAATCGTGGAATGAGGCAGCGACGGGCCCGGCCGCTTGTCCGACTTGTGCGTCGATCACGAGCCAGCGTTCTTCGGCCTGAGCAAGAGCGGCGATCTCATCGAGTTCGACCACCAATTCCTCGTCAAGTTCGTGACGGCCGGCGGTGTCGATGATGACAAAGTCGGCCGAGGACGTGGCTTCGAGCCCGTTCCGCACGATGGTTGCGGCGTCTTTGGTGTCGGGTTCGCCGTAGACCTGGACGGAGGTTCCCTCGAGGAGTTGGCTCAATTGGGCGTAGGCACCGGGCCGGTGAACGTCCGCTTCGATCACGGCCACGCGAACACCGTGCTTCTTGCGGTACCACTCGGCCAGCTTGGCCGTCGTGGTGGTCTTTCCTTGACCGTAGAGACCAACGAGAAGGAGGGTGTTTCCGTGAGGTCGGAATTCAGAGGAGGGACCGAGCAGGCGGACCAATTCGGTGTAGAGGATGTTCATCGCATGGGTTTGGAGCGTGATGCCAGGACGAGGTTCTTCCTCCCGCATTCTCGCTTCGAGCCGTTCGACGATCTCCTTGGTTTGTCGGACGTTGAAATCCGCTTCCTGCAAAGCCCTGCGCAGGCTCTTCGTCATGTCGCGGAGTTCTTCCTCGTCCAGGCGACGCTTGGACTTGAGAAAGCCGAGGGACCGGAAAATCCCCTTGGAGAGGCCTTCCAGCGCCATGTCTTCGCCTCACAAGGGGTGGGTTTCAACCTGTTGACGGTCAGGAAATCGGGACCGTCAGGTGCAGCACCTCGCCTCGGAACCGGGCGACCACTGTGCTGGCCTTGACCGCACAGGACGTCGGCACATGACGTTCATGACCGTTCACGCCAACGAGCAGCCGTCCTTCCTCGCTGCGGAGGCTGAGGTCTTCGCGTGCGAGTCCCGGCAGGTGAAGTTGGATGGTCTCCTCGTCTTCCGCCTGTTCCACCACGAGCGAGCGGTGGAGTTCATGATGCAGTGGATCGCCCATCGGATGTGGGCCAATGCCTTCTGGCATGGCTTGAAGGTCACCGTAGAGGACCTGAGCGAGGTCACGGAGCCCGTCCAGGCCGTGAACTTCCGTGTCCATCAACGGCACACAGACTGGCGTGAAATCGCCGAGCGCCTCCTCAAGTTCGCGGATCCTGCCCTGCTCCTCTGAGCGACGACGTGCCAAGAAGGGGTGATCGAATTCAGGCGTCACGCGGTTGACCACGCAACCCGTGACCGGCAACCCATGATGTTGCAGGGCTTTATTGGCACGAACGGTCTCGTTCACGCCCATGCGCTCAGGAATGGTCACCAAGGTGAACCTGGTCGTGGACGGATCTGAAAGGATCCTTCGAATGTGCAACACGCGGCGTCGGAACCGCTCGAGCTCCTCCTTCATCGCGTCGCTTTCCTTTCGTCCGAAGAGCATCGAGCGGATGCCACCGGAAGCTCGCATCAGGCGAAGCAGCCGGTCCGACCATGCATCGATGAGTTCCGGCAGCGCCAAAAAGCGCAACGTATGACCCGTCGGCGCCGTGTCAAACACGACCACGTCCCAGCGAAGGTCCTCGATGTGCTTCAGCAACTCATCGAACGCCAGCGCTTCGTCGAGACCAGGCAGGAGGAGGTCAGACGCTTCGACCTCGCTGCCCACATCGGCCGCGGCTCCGCCGAGGTCGCCACCGGCCATGCCCGCCAAGCCGGCAAATGGACCCCCGTTTCCGAGACCCTGCATGGCTTCGCTCAATTTTGGCATGGCCTGAGCCACGCGGGCTTCAGGGTCCATCTCCAAACCGAAGAGGCCCGGAACGCCCTCGACTGGAGTGGGTTCCGGACCAAGCTCAAGACCCAACGAGTCCGACGTGGAGTGGGCCGGATCGCTGGACACCAGCAAAACCCGAAGTCCCGCGTCGGCAAGGCGAATGGCGCTCGCTGCCGAACAGGTCGTCTTTCCGACACCGCCTTTTCCGCCAAACAACAGCAGTCGGGCCATGGTTCGGCTGAGGAACGGGGCCGTTTGAACTTCTCGACGTGGGATGCTTCATCAACATGAGGGCCTGCCTTGAGGCATGCAAGAGGCCGTGGTCTTCCAGATCGCGGCCTTGCTCGCCCTGCTTGGCATGGGCTTGGCATGGCGCGGCGTGATGACGCAATATGCGGGTTTCTACGACCTGAGCCTCGCCTGGAGCCACGTCTTGTGGGGTTTCGTCCTCGGCGCCGTGGTGGCTGCACTCGAGTTTCAAACGCTGTTCATCCCTTATTTCGACGTCGTCGTCGGAGGTGCACCGGCTTCGCAAGGCCCAAACCTGCTTGTTTTGCTGTGGTTTGTCTCGATGCACTCCGCCGCCGCACACCTCATCCTGCGACGGGCCAAGGTCCGCGAGGCAAGCGCACAAACGACCTCGGGCTGGGCCCTCGGTGCAGCGATGGGCGGCATGCAGGGGTTGTTCCTGAGCGCGCAATTGCTCAACGCCGAGGGAACCTTCGACGGCGCCCATCGATGGCTTGGAGCCGCCGCCTTCGGCCTCTTGTTCCCACGATTGGAGGGGACGTTGACCGCCTGGCAAGGCCATTTGATGCTCCAAGGGCGACGGGTCGGAGCCGTTGTTCGGGCCGCAGTGTGGCGCATGGTCCTCCTCAGCCTTGCTTACTACGCCTTTTTCCAACCGCTCATCTGGCTGGCTGCCGCCGTGCTTTTGTTGTCCATGGAACCCCGTGTCAGCGCATGGGTGTGGGACGGGCTGAGCCCCCAAGCAAAACGCGCCCTGCGCCGCGTTCGAGCAGAACGTGCACGTGAACAGCGCACGCGGGAACGAGAGGAGGAGTAAATCCTCCAAGGAAGCGTTAAACGGCGTCGGTCGGCAGAAGGAAGCATGGGCACCTGCCCACACTGCCGTGCGGTCACGCTCCCCGGCGATGCCGTATGCTACACGTGCGGCCGATTTCTCAAGGGTGAAGGTAAGGGGTACTCCATGCCCAGCGCCCCAAAACAGCGCGGTGTCGTGGTCGACCAAAAGGGACGCACGCGGAACATCATGAAACGCCGACGAAACAGGCAGCGATCGGTGTTCATGCTGGCCTTCGTGATTTTCGCGTTTCTCTCTCCGCAAGCCAGAGAGGCGGCCTTTGGCACCGTGGACAACCTCGACGAATACCTCGCGCAACTGCTCGAGGGTCCGCTGATTTATCCGCAAGAGGCTTCGTTCGGCGTGCAACGCGATTATGAGGTTGAAAACCATCTTGACCGGCCGGCATACCTCCTGGAAACCATTCGACTGCCGCTCAACCTCACCAGCGCACACGGTATGGAAACGGCCATTGACAGCAGCACGCCGTTCACGTTGCAAGTCCCTGAAAGCTTCGTCGTGACCGTCGAAGGCGAGAGCGTGAATGTCCCCTTGGACGGCACCACGGTTGAACGTGACAACGCATGGATCTCAAGCCAAGGCCATGAAGTTTGGTGGCCAAGTCAAGCGGTCAACGACCACGAACAGTGCTCCATCACGGCATGCGTGAAAGTTCGACTCAACATGGAGGCCGGGGACGTCGTCCGCTTCACCACCGTTGCGAACGTGGCGGTGAAGAGTTACACCTGGTGGGACCACGACCGCGTCGATGCACGGATTCCAGGTGGTGCAACCGGCATCAACGTCGATCGCTCTGGAACCTTTGACGATTTGAGCGACCGACGAGACGGTCTTCGCGTCGCTGAATTCACAGACGGACGCTGGTACGACCTCGGCGTCTACGAGAACGGTTCTGACCGCGGTTATGCCATCGATTCCACCGCCCAAATCGTGCAAGAGACGGCGGACCTCATCTCGATGCGCCTTCCTGAAGGACGTCAGGACAACGTCTACGCCTTCGCCCGTGCCACCTTCGACTGGATGCATGAGAACGTGCCCTACGATGAGTACGCCTTGAACACGCCTCGTTCAGGTCCAACGTGCTTGGCCGACGGCACCGGTGACTGCGATGAACAAACCAACGCTTTCCTGTCGATTTTGAGGACCAAAGGCATCCCCGGTTGGTTTGTGTTCGGCGCACTTGTCGACCCCCTCAGTTTCACCACGTGGGAGTTGCATGCGTGGGGCTACATCATGCTCCCGCTCGATGAAGGATGGTGCACGGCCAACCTGATCGACGCCAACGACTGCTTTGTGGAGGCCAGCGTTGACGTCGTCAACAACAAGTGGCTCTTGCACACCACCAACGCCTACGTGGATTGGATGGAGGAGCCCGACCCTTCAGGGGATGCCATCGCCTCCGCCTACCAGAGCACCATCTTCACCGCAGCCAACATCGGCGAGACGCCAATCGAACGAAACATGCTCATCAGCACGGCAGAAGGCGTCCAATTGGACGGCGGCTCCTACAGCGTGAACAAGCTCTCCGAAGACCTGAGGTGATGACATGCTGGTGGTGATTGCAGGTGCAGGTCGCGTTGGCCTCGGCTTGGCCGAGGCCCTCATCAAGGAGCAGAAGAACGACGTCGTGCTTCTCGACATGAATTCGAGGGCCGTGAAAAACGCGCAAGCCTTCGACATGCTGGTCCTGCACGGTGACATGCTCGACCGACAGGCCCTGATTGAGGCAGGCATTGAGCGTGCTGACGTGTTCATCGCGGCGACCGACAAGGACGACCGCAACGTGCTTGCGTGTGGGTTGGCCAAGCACCTGCACGAACACCGCGGTGGAACGCGTGAGGACCTCTTGACCATCTCTAGGATCCGCGATGAGACCATCCTCGACGAACAGGCGCACGGCGGTCTTGCGGCATGGGCCGAAGTGGACCGTGCCATCGACCCAATTGACGGCGCCATCAGCCGGCTCTCATCCGGCATTCGGGCATCCTCCTTCGCCGAAGTGATTCCCTTCGACCACGAAGCCTACCTCGTGGAACTCGAAATCACGGAAGATTGTCGCCTTCCTTTGGACGTGCCTTTGGCCGACGTCGAGGTGGAAGCCGGTTCTCCAGTACCGCTGCTCATTGGACTCAAGCGCAAGGGAACGCGGAGCATCGTGCCCTCAGGAACCACCGTGCTCCGACCGGGAGACCGTATCGCAGTGGCCACCACAGGCCTCGGCTCATTCGACGATCTTGTCCATACCTTCGGGCATGACGTGCGCGCCTTCCCCGCCCAGCCGAAGGTGGTCGTGGTCGGTGGCTCGAGGCTTGGTCTGCGCATCGCCGAGCATTGGTTGACTGAAGGCGCACACGTGATGATCGTTGAAGGTGACCTGCAAACGGCCAACGCCATCTCAGGTCACCGCATTGGCGGACACCCTGAGCTTGAGGTCATTCACGGCGACCATGTTTCTCGGGAAACCATGGAAGAAGTTGGCATGGGCGGCATGGACGTCGCGGTCGGCGCCTTGGACGATGACCACGCCAACATCGCCGCGATGTTGTTCGCCATGGACCTCGGCGTACCCAACACAGGACTGATTCTCAACGACAACGATCTTGTTCACGTCGTGCAGCGCATGGGCATCAGCTTCTCCGTCGACATCACCCGCGTGGCCGTCGACGAGTTGTTGACGCTCGTGCACAGGAAACTCGCCGGGCATTATGCGGTTCTCTCCACGATTCCCAACGTCGTTGGCGTCACCCACGAGGTCACCAAGGCGGCCAAGTTTTGTGGACGACGCATTCGAGAGGGTGGTTTCCCCGACTGGATGCGGATCGCCTTCATCCAACGCAGCGATTCGCATGGGCGCTGGTCGTCGCATGATCCTCACCCCGATGAAACCCTGATCGAACACGATCGCTTGATCATCTTCACGTCCCCCGACCACGTCGCAGACGTGGAGAAAAAATTCCGGGTGTGATGCATGCGTTGGGACGTGCTGTACCTCATTCTGGGTTGGACCGTCGGGGCCCTCACGGTCCCCTTGGCCCTCGTTGGCATCGCCACGGCCTTCCTCGATGACGTGCAGATGGCCCTCATCGCGTTCCTCCCATCCACGCTGCTGGCGATGGGCTCCAGTTGGCTGATGCTGCGCTACGGCACCACCCCAGAAACCCCGGACCGCTTACGGGACAGGGAAGCCTTCGCCACCGTGGCGTTGGCCTATCCGGTCGTTGTGGCCTTTGGCGCCATGCCCTTCTGGTTAGGCGGCATGTTTCATGGCCCATTTACCCCAGACGTCACTCTCCTTGCCGCCATGGAAGGCCTCATCCATTCTGGGTTTGAAGCGATGTCCGGATTCACCACCACAGGGACGACCATCATCGACGTGTCCACCTCACCGAATTGTTTCGCGAACACGGAAGATTGCATCGGCGCCCAGTCGCGTGGGCTTCTGTTGTGGCGCTCAACCATGCAGTGGTTGGGGGGCATGGGTGTCATCATGCTGAGCATGGTGGTCCTGTCACGCGTTTTGGGCGGTGGGATGGCCCTCGCACGAGCCGAACTGACCGGTCCTTCCCTTTCCCGCCTGCGCCCCAAGCTTGCGCAAACTGCCCAGGCGTTGTGGATCATGTACCTCGTGCTGACCCTCCTCGAAATTGCGTTGCTCATCGGCCTGACGCCCATGAACACCTTCGAGGCCGTCAATCACGGCCTGACCACGATGCCAAGCGGCGGTTTCTCGACCACCGACGACAGCATCGGTCACTGGGACTCCGCTGCTCTGGAATCGATCATCTTGGTGTTCATGTTCCTGGCAGGTGTCAACTTCACGCTGCTCTACTTCATCGTCCAGCGGCAACCCGGAAAGATGTGGGCCGATGAGGAATTCAAGACCTACATCGCCTACTTGGTCGGAGCCACGGCCATCATCACGGCAGCGCTGTACGTCAAGGGCGGTGACGTGGGGAGCGAACCCTTGCGGAAATCCCTGTTTCAAGTGGTCGCCATCGCGACATCAACAGGATACGGCACGGCCGATTACATGCTGTGGCCCGTCATTGCTCAAATCGTCATTCTGATGTTGATGGTGGTGGGCGCTTCCGCAGGTTCGACCGCAGGCGGTCTCAAACTGCTACGCATCAGCCTCGCCGTCAAGGTGGCGCGACGCCAATTGAACCGACTCACCCACCCGAGGCGCATCCACACCGTTCGAATGAACGGCGAGCAGGTTGAACAGGAGCAAGTCGAATTGATCGTTGGCATGCTGCTGGTTTGGATCCTCCTCTTCGCCGGAGCATCGTTGCTCCTGGCCCTGATCATGGCCCCGATGGGCGAGGACCTTGACGTCCTGACCGTCATTGGCGTGACCGCAAGCGCGTTGGGCAACACGGGTCCCGCGATGGGTCAATTCGGGCCAGCGGTCACTTGGGCCGCCATGCCAAACGGCGGGCTGATTTTGACGGGGATTTTGATGTGGTTCGGCCGTCTTGAACTACTGACGGCTGTGATCCTCTTTTCGCCATCCACGTGGCGAGAGCCGGGCGCGAGAAAGAAGGACGTCGACGAAGAAGATCAGAACAGCGTGGTCTGACCGGCCGCAGGCGAGGCCGCTGAATCGTCCTCTGAATCGTCAACCACGGGCGCTTCAACCACCGCAGCAGGTGCAGCAGGAGCATCCTGTTCGGATTCACGTTGAAGCCGCTCGCTGAGCACCTCATCATAACGAAGCATGAGATCCTTGGCCGAACGACGGCTGGTGGCGAGCCCCGTCAGCGCAACGTGCTCGTTGGAGGTCAGGCCGAGCCCGATGGACATGTCGAGGTGCTCATGGTCGCCCATGCCCCCCTCTGCGCTGAGACCGGCGGAGAGGATCGGGAGGAGTTCGGCCCTCATGCCCACCACACTCGCACCGCAAGCATCGCCCAGAGCTTCCGCCACCGAGGCCGTCCTGCTCGCCGTGCGGCGGAGGTGAGCCGGATAATTCGTGTAGACCTTCTTCTGAACGGGTTCCGAATTGGCCACCGAAGCCGCCAAGCTGCTGAGGTGCAGGGACCAGTAGGACGAACGATGCGCGGTGCTGAGGTAGCGTGAGGCTGCTGCTCGATCTGCGAAGGTCAGGCTTGTCGCAGCACGGTCACGCGAGGTTGCTTGCGTGAAGACGGACCCGTTGTTCCAGTGGACCCAGTCCACCAACTCAGCGGGATCCTTGTCGAGGCTCGATGCATGACGGACGGCCTCCTCCGCCGATCGTGATTGGTACACGGCGCCGAGTCCTGGGAAGACCCCCATGGTCAAATCACGACCACCGGTCTGAATGCGGCCCATGACGACCTCGGCCGTGAGCACGCGGTCAAATCCTTCACACAGGACTTGGAGGTCACGCACCAAGGCCCTCAGGTCACCCGGATTGTGTTTGACGAGCAGGTCCAGGGCATCGCCGTCGAAGGTCACGCCTTCTTCGCGCAGCACACGACGCGCAATTCGACGGATGGCATCGTTGGACACCCGGTCGAAGTTCAGCGTCAGCACGTGTCGAGAGAAACGATCACGGGTGGAGCGCCAATTGGATCCTGAGCCCCACAAACGCATCACGTCATTGCAAGCCAGCACAACGGGTTGGCTGGTTTTCTCCAACAGGCGCAGCAGCTCTGCTTTTCCACCCGAATCCCCTTTCAACGCCTCTTTGTCGTCGTCGTCCATCAACTGCCCTCGGACACGCGCGTCACTGACAGCGCGCAAACCGCCAGAGAGGTGGTCCACCTCATCCAGAAGAATGAGGGTGCGCTGAGCGGGTTCGTTGGGGTCGTGAAAGAGCGAGCGGTGGGTTGCACCGTGCGTGGCCGCTCTCCGAATCGCCGCTGCGTTGCGATCGTCGGAAGCGTTGAGTTCGATGACGCTCCACCCCATGTCCGCTGCAACCGCACGGACGACCGAGGTCTTGCCCACGCCAGGCGGGCCGACGAGCAACACACCGGGCCGCTTGGGCCGACCCGTTCGCCATTCCTCAAGCCATTCGCGGAGCTTGCTTCGCTGCGCATCGTTGCCCTCGAGTTGGCGTTCGGACGACGGACGATGCCGCTCCGTCCAATCGCTCACGGGCATAACGCTCTCTCGGTTACGACGGTGTATCAACCCGCCGTCATGAGCGAGCAGCGAGACGCAGAACCGCGTCGTCGACGGACATCCGCGTTTGTTCTCCAGTGTCCCGATCGCGCCAGGTGACAGTGCCGTCTTCGAGCGACGTATGGTCCACGGTCAGGCAACACGGCACCCCGATTTCATCCGCCCTTGCGTACCTGCGCCCGATGGAACCGCTCCCGTCGTAACTGGCCAGTACCCCGCGCGTTGCGCACAGGCGGCGGTGAAGCTCTGAGGCCAAGGCATCCATGCCCTCCTTTTCGAACAGGGGCAAGACGGCGGCATCGACGGGAGCAACATCGGGGTGAAGGCGCATACGGACGTACATCTCATCGTCCGAACCAGACTCTTCGTAGGCGTGGTCCAGCAGGTGCCAGATGATGCGATCGATGCCGAAAGCGGGTTCGACGACGTGTGGAATGAACCACTCCCCGGCCACCGTTTCGGTGCGCTGGACCCGCTTGACGTGCTCGTCCTCAACGAGGACCTCCTCGCCGCCGTCGAGCACGACGGTCAGCGGGAAACTCGCCTCAGGCCCAAGCGCTTCAACCTTGGATTTGACTTGACCCGCAAGGGCTCGGAAGGCTGGACCGGCCTTCGCGCCGTCGATGGTCCACCCGTTGATCTCCACCACCTTGGGCTCAGGGTAATTCCTCCAAGCGCGCAGGCGTTGACCTGTCGCCTTCTCATGGGCTTCGAGGTCATAGCAGCCACGATGAGCGATGCCAACGCACTCGATCCACCCGTAGGAACCGTGGAGTTCCACGTCCCAGCAGTCCAGCGCGTAATGCGCCATCTCATCGCGCGCATGCTGCCTGAATCGAAGCTTCTCGGCATCAACGCCAAGCGCCAGCATCAGGTCGTGGGTGCGCGCCATGAACCATGCCACGGTCGGGTGGAGGATGATGCCCTGCGCGAGCGCTTCTGGGATTGGGGCCGCAAAGGCGTCGCCCTCGGCCGGAACCAGATGGACCTTGGTGGAGGCCCACGGGCTCAGGTCATGTGGCGCCTCCGATTTGGGATCGATGAAGTATTCCAGCTCGGCCATGTTGAACTCGCGGAGGCGAATCATCCCTTGCCGTGGTGAAATTTCATTCCGGTAACCACGACCGAGTTGCATGGCGCCAAAGGGCAAGCGCTCACGGAAGTGACGGTACATGGCCGGGTAGGTCGTGAACATGCCTTGTGCCGTTTCCGGGCGCAAGAAGGCAGCACGGCCAGACGAGCCTGCGCCGATGACGGTGTCGAACATCAGGTTCTCAGCCGCCACCTGGGACCACGATGCTTCGCTGCACGCCGGGCAGGGAGGTTGAACCTCGTCGAGCAAGTTTTGCAGGTCGCTCATCGACAGGGCATCGGGATTGGGGTGGTGGGCTTCGAGCAGGGTGTCCGCCCTGCTCGCTTCATCACACGCGGTGCACACGGTCATGAAATCACTGAACTCAGCCACGTGTCCACTCGCCTCCAAAACGGCAAATGGCGTGACCGTCGGGCACGAAATTTCCACCACATCGCCTTGGCTGAGCCAGTGGTCCCGCCACACGGACTGCACCTTGGAGCGGAGCCGGCCGCCGACCGGTCCGAAATCGTAGAGCCCTTTGGCACCCCCATGGATCTCGAAGGCAGGGAGGATGACGCCACGGCGTCGCAGCATACCGGTCAGACGTTCCAACCGTTCCACGGAGGCCTGAGGCTCCACCATGATGCTTGGCTCCTTGGTGAGCCCTTCAACCCCTCGGCCAAAATTGGCGCGTGGGCAGGACTCAAAAGGTCGGAGCGGGCCCTCCGAGCATGGGACAGGCCATGGTGGGCATCACCGATTCGGCCTGCACAGGTTGTGACTTGTGCATCCCGTTCTGCCCCTTCGAGGCCCTGCTGCCCTTGGCGGAGAATCAGGCTGAACGAAGCCATCCAAAGCGGCCGGTGGTCGTGGTGGAAGCAGCATGCGTGGGCTGCTTGTCCTGCATCGGCTCCTGTCCAACCGGTGCACTGCACGAAGTTACGCTTCCTCCCAGCAACGAAGCATCCCCGTTGCTCGACCCCCCGAAGGCCCCTGCCACGGCCCCCGTCCTCCGTTGGGGACGCCGTGGCATCGGCTGGCCTTGAGCGTGCACACCGACGCCGCGTTTATATACTGAAGATGGCGGAGGCCACGCCACGGGCGTCGTGAGAAAAACATGCCAGAAATCACCTACCTCGATTCCTCCGATGATACGGAGGCTTTAGCGGCCCGCTTGAGCGAGCCCGTGCGACGGTGGTTCCTCGACAAGTTCCCCGACTTCACTGCCCCTCAGAAGATGGCCATTCCCGCCATCATGAACGGTGAACACCTGCTCCTGTGCAGCCCAACGGGGTCCGGAAAGACGCTGACGGCCTTCTTGACGGTCATCGATGACCTGGTGCGAAAAGCGCTGGACGGGTCGCTTAAGGATCAGGTGTACTGCATTTACATCTCGCCCATCAAGGCCCTTGCAAACGACATCGAACGGAACCTGCTTGGTCCGCTGGAGGAAATCAAGGCACGCTATTTGCCGGACCGGGCCAAAGAAATCCGCGTGGGGCTGCGGACCGGCGACACCTCACAATCGGACCGCCAGAAGATGCTGAGGAAACCTCCGCACATCCTCATCACCACCCCCGAAAGCATGGCCATCGCCGTCGGCTCCTCGAGGTTCCAACCCATCGTCTCGCGCGTCAAGTGGATGATCATCGACGAACTGCACAGCCTGGTCCCCACCAAGCGTGGAGTGCACCTCAGCCTCACCTTGTCCTTCCTCGACACGCTGCTGAAAGACCCGGTTCAGCGCATCGGCATCTCCGCGACCATGGAACCCTTGGACACCGTGGCCGAATATTTGGTGGCCAGCGATGACCGCGAATCCCGCGGAGAAGACCAGCGCATCATGGTCGCCAAAATATCTGGCTCGAGGGAACTCGACCTGGACATCCTCATCACGCACCCACGTTTTGCCGACCGCTCGGTGGCTCAGACCTTGGAGGCCAACGTGGAAGCCATCGCGGACCTGATCTCCGCCCACACCACCACGCTGGTCTTCGCCAACACGAGGAAAATGACCGAGACGCTCGTGCAACGGCTCCGCCCCTTCTTGGGTGAACTCGTGGCAGGGCACCACGGCTCGATGGACAAGAACATCAGGTTGGAGGTCGAGCGGAAATTGAAACTCGGCCACCTGCGGGCCGTGGTGACCTCGTCCTCCCTTGAAATGGGCATTGACATCGGTTCGGTTGACCTCGTCGTCCAGGTCGGCTCCCCCGGCGACATCGCGACCGCCCTGCAACGCATTGGCCGCGCAGGCCACCATGTTGGTGGCATTCCTCGTGCACGTTTCCTGCCGTCCTCGGTGGACGACTTGCTCGAACTTGCCGCCCTCCAAGCAGCGATTCAAACGGGCGACATGGATCGCTTGTCCTTCCCACAGAACTGCCTGGACGTCGTCGCCCAATTCCTCATTGGCCTGGTCATCAACGAGGAACTTGACATCGACGAGGCCTACGAAATCGTCGTCAACGCCTGGAGCTACAGGAATTTCGCGTACGACGATTTCATCGAAGTGCTCGACCTGTTGGAGGACGAACGAAGGATTTGGGTGGACTGGGAAGAGAACACCTTCGGAAAGCGCGGTTACTCCCGGATGATCTACTACACCAACATCGGGACCATCGCACCGGACAACTCCTACCTCGTGTTCAACGCTGAAGGTTCAATCCTCGGGAAGTTGTCTTCGTCGTTCGTGGCCAGCCTGCGAACCAGCGACGTCATTCTCCTCGGTGGCTCGACCTACCGCGTCAACACCATCCAAGGCACCCGTGTCAACGTCAGCAACGTCACAGGATACCGTCCGACAGTGCCCTCTTGGTCCGGTGAAGCACGTTCCCGCTCGGCCGAATTGTCCTCTTCCTTGCTGGATTTGATCGGCCGGTGTGCGGTCGCGCTACGACGCGAGGTCGACCCGCGCACGGTGCTCACCGAGGCCTACTCCCTCGGTCGTGATTCCGCGGAAATCATCGCGCGCCACTTGGAAGAACACGTCCTCACGACCTTCCAAGTCCCCGACAAGGATCGGATCCTTGTCGAGCAAATCATCGGCGGTCCGCATCCGACCTACCTCATCACGACCTGCAGAGGACGCGGGTTCAACACCGCGCTTGGCTACTTCATGGCCGGACTGGCTGAGCAAGCCAGCATCCCGGTCATCGAGATGTCCTTCGATGAAAACGGACTCCTCCTCAAAACAGCCCAAGACGTCGACCCCGGCGCGATGTACGAGGCCTTCTCGGCGGACAACCACATGGACGTCATCGAGCGGTACATCATCGGCACCCAGATTTTCGCCAAGCGGTTCAGGGAAGTTGCCGGACGCAGCCTCATCATCCCCAAGCGGATTGGTGCGGAGGAAATCAGCCCGCAACAATTCCAACAACGCGCAGATGCTCTCCTCAACCGGCACAGAACCATGGACGGGTCCATCCTCATCCGTGAAGCAAAGAACGAGATCCTCTACGGCGACATCGATCTCGGAGGCTTGGAGCAATTCCTGACCTCATGCCGCGAGGGACAAGCACGGATCGTGCACATCAGGACGACCTTGCCCAGCCGCATCGGCATGTCGCTGTACATGTCCGCGTTCGAGGACCTGATGTCCATGCGCACGAGGGCCTTCCTCGTCAAGGACATTGACCCGGCCATCCTCGAGCGCCTGCTTGGGCGCCGCTCCCTGGCCACAGAGATGACCAACGAGCAAATCAGCGACTACTACGCCGACAAAGTCCCTGTCCCGAAAGACGCGGACTCACTGTTGGCGCTCATGGAGCACGGCGGAGGGCTGGACCGGTCGTTTGGCAACCCGCTCTATCGAGACAAACTCGGCGGCATTGACCACGAAGTGATCCGCGGTTGGGTCGAGGACTTGTGCACCGCCGGGCTCATCACGAAGATCGAAGGCACCGGCATGGAGGAACTCGACGGAAAGTGGTTCAGCACCTACATGGGCGAAATCCACGGTACCCTCGGGTGCCTTGCCGCCAACGGTGGACGGGACGTGGAGGACCTCCTCACGTTGCACACCGCAGGGGTGACCTACCGCATGGCCACGGCCTTCAGCGGAACCAAAGTCACGTCATGGACGGACATGGAATTGGGCGATCCGCAGGAAGCCCTGCGCGTGAAACTCATCGAGATGCTCGGCTCAGAAGGCCCGCAAACCGCTGACCACCTCGAAGCACGTTTGCCCTTCCCCCGGTCGATGGTCGAGCGCACCATCCACCAATTGGAGACTCGAAACGTCATCAGCATCGGCTTCTTCACGCAAACTGAAGAGGCTGAGTTCATCCTCAAGGTCGACGAGCACCGCATCACGGGCGGCGAGGAAGAGGTCGTCGAGTACCGCTCCATCCAGAACATGATCCTTGACAAGTCGTTCACCATGTACGACGACGTGGACCAGGCCTTCGACAAGCACTTGCTTTTCCAGAAGCAGCAGGAATTGCTCTACCGAATCAACGATTTCAGGTTCAGCGATTGGAAAGACCTCCAGCTGGACCGTGACATCGTCAACGGGCGGCTGCTGCACAACCGTCAGGGGTACACGACACGCAGGAACCTCCCCATGCTGCTCGGACTCAAACCCGAGCCGTACATCGGCGCCATGGAGGCTGACTTGCTTGACCGGATTTTGCCCGGCGAAGAACCGCAGCGCTCCGAAATCGTGGCCATGTATCCAAAGGGCGACGAGCACAAGCAACTCCAGCGTGACGTCAAGAACGGCTTGGCCAACCTCGAACGTCAACTCCTCGTGGCCAAACAGTTCGAAGAAGTCCCTGGACGCCGTCGACGCTTGTCCTTCTACCACCGCGTTCACGAGGTCTATGACGGGCTCTCCTTCGAGGACGCTTTGTGCGAGGTCATCCATCGCATTGGGCCCATCAAGGCCAACACGCTTCGCTTCTACGTCAGCCGTGCCTACGAAGAATTGGTCATCGCGCTCAAGGCGCTGGAACAGGCTGGACGCATCAGCCGCGTCACCACGCTGGTGCCAGAACCCGAGGATTTCTATTGCGCTCCAGAAGAAGTCGGGACCTTCCGCCGTGCACGGCGAGAAGACCGATCCATGCGCATTTTGACGCAGTCCGATCCTTACGTCTCCCGTTTCATCTGGGAGGTCCGCGCCATGCTGGACCGCGGCTGGTACCTGCCCGTGTTCAAGGGCATCGACCCGGTGGGGAAGGTCCTGATGTTCAAGGTGAACGACTACCTCGAAGTCAAGGACATCCAGATTCCCGCCGCTTACCTCGAGGAGTTCTGCGAAGCCTTCGATGTGTTGTTGCAAAACCACGCCGAACAACTCGTGGACGTCGCCGTCCTGAGCGGCATCAACGGTCAACCGATCAACGAAGTGGAGCAGGTCTGGCGTGATGCGTTGGCGAACATTGGGTTCAAACTCGCCGGGGAACGCATGATCCGTGGAGGCATCGTCGAAACCCAGCCACGAAACCTCGCTGACCGTGCCCTCTTCCACAAGCACCACCTGCACCAATCGGCACGGCTGGAGAACGAGTTCCTTGCCCTCAAGAGAATACGAGAAGTCCGTGACGACTTCGCCCTCCGCGGCCGTGCCGAAGTCTACCGCGTGGACCTGAAGAGCATGGCGAGTGCGAACCGGCTGCACCAGGGCGTGAACCTCCGAGGCCACCAATCCTGGGCTTCCTACGAACACTTCCAGACCCTCTTGGCCATTCGAGGCATCGAACCTGACGAAGACCTCGCTGACGTGTTGGAATTCTTCTCAACCCATTCGGACCATGAGTTGTTCAAAGAACGCTATGCGCTGAGCCAATCAGAGTTCAGAAAATTGGTCCAGCCCCTCATCAGGTCCGGTCACATCGTCCAAGATTTCCGAGGTGGATTCAGAACGGTCACCGTGGATGCCTCGCTTGAACGGTCCGTCTTGCGCAAGGAGTATCTGCGCTCTCTTGTGGCCGATTTCCCCGTGATGACGATCAAGCAACTCTTGTCCTTGGCCGGCAGCCACTTCAAGCCAGAAGAAGTCAAGGCCATCCTGACGGAGTTTGAGGAAGATGAGACCCTCATCAAGGGCTTCCTGATCGATGACCTGCACGAAGTCTGTTGGGGGCGAAAAGACCTCCTCGCCGAAGCCAAGGAACTCCAACCGATGCGCGATTTCGTGCTTCCGCCCTCTGACCCCATCGCGCCGTATTTCGCTGGCACGCTCAAGGAAAGGTTCGGCTTCGGGAGCGCCTATCTGGTCTTCAAGAACGGCGAACCAGCAGCCGCCTTCAAGGCGAACACCAGGAACCGCGTCATCGAAGTCACGGACTACGAAGGAAAGGAAGACGCGTGGCGCATCGTCAAGGAATTCGCGTGGGAGCACCAGATGCCGCTCACGTCCGAGGTCAGGATTGGCGGTCGACGGTTGAGCAGTTCCTGAAGGTCAAATCAACGCACCAACAGGTTTTGAAGACGCGGGGCCGTCTTCCTACCATGCAGAACGGACGCCCCCGTGCGCTCGCCCTCGTGACCCTCTTGGTGCTCTCCACCACCCTCGCCACCTTGAGCCCGACTGCTGGCGCGGAGTCATCCTTGGACATCGAGGTGCTGGACACCAAGGTCAATCCCGCGAACAACCACACCTATCACTTGCTTTCTGCCTCCTCGTGGACGGAAGCGGCGCAGGCTGCTCGCGGCCTCGAAGGCTTCCTCGTCACGGTGGACGATGAAGCCGAGAATACGTGGCTCCACGAAACGTGGGGCAACGACGGAAACGTCACGCGCCATCTGTGGACCGGCCTCAACGATGCGGCCGAAGAAGGCGTCTTTCGCTGGCACGACGGGACGCCGTACATCCACCGCCAGTGGGGCACGGATCAACCGAGCATGACCGATGAAGAGGACTACGTTC
This sequence comes from Candidatus Poseidoniales archaeon, assembly GCA_038150305.1. Classification (GTDB taxonomy): domain Archaea; phylum Thermoplasmatota; class Poseidoniia; order Poseidoniales; family Poseidoniaceae; genus MGIIa-L3. Next base: position 44,045 of record JAYOTG010000009.1, on the reverse strand, counting down.
ACATCACAGGACCCAACATGGGTTCCATCCAACCCGGGGATTGGAACGACTTGGAGAACGACCCGCAATACTTCCCGGTCTACGGCGTTGTGGAGCTTGGCCCGGGCGCGGATTTCGCCTTGCGCTTCGACGGTGAGGACGACCACGTCATCACGGCCGATGACACGTCCCTGCGCGCCCCCTCCACAGAGGGTGAATTGACCATCGAAGCGCGGGTCTATCCCACAGATCTCGACGGCATTCACACTGTGGTGATGTACGGCGACCACGGTTATGGCCTGTACCTGGACGACGGACGGCTTGGGTATTCCTCAGAATACAGCCTGTCCAAGAACGCCCTGAGCGAAGCCAACATGACGCTGAGTCCGGACACGTGGTCGACCGTGGCCGTCGCCGTGAACGCATCCACGGGTGGCACCTTCTTCCTCAACGGTGCGCCTATCGGCTCGTTTGACGCCACACAAGCCGAGATCCCCGCCGGTGACTTCGGCTCCAACGACTGTTACGATGCAGGTCTTGCCTGTGAAAACCTGGTGATTGGACGCCACGGCGCAGGCGCAGACCGCTACCACTTCGAAGGCATGATCGACCACGTCAGCATCAGTTCTGAGGATCTCCGCGTCACGTCCACGAGCGGTAACCACAGCCTCACCCAAGCCGAGAGCCCACTCTCTGCGTGGACCTTCGGCGAAGGCGAGGGAGACCTGACCATGGACAACGCCAACAGGAACGGCACCATCCATGGCGCGGCGTGGGTGATGCCCGACGGCTCAATTGTGGCTCAGGCCATCGAACTTGAGAACGGCGATGAACTCGCCATTGACGACGTGAGCGCCGGCGACACGCTGCTCTTCTTTGCCGAACTCCCTGAATACACCCGCTCGATGACGGTCCAAGCCTTCGCATGGTCAACCGGTGAAGGGAAGGAAGAAGGCGATGCAGAGTTCAACCTCTACCACGACATCAACCGCGTGCCTTCGGCTTGGTCGCACATGGATGAGGTCCAGAACTGGGGTTGGGGCGGCGTCTTCACCTCGTACAGCTGGCCTGATGCGGGCGTGCACTGGTTCGCCCTGAACGCCAACGCCGATCTCCAAGAATTCAGCCTGTGGGCGGAGTGGGACGTTGCTGAAGCACCGCCCACCTTGGAGGACATGATTGAGCTCAAGCACGGCATTCCGGTCGCCAATCAAGACCTGCAAAGCCAACGCGGGAATGAGTTCGGCGACACGATCCAGTATTACGTCAACGTCACAGAGCCGCTGGCCGACCTCGCCGTGGAAACGTACGGCGGCGACGGCAACGTCGAACTCGCCATCTCCTACGGGGGCCCACCGGACCCCTTCGGGCAATGGAGCGAGTGGGACGACTGGGACATCATCGGAGCCCCCGGTTTCCTCGGTGAGGAAGACGTGAACGTCGAAGCGTACGAAGATTGGTCGATGGGTCCTGGAAACGACGAGGAGGTTCACCTCTACAACGTTGAACCCGGAACCTACTACGTGACGGCGTACACATGGGGGCGGGCCTTCGATTTCAGCATCGTCGCCGACCTGACACCAATGCCGACCAACGGCGAGGCCTCCGACGCCATTGCCCTGACCGCAGGCGTTCCGTATGGCCCCTTTTCCGGCTACGACGGCCTCAGCCAATACTTCTCCATCGAGGTGCCTGAGGGCACCGAACGGCTGGAAGTCAGCTTGGATGACGGTGTCGGCGAAGCCGACCTTCACCTCGCGTACGCATCCACGCCGACCCAAACGGTCTACGACCACCGAAGCACGTCGCCTGGCTCGAACGACATGGTCGCGTTCAACGACCCCACCCCGGGAACGTGGATGATCCTCGTGCACACCGACCGGGTGTTCAGCGGCACCTCCATCCTTGCGGAGTTTGCAGACCGTTACGTCTGGGATTGGGACGGTGAACCCATCCAGTTGTTCAACGGAGAGGCCATCGTGGGCATCGAAGCAGAGGAAGGCACGGTGTTGGAATTCTTCGGCATCCTCGAGGAACCCGCCTCTCCGCTTGAGGTCACGACATGGGGCGAAGGTGGGGCCATCGAACTCGACGGCGAAGCGGAGCCCTACGACTGGGACCTGGTCTTCGAGGAAGGGCCTCGTGGACGCCAGTGGGGCGAAGCCACGTGGATCGAGGGCGACGGCGCCAATTGGTTCTGGTACATGGACATCGCCGCCAACGGCCGCTTTGACGTCACCGTTGAGGTGGTAGAAGACCTGAGTGCATTCGGCATCATGGCGACGTGGGTTGAGGCCGATTTTCCGCCCGTGGACGACGACGATGAAGTGAACAACGACGAACCATTCGAACCTCAAGGCTGCGAAGAGCGGACCATCGAGTGGTTCAGTGACCTCGACATGAACGGAGACGGCATGGTCAGCCTCGACGAGCACCGTCCGCATCCCGACACGGGAACGCCGGGTGAAGACCTCGATCGCAACCAAGACGAGCGCCTCCAAATGGCCGAACTGGAAGCCGATTTGTGCTCCTGCGCACAAGAATTCCTCTTCATTTGGGAACAAGCCGACGAGGCCGATGCCATCGCGCTCGAGGATTTGGAAACGGTGGACTACCTGAACGAGATTGATCTGGAGGCCATCGACCGAGACGGCGACGGCGACATCGACGACCGTGAGGCTGAGCGTCACACGCTGGCTTGTTCAACGACCTATGACCCACTTGACATGGACGGCGACGGGGTCCCCAACGAAGACGACGCGTTCCCGGAAGACCCCGACGAGAGCGAAGACTCAGACGGTGATGGCGTGGGCGACAATGCAGACCTCGTCGCGGGCGTCAACGACAGCATGGTGACCTACGGAGCGGCCGTCGCCGTCCTCGGCTTGGTCATCGTCCTGCTCTTGACCATGCTCCGCCGAGGCCCCGGTGGTGCACAGTCCGTTGACCCGTGGGGGGAACTCGGGGACGAGAAGCGCATGCCAGACCTCTTCGAGCCCGCAACCATGGCTCAGGAACCGTCCATGGCGTACGACCCGACCCCGGATGCAGTCAGCAATACCCCCGCGGCACAGGGACACGAAGTTCCTGGCATGACCGACCTGCCACCGCCGTTGAACAATGCGTTGCCAAGCGAACCACTCGAGTGGCGATGAGCGCACGCCGCGTGCGACGTCAGGACGACTTCGGTTTCAACGCGAGTTGAATGGGCCGCATCAACCGCAACACGTGTGCGTGAAGCTCAGGTAGCAGTCGGAACATCACGAGGGCCAGTCCATACATGGCCAACAGCGCGACGACGCGAGCGGCATAGGTGTGTGCGAATTCAAACATGCGGAGGCCGAAAACGTCGACTGAACCATGGATGGCGTGCAGCCAGACGATGCCTGCGTTGCGGAAAATGTTGAGCACGTGAATTAGCGGCAGTGTCAGCAGGAGCGCGCGCACGCGGCGCTTCCACGGCATGTCCAGCACGGCGATGGCGCCGACAAAGACGATCATCGACTGGAGCGCGGTGCAGGCCAGAACGATGTTGACGCCCACAGAGGAACCGTCCGCCCAGATGAGATCCGTTTGGATGGGATATTCACCGAAGGGCTGGCTCCAAAACCAGACGTTGCCCTCCCACTCTTGCCACAACACCTGCCCCTCGGGTGTGCTGACGTAGGTTTCTCCGACATGCACGTCACCCGCTCCGGTGAAGCGCAGCATCAGGGCGGATTGCGAAGCGACCGCGACAATGGCCAGCCGACTGAGCCAGGGCACGTGGTAGGTGGCCAGGTAAGGCAAGCCTGCGAGCGCCACCGCGCCTTTCAACCAGCGAAGTGCCGACGCATCACGCGCATCCTCCACCTTCCATTCCCACCACGCAAGGCCGATCGAGGCCGGGAGGGCTGCACTCAGCATGACGGTCAGCACGGGGTCGCGTTCCTGCCAGTAGCCGTCGGCCATCAGGAAAAAACCGAGACCAACCAGCGGCCATGCAAGGAGGCTGACGCGGTAGAGGTTGCTCCGTTTCGACAAGGAAACCCCAAGGAGAACCATGCCCATGGCGAGCAGGCCGATGGATTCCACCGAGGCGCCCGCCATGACCTGAACCCCGTTCGCGTCCGTCTTCAACCCTCCTCGTTGAACCCCTTCGGTGAGGGGCAGTGGCCAACCTCAAGGGCCGGTGTGGAGAAGGTCAAGCATGGACGGGCCCATTGCGCACGCGCTGCGCCCGTTTGCTGGTGGGCGCGAACAAGCTCCAATCGCCTTTCTCGACCGCGATGGCGTGCTGAACAAGAGCCTCGATGGGTACGTGAACCACCCACACGAATTGGAGCTCCTTCAAGGGACTGAACGAGCGATGCGGATGCTCAGGGACGAAGGCTTCCTCCTGTGCGTGGTCACCAACCAGTCCGCGGTCGGCCGAGGGGTGTGGGACGACGAACGGTTGCACCAGATCCATGACCGGTTCGATGCAATGCTTGCCGCCGCAGGGGCGCAACCCGACCTCATTCTGGCCTGCCCGCACGTGCCTTGGGCTGGGTGCGGATGCCGCAAGCCGAAGACCGGCATGCTGAGCCTTGGCGCATCCCTGCTCCGCTCAGAACACGGCTTCGGCGTGCTTCGGCAACGCCTGGAGAACGCTGAGGCCTCAGCGGACGATGCAGACGTCATGGTCGGCGATCGCGGAAGCGACGTCAGAGCAGGATTGGGCTTCGGAGCACGCACCTTCCGAGCCATGCGGGACCTTGGGCTGGAACCGTTGCTCGCGCGTTTGTTGGATCGTGACGACCCCGGGGACAAGGTGAGGTGAGTGGGTTGGCTTGGCCTGGACGACACTGACCACCTCGGAGGAGGATGCACCACGTGGACGATGCACCAGCTGCTCTCGTCCTTGCCCCCGGAGGTCTCCGTCGTTGGGGACCCGTGCCTCGTCCGTTTGTATCCCATGGCAAAAGCCAGAACCCGTGGAAACGCGGCCTTGGCCGTTGAACTTGACGTGCGACTTGACGCCACGACGTGGCACCTCTGGCTCGAGCAGTATTGGGAGGCGCATCTTGCCACCTTGGCGGGGTTGTGGACGCCGTCCACGCATGCTGCGCGAACGCAGGTCCCAAGCGATCCTGGCCTGGTGTGGTTTGAATCAAAGCCCCCTCCTTCATTCTATAGAATGGCAGTTGCCGAAGAAGTGGCCGTTGACGCTGCACCTGAAGCAACGTGGTCGGCAGGAGGACAGGGTATCATCGGCGCCACGGCGGCCGTTGCCTGGCCTCTGAGCGTGTCAACCTGGGAAGGCATTGCATGGCGGCAGCGTCACGACCGAGCGCGCCAATTGGACGAGGGAGTCATGGAACGTCTCGACCATGACCCTGGTTTGGTCGCGTGCCGAGACCCTCGAAAAGGACGCAGTCTGCTGGCACCACGCGGTACGTCGCCCGTGCTGTTCGGCCTGCGAGGCACGAATCGAAGCGCCGTTGAGCAGGGCGTCCGGGATCTTGTCGAGGCGAAAGGGACGGAAGACGTGGCCGGCATGCGCATTTTCCAAACCAACCAGGGAAGCGGGGATCACTTGCCGCCTGCCCTCGAAGCGACCGTGGACAAGGTCCACATCTTGCGTGGAGGCCATGTGGCCCTCGACACCTCTGAGGGCACCTGGCTCGCCTTCGCGCCGTCTGATGAACTGCGCCACCTTGCCGCGCAACTGGTCACCGGTGACGTGGTGCAGGGCCTTGGCCTGGTCAGCGATGAGGAAGGCCGCGAGGGGCTCCACCTCGAAGCGTTGAATCACGTCGCCGGACCTCTTCGAGACACATCGCGCCCGCTGTGCCCAACCTGCGGCATTCGCATGAAATCCGCTGGCCGACACCAAGGGCTGCGTTGCCCCTCCTGCCCACACCGTGAGCCGGACCGCTGGATCGGTACGCCGGTGACGCCGAGCGGATGGGTGCAACCTCCGCTGGATCGACGGCGCCATCTTGCCCCTGAGCTCGGCGTGAGGTGACCAAACGGTCGTGCGCTGATTCCAATTCACCGGCATCTTCCTAACAGACCATGCACACCTCCTCACATGACCGAAGAAACCGGCGTTGACGTCGTGACCGTGCTTGCGGGACTTGTGTTCCTTGGACTGCTCGCCTTTGTGGTGTGGAAGGCCCGCCAGAACCGAGCCGCTGCACTGGCCAAGACCGGCCCGAAGGTGGCCGGTGAGGACCCCTTGGAAGGCGGCGCTCGACGACCGGAAGCCTTCGATGAGCCCACAGAAGAGGACCTCGAAATGATGGGCGATTTGCTCAACGAAGACGAGGATTAGGCGAAATCCAAGCCTTCGTCCACGACGCGCACGCGCTGCGTCTCGTGCGGGCCCGCCAACAAGCGAACCCCGTTTGGCTCCAGAGTCAACCGCCACGAGGCAAATCCTGCCTCGATGAGCTGATCCTCGGAGCGTACCCGAAACCCGTCCTCAGCGTCCATGTCGGTCCCAAGTTTCGTGGTCGCGAGCAACGTGATCTCGCCCAGACCCGACGCGAGTCCCCTCAGGGCGTCAAAGGAGGCCTTCGGAATTCGGCCGGTCGCGGGAGCCCAGTCGTCCATGACCACCAAGCCCACACCCGGCAGCGACGTTGCGGCTTGGTGGAGCGATTTCGTCACCAAATCCATCCTCCCGACCAAATTCATCGCGTGAAAGCGTGTGGCCACCGTGGGCGGAAGCCCACCGAGCACTTGGGAAAAGCGCGTGGGGTCGGGCATCTCTGGCGCCGCCCAGAGCACCCGCTCCCCGTCCTCAAGCACCTGCTTGGCCATGTGCAACGCCAGGCTCGTGGCCCCTGCCCCTGCGGCACCCGCGAGGTGAACCTTCGTCGCCTGGAACGCGGGGCGCCATGCTGCCATGCGCAGCGTTGATTGACGAAGGAGAAAGACGCTTCCGGTGTCGGAACGCTCATGATGTGGCAGCGGTAGACCAAAGCATGGCCGAGGCGACGAAGAAGGCAGAACGCATCCCCCGTCGCCCCGCTCCGGAATTCACGGAAGTCGGCTCCTTCGGTGAGGCCATCAAAACGCACGGCCTCATCGGCACTGCGGTCAACGACAAGAACCAGTACGGGCCCGTGGGCATGATGGTGTTGCTCTTCATCGTGGCCGCCATCACCTCCCTCGGACTTCTGCTGATTCGCTCGTCCTGAAGCGCAAGGGCTATTCTCCTCTCGACCCAAGTTGTGTCATGGAACAGAGCCATCCTCCTGCGACGATGGCCTTTACCGACCGACGCTGGACCATCATGGCCGCCCTCTTGGGGTCCAACACGGCCGTGATGCTGGTGCATGGGCTTCAGCAGGAGATGAACCCGAGCGTGACGCGGGAATTTGCCTTGACACTCATCGCGGTGACGTTGCCGTTTCAGGCGGTGTACTTCATGATCCACACCTACGCGGACTCCTTCGCGCAGAATCTGGCTCCGGCCGAACGGCGCACGCTGGAGCGCTTGTCCACCGTGTGCCAAATCATCGCCTATGCCTCCCTCCTCGGCTTGGCCATCCTGTGGAGCAACGTCTCTCCCTTCGTGGGCGGCGGCTTCCTGGTCGCCTCCTTTTGCGCCCTCCTGATGGTCCGCATGGCCATGCGTGAAGCGCGTTCCTCCACGGAAGCGGCACGTTCCTCGTGAACGTCCGGCTGCGAAGGTTGATGGGGCGGCCACAACGCCGAACGTCATGGCCTTCTGTCCGTTGGATTACCGCTACGGCTGCCAAGACTTCAAGCAGATTTGGTCCGAAGACGGCCGCCATGAGCGCCAACTCGAAGTTGAGCGCGCCTTGGTCTGGGCTCACCACCAGATGGGCCGTGTCACGGCTGAGGACTATGCCGTCATCGAGAAGATCGCGGTGCCGGACGTGGTCACCAAGCAAAGGGTCAGCGAAATCGAGGCTGAGACGCGGCACGACATCATGGCCCTGACCAAGGCCATGGCCGAAGCCGCGGGCGACGCAGGCTGGTGCGTGCACTTGGGTGCGACCTCCAACGACATCGTTGACACCGCCGTCGGGCTGCAGCTTCGCGACAGCATCGTCCTCCTGCGAAAGGCGCTGTGCGACCTCATCGCGGTGTGCGCGGACGTCGCCGAACGCGAACGCGACACCGTGATGCTCGGCCGAACGCACGGTCAAGCCGCCGTTCCCATCACCTTCGGACTGAAAGCCGCCGTGTGGCTGGACGAACTCCGCCGGCACCTCGTCCGACTCGACGAAGCCAGCCCACGCATCGCCGTTGGGAAATTCCTCGGTGCCGTGGGCACGGGCGCTGCGCAAGGCGAGGGTGCCCGTGAACTCCAACGCTTGATCTTGGAGCACCTTGGCCTGGGCGTTCCCCTCGCCACGACCCAAGTCGTTGGCCGTGACCGGTACATCGAGTACGTCCACTGGATGGGCAACACGGCGACGACCTGTCAGAAGGTCTTGACCGAAATCCGAAACCTGCAACGCTCTGAAATCGCTGAAGCAGGTGAGGGCTTTGACGTCAAGAAGCAGGTGGGTTCCTCGACGATGGCCCACAAGAAGAACCCCATCACCAGCGAAAACGCCAGCGGGCTTGCGCGCATTGTGCGCTCGTTCATCGCACCGAGCCACGAGAACGCCATCCTCTGGCACGAGCGCGACCTGGCCAACTCCAGCGCGGAGCGCTTCACGCTCTCGCACGCCTCGGCCTTGTGCGAGGACGTGCTGGCCAAGACCGCCAAGGTCCTGCGAGGGATGTGGGTTGACGCTGCGCGTTGCCTGAAGAACATCGAGGATCAGCGCGGTTTAGTCATGGCCGAGAAGGTGATGATCGAATTGACCGCGCACGGCATCGGCCGTGATGAAGCTCACGAGATCCTGCGTACCGCCTCCTTCACCGCGGTCGAAACCGGCGAACACCTGATGGACATCTGCATGCGGACGCCCGAGATCACCGCGGTGTTCAGCGTCGAGGACCTCGAAGCGATGTTCAATCCCGCCAACCACATCGGCGTCTCAGGTGAACTCGTCGACGAAGCCGTCGCACTGGCGCGCCAAGCCATCGCGTGATCACGTCATCTCGAGGTGCCCTCGACGGCCGTCCCACACGGGGGTCCATGTCACGTCCAACCCCTCGGGAAACATTGGTGCCCGCACCACCAAGGTCTCGTACTCTCCGCCTTCGCCGTCGACGTTGAAGCGGTGCACCTTGGACAAGGCTTCCAATTCGTCGAGGGCGTCGTCGTCCAGCACCCGCCCCAACCAAGACGCGTCAAGGCCCTCCGCTGAAACCGAGGTGATCATGACCTCAAATCCGTGCGCAGCCAAACCTCGGAGATGGTCTTCCGGTCGCTGATGCCAAAGGGGCGTCCACGTGCGCAGCCCCAAGGCTTCACCGAGACGTTCCAGCCTGTTGCGCTGGTAGTCGGAACGGAGGGCCCCGCTGATGAATCCGTCCAGATGGTACGAGGAAAGCATGGTTTCGAGGGCCTCGAAGTCAGGTCCTTCGGTGCCGTCAATCACGCGGTGGTCCCACGGCACGCCGGCGGCGGACGCTTGCTGTTCCGTCAGCCGCGTGTTCGGCACCTGGAACATTGGGGAGTCTCCCTCCACCACGAGGGTGATGATGACGCACACGTCCCACCCCCGGCACGTGGCCCACCACCACGCCGCAGAGGAGTCCTTCCCGCCGGAGGAGAGGACCGCGACGCGCATGTTTCTGCGGGGTGGAAGGCCTTCATCAGCCTGACCTTGGGAAAGAGGGTTCAAATGGGGTGGACCCGCGCTTCAACCGTAGGCGGCGCGACCGTCTTGGAGGCAACAGCATGCAACCCAGCGGACGAGGTTACGACCACGGCATTACCACCTTCAGCCCAGACGGCCGACTGTTCCAAGTCGAGTACGCCCGGGAGTCCGTCAAGCGCGGCACCACCACGGCTGGACTGAAGTTCCGCGACGGTGTGGTGCTGGTCTGCGACAAGCGCATCATCTCACGCCTGATCATCCCCGAGTCCATCGAGAAGGTGTTCAAGGTCGACGAGCACGTTGGTGTCGCGACCTCCGGTCTCGTGGCCGACGCCCGCCAACTCGTGGGTCGTGCTCGCGTGGAAGCCCAAATCAACCGCATCACGTACGCGGACACGATCCCCGTGGACGTCTTGGTGAAGAAAATCTGCGACTTCAAGCAGTCCTTCACCCAATACGGCGGCTCCCGCCCCTTCGGCACCGCCCTGCTCATCGGCGGTGTTGACGACGAAGGCATCCACCTCTACGAGACCGACCCCTCGGGCGCCTATCAGAGCTATCACGCTGGTGCGATCGGCAGCGGCCGCAACAGCGTGATTGAATTCTTTGAGCAGAAGTGGAAGGAGGGGCTGACCCTGAACGCCGCGATGAAGCTGGGCCTCGAAGCCTTGCAGCACGCCAACGACAGCAACCTCAACCGGGAAGCCGTCGAGGTCGCGACCATCACGGCCGACGGCTACAACGTGCTGGACCGTGCCGCGGTCAACAAGCAGATCGACCGGCTCAAGCCCATCGACGAGTGAAGCGGTGACCGTGCATGGTCTCCCTCGACGACGCGGTGGTCGCGCGCTGGGAGTACGGCGGCAAGCGATACGAGGTGCTGCTTGACCCGGACATGGTCGAGGCTTTTCGAGAAGACCCCACGTCGGTCAACCTCGACGATTTCATGGCCGTCGAAGACGTCTTTCACGACGCCCGACAGGGCGAGCGGCCCGCGGTGGAAGACCTCGTGTCCACCTTCGGCAGCGAGGACGTCGCCGAAGCGACACGAACCATCCTCGAACGTGGCAGCATCCAGTTGACCACGGCACAACGGAAGGCTCGCGTCGAAGCGATGCGCCAGCGCATCCTCCACCACATTCACAGCGAAGCCGTGGACCCGCGCACGAAGTCGCCCCATCCGAGGGCACGTCTGGAACTTGCGTTGGAGGAAAGCCGCTTCTCCGTGGATCCCTTCAAGCGCCTTGAGGCCCAAGTCAAGGACGCCATCAACGTGCTGAAGCCGCTTCTTCCCCTTTCGTTTGAGCGAATCAAGTTGGCCTTCAAGGTCAACGGCGGCGCCTACGGACGCGCGCACCAGATGCTGCGTTCAGACCTCAAGCGGGAGGAATGGTTGAGCGACGGGGCTTGGGTCGCGGTCGTCGAGGTGCCCACGGCACGAAAAGCCGACCTTATTGGCGAGGTCATGCGGCTGGACAAGGACGCCGAGGTCCGAGAACTACCGTCGTAAACGGCCTGTTGCCGAGGCTCCTGGACGGGGGCCTAGTCGCACTGGACGTCCCAAAATCCGCTCAGCGGGACGCGAGGGTGAGGTTCTTCCACATGTCCTCGGGGACTTCCATGGACAAGCGCAGACCGCCCATGGCACCCAAGCGAACAGGGTCGTCGACGACGTGGACGTTGACGTCACCCATGTCGGAGAGACGACGCTCAATCATGGCGCCGAGGCCACGGATGCCAGAACCGCCACCGGCGAGCACCATGTTGCGACGGAATTGGTCGTGGAACTCCGGGTTGGACTCGGAAATGAGCCTCTTGACGTTCTCGACGATGGGGTCGACGATGGACTCGCACGCGCGCTGAACGCAGTCGGTGATGTCGAGGGTCATGGCCTTGCCTTCGATGGAGAAGTCCACCATGATGGGGTCCTCAGGCGGCGAGGTGGACACGAAGGAGTGCTGTTCCTTCCAGCGGCGTGCCATGTCCTTGGTGACCTGGGCGCCGTTGTACTTGGCTTGGACTTCCTTGATGATCTGGCTGTCGACGTAGTCGCCAGCGTAGCCCGTGTGCATCTGGTCTCCGGGGCCAGGAATGGTTCCGTAGACGCGGCACAGGTCGGTCGTACCCGCACCGATGTCGATGACCAGGGTGTGCTCCAACATGTCGAGGGCGTAGGCCACAGCAAAGGGTTCGGAGATGATCATGGCGGCGTTCACGGAGCCTGCAGCAGCGTCGAAGATGGCCGTCTTGTCGACGTGGCTCGCTTCGGCCGGGGCACCGATGACGGCGACCACGCGGTCGTAGTCCTCGGGGTCGGACAGGCCGATGAGGTGGGTGATGAAGTGGGCGATGTACTGCCGGTCCTCGGGGGTGTCCTTGATGACACCAAGTTCGAGAGGACGGTAGAGGTTCAGCGCCAAACGGTTCTTGAGCGCCTCCTCACCGAAGAGCACGTCGCGCTTCAGGAAGTTGCGGGCGACGGGGTCCTTGGGGGTTCCAATGACGGTCAACTCTTCCACTTCGTGGGAAGCGGAGGACACCATGACGGAACGGAAGGTTCCGAGGTCGATTCCAATGTAAAGCGTCTCTTTGGCCATGGGCCCACGAGCGTGGTTTCGCTTATGAACCATCCCTTGGCTGATTTGAGGTCAGCACCACGCTTCACAGGTGTGGCAATACCATGCCGCATGCTCGGGGTAAAGCTCGGCCATGCCCGAGCAGCCCGTGCATTCTTTCTGAGCTTGATCGCCAAACATCTGCATGACGATGGACACGTGGTGGTGATCGTCGATGCCAAGTTGCTGGCGCATCGCCCAGAGCAGTTGGTCTTCGGAGGGAGAGATGATGCCGTCTTCAAGCACGAGTTCAACCACGCTCTTGTAGTCGTCAATGACCTGAATTTCCCGGTGGTCGAGCCGAATGCCGCCCTTTTCGGCGACGATGTCCTGGCCACCGGGATCGTCAGCAAACACCACGAGGGCGCTCGCCTTGAGGCTCTCTTCCCTCAACTCCAGCTGAATGCTGCTGCCTTCGAGGTTCGCATACACCAAGCGTGAATGGCGGTTGATGGTGTTCGTGATCGAGCGAGCGGTGTCCTCTTTGGTGCGGCCACGCTTCCATCCTGTTGGGCTGGATTCGTTGTAGGCGTAGAATTCCGTGCCGTAGCCGGGATACTCCAAGCGGAGTTCTTCCCCTCCGTCGAAATCGTTGGTCAGGATATGGAAGGCGGCGACGTGAGTGGACACGATGTTGTCGTCGTCATCGAAACTGATCATCAACGGCTTTCGCTCCTCGGCAGCGGCGTTGAAGTGACCCTGCATGCCGCTCATCCACTTGTCTTCCAACCGCTTGAGGCTGGCTTCCTGCTCACCCGAGAGGCCCTTGTCGATCCCAAGCATGCCGCGCAGTTCCCCCGATTGGAGGTCTTGCTTGAATTGGTCGACCAAGCCGGCGTTGTAATGGTGGTCGTCACGTGTTGGACCCGCCCTTTGTTCCACGTGGTTTGGATCCGCCCATTCGTAACTGCACTTTGAGCAAGCGAGGTAACCAGACATCGTCGAAGGCTGCGCGTCCCCACCGCAGCGTGGGCAATCCCCCTCCTCGTCGACGGCGAGATTGTCTGCTGCTTCGCGTCGACCACGGCGGGGATTGTATCCAGCCATGCTTCACGATGAACCGAGACCGGACTTCAAGGTGTCCATGGTCAGGCGCGAATCGCCTTGCGCCCATAACGGAGCACGCCATCCTGTGCGTAGACGCGCCGCACCACAAGCTGCGCGACATCGTCGATGCTCACGTCGTTTGCATGACCGTCCACATGGAGGAACACGCCAGAGGGCCCCTCCTCGAACGAGAGGATCATCGACGTGAGGCCGCCAAGGGCCGGAGCCCGAATGGCAAACTCGGAGGGGCATCCCGCCGCGATGAGGCGCGTCCATGAGACCACACGTGCGGTCATGGACAGGCAAGCACCCTGCTCCGGCAACCCGCCATCGCCGAGGGACCCACGCGGAGGCCAAACCGGCCCGGCTTGGGCTTGCATGCCCAACCGGGCATTGAGGCCCAAGTCGTGCACCTGACCGGAAACGTAGGCGCCTTGAGAGACGTTGGATGCTGCCAGCTCCGTGGACCATGCGGCGGTGATGGCTTCATGGGCGTCGGCCTCGACCGCGATGCGAAGTTCGGCAGCAACGGAGATCGCAGCAATGTCGATGCTCGCATCGCGACCCAACACGGCTGCACCACACTGGAATCGGAGCGCCACGTACTGTGCACCCTCATCCACGATCAGCCACGGCAGGCTTGCAGCCACGATCGGTCGCTCTTCTTCGTTGAGGTCAAGCTCCACAGGACCATCATGCCCGCGGTACCGCCAAGCTTCGAGGGCATCGATGAGGATCGTGAGGTCATCGGCATCTGGGCCATGCACGCGACGGTCTCCGACATGGAACACGGAGGCGACGACGACCCCATCATCGACGCTGCCTGTAGCGTTTCCCGCCACGCGCGCGTCAAGGATCATTCAAGCGACCTCCCGAACACGTGAACTGCACAGGTGGCACCTGAGCCACCGACGTTGTGCGTGAGACCGACCTCGGCATCACGGACTTGACGCGGACCGGCGTCGCCACGCAATTGCTTGAACACCTCGACCGCTTGTCCGGCTCCGGTTGCACCCAGCGGGTGCCCCTTGGCCTTCAATCCGCCAGAGCCATTCACCGTGGTCCGGCCTTCGTTGCGTCGGCCTTCACCGTCGCGAGCGAAAACGCCGCCTTGACCGCGTTCGGTCAGTCCGAGGTCTTCGGTGGCCAACAATTCCGCGACGGTAAAGCAATCGTGCACCTCGACCAGGTCGAGATCCGACGCAGTGATTCCGGACTGCGCATAGGCCTGGGAGGCAGCCGAACGGGTTGCAGCAAGGGTCGTGAGGCTGGGCCTGTCGTGCAGGGCGAGATGGTCGGAGGCCGCTCCACTGCCCCGCATCCACACCGGTGTGTCCGTCAATGTGCGAGCCACATCGGCAGAAGCCAGCACCACACAAGCCGCACCGTCCGAGGTCGGGCAGCAGTCGTACAGGGTCAAGGGATCCGCGATGACCATCCCGCCGGCGGCTTTCTCAAAGGAGACGTCCTTACGCAGATGCGCAACAGGGTTCTCCAAGGCATGCGCGTGATTCTTGACGCTGATGTGGACCAAATCGTCGTGGGTTGAACCGTGTTCGTGCATGTGCCTCCGCGCCATCAGCGCGTAAGTACCAGGAAAGGTCAAGCCGGCCAAACGTTCCCATTCGGTGTCGCCGGACACGCCGAGCCAGTACCGCTTCCGTTCCGGCGTGAGGTCGTTCATTTTCTCCACGCCGCCAACCACGACCACGTCTGCGCGACCGCTGGCGATCGCCGCCCAACCGTCGCGCAGCGCAAATCCGGAGGATGCACAGGCGTTCTCAATGCGCCGGGCGGGGACGCCGGCCATGCCTGCATGCTCGGCGAGGTAGGCCGCCGTGTTGCCGAGCTGGCCCCCGCCAAAAGCGGTCGAACCGAGGAAGACCTCGTCCACCGAAGCGGGGGCAAGGTCACCGTCGATCGTGTCGAAACAGGCGCGCACCGCATCGGCCCACATGTCCTTCATCGCGGCTGGATGCGTGCCGTAGGGCGTTTGTCCTGCGCCGACCATCGCGACGTCGACCATGTGTCTCCATCCACCCCCGGCACTTGACCATCACGGTGGCCGAGGCCGATGATGCTATGAACCACGCGCGGGGGCGGGAAATCATGCTGCGCCAGTGTCGAGAGCACGGTCATTTCTCTGGAACGAACTGCCCGGTCTGCAACGAGGAAGGGAAATTCATCATGTCGGACCGCGAAGCCAACGCCGTTGGCCGAATTTTGGCCCTCGTGCTGCGCCACGCTCCGGAAAAGTTCAACGTCGACATGGACATCAATGGCTGGGTCGAGACCCGCGAACTGTCCAAGGCCATCGCCGACAGCCGCCGCCACCTGCACTGGGTGCGCGCATGGCACTTCGAGGCCATCGCCAACGCGGACGAGAAGGGACGCTGGCAAGTGGAGAACGAGATGATCCGCGCCACCTACGGCCACTCCATCGAAATCGAACTCGACCTGCCCACGGACGACATTCCCGAGGCGCTGTATTGGCCCTGCGAAGCCAGTGAGGTCGAATCCCTGCTCAAGTTCGGCATCCTGTCGGGCGACCGCAAGCACATCCACCTCTCGCGCACCATCGCCAACGCCCTGGAGGCCGGGCACGTGCGCATCGGACGTCCCTCGATCATCGAAGTGGACACCATCCGCGCCATCGCTGACGGGCACACCATCTACCGTGCTGGAACCACCGTGTTCCTCACCGACGAGGTCCCACCTGCGGCCCTGTACCCCGTTGGCGAAGACGACCCCATCGTCCAGGAAACCTTCGCCCGCTGGGACGAAGAAGAGTGATTACCGCGCGCCACAGGCTGGGCAGAAGTCCAGCTCAGGATCGAGCATGGCACCGCACGTCTCGCAGACGCCAGCCGCCAAGGTCGACATCGTTTCGCGGACCTCGGATTCGACGGTGCGCTGTTGAGGGCGCACGACCTGGGTTGGGTCCAAGCCCAAACGAACGCGCTCGCCGTACGCGGCCAGAAAGCGCATCGCCTCTTGGAGCGCGGCTTCCAGTTGCCGGCGGCGCTGTTCACGCTCAACGGCGTCAGCGATGGACGCCGTGGCTTCGAGTTCAGCCTGCAGATGACGCATGAACACGTCCACCGTTGCTTCGTCGCCCATGGGTGCTCTGTGAGTGCGGTCCGTCTTCAATCCTCGCGAGGCACCCTCATGAAGCGGCGGGCCGTGGACCCACCATGCCCCCCGCCGTTGTGGTGAAACTCGGGGGTGGCCTGATCACGGAAAAGTCGCGTATGACCACCGTTCATGCGGACCGATTGAACCGCTTGGCGAAGGAGATTGCAGCCGCAGCGCATCAGGGCGTCCGGGTGCTGGTCGTGCATGGCGCTGGCTCATTTGGCCACCTCCGCGCCAAAGCATGGCGCCTTGAGGATGGACGATCGGATGCACGAGGGAACGACGGCTGCACAGACCAAGACGAGGCCGTCGAACGGGTGCGCGAGGACATGATGCGGCTTGCCGAGCACGTGACGCAAGCCCTGCATGACGCTGGCCTTGCGACCAGCACGCACCCTCCACACCGTTGGGCCGTCGGTTTGGGAACGAACTTCATCGGTGACCTTCACCCGCTTCAACCGAGCGACGTGGTCCCTGTCACGTGGGGTGATGTGGTCCCCGTCGAAGGGCCCGCAGCATTTGGCATCCTGTCCGGAGACGATCTGGTGCACCGTTGTGCGGTTGAATTGCCCGACGTCTCGCGCGTGGTGTTTGCCATGGGCGGGGCCGATGGGGTTCTCAGGAAGCCTCCGCATGAGGCCACGGAAGAGGATTTGATCGAGGTCTGGCACGACGACGCAGAATTTGTGGGCGTTCACGCCGAGGACATGGACGTGACCGGGGGCATTGGCCTCAAGGTCCAGCGCGCCAAAAGCATCGCACGGCACGGCATCGAGACGTGGTTCGTGAACGGCGAAGTCGAAGGCCGCCTTGAGGCGGCCATGCTGGGGCGCCCTGTGCGAGGAACACGCTTCCCTGCGGCGCAGAAGGGATGAAGTGTCGCAGGCCACACCGACCGACATGGCTTCCGCCATGAGGACCGATGTCGCTGAAGCCGACGCCGAGGCACTCGACGGTTTTGACCCGGAGCAGGTCGACATGATGGCTGAAGCCGTCATCCTTGTGGACGAGATGGACCGCCCGCTTGGGCGGGCCTCCAAGGTCAACGCGCACCGTGGCGCGGGTGCCTATCACCGGGCGTTTTCCGTGATGCTGTTCGACCAGAACAGCAGGCTCCTTTTGCAACGCCGTGCCGACGACAAAATCACCTTCCCCGGGATCTGGGCCAACACCTGTTGTTCCCACCCCCTGGATGTCCCTGAAGAACGCGAAGAGGCAGACGGATTGGGGGTCCGAACGGCCGCCGTTCGGAAACTGAAGCAAGAATTGGGGATTGAATCGGTGTCGGTGGACGATTTGACCTACGTCGGTCGTTTCCGGTACCAGGCGCGCCAAGACGAGACCTGGATCGAGCGCGAGGTCGACCACCTCCTGGTGGGCCGGGTCAAAGACCTCGAGGTGAAACCGAATCCCAATGAAGTGGCCGAAATCCGATGGGTCAGTCAAGACGACATGGAAGCCATGTTGATCGAAGAGGACCCTGAGCACCCCGTTGCGCCGTGGTTCCGTTGCATCGCAGCACGTCTGATGGACGATGCATGGTGGAACGCAGCCTCCAAGGAAGAGCACCAAGCCCTCTTCGACGAGCACATCCACGACCTCGGGGACGTCAGCCACATGCTCCCCGGCGCAGTCGGAGCGGACCTCCGCACCTCGGTGCTGGAAGTGCTGCCCCTGATCGAATCCCGTATTGCATCCCGTCTGACCGCCTCCCGCCATCCGCGCTTGGGTCAAGCCATGATGCACCTAATCGAGGGAGGCGGCAAGCGCATGCGCGCGTCCTTGCCGTGGCTCGTGGCCAAGGCGATCGGAGACACCCACAGCGGCTTGCTCGATGTGGGCTCGGCCATCGAGATCATCCACAACTTCACGCTCGTCCATGACGACATCATGGACGATGACCCCGTCCGGCGCGGGCGTCCAGCGGTCCACGTGGCCTATGACATGCCCACGGCGATCAACGCCGGCGACGCGATGCTGGCCATCGCCTTCGAGCACCTGTGCGACGCACCTGGTTTCGACATGGCCCTGCTTCCCGACATCGTCGAGCGCATCGCTTGGATGGTTCGTCGCGTCTCGGAAGGTCAGCAGCTCGACATTGAATTCGAACACGAGAGCAACGTCACGGAACCAAGGTACATCGAAATGATCGAGGGAAAAACTGCTGTCATGTTTCAGGTATGTTCCGAACTTGGCGCCTTGCTCTCGGGCGCCGACGAGGACACCGTCGATTGCATGCGCGAGTGGGGCCTCAACGTGGGCTTGTGCTTCCAGTTGATGGACGACCTCATCGACGTGGTGTCCGACACCGCGACGCTCGGGAAGCCAGCCGGTTCAGACGTTGCCCAAGGCAAGCGGACGCTGATGGTGATTCACGCGCTGGACCAGCCTGACGGACCTGCCAAAGACGCCCTGTTGCAGGCCCTTGGCAAGGGGGAGGAGGCCACGTCCGCAGACATCGAAGCCGCGCACAAGGGCCTGGAAGCCTCCGGTTCCATCGCGTACGGTCGGGAACGGGCCACGTCCTATCACGCTGCGGCACACGCCTGCCTCGATCGACTACCGTCGAGCCCGGCCCTTCGGGCCCTCCGTGAGTTCACGGATCTCCAGCTGGCTCGGCTTTCGTGAGCACCACGGCGTCGCCTGGGTGAAGCTCACCCTCGACCACGATTTCTGCGTACCATCGCGTCCGATCGGGGTGCCGTTTTGCGTCAATGCTGCGGAAGGTGCCTGACGTGAAGGCTGCGGCGATGGTGCGGCACGGTGGAGCAGGTCCAGTCAAGCGAGCGTGGACGGCACCCAGTTCGAGCACGTCCCCTGCAGCGAGTTCGGAAAAGGGCAAGCCCTGCACAAGCACGTTCTCTCCCACGTCACCCGGTCGTACCGGGTGGCCTTCGTCACGAAGCGCATGAAGGACCTCGCGGCTCCAAATGCAGAGCGCGCGCGTGGGACCGCCGTGATGCTTGAGGTCGCGCTGACGGTCGCCCACGCACCCGTTCTGCGTCACGTGGAGGCTCGGCACTGCGGGCTTTGGCACGCCGCCCTCGGGGGCCGCATGAAGCGAGACGATGCTCGCTTCTGCCACCATGGCGATCACTCGGCGTAGTAGGCTTCACCGTAGGGCTCGGGCTTGAGGCCCTTGCGCGTGCGGATGTCGCCGACGACCTTGTCGAAGAGGTGCTCGGGGAGCTTCTCGAATCCGAGGTTCTCGGTGTTCCAGACCGCGCGACCTTGGGAAGCGGCGCGGATGTCGTTGGAGAAACCGAAGGTTTCGGCGATGGGAAGGACACCGACCACGGTGGTCACTTCACCCTCGCTTGGCATGTCTTCGATGATTCCACGGCGGTTGGTGACCTCACGGGTAACCTGACCGAGCCAGTCGTTGGGGACCGAAACGAAGGCCTTCTGCATGGGCTCCATGATGACGGTACGGCCGCGGAGCATGGCACCCTTGATGCCGTTTCGGACGGCGGGGATGGTCTGCGCAGGACCGCGGTGGATGGCGTCCTCGTGGAGCTTGGCGTCCACGACACGAACCATCATGCCGGTCACGGGCTCTTCCGCAACGGGTCCCTTCTTGCACACTTCGTTGAAGGCCTCGATGATGAGTTCACGGGTCTCGTGGAGGCCCTGGATACCCTTGGTGTCGTTGACCAACACGTTGGTGCCGTTGATGGCGTAGATCTTGCGCATCAGGTCCTTGTTCATGCCAAACTCAGCGAATTTGTCGCCCGTGGCCTTGGAGTCCTTGTCACGCACGGTGCCGTCACCGAAATGACCGTCGCGGAGCGCGTCAACGACCTCCGGGGAAAGCGGCTCAACCTCGATGAAGAAGCGGTTGTGGCGGTTGGGGGACTTGCCTTCGAAGGCCTGACCCTTGTTGTTGGACTCGAGGCCTTCTCGGTAGACCACGATAGGTGGGCTGACCTGGACCTTGATGTTCTGTTCTTCCTCAATGCGGTACACCGTAATCTCAAGGTGAAGTTCACCCATGCCGGCGAGCAGCGCTTCACCGGTCTCCTGGTTGGTGGTCACCTGGAGCGAGGCGTCGGCCTTGGCCAAGGAGCGCAGCGCGTCGATGAACTTGGGGAGGTCCTTCATGGACTTCGGCTCAACGGCCACGGTGACCACAGGGTCGGAGTAGTGACGGATGGCTTCGAAGGGCGTGAAATCCTTGTCACGGGACAGGGTCACACCGGCCGCGGCGGACTTGATGCCCGTGATGGCGGCGATGTTGCCGGCCACGACCTTGGGGACCGTGATGCGGTCTGCACCGACCATCATGGCGACCTGCTGGACACGCTCTGGCTTGGCGGCGCCGATGGCGTACACGGATTCACCTTGGTTGATGGCACCGGAGTAGATGCGGCCCACGGCCACCTCACCCGCGTGAGGGTCCATCCAAATCTTGGTGATCATCATGGCGAGTTCGGCTTCAGGATCGCACGCGACCATGGCCTTGCCGATGGCGGAATCCGCGTCACCGTTCCAGATGTTGGGGATACGGTAGGGCTGAGCCTGAACGGGGCTGGGCAATTCAGCGACGGCCATGTCGAGCAGAACCTCGTGGACGGGAGCCTTCTGAGCCAGGGTCTTTTGGTCCTCGTTGTTGCAATATTCGAAGATCTCCTTGAACGAGATGCCGGACTTCTGCATGTAGGGGACGGTGATGCCCCAGTTGTGGTATGCGGAGCCAAAGGCCACGGTACCTGCCCCGACGTCCACCTGCCAGGACTTCCTGAACTCCTCGGGAGCGAACTGGCGGATGAGCTTGTTGACCTTCTTGATGGTCTCTTGGAAGCGCGCCATCATGTCCTCAGGGGTCACCTGAAGTTCGTTGATCAGGCGGTCGACCTTGTTGATGAACAGCACCGGCTTGACCTTCTCCTTGAGGGCCTGGCGCACCACGGTCTCGGTCTGAGGCATGGGGCCCTCGACCGCACAGGCGAGGATGAAACAGCCGTCAACCGCACGCATGGCACGGGTCACGTCGCCACCGAAGTCGACGTGGCCGGGGGTGTCGATGAGGTTGATCAGGAAATCCGTGCTCTCGTAGGTGTGCACCATCGATGCGCTTGCGGCGTTGATGGTGATGCCACGAGCGGACTCCTGCTCGTCAAAATCGAGCACGCGAGCCGCACCGGCAAGGTCGGAGGACATCATGCCGGCACCGGCGATGAGGT
Source organism: Candidatus Poseidoniales archaeon (assembly GCA_038150305.1). Lineage (GTDB taxonomy): Archaea > Thermoplasmatota > Poseidoniia > Poseidoniales > Poseidoniaceae > MGIIa-L3. Next base: position 22,367 of record JAYOTG010000009.1, on the reverse strand, counting down.
TGTCCGAGAGCGTGGTCTTTCCGTGGTCGATGTGAGCGGCGATGCAGAGGTTGCGGATCTGAGGGAGATCGTGCATGACCTCTGTGGCCTTCTTGATGTTGTCTTCTTTACGTCCCATAGCGACCACCTTGCGGTGATTCGGGCCACCTGAACCGGGTTCTTAAGTGCCGCGCTGCGGACCTGCCGGAAAGGCATCGCTGGAAGCGAAAGATGGCGTCTCAAAAGGGCCTCAATCCCGGTCGGAGGTGTGAGCCAACCTGACGTGATACGCGAACGCCATGATCGAGAAGGTGACGAGCACGAAAAGTGGGGTGCGGAGGGTCCCCGTCTCCGGATTCGACACGCCAGAAACGGACAGGAACACACCGTTCAACACCAGAAAAGCAAAGCCATTGGCGATGCCGACGCCCTTGGCACCTCCGGGTGAAGCGAGGATCATCCAGGAGCCGATCAACAGCATGACGCTGGCCGAGATGCGAAGGGATTCGACCTGGCCAGAAGCGAGGTGAATGGACACGTCCACCGCTTGAATGAACAGCACGCCCACAAAGGAGCGCTGCAATGCATCCAAAGGCTCACCGAGCCGAGGCAGCGATGCGCTCGACTTCTTCCTTCTTGGCGACGGCGAAGGCCGTCACGTCACCCGTGCTCGCCTTCGTCAATTCGTTGACGATGCACTGCTTGAGGGTGCGCTTGGACTTGCGGGTGCCAGAGGCGGCGCCTGCAGCGAGGTTGCGCAAAGCGATGTCGAGGCGACGGGAGGGCGATGCGTCCACGGCCTTGGGCTGGGAGACGGCACCGAACTTGATCCGGGTGATTTCCTCCATTGGCGCCGCGTAGCAGATGGCGTCAACGAAGAGTTGGAGCGGGTTGTCGCCCGAGCGCTCGGCCATGGTGTCGAGGGCTTCCTCAAAGGCCTTCATGGCGCCTTGCTTCTTCCCGGTGTACTTTCCGGTGCGCATGAGCTTATTCACGTAGCGCTCGACCACGCTGAGTTTGGACTTGCCGAACCACGCGTTGGCGTGGCGACCACCGGTGTGGGGAACGCCCACGGTGGTGAGGTTGACGTAGGGCGCGAGACCGGGGTCTCGGCACGTCACTTCGCTTGCATCCCACTTGCCGAACACTTTCGTGCCGATGCCGGCGATGGGGCGGACTTCTTCCTCAACGACTTCTTCGCTCATGGAATCACCTCAGCGAACTGGCTTCTCCTTTCGACCCCGGACCATCTCGTCAAGCGAGACGCCGTTGACTTGGATGACCTTGTAGCGGACACCGGGAATGTCACCGTACGAACGACCCATGCGTCCACCGATACCTTCGACCATGACCTCATCGTGCTCGTCGATGAAGTTGATGGCGCCGTCGCCGGGAGCGAAGGCGGTGAGCTTGTTGCCGTTCTTGATGAGGGAGATCTTCACGGCCTTGCGGATGCCACTGTTGGGCTGCTTGGCTTCGATGCCGACCTTCTCGACCACGATGCCCTTGGCCTGGGTCGACCCACCGAGCGGGTCGTGACGCTCGCGCGTCTTCAGCATGCGCTTCTTGTAGCGGCGGTCAGACCACCGAAACTTCTGGCGATCCTTGGCCATCTTTGAGCCTGCAAAGAGTCCCCGACCCACATCATCACCTCATCGAAGCACGTCGCCCACCGTCGCCCCCTATATGAAAGCCACGATGGGCGTGTTGAGCCCTCATTCATCCGTGACGTTGAAGCCTTGCCGCCTTAAGGGGGTCACATGGCGTTCAGGGACCACCTCGGTGCGGCCACCACGGTAACCGAACCCGTCAGCCTCGTCCACGGCCTTTGGCGCTGGTCCTACGCCAACGCTGGCGCCATGGCGGTGTTCGAGTCCCTCGAAGAGGCTCCGGGCCACCGGGCTGCGGTCAACATGCTGACCCGTGACCGTCTGTGCGAAGCCATTGGCATCGAGCCGGGCGCGTACATCGACACCCTCGGCTGGGCCATGGCCAACCCACAGGATCCCGTCATGGTCCCCGAGGACGAAGCCGAAGTGTTCCAGGTTCGCCGCGAAGCGCCGGAACTCAGCACCCTGCCCATCCCGCACCACTGGCCCGAGGACGCTGGACGCTACATGTCGGCCTCCGTGATCGTCGCCGACGACGGAAAGCGGCGCAACATCAGCTTCCACCGCCAGTTGCTGAGGGACGACGAACACCTCGTGGTGCGCCTTGTCCCTCGCCACCTGCGCACGATCGTTGACGAGGCCCGGGCCGAAGGGCGAGACGTGAACATCGCCATCGTCAACGCCCCCGACCCGGTGGTGCTGCTCGCCGCGGCCTCGACCTTCGCAGAATTCCTCGACGAAATGACCGTCGCTGCGGCGCTTCACGAGCGCCTCTATGGAACCCCGCTTCGCACCACGACCGCGCCGAACGGCGTGGTCGTCCCTGCCGATGCGGAGTACGTGATGTGGGGACGCATCACCCAAGACGACGACGACGAGGGCCCCTACGTGGACATCACCGGAACCGTGGACGACGTGCGTCAAGAACCGGTCATCCACGTCGAGGGCGTCAGCCATCGGCACAACCCCATTTTCCACGCCCTCATCCCCGGTGAGGCCGAACACAAGACGCTGATGGGCCTGCCCCGCGCGCCCACGATCAAGGCCGCCGTGAGCCAAGTGGTCACCTGCCTTGACGTCCACATGTCGGATGGAGGATGCGGCTGGCTGGCCAGCGTGGTGAAGATTCGACGCGAACACGAGGACGACCCGGCCAAGACGATTGAGGCGGCCTTCCGAGGCCATCCCTCGATGAAATCCGTGACCGTGGTGGACGAGGACATCGACATCACCGACCCGACCTCCGTCGAGTGGGCGATGATGACGCGATGGCAGCCGGACCGCGACACCATCATCCTGAAGGATCAGCGCGGCTCCTCCCTCGACCCGTCGCGGTACAGCGACGGTCGGACGTCCAAGGTCGGATTCGACGCCACCATCCCTTGGGGTGCGGACCGTGACGCCTTTTCGACGGTGCAACGACCCTGAGGTGCCGTCATGGCGGACGATCTTGAGGACCGCCTGCAACATCCGCGCCGCCACCTTGGCGACCGCCACCTTGCGCAAGCTCGGAAATTTCTGAAGTTGGCAGACCGAGACCCGGAACGCGCCTCAGGAAACGTGGACTGGGCAGAGCAACATGCTCGACAGGCCCTGCTCTATGATTTCACGCAGGCCGACGCATGGCGGCTGCTGGTCGACCTCAAGCAACGCGTGAACGACGAAGCCGGCGTCCACGCCGTGCTCGAGGACCTGTTCACGGTGTTGGGCCGTGACCCCGAACGTGCCGCTCAACTTCGTGGCGTGGCCCTGCTGCCGATCGCGGCAGAATTGCTGGAAGCCGCCATCTTGCAGGACCCGCTCGATGCCGACGCATGGTGGTCTCGCTTGAACGAAAGCGAGGACGCCGATGCAGCCCTGTCGGACTTCGCGACACGCTGCCGTACGCTCGACTTCACGGACGCCCGCGCTTCCGTGATTTTCGCCCGACGCCTCATCCGTCTTCGCGCGAAAGACGAGGACCTCTTCGTTGACCTCTCGACCCATCTTTTGGCGCACCGTCCGCAAAACCACGAGTTGTGGCTGGATCTTGGTCGCCTGCATGAGCGCCGTGAGCGGTACGACGAGGCTTGGCTGTGCTACGACCACGTCCAAACCTTGCGCCCGCACATGGACGTGCGGGACCGGTTCCAAGCACGCCTGAACGCGGGCCTTGACGGCGCATCGCAGCAACCGTGGTCACCGCCCGACGTGGACACGCGGCAGCGCTTCCTCTCGGCGATGGTGGACCTGCGCACCCGAATTGCGCCGCCGGTGGAGGCTCCTGTTGTCGTGGAAACCGAGGAGGAGATCGATGAGCGCGACCCGCAAATGGTCAAGATCGAGTCCCTCTTGAACAGGGGCGAACACGCCGAGGCCTTCTTCCTCGCACGACGAGCTCTGGCCAGCGGAGAGCCGTGGGCCTCTGACCTCCTTGAGCGTGCCCGGACCGGTATGGGGGATGGACTCTGACACGGTTCGTGCTGGCGTGGGCCGTCGAGGAGGGCGACCCCTTGTTGCCCCTTGGCGAGGGAGGCCGACTCTTGCTCGTCCGACATCCTGAGCGAGGATGGGAGTTTCCCGGTGGTCGGGTCGAAGCGGGTGAGAGCCCGGAAGAGGCGATGCACCGCGAACTGCTCGAGGAGACCGGCCGTCGCGGAACGGTGCTTGCGTGGAACACGACCTACTACGACGAAGGATGGGTCGCCCTGATGCGCCTTGACCAGAGCGAGGAAGCGGTCGATGACGCCCACGTCGCAGAAACGCGATGGTGGGATTCCGTCCCCCCCATGGACGAATGGAACCCCGGGGAGTTCTCAGACCTCGGTCAATGGGTCAAGCGCGTGCATCGTGAGTTGGGCCATCCGTTGTGACCACGCCTCTGCGTGCTCGGCATCGACGTGTTGCATGACCGCACAGAGCATGGGGTCCTCGACGCCGTCAACGGCACCAAGCAGGTGCTCGACGATGTCGAGACGTTCGTAACGCGCGGCCAGGAGCGCGACGGCCCGCAGGTCCGGGCGTTCGACACCGTCGATGCGCTCGCCGCAGGCGGAGGCACACCAGGCGAGGACTTGCTCGGCCTCCGAGCGAAGCACGGCTGGATCGGGGATCTCCTCACCGATGTTCCTCGGACCCGCGGCCTCAACCTGTGCAGCCATCGGCGTTGCGTCCTCTGAAAGGTGCGCCTCGGCCATGTCGACAAAGGTGGTCCCGGCCTCGATGGCCAGCATGCGCTGACCGGCGAGGATGGCGTGCGTGTGCGAAATCCACAGCAAGCGGAGGGCTTCGAACATCTGCCCAAGGTCACCGTAGATCCGCCCCGCCGACAAGCGGGAGATGGCGATGGATTCGTTGGCGTGTCCCGCCGTTCTCGACATCTCACCGTAGACCTGCAGGGCCATCACCTGCTCCCCCAGGGCAAGATGGAAGGCGGCTTTGTTGAGGATGGTCAGGTCGTGATCCCGGGAGGCTTTTGCCACAGATTTCAGGCGAGTTTCCGCCCAGGTCAAATCGTCACGGGCTCCTTCGTGGTCGCCCTGCTCAAAGCGAAAGAGACCACGCTCCATCCGCACGCGCCCTTCGAGCGCCAAGTCGCGGGTGTCTTGCGTGGAGCACACCGCGAGTGCGGCTTCGATGATGGTTTCATCCAGCGTGCCACGTGCGGCTCGAATCCGGACCATCTCCAGCACCGCAAGCTGTGCGGGCGTCAGCTCGCTGGACCACTCGTCCACACGGTCGAGCGCGCCCATGAACACCGCCGCTTCGCAGAGGTGGAGCCAATCGGTGACGCCGGCGTCCTCCATCCAGGAGGTGACCTGCTCCAAGGTCGCGCCATCGCGGGCTTGATTGACGACGTCTTCCGGTCCACGCATCAGGGGTTCACCTCGTGTCTTGGGGTTGCGGCAACAGCGGCCAGCGCTGCGGTTTCTGCGGCGACGCGATCGAGCCCGGACGTCCAGCCGGCTGCGCCGTCATGACCTCCACCTTCGCCGCCGTGAACGGCGGCCAGCTCCTCGAGGAGACGCCCCAGGTGCAAGCCTTCCCGGCACGCTGTGGCTCGGGCTCGTCCGGTGACGCGGGTCTTTCCGTCCCGATGACGGACGACGAAACACACGTCGGCGCCGGTTCCGAGAAGCATGGAGGCGAGGCGACCTTCGAGGGTTCCTGCCCGGGTCGTGACCAGACGCCACGGGCCTGCGTCCGTGGTCGTTGCCCGTTGCAGGCCCTTCAACAGCGCGCCGTGGTCGCTTGAGGTCACGTCAACGTCCGCTTCAATGCGGTCGACGAGTGTCCTGTAATCGAGTTCGTCGTCCTCAAGCAAGGTGAGGGCGGAGCGGAAGGACGACGCTTGAGCGTGCTTGAACCGACCCGTATCCGTGATGAGCCCTGCCATGAGAAGCCGCTTCACCGGCGCGGTCAAGGCGGCTGGATGATGACGAGACAAGTAGGCCGTGACGATCTCCGTGGTGGCGGACACCGGCCATTTCAGGCTCAAATCTTGGTCCCCGAGCGGCCAGCCGTCGGTCGCGTGGTGATCGAGCACGCACACTGGAACACCCTCTGGAAGGTCGAGATCAACTTGGCTTGGCGCAGCGGCATCCACCACCACAAGGCCCCCGAGCGCGCTTGGCCATGCCGTTGGGCGCCCGAGACGACGGAAAGGGGCCTGCTCATCGTCCACCAGACGCTTGGCCAAGCGGCCCAAATGGCGCCCACAGGCCATGGCTTGCGGGAGAGCCGCCGCCAAGGCAACGGCAGAAGCCACGGTGTCCATGTCGCCGTTGGCGCCACAGACCACGGGCACGGCGCCGCGAGAAGCGGCCTCATTCAACCACACATGAAGCCGATCTAGGTCGGCTTCGAAAGCCGTCACGCAGATCCCTCGAGGTCCTTGCGCATGGTTTCGTAGGCTTCGATCAGACGTGCTTCGTGCTCCGTCAGGCGCTGCAGGTGCTCTTGGAGTCGGGCGTGGCTGGTCTTCAGGTCCTCGATGAGCGTCGCTCGATCGCCGACTTCAATCAGCACACCACCAAGGTGGCGGTGCAGGGCAAGCCCTTCGGGCTGGGCCTCAACCGCTGCAATGGTGCCCTCGAGTTCAGCGACTTGGTTGCGGACGGTCGCCACCTGTTGGCGCGCCGTTTGGACTTCGCCGACGACAACCTGCAGACGCTCGAGTTCGCTCATGGTCCATACGGAGGGGAGGCCCCTCAAGAACGCGGTGGTTGTGAAACGACCTCATCGGCGGCGATGAGGGAGCGAAGGGCGGTGTTCATCACCGCGCGAAGATCGCTGACGCGGGCTTCACCGAAGGTCCACGAAAGGTGTGTGCCGTCGATGTGCACCTCGTGCTCGGTGCTCAAGCACGCCACAAGCGCGCGATGCAAGGCTGGCGCGGTGACGTCAACGGTGAGCGTGGCGGCGCAGGGCGCCAACAGCCGTATCACTCCTCTTCGTCGATCTCGCCAGCGGCGAGGCGGCGCTCGTAGTCAAGCGCGGCCTGCTGGGCGATGTAGGCCATGTCGGCCGTGGTCGCGCCGTCGGCGTTGCGACGGACGATGCGAGCGTTGGTGTCGGAAGCACGGGTGAAGGGTTCCCAAACGCCACCGGCGAAGGTGTAGTCGCACTTGCTGCAGTGCCAGATGCCAGCCGCCTTGCGGCGGACCTTGCGGTACTGGCAGGTGGGGCAGGTGTACTTGGCCGACTTCTTGGCCAGGGCAACGCCTGCGTTGCGTCGAACGCTCACACCGTAGCGGGCGCCGAAGCGACCGGTTCGTCCGGCTTTCTGGGTGCGCTTGGCCAATCAGTTCCCCTCCATGCTGCTGACGAGTTCTCGGAGTTCACCACAGTGCGTTCGGGCGACCTCAAGGATCTCGGCGAACTCGGCGGGCGTGAAGGCTCCTTTTAGGCCCTTCTGAAGGGAGTGGAGGTGCTCCTCGTCACCGAGGGTAATGTGGATCCGCTCCTCGCCGCCGGTCTCCTCGTCTTCGCAGGGGTCGTAGACGAAGCGTCCACCGACGCGCTGGAAGGAGGCCATGACGGGCGTGCCCTTGACCGCGAGGACGTGGTCTTCACCGACGTCAAAGCGCTCTGCGGGCACGACGGCGGTGCGCAGTGCGGCAATGGCCGCAAGACCGCAGGCGTCGAAGATGTTGCCACCGTCGGAAAGCACGTGGATGTCGATCATCACGCCCCAGACCTTCTCGCCGGGCACAATGCACAGGGCTTCCATGTCGATGCAGCCGGACTCGCGGATGCCGCGGTCCACCACACGACCAAGCTCGATGGATTGTGGGCTGGGGGGGCCGGGCTCGTACTTGCGGTGCGCCACGGGGCGCAATTCAGCACCGCACATCAGGGAACCTTGGGTGGGTCGGTCCGGCCACGGAGTGCGCAGCTCGAACTTGACCCCGGCGTAGACCACCGTGTCGCCCCACGTCACCTTGGCGGAGCCTTCGGCGTTGTAGAGAATGTCCACCTCAAGCTGAACGTCGCGGCGGTCCCAACGACCTCGGCCGTCGATGCGCTGGTCGGACTCGGCCAGGCGCTCGAGTTCTTGACGGAGCAAACTGGGGACGGGAGCAGCCATCACGCCTCACCTCCGTCGTATCGGGCCTTCAGAGCGGCGACCATGATCTCATGGATTTCGGCCGCGGCCTTGTAGTTGTACTCGGTCGCGAGGTTGTACTCCTCAATGGACAGGTCGCCGTCCATCTGGAGGAAGACGAGTTCACCCGTGTTAGGGCAGATGCCCATCGGAAGGTCAGCCTGACCGTAGTTGTCCTCGGCCTTGTCGAGGTCGAGCACGACGGTGTCCTGGATCTTGCCGGAGGCGATGCCGACGACCATATCGCGCATTGGGATGCCGGCGTCGGCGAGGGCCACCGAGGCGGCCGTGATGCCCACGCAGCGGGTGCCGGCTTCGGCCGCGAGGATCTCGATTTCGACGCGAATCTTCGAGCGCGGGTAGCGCTCGAGCAGCACGACGGATTCGAGGGCTTCTGCGGTGACCTTGGAAATCTCTCGCGAGCGGCGGTTGAAGCCGGGGCGGATGCGGTCCGAGGTGGAGAAGGGCGCCATGTTGTAGCGCACGTCGAGGACAGCGCGGTCTTGGCGCTGGATCTTGCGGGGGTGCGCTTCCATCGGGCCGTAGACCGCGACCACGGCCACGTTGAGGCCGTGCTTCACCCATGCCGAGCCTTGGGCTGCGGGCAGGATGCCGGCCTTGATTTCGACCGGGCGCATCTCATCGACGGTGCGGCCGTCAAGGCGCGTCCCATCGTCGTTCAGGAGTTTGACATCGCCGTATCCACCCATCATGCATCACCTTGGTTTGGAGCGTTTGCCGCATGCGCGTCGAGGATGGCCTCGAAGCTGTCCGAGCGTCCTGCGGCAGCGACCGCTCGGAGGAGGGCGCGGAGCCAGTCGATGCCGGCCGCGTCGCCGTCAGCCCACAACCGACCGTTGTCGGCGAGGACAAGGCGGCAGTCGCTGAGGTCGCGAAGCCGCTTGAGAAGAGCCGCACCTTCAGCGCGGAGGGTGTCGATGTGCTGGACATCGAGGGTGAGCACTGCACCTTCTGCAAGGCGGCGCAGGCCGATGCCCTTCATCGTCGCCACGACGTTCTGGACCTCGTCAACTTCCTGCACACGCATGAGCAGGCTGTCGTTGATGTCCGCGTGGTCGCGGGTGCCCCCGAACTCGACCTTCCACGGGGCGAGCGACATGGGGAGGAGGGCTTGGAAGGGTCCGTTGATGTCGAGGAACCAGAGGTTGCTGCGTGCCTCGATGACCGTGCCGATCACCAAGTCGCCAGAGCGGGGCATGTAACAGCTGGCCACGGGGTCAACCGACACGGTGCCGTGACGCTCACGGATGTGGCCAACTCGGGTAGCGATGATTTCGTCGCCCTGAATGAGGGCTCCAGTTCCGACTCGACGCCCGGACACCGGCCCGATGGCCGAACCCGGGGTCACCAGGCGCAGCTCGGCGCCGTTCTGACCTTGGGACATTGTTCTCTCCTGACCCGGCCACCCGCGACCCCATCATAAACCCAACACATGCGGGCTCAAGCTTCTTCGTCGTGTCGTGCGACCATATCAGGACTCACCAAGGCCCCCTCGCAGTGCGGGCAGCGGTCCTCACCCGAGAGCGCCTCAGGTCGGATGGCGAGTACCGCCAAACAGTGTGGGCAAGCGGCGAGCATTTCACCGGGTTCCAGGCCCGCTTCAAGGTCCATGGGTTTCTCAGCATAGGCCGCTTTGTAGGTCGGAAGCAGGTGCACACGGACGCGCCGACCGGTCCCAAAGGCGGCCCAAATCATGAGGAAGGCAAGCAGGACGCCCATGAGGTCACCGCGAAGCCCGTTCCACAGGTAAAGCAAGGACAAGGCCATGAAGAACAGGAAGGTCAAGCTCATGACCACGACCGCGGGCCAATACGCCCATGTTCGTCGAGCCCTGTACCCGGTCCACAAGCGGCCGAAGACCACCGCGAAGACCACCGATCCGGTCAGGCCCAAGTCCACGCTGAACAAGGCCGCAAGCGCGAACGAAGCGTACGCGAGGACGAAGAGGTCCACGGCGAGGATGAACACCGTGCTGCGGTGATGCATGGCGAAGGGCGACGAAGGGGTCGAGCTCCGTGCCGGCGGCGCGCCCGCCAGCACGAGGTCGTCGCCTCGGTTCGCCATGCGCGAGGCTCTCGGGCGGATGCCATGAAGCCTCGCCCTCGGCGAAGGAGTCATGGCGAGCGGCGTTTCCCGCAGGCTGTGAGCAGCGACACGGGCGTCGAACGCCTCGGCGATTCCCTCGAGGGGCGTCGGGTGGTGTTGGGGGTCAGCGGAGGCATCGCTGCCGTGGACACCGTGCGTTTGGCGCGTGAACTTCGCCGCCACGGCGCAGACGTGCTGACCGTGATGTCCGAGGCCGCACAGCGCATCATCACCCCCCTCGCTGTGGAATGGGCCACGGACGGCGCGGTGCTCACCGATTGGTCGAGCGGGATGGATCAACTCGACGACGTCGACGGCGTGCTTGTGGCGCCCGCAACGCGAAACACGCTGGCCGCCCACGTGCACGGCCTCCAAGGTGGGCCGCTGATGATGGCGCTCTCTGTGGCGCGTTCTCGCGGCACGCCCATCATGGCCGTGCCCAGCATGCACGAAGATCTGGCGAGCGACCCCGTCACCGACGACTTGGTCGAAGCCGCGCGTGAACAGGGCATGCACGTGTTGTGGGGCCCGCTCCAAGAGGGGAAGCGAAAAACGGCTGGCCACACAGAAGTCGTGGCCCGATTCGCTCACCTCCTCAACGCCCGCGCTCCGCAACGCCGCTCCGTGGCGGTCACCCTCGGCGCGACCGCCACGCCGATGGACGACGTGCGGCGCTTGGTCAACACCAGCAGCGGCCGCACCGGTTGGGCCGTCGCGGACGACCTCTACCGCCATGGACACGACGTGACCTGCATCGCAGGGCTGACCACGGTGGAACAGCCGGCGTGGTTGCCCCTCGTCATTCGAGCCGAAACCGCGCCGGACATGCTGGCCGAGTGCCAAGCCGTCGCGCGTGACCGGCTCGACGCGTGGGTCCACGTGGCCGCCGTGCTCGATTACCTCATCACCGATCCCGCCGAAGGCAAGGTGGCCTCAGGCTCCGACGGCTTGCAGATCGACCTCGCCCCAGGCCCGAAGCACATCGATGCGCTCCGCGAAGCCTGCGAAGGCGCGGTTCGAATTGGATTCAAGCTGGAAACCGGCATCAAACAGAAGGAACTCGTTCGGCGGGCAGTCGCACAAGTGGAGCGAGCCGGCATGACCGCGGTCATCGCCAACCGACTCGAGGACCTCGGCGACGACACGCGACCACGAGGCCACCTCGTCGACGCCACGGGCGCTGATTTTGCCCTCCGCACCGAACGCGACCTCGTGGAGGCCATCCGCCGATTGATCGAGCGGGGGTCCTGAGGTGCGACGCTTCGCCGTCATCGGGCACCGCGCAATGGCCCGTGGCAAAGTGCCGCTCAACGATTTGGCCGGTGCCGGTGGACGCTTCGACGTGCTCGTCAGGGCCACCACCGCGGCGCTCCTCACCAGCCACGGACGGCGTGAGGACGTGGAGGTCATCCTGCATTTGGGCGGAGGACCCGGCCCCGCCCGACGGCTGCGCCTCAACGGTGCCACCCTTCGCGGCCTGCATGCCGACGAACGCTCCGCGGCGGGCATGCTTGGCAAAGCGCTGCTGAAGCCTCAACCGCCCCGAGGGCAGTGGCGCGAAGTTACGCCCGGACTGGACGAAAGCGGCGGCGCCTTGGCGGACACCCTTCGCGAATGGAGCGAGAGCACCGTGTTCGTGCTCGACGCTGAAGCCCCGTCCTTCGACGGCATGCTCGTTGAGCAACCCGAACTCTCGGAACGCGACCTCGGCTTCGTCTTGAGTGACGACAAGCCCCTTTCCGAAGCCGACCTCGGCGGGCATGCCGTCGATCGCTGCAGCCTTGGCGACCGCTGGTTGCAAGGCCACGCCGCCGTGCACATCGTGCATTGGTTGCTCGACCGTCAGGCCTGATGACCCATCCAGAGCGGCCATCCGTCCTCGCCGGCACGGAGCGCTTGGGCCAGCAGGGCTTCTTCTAACGCGAAAGGATGCGTGGCGGGCCACGTTGGGAGCGAGGACAGGCTTGCAGAGCCCGCATCGACCGCGTCGCAATCTCCGCCTTCGACGACCGAATGGTCGATGCTCGCGGCACCGATCCTAAAGGTCGCCACCTCGCCTTCTCCGGCGTCCTCGAAACTGACCGCATCACGGTACCATCGCGTGCCAAGACGCGTGCTTGACCAGGTCCCGTCCCATTCGGGCCCGACGTTGAGGTTGAGCATCAGTTCTCCGTGCTGGAAGGCGGTCACGACGGCCGCGAACGGTTCCTCGGCCCAGGCGTGCTCGAGGGCTTCGTGTGGCCACGGGCTGATGTGTGCAGCACTCAGGTCAACCGTCGGGCGTCGCAGGTTGATCGCGGCCTTGGGCAGCAAGGGAAGGACGCGCTCGACGAGCATCACCGTGGCGTCCACGGCCTTCTGCATGCCTTCGGGCTCGAAGGAGGTGAACGAGGAAGCGATGGCGGGCATGCCGTACAGGCCGGCTTCACGCGCAGCCCCCATCGTGCCGCTGTGGTAGGCGTCCTGGCTCAAGTTTGGCCCAAGGTTGACGCCGGAGACGACCAAACGTGGCACAATCTCAGGGGCGACGTGCGCCAAACCACCGTCCAGCGCGACGATCATCGTGTCACACGGCGTGCCGTCCAACTCGAACAGGCGAACGGGCGCATCACCGGTCAGGCCCCATGCCTCCACCAAATCCACACGTTCCCGCAGCGGCATGGGTGAGCCGAGTTGGATGCGCATGCCCGCGGCCGAATGGTTGCCCTTGGGCGCGAAGGAGACCACGGGGTGCCCTGCCGCATGAAGGGACTTGACGAGCAATTCGAAACCTGGTGCTTCGATGCCGTCGTCGTTGGTCAGGACCAGCCAGCCCTCATCCTTCGGCATGCTGCAAGGTCTTGCACGTGCTACATGATGGTTCGCCATGCAAGCATGGGCGGGCTACGATGAAAGAAACAGTGACCTGCTCATGCTTCTTTGACCGCGACCTCATGCGTGGCTTCGTTCATCAGGCGCGTCCGGTTCTGGGTTGGACACCACCAGGAGAAGACCGGCCAACATCACCAGGCCACCGACAAGCGTGGCCGGACCGGGAATCCCGGTCTTGAACGCGACGAGCCCGATGATGGAACCGACGACCGGCTCCATGGTCAACGTGATCGAGATGGTGAGCGGCGTCATGGTCTTCAGGCAGTGGTTCAAGCCCGTGTGGCCGACCAAGCCGGCAAAGAAGGCCAGCGTCAAGAAGCCGACCAGCCACGTCGGTCCCGTCCATCCCACGAGGCCGTGGTCCGCGATGGCGCCCTGCTCCGCAGCACCGGAACCGGCCGCCAGCAGCACTGAAGCAAGGCCGGTGACCGCCGCAGCGTAGAGGAAGACCGGCCAGCGTGCTCGGAGCACGCGGCCTGCGGCGAGGTAACCCACCACGAAGACGGCGCCGAGGAACGCCAGCAGATCACCGAAGAAGGTCACTTCCTGCCCACCGGTGGCTTCGCCCACGTCGAGCAAGGTCAGCGATGCACCGAGCAAACCGAGCAAGCCGCCGGCCCATCCACGGCGCCCTGGTGGAATGATATCTCGGCCAAGCGCCAGAAGCACCGCGCTACCGACCAGCACCACGAGCGGATGGGCCGTCACAAAGAGCAGGGAATGGGTCAGCGTGGTGCGGTCCAGCGACGCGGTCCACGCCCCAAAATGCAGGGCGAGGAAGACGCCAGAGGCGACCAGCAGCGCAGCGTCTCCTCGAGCCTCTTCCGCGGAGGTCCACGGTGCGCCCTCACGCCGCCAGTCAAGCAGCGCGAGCGGCAGCAGGAGCACCGTGGTCGCCTGCAGCCGCCACGATGCGCGAAGCAGCGGCGGCACGGCGTCAAAGGCCTGCAGCAGCGCGCCACCGCTGGAGACGCCAAGCAAGGCTGCGCCAAGGACGAACCAGGTCAGCACGCTCGGTCGTGCACGGTCCACGTCGGTCGCCCGTCCTCAGGCCGCGCTGGCTTCGGCTTCGTCGTCGCCGCCGATCACACCAGCGGCCTTGAACAGCCAGTAAATCGCGCCGCCGATGAAGACGTTCAGGCCAATGAGCATGCCCATGCGGGCCGCCCACCAAGCGCGTGAGTTCGCGAACTCCTCGTCGAGCACGGAATCGATGAAGGACAGGATGCTCGATTCGGTGCCGAAGAAGGCCTCGCCGGTCAGCAGGCCTGCCGCGACCATGAAGGTCCCAAGCAGGGCCAAGGCGCGGGTTTTCTCGGCCGCCGTCTGGCCTTCCTCTTCGCGCACCTTGTCGATGCGGGGCTTGAGCTTCTTCTCCTCCCACCAGTCGCGTGCACCGCCACCGATGAGCATCGGGAGGGTGTGCGGGATGTCGAGGTACATGCCGAGGCCGAAGGAGGTCCCCATGCCCGTGGCCCACTCGACGAACATGCCGAGCAGAAGGCCGAGGCCGAGCAGGAGCAGGTCGCCTTGACCTTCTGCGAAGATGACCGAGAAGGTCGCGAAAGCGTTGGCCTGCGGCGCGAGCAGGTCGATGTTGCCGTTGGCCAACTGGATGGAGAGGAAGATGGCCACACCGGCGCCAAAGATGGCCCCGGGCACGACCCCCATGATGTTCCCCTTCGAGATGTGGTAGGGTCGGTTGCCGATGTAGAGGCTGTTCTTGTAGTCGCCAATCACGGTGCCCGACATCGAGATCGCCGAGCCGAACACGGTGGTGCCGACCAGACCGAGGAGCACCGCTTCCTGCGTGTCCAGGCCGAGGCTCTCTTGCGCTCCAAGGAAGACACCGAGGAGCAAGAGGAGGACGATGAACGACGTACCGGACACCGGCTCGATGCCGGTCTCACCCATCACGCGCACGGCGATGGCGCCGAGCATGAAGGTGGTCGCGATGAGCACTGTGGCGAACAAGGCCGAAGCCACGATGGGGAAGCCGCCGAGGGTGAAGATGGCGATCATCGAGAAGAAGGTCACGACCATGAAGATGGGAATGTGCTTGAGCGGCCACTCGTACCAGCCCTTGCCTTCGATGTACTCGGCGCTGCCGTCTCCGCGGAAGGCCGAGCCGATGTCGCTGAAGATGGCCAGGAAGGTCTTGTACATCTTCGCAAGCCCAAACAGACCGCCACCGACGATGCAGCCGATGGCGATGGTGCGGATGGTCTTGGCGAAGGCGATCATCTGCAGGGTCGCTGCGCCACCGGCGGCGAAGTCGTGCAGCGGAATGTCCGACTGTGCCTTGGCGTCGTAGATGGGCACGTTGAGGATGACCGCGAGCGGCACGAGGAGGAGCCACCCGACGAGGGTACCCATGTTCACCAACAGCGCCACACGGAGCTTCATGAACCAGCCAATGGCGAACATGGAGGGCGTGAAGGCCAATCCGATGTAGGTGTAGGCGAAGGGGTTCCAGGTGCCCTGGGTCCATTCCGTAACGCCCTTGGAGATGCCGTCATCGGTGCCCGAGGGCTGGTGCAACTTGCCGTGGCTGTAGATGCTGGCCAGACCGAAGTCCCCGATGCTGAGGGTCTCTGCAATCCAGTCAAACAGCGCCAGCTTGCGGTTGTTGACCCAGATGAGCGGGTACTCGATCAGGAAGAGGCCGATCATCGTTGCACCGGTCCAGACCCCGATGGTCTTGAGGGAATCACGGGCGTGCTTGACCGCACCGGTGTTGACGTCCGAAGCGATGTCCAGCATCTTGAGGGTGGCTTCGAATCCGGGCAAGGGCAGCGGATCTTCGACCAGCCAGACACGCCTGAAGATGATGAAGTACATCACGCCGAGGAAGCCAGCAAACATCGACGCCACAATGCCGATGAAGGCCAAACGCAGGGCCTCGCCTTCACCAAGGGTGATCAGCGGCCCGGAGGCCAATTCGTACTGGGCCTGTGAGGCCAGCAGGAAGATGGCGGGGAAGGTGAAGATGAACCCGGTCGAAGCGTGCGTCGCACCCGTCGTCGCCGAGGTCGCGATGTTGACTTCAGACGGCGACCACTTCAGCGCCATGCCGAGCAGGTAGGCGATGTACCACGCGGCGCTGATGGCGAGACCAAGCTTGAGGCCGATGTAGGCGGTCACGCCGGAGAACACCGCACCGATGGCGATGCCGAGCAGGACCTTGGGCGTGCTCCAGTGGGAGACCTCGAAGGATTCCTTGAGGTTCTTCTCTTCGAGGTACTGTTCCAGCACCCCGGTGTTGAGGTTGTTGTACATGTCGTCATCGAGCCACGTCAGCGTGCCGTCCTCGATGGCCTTGAGGCCTTGAGGGGTGGCGGGCTGGCGGTAGGCAGAGCGTTGGACACCCATCACGAGACCCTCCGGTTCACACGAGGTAGGAACGGCACTTCAAGACCATTCCCCAACATAGGGCAAGGTTTGGCCTAGGATTCCTGACCGTCGTCACCGTAGCCGCGGATGTGCTTGACGAACTTGGCCGGCACGCCAGCCCAGACCTGCCCGGGCGGGATCGTCTTATGCTTGGGCAAGACGGCGCGGTTGGCCAACACGCAGTCGTCGCTGAGCGTGGAGCCGGGCATCATGATCGAGCCGCCGCCGACCACGCAACGGTCACCGATGGTCACCGGCGCGAGGTGCAACTCACCACGTTCGACGATGTGACCGTTGATGGCAGCATGGCCGCCAATGACCGTGTCGGAGCCGACACGGACCAGGAAGGGGTCGTTGATGTCCTGCGAGGTCAGGTTGGAATCTTGGCCGAGCTTCACGCCAGCCAGCCGGTAGTAGGTGTTCGCGAAAATGGACGGACAGACGTGGATGAGGAAGGGCTTGGTGGCGCGGTGCATGACGCCACAGGCCGCCCATCGGATGGTGGTGCCCGAAAACAGCGGGACGACCTTGCCCTCAGCGGGCACGCGGGGATGGATGATCATCTGGACCGTGCCCGAGAGCAGCAGCAAGCAGAGCCCCCATGCGATGAAAGCCAAGGCGGCGGCGATGCTGGTGAACAGGTAGCCCATCCATTCGGTCGCGTCCGCGCCAAAGGCGTTGACTTCGTGAAAGACCCACAAGGCCGGGACGATCGGCAGCGCCCAGAAGGTCGCCATCACGAAGATGAACAGGGCGGACAAGACGTGCTGCAAGGCAGTGAAGGCCTTCATGCCTCATTGCGATGACCCGCGGCCTATAGCCGCGTCGCCGATATCGGCGGCAGAATCAGTGGTCGCGGATGATCTTGTAGCGACCAAGGGCTTCCATCCACATGATCTCCTTGCCGGCTTCGATGTTGAGGCCGTCTTCCATGGGGAGGATCATCATCGAGTGGTCGCGCATGTTCATGGCGTGCACTTCGCTGCCTTCCATGTGGGTGACCATCGCGGTGCCCTTCTCGATCATGGGGACGTTGATGCTGTCCGTCACGGTGCCCACGTGGCTGATCTTCTTCTTCGTGAAGATGGACTCAAGTTCGAGGCGAGCCTTGGCGGACCCGTGCTTTCCGGGCTTGGACTTGGAGATGCTGAGGATCTTGTAGGCCTCTTCGTCGACCACGCAAAAGCGGCCGACCTTTAGGGTACGAATCTCAACGCGGTCGGTTCCGGGCATGCGCTTGCCTCCGAGCGGGGACTTATGACCATATCCCCGAGAACGACGCGCTGAGCGGCCATGCCTCACACGTCACGCACGTCGAAGCGCCCGCCTGACTCGAATCGCTTGGCGTCGAGAAGGACCGGGAGAAGGCGCTCGGCGACCACGTCAGGCGCGACCAAATCACCGTTCTCGTGGTAGCCGACGAAGTCCGGATGCGCCGGGAAACCGTCAGGACCCGCGTCGCGGATGGCTTGTTGCATACCGGTATCGACGATGCCTGGAGCCACCGCCACGGCCGTGATACCGTGCGCTTGGCCTTCAACGGCCATGGAGCGCGTCCACATGTCGAGCGCAGCTTTGGACGCGCAGTAGGCGGACCAGCCGTGGATGGGACGCAGGCTGGCGCCCGAAGAAATCGTCACGACACGCGCCCGCCCCGCGACCAAGGCGGGCCAGAGGCCTCGGGTCAATTGCTGCACGCCGACGAGGTTGACCTGCAAAGCACGGCCCCACGCCGCATCGTCTAGGGCCGACATCGCGCCGACCGGCGCGACGTCTCCTGCGTTGTGCAGCAGGCCGGTCACGCCATGCGCAAGCACGGGCGGCAAGGCGAGGACCTCGGCAGCGGCTTCAGCGACGCCGGCCGGATCGGCCAGATCGAGGTGCACCGCGTGGACGCGCTCGCCGTCGTGAAGTTCAGCCAAGGCAGCGCTGTCGCGGCCCATGGCCACGACCGTGTGGCCTTCCCTGGCCAAGGCCATGACCAGCGAACGGCCAAGCCCCTTCGTTCCGCCCGTGACGACCCAGACCATGGAACCGCCTCAGTCGTAGGTGTAGAAGCCACGTCCAGACTTGCGCCCGAGCAGCCCTGCGTCGACCATGCGGCGCAGGAGCGGCGCAGCGCGGTACTTTGGATCGCCGAGGCCCGTGTGCAGCACGTCCATGATGTGCAACACGGTGTCCAGGCCGATGAAATCCGCAAGGGTAAGCGGACCCATGGGGTGGTTCATACCGAGCTTCATGATGCCGTCGATGGCCTCCTTCGTGGCCACGCCTTCCTGCAGGCAGATGATGGCCTCATTGAGCATCGGGCAAAGGATGCGGTTCGAGATGAAGCCGGGATAGTCCTGAGAGGTCAGCGGGGTTTTGCCCATCGCTTCTGCAGCCGCGACGACCGCGGCGTTGGTCTCCGAGGAGGTGAGTTCACCGTCGATGATCTCGACGAGTTTCATCAGCGGAACGGGATTCATGAAGTGCATCCCGATGACCTTCTCTGGTCGCGACGTGCAAGCGGCAATCTTCGTGATGGAGATGGACGAGGTGTTGCTGGCGAGGATGGTGTCCGGGCCGCAGATGCTGTCCAGATCTTCGAAAATCGACTTCTTGAGGCTCAAGATTTCCGGGACGGCCTCGACGACGAGGTCGGCCTCGGCGCAGGGCGAGCGGTCGGTGGAGACCGACAAGCGCGCACGCGCCGCATCGGCGTCATCTTGGCTGAGGCGCTCCTTCTGCACGAGCTTGTTCAGGGAGCGCTCAATGGTGGCCATGCCGCGGTCAACGGCCTCCTGGTTGATGTCGATCATCACGACCTCAAAGCCGGAGGTGGCCGCGACCTGCGCGATGCCGTTGCCCATCTGTCCTGCGCCAATCACCGCGATGCGTTCAATCGCCATAGAGCGGCGACGGACCCTCCGTTCATGATGGTTCGCTCAAGGTCGGGAGGTAGTCCCGCCCGGATTCGAACCGGGGTCCTCGGAACCAAAATCCGAGATGATGGACCTCTACACTACGGGACTCTGGGGGGGCGGCAGCGCCCGCGCCTCAAGAATCCGTCGACCATTGGGTTCCCGCCAACCGGCGTTCCGCCGAGGCCACAAAGGGCGCGCCGTCAAGCCGTCCTTGTCCGTCGTAAGCGATGGCCTGCGCGGCCATGTCCAAGGAATCCATCCGCTTGACGAAAACCGCTTCTGGGCTTTCTCCAGCCTCGTACGCGTCCCACAACTCGAGCCATTGCGGTGCGATGCTCGCCATGGCCGCGCGCTCCTTGGCGTGCTTCTCGGCCTTCTCCACGCCGTCGTGCGGCGTGATGTCCCCGACCACGGCCTCGGCCAGATCGTGCACCAGCGCCATGCTGAGCACCGTGGCCAAGTCCAGGTCATCGGGACAGTGCTGCAAACACCGAACCGCCATGCCCCAACTGTGGGCGGCCACGCTTTCCGGCGCGTCGTGGCCCGCGAGCACCCAGCCCGCACGGTCGAGGTGCTTGAGGCGGTCCACCGCCGCGTCGAAGTCCATGACCGAGGGCTGGAGCGAGCCTCCAAAAGGTCAGCGCAGCAGCGGCGGGCATGGAACCCCTTCCCGTGGGCGATGCACCGTGGTGGGACGAAGCCGTTGCGGTGCTGTCTGAAGACGACCTGCTCGGGCCCATCGTTCGCGCCTACACAAAGCCCGCCTTAGCGGGACAAGGCAACGCGTTTCGCTCCGTGGTCAACGCGATTGTGGGCCAGCAAATTTCGGTCGCGGCCGCGGACGCGATTTGGGGCCGCCTCGAGACGATGCTCGGCGAGGTTACCCCTGAACGGGTCCTCGCCGTGAGCGAGGATGACCTGAGGTCGTGCGGCCTGACGCGCAGCAAAGCGAGTTACGTTCACGGTCTTGCCGCAGAAGCCGATGCGCTGATTCCAGAGGATTGGGCCACGATGAGCGAGGCCGATCTCCGCAAGCACTTGATGAAATTCCGAGGCATTGGGCCGTGGACGGCGGAGATGATGCTCATTTTCGTCCTGCTCAAGCCCGACGTGTTCTCACCCGGTGACATCGGCCTCGTCCGCGCCATTCAGCGGATGACGGACGGTGTTGAAGACGGCAAGGACGCCGAGGCCTTCGCCCAGCGTTGGGCGCCGTGGCGCACCGCAGCCTCGTGGTTCCTCTGGCGGACCATCGACGCCGAACCCGTGGCCTACTGAAGAGCGTCGTCGTGGCGTTGATAGGGCGCAGCGCCTTCTCACGGCCATGTCCGAATCGCCCGAGGTCCCCGACGAGGAACCCTCCGAGTCCAATCCGGACATGAAAGAACGCATGCGTTCTTTCGGTGAGAAAGCCAAGGCCTTCGGTGAGAAAACCGGACAACGGTCGAAGGAACTCGGAAAGAAGGTCGCCGAAGCCACCAAGGAAACCACGGCGAAAGCGGCCGATGCGACAAAAAGGACCACGGCCAAAGTGGCCGAAGCTGCCAAAGAAACCACAGCAAAAGCGGCAGAGGCAGGGAAAAAAGCCGGCAGTCGACTCTCAGAAAGCACCGCCGACGTCTCAGAAAAGATCAGCGTGGCCGCTGAGCAAGCCGTTGGATCCGTAAGCAAGGGCGTGAAACAGACCAAAGAGAAGGTCAAGCAGGCCAAAGAAGCACGTGACGAGCGCAAAGCGCAATCGGCTCAAGTGCCTCAATCCACTCAGGTCATCGCCCTGGGCCCCGATCTTCCAGAAGAAGGTCGTGACCATCAGGATGAAACGCAGGAGGAACCAGTTGTTCAGGAGGTCAGAGAAGACCGCACAGATGTGAATCAGGTGCCAGAGGTCCCACACGAGGAACCAGTTCCTCAGAATGTTTCCGCTGTCGAGCAGGATGGAAAGCAGTACGTCATTCTCCCTCCCACAGGTGCCTCATCAATGCCCACGACGCAGAAGACGAATTCGACAAGCAAGACATTCTCCACCACCGTTTCAAACATGGCCTCCACCGTCGGGCAATATGGCCCTGACTTGGTGTTTGGTTGGTTCCTTCTTTTCGTGGTGTTGTGTACATTGACGAACGTATTTGCTATCGTTTCTGGATCTGGTCAACAAATCGATTCGATCCCGTTCGGGATGCCTCATTTTGACCTGGCATTCGATAGCGATGTTGTTTGGGCGCACTATGTTGGATACGGCTTGTTGCTGGTTCTCCTTTTCGACTCCATCATGCTCTCTTTCTCGGCTGCGACTCTCGGTTCATACAGAAGAATCCTGATCGCAACCGTGCTTGTATGGGCCCTTCCAGCCATCACGAACGGGCCTACTTCACTGCTCACACCGTTCGAAACGAACGATTTGCTCGGATTCCTGTGGCACATCCTTGTCCTGCCAATCATCACCCTCACGGCGACCATTCGGGTTGGCCTGATGCTGGTGGAACGGGAATCCGATCTCCCTCCAGATCTCGACCTATCGCAGCCACAAAACAACGCAACCAGGAAGGAAGATATTCTCCATAGAGACGCCACTCCGCCCTTATCCTCAAATATGACCATTCCCAAACTACCTTTTGAGGATGAGATCATGAACGCGACAGACGAGCTCATGCAAAAGCCCCGCAGCCGAGACAAGATGGAACCCTACGAGTTCATTTTCTTCATGTTCATGTGGGTGTTCCTTTTCGCAGGAATCGCTTTGCTAGGGTTTGTCGGAACCCGCGTGAACACCTCAGGCGAAATGCCAGGCGATCCATTCTTCTTTGTTGCTGGAGCCTGTTTCGCGGTGTGCGTCATCCTCTCTTACATCGTCTTCAAGATGGACCGAAGCGCACGGAGTGGCATTGACATGGCCAAGCGCCGTGAGCGCTACAACGC
>JAYOTG010000008.1:0-78962 GCA_038150305.1 Candidatus Poseidoniales archaeon | reverse complement strand
CACCAACGTCAACTACGGCGACGTGTACGATTACGCGGTTCGCTCACGGCACGTCTTCGGCTTGCGGAGCAACCTCTCCGACGTGCTGACGGTTCAGGTGCCCTATCCCGCGCCTCCACCGGCCGTGACCAACCTTGCTGCCGCCGACGTTGCCACCGACCAAGGCGGCCACGTGTCGGTGTGGTGGGATGACGCCACGGCGACCACGGCCCAATCCTTCCAGGTGTACGTGAGGGCTCAATCCTTCAATTCGACCGCCGGACTGACGCCTGCCCTCGTCGTGGAGGACGGCACGTCAACCCCGGTGACGGTGAACATGACCTCGGCCTTCACCGATGCCTCCTCGACGGTGACCCCAGCCGCACCGTTGGTTGACGGCACGCCGTACCACGTCGGCGTTCTGGCGGTCGACGAACACGGCAACACGAGCACGCTGGTGACCACAGGGCCGGTCGTGCCACGCAACGACAGCCTCCGCATTACAAACGTCTCTTTGGTTTTGGAAGGGGACGTGACCACCGACGGCGTTCGCCTGATTCCTCTCGACGCTCCTCTCAAAGCAACCGTTGAGGTCACTGCAGACGGTGAGGCCTTGGACGAGGCCTCGGCCTGGCTCCGCATTGAGCACCCCGCCAGCGGCTTTGCCCGCAACGTGACGGGAAGCACCGATGCAAACGGCCACTTCGTCGGTCTTGAGGAAACGAGCCTGATGGCGTGGGACACCCAAATGGCGCAAAACGTCGGCGAGTTGACCTTCGAGTACGGCGTGCTCGGCGTGAACGACGATCCGCTGCGCCAGCCGTGGGGCGGCGTGACACAGAGCATGACCGGGTACGGCACCGTTCAGGTTGACGTCGATGGACCCACCATCGTGCAAGTGACGGACGACGCGACGTGGTCCATTTCACTCACCGTTGAAGAGGCCTCGGTCGAACAGCTCGGGGCTGCACCCTTGCTTTCCATGTCCTACACCGTGTTGGGGGCCGATGGTGCCGAACTCGGCACGGGCTCGCTGACGCCCAACGGCGGCACCTACGTCCTCGAATCCCCCTCAACGGAGGCCACCATGGTCCGATTTTCGCTGGACAACAGCGCGTACCCCTGGGTGTTGGTCCCCACCGTCCACGAGGTCACCCTCGAGCGGAGCACGGACAACGGCGGCCCCGATGCTGGCAACCAATCGACGGGAGGCGGCGGCACGGACGATCCAGTTGAGGTGACGGAACTCCTCCCACTGGAGGTCAACGGTTGCACCACGCGCTCTATCCCACGCGACGTGACCGTCGAGCAAAACACCCAGTGCACCCTGCGCAACCCGAACGCCTTCTCGGTGACGGTGTCCTTTGATGCGAGCGCAGAGACCCTTGGCCTGATGCGCTTTGACCTGCTGCAAGGCAACGATGACATCGTGGCGAACGGCGAACGGCAAGTCGTGTGGTCGATGACGACGCTGCGCGACTTGGCCGACGAGGACGGGACGACCTTCGAGGCGACCACCACCTACGTGCTCACCACGGCCTCAAATGCCAGCCTGAGTTACGAGGGTTCCATCGCCCTCGAGTGGGCGCTCGAAGCGCGCACGGACGACACCAGCACGGGGGATGCTCCCTCCGGTTCAAGCGGCCTGATCATCGGACTGGGTGCTATCGCGGTCCTCGCCGGACTCGTCGTGGCCGTGGTCGTGCTGCGCCGTCCAGAGGACGACGAGGACTTCACGGAGGACGATTTGGACGACGACGACTATGGCTTTGCCACCGCCAAGGAGGAGGCCGTTGACTTGACGACCACCACCAGTTTGTCGGACCTGAAGGCCACCGGAGCGACCGTTGAGGACGCGCAGCCCGAAGTCAAGGAACGCCCGAGCGATGCGCTGATTTCAGAGGTCTCTGGCGTGGAGACGGATCACGATGAAACGGACCATGATGAGGCGGAAGAGGTGCACGAAGAGGCACTCGAGGACGACGGAATCAACGTTGACGAGTTCGGCACAGAATGGTACGAAGACGAAGTTGGAACCTGGTGGTACAGGGAAGCCGGCCAAGAGGACTGGTCCGAGTACAACGAGTGAATGGAGCGAGGATTCTTGACTGAGGCGCTGGCCGTCAACGCGAGGTGAAGCCGTGGAGACGCCCTTCAAGCCCTATGCTTTGGTGCTGAACAAAGGCGCCGACCCGCGGACCGGCGGCGTGGCCATTTGCGGGTTCTCAAGCTCGGGCATGGTGGGCGTCATCGCCGCCTCCCACGTCATCAGCGCCCTCGGCTTGGAGCAACAGGGAACGGTGTTGAACGCCGAATTCCCTGCCGTGGCCCTGATTCAGAACGAGGTCCCGAAGCATCCAGTCCGCGTGTACCAAGGCGAAGGCATTGGTGTGTTCACGGCTGAAATCCAGTTTGATGACGACAAGGACATCGCCCTCGCCACCACGGTGCTCGAGTGGTTTTCCAAAGGCGGGTTCGATCAGCTGATCATCGTCGACGGGCTGCTCAGACCGGACAAGGACTTCGAAGGAGGCGACCTGTATGGCGTTGGAAGCTCCGATGCGATGCGCAACGCCCTGCGCTCAGCGGGCATCGAACCCATCCGCCAAGGCGTGGTGTCGGGCATCACCGGCTTCCTGCTTGGCGAAGGCGACCGTTTGGACATGGACATCATCGCCCTGCTTGCCGAAGCCCATCCGATGTACCCCGATGCACGCGCTGCCGCCATCGCGGTGGAAGCCATTTCAGATTTGACCGGTCTGGACCTGCCGCTCAGCGACCTGCTTGAAAACGCGCGCACCATCGAAGACAGCGTGCGTGAGATGATTGAGCGTGCAAAATCCGTGCTGCCTGACCCCATCGGCCCGGGCCACCAGCTCGGCTCCGGTGACGAACCGGACCTGGACCCGTCCGTGATGTGAACCTCAGATCGCCTGCGCGATGCGGACCAAGGCATCGAAGGGTGCATCGGTGACGATGAACGGATTGAGGTCGGGTGCTCGGGCGGCAGCATGGCCCCCAGCGTGCAGGGCCTCGATGAGGTGCTGCAGCCGCGGCGTTCGCCCGGTACCGGTCCACCGCGGCAGGTCGTCGAGGTTCAGCAAGGTCGTGGCATGACCGTCCATGGCCATGAGGTCCGCGGCTTCGGCGATGTGTCGAACCCCGCGTTTGGTCTCGCGCGTGGCGTGTTCTTCGTCGTCGTCACTCCACGTGAGGCCTTGCGCCAGGCATGCCTCAAGCAGGCCGTCCTTTGGACGCATCATGTCGAGCGCTCGCTCTTCGGTCATCCGACCCGCGATGCTTGCGTGCCAAAGCGGGCCGGTCCACAGCGGCCCGCTGCCCCGCTCGGTTTCTTCTGGCGTCGGATGCCGAACGAAGCGGTAGGGGACGTCCCGTTCTCGAATGCGCCAGCCGATGTGCTCGTGCACGTCGCTTGCCCCGTTCTTCGAGGTGCGCACCATCACCGAAACACGGACGTGATGGCCGTCGAAGAGGGCCATGAGCGGCGTGATTTCCCGGTCTTGCCGCGCCGCCGCCAATGCTACGTTGGCCAGCAGCACACGCACAGCATCGTCGTGCGCGTAGTGGTCCACCATGCCTTGGAATCCATATCGTCGGCGTCCGCTTGCTGCGCTTGAACCGGTCAGGGCCGCCGTGTCGGTGGCGGTGACCTCGAGCACGCCACGGCGTGCCATGCCCTGGAGGGCTGCGTCAAGAAAGGGCATTGGAGAACCGAAGGGGTCCAGATCCACCCACTGCCAACCGCCGCGTAGCAAAGCGACGCGCGCGTCTTCTTGCGTGAATTGGACGCCTTCGACCTCGCGAGGCTTGACCGCCCGTTGGCGGTGCTCAGGACGCGGGGCGTTCGGTCGTCCGCTGGGATGCGCCTCGAAGGAAGCCACGGCCCAATCCAGTGCGTGCGCGTCCAGGTCGTTTCCCGTCAGCACCACGCGCTCGATGTGCGCCTCGGGCAGTTCTTGCCGCCAGCGGCGAAGGCGAACGCCGGTGGAGCAAAGGGCGTCCAAGACGCGGATGAGCGCGCCTTTTGGCACCAACCAGTCGTGCTCAAGCGCATCGGCCAAGAGCATCACAGAACGCGTCCTTGCCGGGGCCATCGCGGGGTTGAGGAAACCCGGACCAATGCGCTTGGCCGGTCCCCTTGGACGCGCCTCAGGCCTCGGTTGTTCGGTCGGCAGATGGACCAGCGTGGCGCCCTCCAGCCAGAGGTTGCCGGGCCAGCCCTCGGGCACCTGCATGATGGAACGCTGACGTCCATCCTTCATGGTCCATCCGCAACCGATGTTCATCACGGTCGCTCTTGAAGCCGCTCAACCTGAGACCATGCTCCGCCGTTGGCGGCGGTGAAGCCCGCTTTCTTGAGCACCTTCGCTGCACGACCGCTTCGCATACCGCTCGCGCAGCACGTCACGATCGGACGCGCCTCAGGGTCTTCCTTCCGCACGAAGGCCTGAAGCCGGTCAAGGGGGACGTTTCGCGAACCTTTGACGTGGCCCGTGCGGTATTCTGCAGGCGTGCGCACGTCGACCACCAGGGCGTTTTGTTGGAGGAGCGCTGCGGCCGATGGCCCCTTGCTTCTGAAGACGTCGAAGAGTCCCATACGGGGGCCTTGAGATGAGGCGTTTCAACCTCCCGGTGGGATGGATGGGCCCAGAATCTTGGCTAAGGCTTCCAATTGGTTTGGTTGAGGTGCGGTTTGTGTTCGGTCGCGCGGGGTATATCCTCCATGCGATCCAGCAGCCAGAAGACCCAATGGTTCGTGCCCAATCCAGTTTCCTCGGTGACGCCGCTGGCTTCGTGGTGGCACACAATTCTCGCTCTACATGACGCTCATCAACGTGGGCGCGTTGTCAGGCACCCTCCTTTCCCCGTCGATTCTCGAGGCCCTTGGCGGCAACTTCCCCAACCTCTTCCTCATCGGTGCAGGGCTGTAGTTCTGCCTGCTCTTCCCGCTGAGCAAGATTCGCGGTGCCGGCACCTCGGCCTCTGAATCGATGATGCTCACTGGCGCATCGGAAGCCGAGTGATGCTCAGTAATGGCTGAAGGTCGACCCGGTCGGCACGTGGACCACGCTTGGCGCGTCTTCTTCGACGACACTCCCGACCACGGCGCTGCCGGGCATGCGCTCCGCCAACCATGCAGCGACGCCTCGCGCGTGAGCCGCATCCACGGCGAGCACCATGCCCATGCCCATGTTGAAGGTCCGGTACATCTCGCGGGTTTCGACCCCACCAGCTTCCTGGAGCCAAGCAAATTCGGGCAGAACGGGTAGGGGGGCGTCGATCCGCCAACTGAGGGTGGGGTGGAGCCGCAAGAGGTTGGACAGGCCACCGCCGGTCACGTGGCACAGGCCACGGACGCTTGAACGGCCGCCAAGGTGGCCGTCATCGAGGTGCTTGAGCAGGTCGATGACCGGATCAACGTAGATTTGCGTCGGGTTCAGCAGCACCTCGCCCAGGGTGGGCGCTTCACCGTCTTGGGTCGCGAAGCGCTCGATGCGCCGTTCATCGACCACCGCATCGAAGGGCGCCGCAGCGCACAGATCAGCACCGACGTGTTCCATGATGCGGCGCACGAGGCTGTAGCCGTTGGAGTGGATGCCGGAGGCAGGCAGACCGATCAGCACGTCGCCGGCCTGCACATGTTCACCGGTGATGGCTTGGTCACGGCCCATGTAGCCAAGGGCGGTGCCAGAAAGGTCAACCTCCGTGACGATGCCGGGCAAGCTCGCCGTTTCCCCTCCGGCAAGGGTGACGCGGGCGCGACGGCACGCTTCGGCGAGGCTGGCGCCGATGGCCGCGTGCACCTCGGGATCAGGTTTGGGCACCGCGATGTAGTCCACGAAGGCCATGGGTTCGGCACCGACGCACAACAGGTCGTTGACGTTCATCGCCATGCAGTCGATGCCTACGCCGCCCCAGGCGTTGAGGCTCGAGGCGATCTGCAACTTGCTGCCCACGCCGTCGGTGGCCATCGCCAGGAGATGGTCGCCAAACTCCAGCAGGCCGCCGAAGCCGCCGGGCAAATCCACCGGCGCGCCCGGCGTTCCGGGCGTGCGCACGCTGCGACCAAGGGCACCGATGAGGGACGCCACTGCGCTGCCCTCGAGGTCGATGTCGACCCCAGCACTGGCGTAGTCCATCGCGTCGCTCATGGACGGAGGTTTTGCACGCGTCCCATGAATGCTCCCTCAAGGCAGGTCGTGCGAAAGAAGGGCCATGCGTCCACGCTCATGCCCTTCGGCGTCTGGGGAGAGGAACCACGCTTCGAGGCGAGAACGAGGCCGTGCGCGTCGCCCCCTTCTCCAGTGGAAGCCAAGGGGTGGTTCACTGGCGGGGAAGTGCTTATGTCCCGAAGACGGAGATTCCCTAAGTCCGGAGGTGTGGCCATGATTCCGATGCACGAAGCCGACCTCCAAACCCGCTGGGAATCGCTGCTGCGTGACTTGTTCAACGAGGCCCTGCACAACCTCGCCGTCGAGTGGCCCGACACGCAGAGCGTCGAGGTGTCGTACCGCGACCTTGAGCGCTGGGACCTCGATTTCGCACAGAGCCTGCTCGTCCAACCCGACCTCCACCTCGAAGCCTCGAAGCAAGCGGTGAAGCAAGTGCTGGTGGACGAGGGCCACGGCGCGATGGACCCCTTCATTCGCATCGTTCACCTGCCCTCGGACCAGACGCGCGCGATTTCCCATCTTCGTGCAGAGGACCTCGGTCAGATGCTCTCCATCGACGCGGTGACCACGAAGATCTCCGGCGTCCGCCCTCGCATCTACATCGCGACCTTCCGATGTTCGGCCTGCGGCCACCTCAGCACCGTGAATCAACCGAACGAGCAGGAACTCATCCAGCCGATGTTGTGCGATCCCATCGACGGCGGTTGCGACAGGAAAGCACGCGAGACGCGTTTTTCGCTGGTCGAGCGGGATTCCAGCCTGATCAACACCCAGTTCATCGAACTGCAGGAGCTGCCCGAACAGATGCGTGGCGGCATCCAGCCCGAGCGCATCCTGTGCATCGCCGAGCAGGACCTGTGTGGACAACTCAATCCCGGCGACCGCGTCAAGGCCAACGGCGTGCTCTTCATCCGTTCGCAGCGGAAGGGCGGCAAGGACACGCCCGTGTTCGACATCTTCCTCCGCATCCACTCGCTGGAGCGTCAGAACGTCCCGCTCGAGGAGATCGTCATCACCGAAGAAGAGGTTCGGGAGATCAAAGACCTCGCCCGACGCAAGGACATCTACCAGGTGCTCACGCGGTCGATTGCGCCCTCGATTTACGGCATGGCTCACGTGAAGCAATCGCTGATGCTCCAACTGTTCGGCGGCGTCTCTCGGAAGAACGACGACGGGACGCGAAGCCGTGGCGACATCCACATTCTGCTGATGGGTGACCCAGGTGTGGCCAAGTCGCAACTCCTCTCCTACATGGCCCAACTTTCCCCCCGCGGGCGCTTCACGTCCGGCATGTCCGCTTCTGCGGCTGGCCTGACGGCTGCGGCCGTGCAGGACGCCAACGCCGATGGACGGTGGACCCTCGAAGCCGGTGCTCTGGTGCTGGCTGATCTTGGGCTTGCGGCCATCGACGAGTTCGACAAGATGAACGACAGCGACCGGTCGAGCATGCACGAAGCGATGGAACAGCAGCGCATTTCCATCGCCAAAGCCGGCATCAACGCCAGCCTGCAAACTCGATGTGCGGTGTTGGCGGCCGCGAACCCCAAGGCGGGGCGCTTCCAACCGATTTCGGACGTGCCCTTCACCGCACAGATCAACCTCGCTCCTCCGCTGATTTCGCGGTTCGACGTCATCTGGGTGATGACCGACGTGCCGAAGACCGAACTCGACACCGCCATCGCCGCCCACATCCTCTCCACGCGCGCTTCAGGCACGAGTGAGACGCTCATCGCGGAGGGCACGGCCCTCGATCCGAGCCGTGGCGTCAGTCAGGCCACGAGCAACCAAGACGGCGAGGAAATCCTCGAGACGAACCTGGTGAAGAAGTACGTGGCGTACGCAAAGCGGAACATCCAGCCCGAGCCCACCAAGGAGGCCAGTGAAATGCTCGTGGCGTATTACGTGGAAACGCGGCAGCAAGGCGGTTCTGGCTCCGACAGCATCGCCATCACGGCCCGTGCCATCGAGGGCATCTCGAGGCTCGCCGAAGCCAGCGCCCGCATCCGCCTGTCGGACACCGTTGAGGTGGAGGATGCGGAGCGCGCGCTTCGTTTGACCAAACTCTGGCGGATGGAATTGATGGGCGACGACTTCGACGAGACCACGCTCCAAACGGGCAAGAAGACGAC
Source organism: Candidatus Poseidoniales archaeon (assembly GCA_038150305.1). Classification (GTDB taxonomy): domain Archaea; phylum Thermoplasmatota; class Poseidoniia; order Poseidoniales; family Poseidoniaceae; genus MGIIa-L3. Next base: position 70,660 of record JAYOTG010000008.1, on the reverse strand, counting down.
CGCGCGCAGCAAGGAGCGCACCATCCTCGACACGGTGCGGGACCTTGCTGCCAGCAGCGACCAAGGCATTGCCGACCTCAACGAGGTCCTGAACGATCTCGATCGCAACGGCCTCTCGCGCTCCGATGCGGAGGACCTCATCGAGCGCATGGTCACGGAAGGCAAACTGCTCCGTCCTCGCGGCTACGACACCCTGATGGTGGCCTGAGGTCAACGGTGGCGCTCATATCCGACCTGTGCGTGGCCTGTGCATGGCGGAGCCCCAAGGCGAGGTGAGCGACGCCAACGCGCTGGATCCTGACGCGCTGGGCTTCATGTGCGGCATCGAGGTGCATCAGCAACTCGCCACCGGAAAGCTCCACTCCCGCCAACCCGGTGTCCTGTACGACGTCACCGAAGAGACCGTGCCGGACACGTGGCCGAGGACCCGCCGTCGACTGCGGGCCGCTCGCGGTGAAGGCGGCGCGGTCGACGTGGCCGCCCGCTTCGAGGCCAAGCGCCGTCGCAGTTTCGAATACGTTCAGTCGCCCAATGCGGGCCTGATTGAACTCGACGAGCGCCCCCCGCTTCCGCTGGACGCCGACGCCGTTGATGTGACCCTCACGGTTGCGGCTTTGTTGGAGGCACGCCCGGTTGACCTCATGCAGACGATGCGCAAGACTGTGGTGGACGGCTCGAACACCAGCGGCTTCCAGCGGACCACCCTGGTCGCCCAGGACGGGACCTTGCAAACGCCTGAGGGTCCGGTTGGCGTTGACGTCATTTGCCTCGAAGAGGACAGCGCGCGGAAATTGAGCACCGTCGACACCGCATCTGGCGAGCGTGTGTCGTACAACCTCGACCGCCTGGGGCTGCCGCTGATCGAAATCGCCACGGCCCCTGACGTGCAAACGCCCGATCACGCCCAATCGACCGCGCGTGCTCTGGGCGCGGTTCTGCGCCGCACGCGGCGCGTCCGTCGCGGACTTGGTTCCATCCGGCAGGACCTGAACGTCAGCATCGCGTGTGGGGATCGTGTGGAAATCAAGGGCTGCCAAGACCTTGGCTGGATTCCGCGCATCGTTCGCTTGGAAATGGCTCGACAACTCCACTTCTACCGCTTGGCCAACACCCTCCGCGAGGCCGCCGGGCAGGACGTTCTTCCCCCGGACCGCCGCTTGGACGATCCTGAGCGTGAGGCGCGTGTGGCTGAAGCCGTGGCTGCCCGGTTCCCTGACGTGCTCAACGACGTGTCTTCCGTTTTTGCTTCGAGCACTTCGGGCATGGTCGAGCGCGGCCTTGCACAAGGTCACGTGATGCTTGCCCTGTCGCTTCCGGGCATGGCTGGGCTGCTTGGCACCAAGACGCTTGATGAGGAAGGCGCTCAGCTGCCTCGGCTCGGCCGAGAGCTCGCAGGAGCCGCGAAACTCGCCGGCGTGCGTGGCGTTTTTCACAGCGACGAACTTCCGGCCTACGGCATCACGGAAGCCGAGGTTGAGGGGGTACGCTCGATGCTCTCGCTTGCACAGGACGATGCATTCGTGCTCTGCCTGGCTCCAGATTGGCAAGCCGCCCTCGCGCTCGAAGCGGTCCGAGACCGCGCCTTGCTCGCGCACCACCGCTTGCCGCGTGAAGTGCGTAACGTCACCGTGAGCAAGGGCGCGCCGCTCGACGGCACGACCGGTCCGATGCGCCCGCTGCCCGGCAGCGCGCGCATGTACCCAGAGACCGACGTGCCGCCGCTCCCGCTCGAAGCGGAGCGATGGGCTCGGCTGAGCGGCCATCTTCCACCGAGCAACGACGAACGCCGCGAGCGCTTGTCGCCTGCAGGGTTGTCCGACGACCAGCGCGAACAAATCCTGGCACGTGAATTGGACGACCGCTTCCTCGAACATCTTGGTGAGCGGCCGGCCAAAGCCTTCGCCACCCTGATGCTTGAACACGAGAGCGCGCCAACGGAATTCTTGGTCGACCTCATCGATCTTCGTGAGGAAGGCGCACTCTCGCGCGATGGCGTCAAGGCCGCCACAGCCTCCTTCCCGGAGGGCGCGGATCGTACCACTTTGGTGGCGTGGGCTGAAGCCGAGGGCCACGTGCCCACCGAGGTCGCAGACCTCGACGGCGTCATTGCTGGCATCATTGCAGACCGGCTGGACTTCGTGAAGGAGCGCGGTTTCGGCGCCATTGGGCCGCTGATGGGCGTGGTGATGGGAGCGGCCAAAGGTGCCGACGGCCGTGAGGTCAGCGAACGCCTCAAAGCCGCCATTCAGCAGGTGCTCTCGTGAGAAGCAGGCTTGCCCTGGTGCTTTTCGCCTTGCTCCTTACACCCCTTGCCTCGGCGAGCTTCACCGTTCCGGGCGGCTATGTCTCCACCGCGCCCCTGGTGGTGGACGACCACGTGCTCATCCGGTCCTCAGGGACCTTTGATGGCGTTTCACCGCCGATGGTACGCGCTTACGCTGAGGATGGAGCGGTGAAGTGGGTCATCGAAGGCAGGGCGACCATGCAGCCCGACATGGCTGACTTGGTGCTGATGCCCGCAGGCTCCTCGGCCTGTGGCGCGTGGCCCGAGCAGGTCATCGTTGCATGGTCGAGCGGCCTGCTTGAAGCGCGTTCTTCGGACGCAGGCCTTCCTTTGTGGCAGGCCAACACGACGGTCCAAGGTTGGGGGCTGACCGCGACCCCCGCCGTGGTTGACGATGGCCTGCTCATCACCACGCGAAACGGCGTCGAGTTGCGTTGCCCAAGCAACGGCACGCTGCTGCACGCTGCAGAAACAGGCCTCGGTTGGAGGAATCCAGCCACGATGGTCAACGGTACGGTGCACGTTGGGGATGAATCCGGTCGGTTGTGGAGTTGGACGCCAGGGGAGGCGCCTTCCTTCATCGAACTTGAGGGCGCCATCCGTCATGCGCCGTTGGTGATCAACGGCGGATTGCTCGTGCACCTCCAAACCCAACGATCCAGCCTCGTCCAATGGCTACCCTTGGGCGAGGACCACCGCCCAACCTCGCCTTCGCAAGCCCACCGCTTGACATCAGGCGCTTCGCCTGGCATGCCGGTGGCCATCAACGGCACCACGGCAGCGGTCGGCGACGCCAGCGGCGTTCACGTCCTCAAGTGGACGGAGGACGGCTGGGACGTGACCCGGCGTTTGACCGCCTCTGTGCAAGGACCGCTCCGGGCCGAGGGCGGTTGGCTGACGGGTTCAATCAACGCTCTGGATGGGGGCTTTTTCGCCTTCGCGATGACCTCTGAAACAGCTGATGTTGTGTTCAGCACGGACCTTCGTGGGCACGGCACGGCCCCTCCTGTGATGTGCGGTGAGGCCTGGCTGCTGGTCAAAGATGCCGGGCACGTCGAGGTGCAGGGCAACGGCACATCGTGCCCTTTGCTGAGCGGCCCGGCGTTGGAGGTCGCTGAAGCACCGGCGGATAAGTCTCCCGTCGTTTGGACGCTCGCGTTGATGGCGGCCTTCCTCGCTGGCTCAACGGCCTTCTACCGGCGCGGCCTTTTGCACGCCTTGCGTTGGTCATCGCCCTTCCTGTTGGTCGCCTTGGTGGCCCTGATGCCAGCGCTGATGGGCTTGTGGGCGGACCAAGCGCAACAACCCGAAGGAGAGCCGGTCTGGGATGAGGCATGGCCGGAATCGTGGCGAGGGGGGCAGGTCGTCGTGTTCGAACTGCCCAACGAGACCCTTGCCTTCGGCGGATTCGAACCTCGTCCGACGCCGCTCGAAGCCACCACCGTTGCGGCAGATTCACTCGGCCTTTCCGTAACGTTGGAGAAACATGCCCTCGGGATGTGGGTCACTGCCGTCAATGGAACCACCGCCGACGGGTGGGTCTACGACGTGAACGGCGAACGGCCGATGGTCGGCGCTGATGCGTACCCGTTCCCCTCCTCCTCCGTCCTCGTATGGCGCTTGGCGTGAGTGAACCTTGAAGGAGCCCGGCCCGTCCCACAAAGCATGTTCGCCAGCGTTGGGGTCCACGGCCCCGTGCTCAGCCCCGCTGCGGCGCTGGCGCTCGATGTGGTGTTGCTCGGGGCCGCGACGCTCCTGCTGCTCAGCGACAAGCGGCTGACGCGTCACCACGGCGTGCTTCTCATGTCCTTCGTCGCCGTGGTGGCCGTGCTCCGTGTGCTCATGGCCAACCTCCCGAACGTTCAGCCGGTGACGGTCGCCGTCCTGTTGGCCGGCGCAACCCTCGGTGCTCGACGCGGCGTGGCCTTCGCCATCCTTGTGACCACGCTCTCCAACACCGTCCTTGGGGACGGGTACTGGACGGTGTTCCAAGCGGCGGGGTGGGCCCTGATCGCGGTGGTCGGCGCGCATGCCAACCTCATTCAGGACGACCGACTGCTTCTCGGCCGGGCCACCCTCTTCGCCGGCCTGCTGGCGTTGCCGTTCGGCCTCGTCACCAACCTGTCGCTGCTTGGAGGCGGAGTTGGTCTTGCTGAGCTGCCGGCACTGATGTGGATGGGCTTGCCCTTCGACCTGAGCCACGCCCTTGGGAACACGGTCATCATGCTGTGGACGGGTGCCCTCATGGTGCGCATGTTGACGCCAGTGGACGTGCCGGATGCCCTCGAAATGCCAGGAGTCGAGGCCGATGTCCACCTCACCTGATTCGGCAACCCTCGCCGTGCTGGTCCGACAGGACGTGGTGATGAGCCCGGGGAAAACGGCCGCTCAAGTGGCTCACGCTGCGGTCGGGTGCAGCCTCAAAGCGAGGAAACAGGCCACAGCTCTGTTTGAGCGCTGGAGGAGCGAGCACGGACGCATCGTGGTGCTTGGCGTGGAGGGGTTGGAGGATCTCGACTTCCATCGCCACGAGGCGGAGCATCACCGGCTCGTCCATCACACCGTGACCGACGCGGGCCGCACTGAAGTGGCGCCAGGCACCGTGACGGTGCTCGGTATCGGCCCGGCACAATCCAGCATTCTCGACGTGTTGCTCAGCCGGCTCAAGGCGCTGTGAGGGTGAACCAACGCTCAAGAAGGCAAGAGCAAACCTATCACCGTGCTCAGAGGCCTTTGGCGGACCATCGCCGGCTCATCGCTTCTTGCGACGATGTGCTGCTTGCCTTCGGTCGTCCTTGTGCTCTTTGGGCTGAGCAGCGTCTCTTCAGCCGCGGCCCTCTCCGACACGCTGTATTGGGGAGGAGACGGCTGGGGTTGGTTCCGTCCAACCCTCCTGACCGTCTCCGCGGGGTGCTTGGTGGCTGGCCTTGTGGTGCACTTCAGGCGGGACGGCATCTGCACCTTGGACGCCGCCGTGCGCGAACGTCGCCGCATCGTCAACACAAGTTTGGCGGCGGTGTTCATTGCCGTCACCCTCTACCTGGTGGTCAACTACGTGGTGCTGACCGAGGTCGGCATCGCGCTCGGGCTGCCCTGGGAATCCTCGCGGTTCTGGCAAGGCTGAGCGGTCATCAGAGCAACTTCAGCTCCGCCGTAAGGCGATCGATTTTCGACGCCTCCGCTGGCCCGATGGCCACCACAGTCAACGATCCGCTCGGGATTTGCGTGTGACCGGCATCGCGCACCTGTGTGGTGGGCAGCCCCGCTTCCTTCGCTTGGGCGGAAAGCTCGAGCAAGTGATTGGCATCGTTTCCCTTGACGCAGACCTTCCGCTGGCCAGAGGCCAACCACGCCGCCAACCGCCCTCGGTCTTGTTCACGGATGCCGGTCATCGCGCCGATGCTGGCGTGGCCGACCTGCGCCGCAATCTTTCCTTTGCCCATCTTGAGGCCGTGGTTGACCACGAGCACAAGTTTGCACGCTTCGCTTGGAGCGGGACCGGGAGGGGGCGGAGCCGTCCAGCGGTGAAGCCAACTGCGCAGGCCCATGCCACCATGTCCTGCGCGCATGGCATGGAGTTGTCGCCGCCGCACCGTTCATGGCGCAGACCTTCCTCGCTGCATCATGCGCCACTGGCCGAACGATCGCATCGACCTGCGCAGCGACACGGTCACGCAACCCACGCCAACCATGCGCGAGGCGATGGCCAATGCCCCGGTGGGGGACGACGTCTACGGCGAAGACCCCACCGTGCTCGAACTCGAGGCCCGGGTGGCGGCCATGTGCGGCATGGAGGCGGCGTTGTTCCTGCCCTCCGGGACCATGGCCAATGCCGTGGCGGTCCGTACCCACACCCGTCCTGGCGATGAAATCGTCCTCGAAAAGGAGGCGCACATCTACCTCTACGAAGGCGGTGGATTCGCCGCATTGTCCGGTTGTTCCGTGGCTTTTGTTGACGGGGACCGAGGTCGAATGGCCCCCGCTCACGTCAGGTCGGCCATTCGCAAGGCCGACGGCTCTGGAAGCCACTATCCCGACGGGCGCCTCATCTGCATCGAGAACACCTCCAACCGCGGCGGGGGCTCATGCTACGCCCTCGAGGATCTGGACGCCATCGCGGCCGTTGGTCGGGAGATGGGGTGTGCGCTGCACGTGGACGGTGCTCGCTTGATGAACGCGGCGGTGGCCACCGGCACCTCCGCAGAACGCATGCTTCAGGGGTGGGATAGCGTCGCCATTTGCCTCTCGAAAGGCTTGGGCGCACCCATGGGCTCCATGCTCGTCGGCGGTGTGGATTTCATTGCGCGCTCCCACCGCTGGCGCAAGATGTTCGGCGGCGGCATGCGTCAAGTCGGCATCATTGCCGCCGCCGGTCTGCACGCGCTTGACCACCACGTGGATCGAATGGCAGAGGATCATGCTCGCGCTCGTCGGATCGCAGAGGCCCTTGCACAGCACCCTCGTGGGAACGTGGATTTGGAGGGTGTTGAGACGAACATGGTGTATTTCGGTGTGGAAGGCTGGTCGGGTCAAGCCACCTTGGACCACCTTGCAGCCCACGGCATCGACGTCCTGACCTTGAACGACAGCACGTGCCGCATGGTGCTCCATTTGCACGTGAGCGACGAGGACGTCGAACAAGTGTTGGGCGCAATTGCTGCCATCCCCTGATTCGCAACGGTGGAAGGTTGAAGTCGCACAAACCCCGCCTCGGGGCATGCGTCGTATCGCCCTGATCCTGGTCACGTTGGTCGTCCTGCTCCCGCTGAACGTCCAAGCCGGAGCCCCGGTTGCCGTTGACGACGGTGCGGTGTTCGGCAGCCATGGCGGAGCGGTCTCATCGGCCAACTCAAGTGCCGTCGCCTTGGAGAACTTGGATCCCATCTTGGAGGATTACACCGCCACGTGGTGCACGAATTGCGTCGACGTTGAGCACGCTTTGGAGGATTTGGTCGCTGAGCGTGGAGGTCACATTTTCGCGTTCCATCGCTCCATCGGTGAGACCGAGGATCCCTTTGGCAGCGATGCCCTTGACGAGCGCTGGGAACAGCGCTACGACCGCCGCGCGCCGCCTACAGTGGTCTTCAACGGCACGACCTACGTCATTGGAAGCGTGCCTGAAGGCGACAGCCTCCTGGACGATTACCGTGCTCTGGCCAATCAGAGCCTCGATATGCCAGCAGGCGGCACCAGCGTCTTTTCGTGGACCGCCGCACAAAGCGGCAGCACGACGGTCACCTGGGACGTGAACCTGCCACCGAGCAGCGTTTGGGACGGGCACCTCGTTCGTCTTGAGGTGTGGGTGGTGGAAGCCACGGCAAACTTCCCTGAAGGCACCAACGGGCAGGAGGACTACCCCCACATCGTTCGGAGCATCAGCACCGTCGATGAACTCGTGTGGCACGAAGCGGTGTCGCTGCAGGGCTCGTCCGCACTTGCGCTTCCTCCGGCCTTTGACGGCGACGATCTCGAGGTCTACCTCGTTCACAGCCTGGTCCCACCCACCACCCCAGAGGTGGTGGAGGAGCCAGAACCGGTCACGGAGCCGGCCGAACGCGGCCTCCCCGCACCCGGCGCAGGGCTTGCCCTGCTCGCGCTGGCTGCCGCTGCTCGTCGCAACGACGTCAATCCGTGAGGTCTTCGCGAAGGCGCCAGTCGTTCAGGATGTCCTCATCGATGAATTCCTCGCGCGGGTAGTTCCACCACCACGGCACGTTGGCCTGACCGTCCATGTGCTCCTGCATGCGGTTAAGTTCCCGTGCCAAGCGAGCCGCTGCGCCACGATGCCAAGGCCGTCGGCGCACAAAGTGAAGCGGGCCGTCGCCCCGCTCCCACCCTGACAAGCGTAGGAGGCGCCGGAGGAACTGATGCTCCCGGTGGTCCCGAACCGTGAAGCGCATGCCGGTGGGAAGTTCGACGTCGTATGGCGTGGCGCGGCGGAGGCGCACCTCTCGGCCAAGCGCAGAACGCCCCAAGACCGTCCAAACGCGCGCATACAGGTCGCTGAAACGGAGCGGGGCCTCACGGATGTCGGGGCGCTGATGCGGTCGCCCGTCACCGTCGTGGATGTGCACACGGCCCCGGAGGGCAGCGAACCCTTCCATGGGGTTTGGGTCCATGCCCTGGAGATGGAGGAACTCGCGAAATGCACCCTCAAAGTTCCGCCCTTCGCCCATCTGATCCATGCGTTCACGGAGCATGCGTTGGAGTTCGCCTTCCTCGCCTTGAGCCTGATAGGGGGGATTGCGCACCTGATGCCAGAAGCGATGCAGGTGACGACGACGGGGTCGACGCGGACGGTTGCCGTCCTCAGCCATGGCCGCAATCCATGCTTCGATGTACTTTTCTTGGCTGAGCACGTTGCCGTTGCGCAGCGCTCCACCGGCGTACCAAAAGGGCTCGAAGCTCCGGTTCTGCAGCGCGACCTCAGGACGATACCAGGGCAAAGCCTCGCCCAAACCGAGGTCCCCGACTTGTGCGGTGTCGCTTTCAAAGGCCGGAGAAATCCGGTGCATGAAGCGATGAAGCGGCTCGATGGTTTCGGCCGTGGCGACGTCATCAAGCAGGCTCAGGACGACCGTGGCCAGAACGTCGCCAACCGGGCGCGTCGGGCCCGTGCGGTCTTCGGTGATGCACAGCGGCGGGTCCGTGGCTCGGCCCTTTCCGTCCACGCCGCGCACAACAAAGGGCGCGCCATGGGCGCCGCGACCGATCTGCACCTCGTACCCATGGCCAAACCGGCCACGGATCAGCACGCGCTCGCCTTCGATGTGCACTCGTTCTCCGGCCTGCCTCATGACGTTGTGAAAGAGGACGATTGAGCGAGCAAGCGCAGGGGCAACGTCGTTGGACGAACCCCCGTTCCACGCCACAATCAGGGCATGGAGGCGTGCTCGCTCCTCCGCCCACGGCGGTTGAAGCACCCAGCCGAGCAACCATGCCCACAGCCTCGGGTCTCGTGGGACCTTGACGGTCACGACGTCGCCTCCTCGCCTGAAGCGAGCCACGCGAAGCGACAGGCGCCCCTCGCTGCTGCTCAAGGCCTGCGGAAGCGGTCGATGGACGACTTCCTCGGCCGTGTTCCACGCCGTGACCCACGGCTCGATCCGGCCCACAGCGATCTGATGAGGCCGGTTTCGGATCATCTCGTCCAGCGCCTCGCGCTGTGGCCCACGGGCCCCCCGTCCTTGCCAGTGGAACGGAGGGGTTTCTTCCAGATCCCCGACCCACATCTTCGTGACGGGATCAAGCGGTTCATGCAAGCGACGCAAGATGCCCAACCAGCGCATGAGCGGTCGAGCAGGGTGGCGATCCGTGACCTCGTGATGGCCGCCAAATCCGAGTGGGCGCCGTGGGATTCGGAGCACAGGTCCCGACACAGCGGAGGCCGCCAAGGCCAACCCCAGAAGGTCCCATCCGCGTCGACGGGGCGAGGCCATGAGCTCGAGCAAGTCCTTCCAAGGCGCATGCGGAAAAGGCCCTCGTCCGTCGATGAGCATGCCTTCATCTGAGAACTGCATGAGGTGCCCGGTGGACAAGGTCACGCCTTGTGCAAGTGCGCGGAGGTCGCTTCGAGATGCACCTTCCTTTGTGCGCACGGCCGCTGCGGCCGCCTCAAACGCCGCTTGACCCGCATGCCATTCGGCGATCGGATCATCTCGTTCGTCCTCCAAGCGGGCCCACATCCCTGCGTCGAGGACCCTTTCCTCGTCCTTGAGCGCGCCCCAGCGTGCGCGTGAGGTTGACCTTCCCCCGAGGGTTTTGCGGGCGTCCGCCACAAACTGTTCTGGAACCAAATCCAGCCAGCGGTGTTCGCCATGGGCCATCAGGATGCCTGCACACAAGCGGCAGTGGCGCTGCGGTTCTTCACAGGTCACGGTACAGATCGCACACGTTGTCTTGGTCATCTTCAAACATGAACCGTGAGCCCTTTTGAAGCAGCACCGTCCACACCGCGCAAGGTGTTCAAGAACCCTGACGGCGTCTTCTGCGCATGCCGTCCCTCGAGGTCGTTCCCTTCGGCCCACTCCCATCGTGGGTGGACGAGGCGATGTCCCGGGAATCCGTTCTCGTCATCTGCGCGACAGAAGGCGAGCGCCGCCATCACGTGCGTCGCATGGCACGGGACGGTGGCGGGATTGATGCATCGCGCATCACCACGCTTGGACGCTTTTTGCGTCACCTCCGCGCGGACGTTGGCCTTCCCGAAGCACACGCGGACCCCGCGCTTCACCTGCTCGCGTTGAATGAAGCGTGCCACGCCTTGGCCGAATCTGGTGCCTTCTTGCTGCCTGCCTCCACGTGGAGCATTGGACGAACGGAGCGCCTGCTCAGGCTGCATGACCGCCTGGCTGAGGAAGGTTTGGAGCAGGCGGCTTGGGACGACGATCCTGGCTTGGGTCCCTTTGCTGAAGCCATCGAACAGGTGGAAGCGGCGTCCGGCCGGCTTCATCCGGGCTTGGTCACGCGGCACGTCACGGAAAGCCTCGAGAAGCGAGACATGAACGCTCCACCGTTCATGCTTGCGAACGTGGACGGCATCCTTCTTCTTCCTGCTCCACCCGATCACGGCGCTTCCGTGGTTGCCTTGTTCGCCGCCGTCGAGCGCTTCGTTGACGTGCACGTTTTGCGAACGCCTGGCGCCATGCGTACGGGATTTGGTGGCGCCATTTTGGCGGACGTCCATCCTGTTGCTGCAGCAACCGATGTTCCGGCATGGCTTCCGCACCATGAACCCGCGGTCGTCGACGCGCGGGGCTGGGACGTCGTCGATGCGCACGTCGAAGGCGTGCAGCGCGTGGCCTTGCAGCGCCGCAGCCATGGCCCCATGGCCGCGGTCGACCTCGCGCTGCAGCACCGTGCTGCTGGAATGGAGGGGCCAGTCATGATCGTCGATGCGGACGAAGGGCGACGCGACGCCATGGTGGACGAACTCCGTGGTCACGGTCTGACCGTCAGCCATCGCGCTTCACCCTCTCCCTCACGGGCCGTGAGCGGGATGTTGCGGGCTGCGAAGGCCGGCTCTGGACCAGAGGCGTGGAGCGTCGAAGACCTCATCGAACTGGCCGGGGGTGCTTCCCTTGGCTTTGAGATGGCCAAAACCGGAGCGTTGACGCACCCTTCGGAAGCCTCGTGGCGTCCACGTGGGCACGTTGACCTCTTGCGCACCGTAGCCCGGACGGCTCACCTTCGTGGAGGCCATGGGGCCCTTCGACGCTGGCAGCGTGTCATGAGCACCATGCGCCCGAACCCGCATCGGGGGCGCTTGGCCCATCAACGTCAGCAGATCGAAGAAACGTACTGGTGGCTGGAATGCATCGCTGCGCTCTGGTCGCCCATCTCCGATGCTCAAGCCAGCGATGCTCCCGTCGGTCCGATCAGCGAAGCCAACCTTCCTCTTCCGACCCCTCCAACCTCGCTGCACGCATGGTTCGACATGATGCTCAACGCCGCGGATTGGTCCATGCTCCGATCTCGGACCTCAAATTTCGACGCCAGCGTCGCCGGACTCCATCTGCTGAAGGAACGGCTTGACGTGGGGCTTGCACCTGATGCGAGCGGTGGCAAAGCCGTTGAGGCGATGGAGGTCATGGCAGGCGATCCTCCGCGTGCACCCGCTGGGGCGGAGGGCGCGGACGTGATCGTCACTTCCGTGGACGAGGCGCTTGGACGCCCGAGTGGCCTCACCGTGCTGAGCGGCCTTGACGACGAAGCGTGGTCCATGCGTCCTGCTGATTTGCCGTGGTGCGACCGCGCCAGCCGCGTGAGTCTCGGGCTTTTCGACGGAGATTTGCCCATCCGTCGAGCCCGCTACGCCCTGGCCCAACTCGTGGCGTTCAGCTCTTCTACCGTCGTGTTCGACACCTCAGCAGAAGAAGGAGCAGGTCCATCACCGCCGCTTGCGGAGTGGCTGCTTCACGTCCGCAGAACCGGACGTTGGACCGGGTTGAACACCGCAGGTCCCGCTTGGTTCACAACCAACGAAGGGGATGACGTCCATGGGCTGTGGACGCTCGACGGCGACGGGGCGCTTCAACCTCGACCTGGTGGCTTCCGCAACGGGCAAGCGGGGCGGGCGGGCCGTGCCAGAAGGGACGTGCGACAACGCACCGGATTGGATCTCGACGCCGGTCGAGACCTGCATGCTTCCGTGAACCGCGGAGCGCTCCTCGCCGCGGCCGCTCCGAACGTGCTTCAGGACCGTGAGCGCCGTCAACCCGACCTTCAAGCCTTGGCAACGAACGAGGTGCTGCCTTGGAGCGACGCGGCCCGTTTGCAGACCACCACACGGCTCAACCTGCGGCCCACTCCTTCGGCCATAGGCAAGGGTCGGAAGGTTGCGTCGGTGGACGGTTGGCCCCACCTCGGCCTCCGCCTCAATGGAAACGTGGTCTCGGTGTCCATGGATCCTCGTCCGCTCGCGCCTCCAACCCTTGGCGACGGTGCATTGCACGCGGTCATTGGTGCTGAAGCACAAGGTTACGAGGCCAGTGCATGGTCGCCCAGCCGTTTGCAAGGATGGGTGGTGTGCCCGCGAAAGGCATGGTTGGAACAAGCCTTCGGCGTCAGCGGCGAGGACCTGAGCGCTGAGGACGTGGATCGTCGAGAGCAGGGTGACCTCGTTCATCGGTTCGAGGAAGCGTCCCTCCGGGCCTTTGGCACATGGTCGGAGGAGGGATGGCGGACGTCAGATCTCTCTGCGTTTTCTCCTGACGACATCAACGCCCATTGGATTGACGTCATCAATGCGGTGTTCGAGCAAACGCCGTGGCTTGGACGAACCGACGCTGTTGCGATGCATCGACGCCGTGCGGCGATGGGCGATGCACCAGCAGGCGCCACCACGCCCGGCCCCGCCAGCACGCCACAAGGCGAGCTGGGGCGTTTGCTGCAGGCTGATGCGCGCCTTTCGGGCGTGGCTCCACTCGCGACGGAATGGGCCATCGTCAACGATCAGGGTGAGGTGCCAACGGTGCGCTTGAGCGATAACGTTGAGCCCCAACCGCTCCGTTGCCGTATCGACCGTGCCGATGAGGTCATCCTGGACGAGGCCCGCCGACAAGCGGCCATCGAGGCGGGGCTCATCGGCGAGGAAGGGCCCGAGCGCCTGGTCATCCTTCGCGACGTCAAGAGCGTCATCGGGCCACGGCGAGGAAAGGAGCAGGAGCGTCATCTCCGGGCCCTTTACGACGAGGTTCAACTGGCGGCATACGCCCTCGCGTGGGAGGCTGCGCGCCCCAACGACCGCGTCATTGGCGTCGGCATTTCGTCCGTGGGTGCAGCGACGTGGCACCATGTCGAGGTGGACACCGCATGGAGCGAGGTGCTCGAAGGGTTGGAGCTCGGGCAGGTGACCTCGCACGTGTGGCAAACGCACCCGGCCACACTGGGTGACGGGACCTCCTCCTCCTCCTTCCGTCGGTGGCTGGAGGAGCGCGCGCTGACCATGGCCAAGGCGGTGCAGGCGGCTGGCGAAGGTCACGTGAACCCCACGCCGTCCAAAGCGTGCTCAACCTGTTCGGTCGCCTCGGCGTGTGGCGTGGCTCATCTTGGAGGTGGCCGCTGATGCAGCACCCGTTCCGCCACGCCCAACGGCTTGGCTTGGACCTCGACCGCCACATCGTGCTGGACGCCGGCGCCGGCACGGGGAAGACCACGGTGATGGCCGAGCGCTACGTGCAGCACTTGCTGACCGCAGCACAGCGCGCGACCCTGCTCACGCCTGCCGGGACGCGGCCAAACCGCCCCGGTGCCGGAGCCTCGCTGGCCGCTCCGCGGGACCGGCTGACCCCAGAGGCCTGGCCCGGCCTCTTGCCGACCGAGGTCGTGGCCATCACGTTCACCCGCAAAGCTGCAGCAGCCCTGCGCTCACGCATCAAGCGGCGCATCACCGCGATCCGTGGCGAGGCCGTTGAAGGCGACGATGAGGGCATCGTCGACGTGCGGTGGCGCGGCCGAGCAGAGGGCGTGGTGGACCTCCTGTCGTCGCTGCTCGACGACGCCCCGGTGACCACCATTGACGCCTTCCTGAACCGCCTCGTTGCGCCTTACATCGACGAGTTGATGCCGCGCAGGGTCGATGGGCACGTGCCAGAAGAAGGCATGGAAACGCTGCACGACACCGCGATCGCGGCCGTGTGGCGACTCCGGAATCCAACCGACGCCACCGCGTTCCAAATCCCAAACGGGAGCGCGATCATCGAAGCGCGCGACCGCGTGGCTTCCGCGTTGGGCGGTCATGGCGCCGCGCATCGCGTGTTCAGCGCCATGCTGCGGAACGGTGCTTTCGTGGCCGAAGCACGGCGGGAACTCCACGCGTCCACCCATGGGCAACCCGTGGACGAGGCCAGCCTCCGGGCGATGGTGGCTGCGTTGGCTGATGGCCCGGCGTTGACGTCGTTCTTGACCGACCTTCGCCAAGCGCTTCTGGCTTGGCATGGCCACGTGTTGACGCGGGCTCAGGACCACGTCGTGCCAAAGGAAACGGCGTTGGGTCACGATCAAACACGTTTCCGTGAATTGCGCCGCTGGTGCGATCAAGATTTTCCCGAGGACGCTTGGGGTCAACTCCGCTGGTTGTACGGTGCACTGCGCATCGTCATGAGCGAGACGAACCTCTCCAAGGGGCTGTTTGCCTCGTGCTTCCCGAGCAACGCCTTACCAAAGGACGGCGGTTGGCCCGCAGGCTGCGGTGCGCCAAAGCGGAGCAAGAACGCCGATGAGGCCAAGTTGGCGTACATCGATGGCCTCGAGGCGTGCAAAGCCGACATCGTCGCGCTGTTCGAGGACCCTCAACACCGCTGGTGGGCGACCTTGGCCACGGCGGCCTTGGAACTCGAACCAGGACTCGCCTACACCTTCGTTCCTTCAGAAGCCGATCTTTGGCCCTCGACCCTCGACCATCCGCTCCCGGTCGCGCCGCCTGAAGGCAGCCTGTGCACGGGAGCATCCTTTGCGGCTGGGCTGATGGAGGACGTGTTCGTGGTGCACGAAGCCAACGGACGGGCCCTCAACATCATCAAGGCCGAGCGAGGGCTCATCGATTTCGAGGACGTCCAGCGCATGGCGGCCGACCTACTCTTGGCCCGCTGCCCTGAGGCCCATCGCGGCGTGTGGCCCGAAGACGTGGTGCGCGCCCTTGACCATCCAGCCGTCGTTTCTCCGGACGGGGAGCAGGGCCCTTGGAACGACGCGCACGTTGAACGGGCCATCGTTCTGGCCGGTGAAGACACGGCGTTGGTCGAAGAGATCCAGCGCTGGTGGTATCGTCTCAAGCGGCTGCGCCGTGAATTCCGGGCCTTCATCATCGATGAGTTTCAGGACACCAACCCTGCACACCTGCGCCTGCTGGCTCGACTGTGGGGGCCGCGTCATCGAACGAAAGATGAGCCAAGTGGCCCACAGAGCCTGTGGGACCCGACGGTGTGCGTGGTCGGCGACATGAAGCAGTCCATCTACCGTTTCCGCCAAGCCGACGTGCGCGTCATGCGCTCCACCACCACTGCCATCCGATGCATGAACCGCTTGGAGGCTGACGAGCCCCGCTTGGCGCCGTACCGCACCGAAGGCGCAGGACGCGATCCGCGCCCTGAAGGAGACGGTGGGGTGGCGGGCAACTACCACGAAGCAACCGAGCACGTACCGGGTGAAGCGGGGCGCCCCTGGGGCATCGTCCATTATGGCGTCTTGCGACCCGGCGTTCCCGCCGATGAAGCGGTGGTGGCACGCCGAAGCGAGGGGCACATCGAATTGGACGAAAATTTCCGAACTGCTCCCGTGGTGATGGAGACCCTGAACGGGGTGTTCCAAACCGTTCTCGGCCCCTCAAGTCGAAGCATGGACGGGGAATGGTACGCCGACCCGCAACGCTTGGATCCGATGGCGGTCGTCGAGGGCACGCCACGCATGGAATGGTTGGTTCCGGTCCGGCGTGAGGACGGCACGGTCAGCGACGACCTCAACGTCCCGCTGTCGCCGTTCAACGACCCGCGCTCGAAGGCGGTCCATCTTGAGAACGAGCTCATCGCGGCGCGCATCGCGGCCTTGGTGATGGGCACCCCCATCCGTCTCAGCGACGGGACCGAAGTTGACGGTGACGGGCCCGTGGATCCCGCACAGGTTCTCGTTCTCGTGCACGCGCGCTCCCGTTCGGCCGACCTTGTCGACCGGCTGCGCGCACGGGGCGTTCCGGTGATGGTCGACCGCCAAGGCAACCTGCTCGAGCAAGCCGTGGTTCAGCCTCTGGTCGCGGCCGTCGAAGCCTTGGCTCGCCCCGATTCTGCGCACGCTCTGGCGGTCCTTGCACGCTCGTGCGCCTTCGGTTTGGACGACGCCACCCTGCCCGAGGCGTTCGCACGCTTGGAAGCATCGGGCAACGTTTGGCAGGCCCTGACCGTGGCGCCAAATCATCACGCCGAGGTGGCACGTCGATGTCAGGCCCTTGCGGAGGCAGGCGCCATCCATGCCGTCATTGACACCTTGCTGGACGAATCCGATCTTCTCGTGGCCCAATGCACCGATGCCGAGCGCCAACATGCCGAGCGCTTCGCCCTGATGGTGCGTGGCATGAGCCAGTCCGAAGGCAGCGACCCTGTGGTCCTCCACGAGCGCTTGACCGCCCTTGCCGGCCTTCAGCGCGACGGCCCTCCAGCCATTGTGGAGCCCTCAGGTGGCGCGGTGGAAATCATGACGATTCACAACGCCAAGGGCCTTGAACGCGACGTGGTGGTGGTGGCCGGTCTGTTTTCAGCAGGTCGTCAAGACGCGAGCCAAGAAGCACGCGACAACGTCCGCGTCTTACCCGATTTGGTCGTGGCTCGACCGCGGCCTTGGCCCTCTTTGCCCGCGCCGAACGACGGCTTGTGGCGGATGGCGAAAGGACTGGGCGATGCGCAGGCCAAGGCCGAGCGTGCCCGCCAATTCTACGTGGCCCTGACGCGCGTTGAGCGTCACCTCATCGTGGCCGGTGCTCCTGAGAAGGCCACGGTGGACGATTCAGGGTGCCTGACCCTTCCCATCAGCGAAGCCTCGACCCGAACCTTCGGCGACCACTGGATGGAAGCCCTTGCTGAACTTGGTCAATCGGTCGACGGCGACGATTCCCCGTGGTGTCCCGTGCCCATCGAGAAGGGGCAAGCCCTGCATCTTGATCCAGCGGTCCTGTTGGCGAACGCGGGCCTGGGCGAAGCGTGCGTGCCTTCCTTGCTCATCGTACACGACCCCGAGGCGGCCTCTGACCCGACCACGACCACGCCCTTGGGTCGTCTGGAGGCCACGCTGGCCAGGTTGGAGGAGGTCGAGGCGCCAGAAGAGCACCTCGTCATGTCCGTGGATCACCGTTTGCGGGTCACGCCTCACGGGCTCGATGCCGCGAAGGCGTGCCCTCGCCGCCATTGGCTTGAGCGGGTTCGAGGGTGGCGTCCGGAGGCCTTCGGACAGCGGACCACCACGGACGAGGACGGCCTCGAGGTCAAGCCGCGCAGCAGCGACGCGCACGAGGTCGCTGTGGATTGGCCGGCCCCGACCGTCTTTGGCACCATGATGCACCGGGTCCTCGAGCTCGGCTTGCAAAACCCTGCGGAGGATGCAGCGCAGCCGCCGCTGCCCGCCTCATGGACGGGAAGGCAACCGGACCGCTTGCTGGACGACGGCGTTTTGCAGCGGGTGTTCGAAGAGCATGGCCTCGTGATGAGCGACCACCCTCTCGTCCTCGAGCGCATGAAGCACCTGCTCGGTTTGATTCAACGTGGTCGCTTGGGTGGTTTGGCCCTTGGCGAGCAGCAGCACGGCCGTCTCCTCGACGGCCTGAGGACTGAGCACCCCTTCTTTGCGATGCTTGAGGTGGCCGGCGAAGCCTTGCCCGTGACGCGTTGGAGGCGGGAAGGGCGCGCCAGTGTGGCCACCGTGCCACGCCCCATCGCTGAAGTCGAGGGACGCATGGACCTCGTGCTCGCGCTGCAGGACGACGAGGCAGGCGCCTGCCTGCAGGTGGTTGACCTGAAGACCACCGGTTGCCTGGCCCCGTACCGTCCTGATGACGTGAATGAAGGGCACGCCCTGCAGGACCTCAGCGCCATTGGGGACGACGGACGCACCCAAGCCGAACGTGAGGAATTGGAGCATTACGCGCTCCAGTTGACCCTCTACTCCATGGCGCTCGAAGCACAGGAAGCCGGCCGGCCGGAGGCCCAGCGCCGGACCGTCCTGCCGCCCGCTCTGCTCGTGGCGGCGACTGGGCGCATGGTCGAGATGACGGCCGAGGAATACGACGCTCACCGCGCCGAAGCGCAGCGGATCATGCGCTGGAAGGCGCAGTTGTCGGTTGATCCGGCGGCCGTCCCGGAGCCGCCAAGGCTTGCGGCGGCCGCTGCAGAACCGTGCAAGAAGTGCCCCTTCTCCCGCGGCGGGATTCGGTTGTGCGGGCCAGAAGGCGAAGACCTTGGGCCGCTATGACGGGCATCGCCCGGCGATGACCAGCGTGCCCGGGTCGCCGGCCGCGCGCCAGGTCTCCACGTCTTCGAAACCTGCCGCGGCCCAAGCTTCGAGCCACTGTGCTTCAGACAGGGTCGTCATGTGGACGCCCACCTTCTCCGGCCAATCGAGGCTGTCCTCGTGTTCGGCGTAATGGTCCACGCCAACCACGGCCCAGCCACCGGGCTGGAGCCAGGATGCACGGAAGGTGGCGAGCATCGCCGCGGGGTCGTGGAGGTAGTACAGCACCTCCATGGACACGAGCAGATCGAAGCGCCCTTCGGGCGCCCAATCGGGAAGCATGGCGTGGTGGTAGTGCCCTTCAGGGTCAATGCGCTTGGCCTTCTCGATCATCGCAGGCGCACCGTCCACCCCTTCGGCATGCGAGCAGAAGGGCATCGCGGCGAGTTGACGGACGACCCAACCGTTGCCGCAGCCCACGTCGATGGCCCTGAAGCTCCGACCCAGTTCCGCGGTGCGGGTCAGGCCAAAGGCAAGCATTTCGCCAACGGCAGGTGCGTGCCCTCGCTCCATCCCTTCGTCGCGGCCTTCTTCGGCCCAGTCGCTGAACACGTCCACCGCGGGTCGCACGTCCGTCATGCGCGTGGCTTCGGGCTGCATCGCATCATCTTGGTGGTGCAAAACACCATCACGCTCCCGACGGTTTGCCGGGGCATGGCCGACCTCGACGACGTGCTGTACCCCACCATCGAACCCTATGACGAAGGCATGCTGGAGGTCACCGACCTGCACACCGTGGCGTGGGAAGTCTCCGGAAACCCCGAGGGGGCGCCGGTGCTCGTCATCCATGGCGGCCCAGGCGGCGGCAGCCAACCCGATTACCGCCGCTACTTCGATCCGAACCACTGGCGCATCGTCCAGTTCGATCAGCGCGGCTGCGGCCGCTCGACGCCGTGGGCGGAGCTCGAGGACAACACGACCATGGCGTCGGTCTCCGACATCGAGCGGCTCCGCGCACACCTCGGCATCGAGGCGTGGGTGGTGTTCGGCGGCTCGTGGGGCTCGTCGCTGTCCCTCATCTACGCGCAGCACCATCCCGAGCGCGTCCAGCACCTCGTGCTGCGCGGCATTTTCCTGTGCCGCGACAGCGAGTTCGCGTGGTTCTACCAGGAGGGCGCGAGCCACATTTTCCCCGATGCGTTCGAAGGCTACCGCAACCACATCCCAGAAGCCGAGCGAGGCGACTTGATGCGCGCCTACCACGCCCGGCTGACCTCCGAGGACGAGGCGGTGCGGCACGCCGCAGCGAGGGAGTGGACCCGCTGGGAAATGGCGACCAGTTACCTCATTCCCAAGGCGAGTGCGGAACTGAAGGCCGACGACCTGCAGTTTGCCGTGGCCTTCGCGCGCATCGAATGCCATTACTTCACGAATGGCGTGTTCATGCCGCACAACTTCATCCTGGACCACGTGGACCGGTTGTCGGACATCCCCATCGACATCGTGCAGGGGCGCTACGACGTCGTGTGTCCGGCCCGAAGCGCGTGGGATTTGCATACCGCCGCGCCGCACAGTCGCCTGCACATCATCGGCGATGCCGGGCATTCGATGACCGAGCCGCCCATCGCCGCGAAGCTTGTGGCCATCATGAACGGGCTTCAGTGAGCACGCGCAGCGACCCAGTTGAACAGGTCGTGAAAGATCGGGCTGAGCGACTTCGCGTCCTCGCTCAAGGCATAGGAACCCGAGCCGTCCCCCCCGTCTATTTGGTGAATGAGTCCGTGGTCTTTGAGCTCCTTCAGGCGACGCGAGACCGTGGTGGAGGTGCTGTCCACGATACGCTTGAGGTCGGTGAAGCGCATGGCGCGGCCCTGTTGGTCCAGCACGAGCATGATGTGCATGGCTTTGGAGCGCGTCAAGACCTCCAATAAATCGTCCATGCGGCCGTAGGCCGGGTCACACACCGCCTCTTGGTCCATGAGACGAGGTATGTCTCGCCCACGATAAATGGCAAGTTACGCGAATGGTACCACGGGTGAGATTCGGTGGAGGAACGCACCACGCTCCATTCGCCTCAAGCGACGCACCTGAGGCGTCGTCTTCATAGGGTGGAGGACGGTCGAACAGGTGAGCATAGGCTCGGGTCGATGAGCATGAGCGACGAAGGCACGGTGACCGACGAGGTCCGCATCCGCGAGCTTGAACAGGCCCTTGAGACCGAAACCGACCGACTGCGCAAGCTCTATGCCGCCTACGAGCAGCAAGAGAAGGAGCTGGTTGACGCCAAAGCAGAAATCGAAGTCCTGGAGAAGGAAATCGTCGACCGTGAGATCGAAAAAGAGGCCATGGACAACCTCCTGATGGAGAAGGACCTCAAGATCCGCGACCTCGAAATGTCCTCCACCAAGTCGGCCAAGCGGGTCGAGCACCTCGAACCCGAACTCGAGAAGATGGAAGAAAAGTACACCCGTGAGAAGGACCGCCTCGGCAAGGTCTTCGCCATCGCGGAAGAGCTCGACAACGACCTGAAGCTCGCCGTGACCGAGATGAAGGCGCGTGACGGCTGGTACGTCGCGCACATGTCCCTCTTCGAGGACCTCAACAAGGCCATCCAAGAGCGCTACGAGATGATCGAGCAAGCCGTGGAAGCCGAGCGTGCCGCTCAGCAGAAGGCCGATGCCTTCGTCGAGCGCATGGACTCGATGGTCGAAGCCCGCGCGGCCGAGATGACCATCGAAGAGGCCGAAGGCGCCATCGCCGAAGAGGCCTCGTCGACGAGCTCTGGCGACGAAATCGTCGTGCCTGTTGGCGTGGTCGAAGTCGCCATTTCGGCTGGCCCGGACGGTGAATTTGGGACCGATGACGACGAGGTTGAGGTCCGCGCCCGTGGCTCAAGCGACGACGCGTCCAGCGAAGAGGCACCTGAGGCCGAGGCTGAGCCCGAAGCCGAAGAGGCCCCCGCTGAGGAAACCGCGACGTGGGACGACGGCGAGGATCCCTGGGACGGAGCGTGACCACGCGAATGGCCTGGCTCGCCGAGGGTTCCTCGGCGATGGTGGTCACACCAATCGTCTCAGGCAGCATCGTGCTGCTGATTTCGGCCTTCGTTGACCCGCTGTTTGGGCTTGGTCCGCTGCTCGGCGTGCTGCTGCTGTGTGCTGCATCCTGGCTGCTGCTGCGCTTCCGCGATCCCCCACGGAAGATCCCCCAAGATGCTGGCCTTCTGGTGGCGCCCATCGACGGGCGCATCGTTCACCTCCGGCGCGAACGGGCCACGCACCGTCGCCCGGGTCCGGCCACCTCAAGCGATGAGGTTCTCGAAGACCTTGGTGGCGGACCGTGGACCGAAGGCGCGTGCTCGACTCCCTTCGAGACCGAGCAGCGCTTTGCCGAGGTGGACGTCGAACGCGACGACGACGTCTGGTGCCTGCGCCTCGCCGTCGGGGCTCTCGACCTCCAAGTGCACCGCGCCCCCATGGCCGGGGCGGTCGTGGCCGGGGAACACCGCCGTGCGGCGGACGGTTGGTCGGAACGTCTGCGCTGGGTCATTGAATCCGCTGAGCGACGGGTTGAGGTGGTGGCTCACCTCGTTCGACCGAGGTTCGCGCTGACGCCTCTGTCTTCACCCGGAGAGACGGTTCGACGTGGGCAACGCTTGGCTTTCATGTCGACCACGCCTCTGCTCGAACTTCGCGTGCCGGTTGCCGAGTGGAGCCCCGAAATCACGCTGTTGCAGGGCGAGAATGGGGCCAACGGTCAAGAGGTCCACGCCGGGACCACCGTCGTGTTCCATCCCTTGTGGGACGCGGAGGAATGAGCGTGAAGCGGACCCTTCCTGCGGTGGTGGCCCTGCTGCTGTTCCTGATGCCGTACGGCTATTTCCAAGCCGGCATGATCGTGTACAGCGGTGCGACCTTGGCTGAACCCACCTGCCAAGACCATGCCCCCTTCAACACGCCGGCCTCCTTCACACCGCACCTTTGGGGCACGGACATGATCGATGCTGCACCCAGCAACCTCACGAGCAACCTCACCGCCGAGGCGCCGGAAGGTTTGGCCTCGTGGAGCATGCCGGTGTGGTCCAACGCGACGGTTCAGATGGAGGACGAAGCGATTGAGCTCAGCATGTGGGTTGTCGAGCAAGACCCCACCGAACCGTGGGTGCTGCTGGTGCACGGCATCCGCTCCTGCAAGGCCAACCACGAGGTGCTTCTTCCGGGAGGCATGTTGGCTGAGGCAGGGTACAATGTGGTCATGATGGACATGCGCGACCACTGGGAAAGCACGCTCGAAGACGGTCAAGTCTCGGCCGGTCAGAAGGAATGGCGCGACGTGGTCGCCGTGTGGCAATGGATTCAGGACGAGAAAGGCGTGCCCGCAGAACGCATCGGTGTGATGGGCGCCTCGATGGGTGCGGGCACCGTTGGCATCGCCTTCGCCCAAGAAGAGCGCATGGCCAGCGTCTTCCTCGACTCACCCTTCTCCAACATGGGGGACATCATTGTGGAGGAGTTGGCCTTCAGAGGGTATCCGACCTTCCTGAAGGACGCCGGCATTTTCGCGGGGCGTGTCAGTTCTGGCGAAGATTTGGTGGCGCACAACCCCATTGATGGCGCCCGCAACATCGGCAACCGCAGCATGACCATCGTCCACGGCGAAGACGACATGCGCATCCGCATCCACCACGGCGAATCGCTCTGCGAAGCCGCCACCGAGGCGGCCGAAAATCCGTCACAGGTGACCTGCTGGTTTGAGTCCAGCCAGCTCACCTTCAACAGCACCGACGACGGTCTTGTGGTCGAAGGCCACGTCACGCTCATGCTCACACACACGCCCATCTACGAGCAACGCCTTCTGGCGTGGGCGGACGGCCTGCGGGTCACGGCAGGTTGAAACAAGGCTCACCTGAGCCGGGGTTGAGGCACATGGGGACACGTTTGACCTTGGTCGGGCAGGGCGGGAAGGCCCAGCGGGTCCACGACTTGGTCAAAGCGCCGGCCAACACGCCTGAATCCCGCCGCCGTCAAGCGAGTTGGGACGCCGCTCGACCGGCAACGGTCTACACCACGCCAGAGATGCTGCCCGACGGCACGCCCTGCTCGGCGGCGACGGTCATCCTTCGCACAAAAGGGTGCCATTGGTGGTGGTCCAGCGGGTGCACCTTTTGTGGCTACTTCAACGACACACGCGATGACGTGACGGAGGAGGATCTCCATGCGCAATGGGACTGGTCTGCGGCGAAGTTGAACGGTTTCGCCGACGTGCAGATGGTCAAGGTCTACACCTCAGGATCTTTGCTTGAAGACCGAGAAATCCCCGTTGGCTTCCAGGAGCGGGTGCTGCGTGAGTGTGCAGAACGCGGGCTTCACCTCATCGTCGAAAGCCGCACTGAGCAACTGACGGAAGAGAAGCTCGCCTGGGCCACGAGCGTCAACGCTGACTTCACCGTGGCCATCGGACTCGAAGCCTATGACGACGAAGTGTTGCGCTTTCACGTCAACAAGGGCTTCAGCGTCAGATCCTACGACCGCGCGGTGGCCAACCTCAAGCAAGCCAGTGTGCGCGTCAAGGCTTACCTGATGTTCAAGCCGCCCTTCATGAGCGAAGCTGATGCGTTGGACCACATCGTGGATTGGATCGCCGCCATCGCTGAGGATGCGGATGAGATTTCCATCAACCCGATGAACATCCAAGGCGGGACGGTCATCGATCGTCTGCATCGCGCACGCCAGTACCGTCCGCCGTGGCTGTGGTCCTTGGTGGAGATGATTCGACGTGCCCACCCCCTCGTTCACCCTGAAGGGGGCGTCAACGGCGACGACGACCAGGTGAGCCGCCTCATCGTTCACCCGACCGCGGGAGGTCGCGTTCGCGGTTCCCACAACTGCGGCTCATGCGACGCTGACGTGGTGGCCGCCATCGAGCGCTATGCGGTCTCGGGCGACCTGCAGGAGTTTGACGGCCTGGACTGCGCTTGTGAATCTCGGTGGGCGGAAGATTTGGCCCTCGAGCGCGCCCTTCCGGCACCGCTTGGCCTCGCCCCCTCGCGTCGCGCACCTGCCGCTGAACGGCTCAGGGCGCCTTGACGCGGTCGCGCGGTTTCATCACCCACGGTGGTGAATCTTTATGTCCGTGCCTCAGGTGGGTCAAAACGCCCCATTGGGGCTCCATGTGGTGGTCCCTTTGGCATCAACAGACATCATCCACGAATCCACGGTCGGCGACGCCGAACCAGAATCAAGCCGCATGGTCCTCGTCCTCCTCGGCGTGGGCCTTCTCGGACTCTTCGCCCTGTTCAGCAACGTCTTCGGCTGGGACAGCGTTCCCGTCCTCGGTGACCTCGTGCCCCTGCTCGGAAACCTCGGTGGCAGCGGCATCTGGTACTACCTCATCGGCCTCATCGTGGGCGCGACCGCCATCGTGTCCACCGTCATCGGCGAGGTGCTGTCCGAGTGAAGGAGGTGTGATGCATGGAACCCGTGTTCATTTCCGTCGGCGTGATGGTCGGCGCTCTTCTTCTCATCGCGTACTACGTTCAGAACGGTGTCGGCGGCATGAGTCAGCCCCTGCAGACCCTCGGTCGTTTCTTGCTCGTCAAGGCCCCGGCTGGAGCGGTCGATCTCTTTGACGACAGCGCCGGCCGCGGTGGCCGCACGTGGGCCCGTTTCGGTCTCGCGTGGCTGGTCCTCGCGGGCACCCTCGGTTTCGTGGGCCGCTGGCACGACTGGGACGCCACCGCCCTTGACTCCCTGGCCAGCCTCGGTTGGTCCTACGACGACGGCAGCGGGTTGGCGACGACGATCAGCATGACCCTGCGCACCGGGCTGGTGATGGTCTTCATCGGCACCACCCTGACCGCCACCGCCCGCACGTCCGGCGGCCGCCTCAGCAGCGAGGCCAGTGCCTCGATGATGGCGCTCGTCTTCACCGGCGTCTCCCTGCTCGTGCTCCTATTGCCGACCTTGGCGGGCCTGTTCGGCATGGACGCGGCCACGGAAGACCTGCTTAGCAAGGTCGTCTCCTCCGTGGTCCTCCACAGCGTGGTGGGCGGTGCCCTCCTCGTCAACGTCCTCATCACCCTCGCCAACCGTGGCGACGCGCCCATCGCCTACACGAGCTGGTTCCTTCTCAACGCGCTCGTGGTCATGCTGGTCGCGCCGCTCCTGTACATCGGTGGTGAACTCGGAAGCGGGACCCAGACCGTGTGGTTGGCCCAAGCGGCCCTCGAAGGCTGGCTGCCGCTCGCGCTCATGCTCGGCACCGCCTACGCGGTGATTCCCGCGGCCTCGGAGCGAGCCATCTGGTCTTCCTCCCTCGCCACGGCTTCCCTCGCCCTGCTCTTCCTCACCGTGCCTGCGGTCTCGGTGCGTCAGGTTGACGCCCCCGTCCTGCTGGAAAACCTCGGTGGTATTCTGATGACTTTCAGCATGCTTCCGCTGCTCGCGGCCTCGGTCAATCTGCTCCAGACCGCCCGCTCCGGCGCGTCTCAGGCCTTCTCCAGCCCTGCCGGCCTGGCGGGCGTGCTGGCGATGTTCCTGCTGCCCATTTACGCGGTCGGCGCTTACTTCTCTGGCATGGAAACCCTCGTCGGTGAAGCAAGCCTCCACGGCCTGAACATGGCCCTCACCCACGGTCTCTTCTTCACCGTCGGTGGCCTGCTGGCCCTTTCCGCCACCCTCGGCTACCTTCCCCAGGCCAACGGCCGTGCTGCGGCCGACACCGGCGGTGCGTCCACCGCCGTCTGGATGGTCGCTTTGGGCGGCTTCCTCGCGACGGTGTCCACCGCGTTATCCACCCTCGCCACCCGCGCGGTTGAGCGCGGTGTTTCCGACGAGGACATGGTCGAGGCCGCATTGGCCAACATGGCGGGCTTCGACCTCGTGGGCGCCTTCCTGTTCTACGGCGTCGCCCTCGGATTCATGGTCGCGGCTTCGGTCAGCGTTCGCATCGGCTTCTCCCCTGCTTCGGCCAGCACCTCGGTCGGCAGCGACATCCGCTCCTACGCCCTCTCCGGAGGCAACACGAGCATCCGTTCCCTCCTCGGCCGAGGCGTTGGGCTCGACACCGAGTTGATCATTGGCGGCGACGGAAAGGCCGCGACAGGCCCGACGGTCATCCCCGTCCGTGCTGACCTTCACAACGACGAGGTCACGGAATTCCCAGAGGACGCGGACGCGGTCCCCGAGGAGCTCCAGATGCTGGCGGATTACCTCGATGAAACCAAGCAGGACGTGTTCTCCTTCTTCCGTTCCATTGACCTGGACGACAGCGGCTCTATCGACGCCCGCGAGCTTCAGAATGCCCTCCGTGGGGCCAAGATCGCCAACCTGCCACCATGGGACATGGGACGTCTGATTTCGGCCATCGACATCGACGGAGACGGTCAGATCAACCTCCCGGAGCTCGACATCACCGTGGCCCGTCTGCGCGCTTCTTCCCACGAGGAAGAATGAGGGGGGTCCGCCCTGCGCATCGGGCTGGTCGGCAAGCCCAACGTCGGCAAATCCACGTTCTTTGCAGCGACCACGCTGGCCAAAGTGGACATCGCAAACTACCCGTTCTGCACCATTGACCCGAACGTGGGGGTGGCCTTCCCTCGCGCACGCTTGCCGTGTCCATGCCGTGAATTGCGGGCTCGCCTCATCGAAGAGGGACGTCTGGACGAGGACGAGGGTGACCGAGGCGGTTCCATGTGCTCCCCTCGAACGGGCACATGCCTGAACTTCGAGCGCCATGTGCCGGTCGCTCTGGTCGACGTGGCCGGACTGGTGCCCGGAGCCTCAGAAGGACGCGGAAGGGGCAACGCCTTCCTCGCCGACCTTGCGGGCTGTGATGCTCTGATTCAGGTCGTCGACGGGGCGGCCGCCACGGACGTCGAGGGCAACCCGATTTCACCGGCCACCGACCCCGCGGTGGCGGCCGCGTCCATCGCTCACGAGGTCACCTTCCTGACCACAGAACTCGAACAGTGGATCGCCAGTGTCCTTGACGACGGCTGGTCCCGCGGTGTTCGTCGTGTCCAAGCGGAAGGTGAGCGAGGCTTGCTGGGCTTCCTCGTTGAGCGGCTGAGCGGCCTCGGGGCGACCACGGCGCTCATCGGTTCAGCGCTCGACGCCCTCCGTGAAAGCGGGCACGACCTGGGCCAGCCGTGGACCTGGGGCGACGACGAGATGAGCGCCCTGGCCAAGACCCTGCGTCGAGGTTTGTTCCCGCTGCATGTCGCGGTCAACAAGCTGGACCTTGCCCCTGAGGGCGTGATGGATCACCTGAGCCTCGACGTGGACGCAACGCCGTGCCTCGCGGACATGGAGTTGGCCCTTCGACGCGCAGACGCGGCGGGGCTTATCCGATACCGGACGGGCGACGTCGACTTCGAGGTCCCCGAAGATGCGCCGCTTTCCGACGCCCAACGTGCGGCGCTGGAACGGATGCGCGGAGCCTTGGCTTCGGCCGGGGGTACCGGCATCGAAGCCCTGCTGGACGCGGTGGTCTTCGATACCCTCGAACGCATCGTGGTCTATCCCGTGCAGGACGAAGGCCGGTGGGTTGACGGGGACGGAAGGGTGCTTCCTGACGCGCTTGTGGTGCCCTCAGGTATCACCGCCAAGGCGGTGGCCGGACGCGTGCACACAGATCTGGAAGCCGGTTTCATCCGTGGTGTGGACGGGCGCACGCGACGCGTGGTCGGTGCCGATCATCAGGTTGAGGACGGGGACGTTCTGAAAATTCACGCCAAGACGTGACTCAGTGGCCTTTCGGGCGCTCATGAGCAGGGGTCAGGCGCGCCATATCACCGGAGTACTTGGCGCGATAAAGCAGGATTTGGGCCGGCAAGAGCAAGGTGCCAAGGCCCAACAGCACGAGCACGTAGGTGCCCCAAGGCGACACGCCGGTCAGGAAGGTCAGCCACAGGGTCCATCCCATCAGGATGGTGATCGAGGGCCCCCATCGTCGAGAGACGACAGAAAGGCGCGAAGCGATGAGGCCCTCGTCGAAGAAGGTTGGAACGTCTTCCTTGGACACGAGGCCTTGGTCGAGGCCACAACGGACACAGATTTGGGCACGTGGCCCGTTTCCGTGGATGAAATACTCACGTGCGAAGGTCCCGTTGCAGGATCGGCACAGCGGCATGGTCTCCCTCGGGCCTGACGACCGGCTCCCGTCCTTTCAACCATGCGATGCATCGAGGAAGGTTCGGAGAAGCCGGTCGCCTTCTTCGCTGCCGATGGATTCCGGGTGGCCCTGCAGGCCATGGACGTTGAAGCGAGGCGAACGCACCCCCATGGTCACGTGTCCAGAGCGGGCGTTGATGTCCAAGCCTCGCAAATCTGAGCCTTCAACGACAAGCGAGTTGTAGCGCACCATGCGCATGGTTTGGCCCGACACATCGCGAAAGAGCCCGCTTCCATCGTGCACAAGTTGGACAGGCCGGCCGTGCACGGGTCCATGCGGATCGGGCGTGATGCGACCGCCTGCCGCCAGTCCGAGGGCCTGGTGGCCGAGGCACACGCCGAGCAAGGGCGGTGTTTGCCCCTGCAACGCCAGTGCTGCCAATCGCATTGAGAACGTGGCCTCTTCGGGCCGGCCGGGTCCCGGGCCGAGCACGATGTGGCTCGGAGCTGCTTCCAACAGCGTCCTGACGCCATCATCGATGTCCTGTGGGCCCTGCGGCCCGCGTCCTTGCAGCACGTGCACGTCGTGACCCAGCTGCATGATGGCGTGCGCGATGTTGTGGGTGAAGGAGTCCAGGTTGTCCACCAGCACCACCGCGCCGTGAGGACGCGCTCGGGCTTGGCCCAAGCGCCCGCCGAGCGGAGCCCCCTGCGGGACACGAAGCGGCGTGATCCGCAAGCGCCCTCTGGTGCTGCTCTGCGGCAAGCCCCACCCCGCAGCACTGAGCAGAGCGTCGGCCTTCCATTCCACTTCCTCGATTTCGCGGGCGGCCACGCTTGCGATGGTGATGCCGCCCCCGGCCAACACGTCAGCCACGCGTTTGCCACCTTCGTGACGGACCTGCATGGTTCGGATCAAAATGTTCCATGCCCCGTGATGGCCGGCGGGGTCCCACCAGCCCACAGATCCGCACCAGAAGCGCCGTGGTTCGCGCTCAATGGCGTCGATGGCGGCGCAGACCACCGTTCTGGGACAGCCGGTGATGGAACCACCCGGGAACACCGAAGCAAAGGCCGTAGGCGGGTCGACGGTCAGCGTCGCACCCACGTGCGACACCAGATGCTGAACGGTGGCGTAGGCCTCGACGTCGTAGCGCTGAACATGGACCGAGCCCGGTCGACTGATGGCGCCCACATCGTTGCGCATCAAGTCCACGAGCATCCTGTGCTCGGCGGTTTCCTTCTCGTCCTCCACCAAGGCACGGCGGAGTGCTTGCTCTTCCAAAACGTCGCTGCCGCGCGGGTAGGTGCCTTTGATTGGCGAGGTCATCGCCTGTCCGGCGTGAATCCGCAAGAGGGATTCTGGCGAACTGGACAGCAGGTGATGGTCCAGGTCAGGAGCCCACGTCCACGCAGAAAAGGGGGCGGGGTTTCCCTCGAGCAGCCGTCGCATCACGTCCCATGGATCATCGGTAAGCGGGCCCGTCCATCGCCGGCCAATGTTGACCTGGTACATTCGTCCGTCGACGATGGCCTGCTTCACCGCTTCAATGGCCTCGGCGTGTTGCGCATCGTCCATGGAACTCTCAAGCGCAGCGTGTTGAACAACGGGCGCAGGAGTCACGCGCGCTTCGGCCGGTTCAACCTGCTTCGCCCAGGCGTCACCGTCGACGTGCAGGCGATGGCGTTGTCCCGTGGCGTGATCGATGAGCAACGCGCCGTCCACCGACCAGAACACCGCAAGAAGCGCCTCGTGGTTTGGCACGTGTTGGACGCGAATCGGCTGGGTCCATTGCACCAAATCGTAGGCAAAGGCTCCGCTAAGGAAGGGCCGCTGCGGCCACCCTTCCACGTGCGTCACGAAGGGCTGCGGATCGAGCATCACGTCGCCCAAGGTCCGCATGAGGTCGTCCAAGGTCGGGGCGGAGACCTGCTGCAGGTCGTGCCATGATCCGTCTGACCACGCCTGGACCGTGGCGGTCACCTCACCTTCCGTGTTCCACGCCGGCTCTCCGTGCAGCGGGTTGCTGGGGTCAAGCTCAGAGGGTTCGGGTTCCGGTTGCCGCACCACGGCTCGACGACGCGGTGGGCGGGCGATCATCGAGTGCTTGGCCAGATGGCTGGCTGGCCCGGTGGACAGGAGCAGCACCTCGTCCGGGGCACCGAAGGCGCCGGCCGTCGGGCCAAGTTGGCCCTGCTCGCGCAGGCCTTCCACCGTACGGATGAGGCCCATGCTCAAGCGTCCTCCAGGTTCGTCCACGTGGCGGAGTCGTTCATGTGACGCTCGTAGGCATCACGGCAGACGTCGAACAGGCGCGAACTTGGTGAAACGAAGGGCACACCATCGATGGTGTCGACCAAGGCCACCCCCAGTCCGGTGCCGACGAGCACCATGGCGGTGGCCCGGGCCACGCGGCGTTCGTTGAGGTGGCCCCGTTGGACGGGAAGGCCTGCGGCCGCAAGGTCGTGCATCAGGGTCCGCAAGGTCACGCTGTCCACCGCGCCATCCTCGTCTTTCGCAGCCCAAACCACGCCGTCATCGTCCAACAGCAAAGGTGTGGAGCGTCGCTCATCGACGATCCTGTGCTCGTGCACCAGCAGCACCGCATCGGCACCCATGGCGTCTCCGTAGGCTGCCGCTTCCGCCGCCCATGCCCACGCGCCGTGCTTTGTTCCCGTGATACGACCCGCCCATCGAGGTGCAGGTGCGGTGATGGCGTCCACTTCGGGAAGCGCCTGGCGGTCACGGATCGCGCAGCTCCATCCATCGACGGACCATGCAAGGCGGACCAGTCCCTCCGTTGTTCGATCGTGGCATGCGTCGCGGAGTGTTGGGAGCGCGTCAGGCATCTGCGGCGTCAGCCGCAAAGCGCGTGCGTGGTCTTGGAGCCGAGCAAGGTGCAGGTCGAGGTCAGCCACGCCCCGTTCCGGTTGGAACAGCAGCGTGGTGAACACAGCGTCACGCGGTCCTGCAGGCATGTGCTCACATCAGGGAGAGCGGTGCTGGGCTTCAGCACACCGGTCACAGCAAATCGTCGAGGAAGGAGGTGTCCAAGCCTCCTTGGGTTGCAGGTGCTGCGTTGTCCAGACCCAAGTCGTCCAGCAAGCCGTCGATGTTGGGCGAGGGTGCAGCCGGACGCGTTACGGGAGCCTCCATGCGGGCTGGAGCGAGCTGCTGCGCGGCAGCGTAGAGGTCGACGGACAAAGCCTCAGGAGCGGCCAGGGCCGACGGGGTGGAGGCTGGAGCAGCGGGCGGCGGGGCCGGCGCTGGAGCCGTTGGAATTGGCCCGAAGGCGTCCTCTTGGATGCCCCAAGTGGCTTCCTGCAAGGTGTATGCTTTGCCGCCGCCTTCGCCGCCGCGGCGCCGGAGCACCAACAGGGCCAGAAGCACAGTGATGAGGACCAATCCGGCGATGATCGCGTTGGGCCCGGTCAGGTAGGTTCCGAGGTCCAGCCCGTCATCGTCGGCACCTTCGCCGCCTTCACCTTGGGTCAGTGGAGCCAAGAAGACGGGCTCAACGGAGGTCCGCTCGAAGACGTCGTCGACCGGGGTGACCGCGATGTACCACCCGGTCGAATTGGTCAGTTCCGGGAAGGCCGCAGCGGTGATGCGGAATGAATTCGAAGCTTGGACTTCAGCGGCCAAGGTGGCGCTTTCGACGTCGGGGAAGGTGGCGCTGGCGAAGTAGACTCGGTAGGCACGAACGCTTGGATCGCTGGTGTGTTCCCACGCCACGAGAACGTCGGTTTCGTCCGCCCATGCGGCGGAAATGCCCGTGATGGGGTCAAGGTAGAGCCCAGGGTCCTCGATGCCGTCATCGACGGGTGCAATCGAGGCCGTGGTGAGATCGGTGAGGTGTGCGTTTCCACTCGTGTCACGCACCACGACAGCGAGATGAACGGTGACGTCGGGCTCAAGGGAGCTGCCGTCCGAATACCTGTCCACCACGATGGGGAAGTTGGGGGTGCGGTCGAGCACCAGGCTTGGAGACGCATCTTCGCTGACGCGGTTGAAGGGTGCACTGAGGACGTAGACCTCGTAGGATTCGACATCGCTTGCTGTGCTTGGCAGGAATTCCAGCAGCACCGCTCGTCCATCGTCTTCAGGACGGTCGGTGGCCACGAGTTCCTCAATGCGGTCGGGGGCCTCTCGGTCGGCCACGTTGTCGATCGCCATGGCCGAGTCGGTGGTCAGTCCGTCGAGGTGGACGTTTCCGCGCAGGTCGTGAACGGTGACCGCAGCGTACACGGTCATGCCATCTTCGATGGGCACCACGGACCAGGAGCCGTCTTGGTTGCGGTGCATGGCCTCGTTCATGGTGATTTCAAAGGGCGAACCGTCGGCGTCAATGCGTTGCGTGTCGATGCGCAAGGCGCTGACACCGTCGCTGAGCATGCCGTCCGCGTGCCATGCACTGACGTTGGTGATCGATTCGGTGAAGGTCCAGACCAGATAGTGGCCGAAGTCGTCGACGGCAGAGGGTGCGAAGACCACGTCGATGGCCGATCCGTCGTCCTGTGGATGGTCAAAGGCTTCGACCGCCTCGAGCCGAGCCGGCGGTACGCCTTCGTCCACGACGTTTCGGAATGGAATGGCGTCGTCGATGATGGTGTCCTCCCCAAGGCCGAAGTCCACGTTGAGCCACACGTCGTGGGCGGTCACGGCCACCAAGTAGGTGCGTCCGTCAACGAGTTCACGGCCGCCGATGTCGTCCACCACGGTGCCGTTGGCCGAGCAATCCGTGACCACCTTGCTTTCTTCGAAGACGAGGGTTCCGTCGCGCAGGTCCTGCGTTGCTTCGGCCACCAGGGTGGCATAGGGTCCGTCGTTTTGGCCAGGCTGGTCCATGCTCTGGATGTCCCCAAGTTCGTGCAACCACACCGTGTAGAAGGCACAATCCACGGCCATTGAGGGGGTCCACCTGACCAGCAGCCGTCCTCCTTCGTCGTTTGGTGCGTCCTTTGCCTCAACACCTTGGAGGGGTGGTGGTGCAAGGCCGTCATCCAAGCCGCCGGTGGGCACCACCGGGCCCAAGATGAGGGCGTCGCTGAGGTTCTCTTGGCCGGATTCGTCCACGCAGGTCAACCCAATCCAGTACACGCGACCCGGCTGGAGCGAGAGCACGGTTTCGTTGCCTCCGGTCTTTGGCAGGTCCAATTCAGGCGTGAGGCCGAGGACGTCGGTGCGTTCCACGGTCGAAGCATACAATCGGGTGGATGCATGGTCCAACGCGGTGCATCGCTCCCATCGCACCTCGAGGTCGCCATCGGCTGCGTTGCTCAAGGTGGAGGGCATGGCCTCACCGCTGTTTGGGGGCCTCGGAATTTCGTCGCTTGGGGTGGCGGGTCCGAGGGGCATCGACGGTGTGCCGAGGCGGCCGTCGGCATACTCCACGACGATCACGGCGCTGTAATCCTGGCCGTCGATGAGCGGCTGACCCCCGGCGGTGAAGACGTCAGCTTGCAACCGGCTGTGGAGCGCCACGGCGGCGTCCGGCTGGAGGTTGGAGCCCTGCAGTTCCGCCGCGGTCGGTGGAACGGCCCAACCGTCCGGCTTGAGGTAGATGAGGTACCGTGCGAAATCGTCGTCGTGGACGAGGGACCATGAGGCACGGAGTGCACCGCCACCGTCGTCAGGGCGGTCCGTGAGGTCGAGGAGTTCGATGGGCGTCTCCGTGCGGCTCCAGTCGTAGATGAGGCGCACGTCCATGGATCCGTTCACCGGGCTGAACAATTGTGCTTCAACGGTCAAGTTCCCGTTGAGCATGCGCCCGGTGTCCACGGTGGCTTGAAGGCGGCTGACGAAGGCGTCGTCGGCCATCTCGAAGGTGCCGTCCCACAGCAGCAGCTCGGTGGAAGCCCACACGGCCGCGCCCTGAGTGCTCGAACTGAAGACAAGCGGCAGGGCCGTGGGCGTGAGCGCTCCCGCCGCGCCAGCGGGGAGGCTCACGTTGCTCAGATCGGTGAGGTTGAGCAGGTCGATGGTGGTGCCTGGATGCAGGAATTCGGTCACGTCGGCGAAGCCGGTGCCGATGCCGAGGTTGAGCGGCGTGGCTCGGAGGCTGGCTGCGCTGGGCACCGGCTGGTAGCCGGGGGGGGCGCTCCACGCCGCCAATCCGTCGTCAAAGGTGCTGGCCCACACGGCGCCGGAAGCGTCGAGTGCAACGTCGCTGATGCCGACGACGGTTTCAGCGGCGAGTTGGGCATGTGCTGCAGCAGAGGCCTCGACGAGCACGAGGCCGCTGTTCGTCATCAGGACCGCGGTGGTGCCGTCGGCCACGATTTGTTCGACCCGTTGATTCGTCGGGGTGCGGTCAATCCCTTCTTCGAATTCTTCGCTCAGGGCGTTCCAATGGGTCATGGTGCCGCTTTCTGTCGCGATGTGCAGGCCCCACCAATCGGCGGCCACGGCGGTCACGTCGTTGGACGGGAGTTGGTCGAACCGGTGGGTGTCGTCCACAACGAATCCACCGGTCGCAGAAGACGAGGCAGCGAGCACGGTCGCGCCTGGCCGGGATGAGCCGAGCCCGTCGTGTGCCAGCAGCACGCTTCCGTCCGTCGCGTTCCTGAACAGGCCCCACGTGGATGTTTCGAGCAGGCCAGAGGTGTCGTCCCATGTGGCGATCATTTGGTCCGTGGACGCGTTCCACAGGGCCAAGCCACCTTCGGTGGCCAGCAACACCTGCTCGTTGCCAGCGCCATCAAACCACGTGAGGACATCCTCGACGTTGTTCGAGGCAAGACCGTTCACGGTGGTGATGGGTGTGTCCCAACCGTCCATGCTCCGATCAAACCGGCCCACGCCACCGTCGGTGGCGATATGGACCACGTCTGAAGCTGAGGTGCGGGACAAGCCGAGGATGGTGTTGGACGGCAGACCGCCAAGGACACCACCGTCGACAAAGGCGTCGCTGGTCCGGTCGTAGACCTGCACGCCAGAGACGCCACTGCCGCCTCCGACCAAGCCCGTTACCAGTTCGTTGCCGTACCACGCCAAGCCGTCGAGGTTGTCGGAAAGGCCGTTGCTGGCCGTGGACCATGAGCCGTTCAACAGGTCAAGGGTCAGCAAACCAACGCCTTGCCCACCGCCTTGTCCACCGCCCCTTGGGGCGGTCGCAACGTGCACGGCTTGGCTGCCAATGGCCAGCGAGCTGGCCCGCATGCCCGAGCGCATCACATGGCCCTCGGTCCAGGTCAGGGTACCGTTGCTGGCCACGTCGCCAACCAAGAGCGCGCTGCCGCCGGTGGAGCTTCCGAACCCTGCGATGGGGTCGTAGGTGGCCGCATAGAGGGTGGTGCCCGAACCTGCCAGGGCCGAGACGGAACCTGAGTTAAGTTGGATGCGGCTTCCGATGATGGAGGCGCCGGTGGACGGCCACCACGTCCCCACTTGACTGTAGCCGGAGCTGAGACCGGGGATGCCGTACACCACCGCTCCGCTCGATGCGCGGTCCACCGTGGTGACCAGTGCCCCTTGTTCTCGGACGGTGGGAACGCGGTTGGCCACATCGTACACGGCAAAACCGCCTTCTCCGTTGTTCGTGTCGTAACCCACGGCGATGGAAGGAGCGCTTGCGGGCCCGACCGTTGCCATGGCGTCGTAGTACACCGCGGAGTTGCTCATGCCGTCCGCGTTGGTGAGTTGGTCGACCACCTGGCCGGTGGCCAGGTCCCACACGATGACGCCGGCACTGACCGACCAGAAGCCAACGTGCAATTCTGTACCTGAGCAGGCCAAAGCAGCCGGTCGGGCGTTGGTCCCGAAGTCTTGACCGTCGATGACCACGTCCGACGCAACCCCGTTCGGGTCCACGCCGATGACTTGGGCTCCGCCTGACAGCTGGAAGAAGGCCGTCCAGACCATGCCGTCGCATGCCTCGATGCTGATCGGATACGCGTTCGAGAAGTCGCCGGCCTGTGAGGAGAGCACTGTGGTTTGGGTGCCATTGCTGTCCTCCATGATCACCACGCCGTCAGGGTTCCAGCCCTGGCCGCTGGTGGCGCCGATGAAAAGCACGTTTCCGTCGGTCCAGAGTTCGTACACTTCGGGCGTACCCGTGGACGTCCAATACGTGGACCACGTGGCCGTGGTTGGGTCATAAGCGCCGACGCCATCTTCGGAAGCGAACAGGATGTCTCCACCCCATTCGACCATGCCGCCACCCATCGGATAGCCCCCCTGGCCGTTGGGCAAGTTGGGCGTCTCGCTGGCGGACCAGCCCAAGATCTGGGTGCCGTTGGCGTCGAGCACCTCAACACCGTCGTCGCCGTACTGAATCCACGTGTCGCCGTTTGCGGTCTGCAGGACCTCCATGACTTCGATGGACGTGTCCGGGAGAATGTCGGGCAGCCAACTGTTGCTGGTGGCGTTCCAGCGGACGATGCCGCCGCTTCCCTCGGTGTTCCACCATTGACTGGAAACGGCGCTCGCGACGATGACGTCGCCCATGCGGCCCATGCCCGCCACGTCGAGGCTCCCCTCGTTGAGGTGGACGCCGATGTCGAGGAAGTTGGTCGCTGAGGAGTAATCGCTGGTGTCGATGCGGTAGATCCTATCAGATGCCGTGCGTTGGTTGTAGTACAGCACGTCATCGACCATGATGAGGTCGTAGGGGTCGCCGTTGTCGTAGTACAGGCCGCTGGTTTTCTCGATGTCGACCAACTCGGTCGAGTTGATGACGTCAATGAGTTGGAACCCGTCGTCTCCACCCACCCAGAGGGTGTTGGCTTGAGCGCCGGCCACCAGGCCGGTGATGCCGTTGGTGTCCAGCACGCCGCTCGAGGTCCACAGGTTCTGCCATGCTCCGTTGGTCAGGTCCCACCGTGCCACACCAATGCCGTCAAGGCCGATGTAGGCCACGTCGCCGACCACGGCGACAGGCGCGTTGTCAGCGGATTGGGTTTCCCAGGTGTCGACCACGGAGAAGGAGCTGCGGGCGATGACGCCCACACCGCTGAGCGTGCCACCGAAGATGTGCGTGCTGTTGTGGCCGAGTGAATAGGTCGCCCAGTTGGGCATGCCGTCGTACACCGTCAGGCAGCCGTCGATGTCCAATCCACCCGAGGCGTCCACCTGCCAGCGGCAGACGCCGAGGTTGGTGGCGGCGAACAAATAGGATCCCAAATCCATGAATTCGAGATGCTGGCCGGGGCGTTCGTCCCAATTGCGTCCACCTGGGATGTTGTAGGCGCTGCTTCCGTCCCACAAGATGGCGCCAGATTGGGTGCCGATGGCAAGTTCTGCGCTTCCACGGATGTTGGTGACCGCCACGCTGTAGATGGCGTCGCTTGGCAGGGCGCCACGGGCGCCGTTCCCGTTTCCGTCGAGCAGCGGTTCGAGGAGTTCACCTGACGCAAGGTCAATGCGAATCACCCCGTAGCCGTACAGGCCGTAGTGCAGCACGCCTTGGTACTCCACGATGGGGGCGTAGAAGGACTGGTCGATGCCGGTGCTGCCCCATGCACTCAACCATGTCGGCGTACCGTCAAGGTCGAGGCGGAGCAATCCGTCCTCGCTCGCGAAGTAAGCGGTGCGGTTGTGGATGGCGACCTCGCCTGTGGCGTCTGCGGGAACGTCGCTGGTGGCACCGCTTTCCCAAGGGGGATTGCCGTTGGCCAAGTCGGTGAGGTTCCACACGCTGACGCCACCGTCTTCGTGGGTTAGCACCACGTCTTGTGCGTCAACGGCCAGGCCCACAATGGCGTTCCAGCGTGCGTCCGTGCTGCTCTGGAGCTGTTGAGGGGTTCCGGTTGATGAGGGGATACGGTACAACCCGTCTTCTTCCGTCGCCACCCAGAGGTCGGCCGCCGTCGCGGTCATCGCGCTGGGCGCGCCAAAAATGGTGGTGGCACCCGTCCATCGGCGCTGCGTGGCGTTGTAGACGGCGACGAGGTCGTCTCCGCCAACGTACACTTCGTTGCCGAACGAGGCCACGGCCGTCATTTCAGCAATCGGAGGGCTGGTGGCGAGGACAAGGTTGCTTTGTTGAATCGGTGTTGCACCGGGGGCCATGCGAAGGAAGGTCCCTGTTCCGTCACCGATGAGCAGGGTCGCGTCCGCGGGCGCCCGGGCACCGCCGGTGGGCCACGCCATCATGACCGGCACATCACCGCCCAACCCTCCATCGCTGAGGTCTGAAGGGCCGGAGTGGGCGGTGAACACACCGGAGTTGATGTCGTACTTTTGGATGGACGCGCCTGCGAGCACCCAGAGGTCACTCCCGATGACTTCGAGACCATTGATCTGGTCATCGGCCAGCCAGTTGGCGCTCGACCACGTGGCCTGCCAGAGGTTAAGGGCGGGGTTGAAGCGCGCGATGCCAGCGTCCTCTGAACCGAACAGAATTTGCGAACCCATCTGGACGATGGAGGTCACTTGGTCGGAGTGGAGCACGTTGGCGGAGGACCAAACGGAGGAGGTGCTGCTCACCGTGTCGTAGCGAATGACGCCTTCATCGGCCATGCTGACGTAGACGTATTGGCCGATGATCTCCATCGTGAGCACGTCTCCTGTGCTCGAGATGGGGAAGGTGTTGCCGTTGCAACCGGCAAGTTTGGTCCATCCGGCGGCATCACCGGCGAGGCGGGCGTACAGGCAGTCTTCGGCCACCACGTGGACGTCCCCTGAGGCGTTGGTGGCCAGGCCACGAAGGCCTGCAGGGGTGGCCTGCTGGCTGTAGGCCCAGATGTTCCCGTCATCGAAGTCAATCATGGCAAGGCCGTCTTCGCCGAGCACCACGAGTTCCCGATGGGTCATGTCTACGGCCACGTCAACGACCGTGCCAACTGGAGAGGCGAGGATGTCGATGGTGGGCGGTGACATGGCCGCGTCGATGACGAACATCTGTTCGTCCACGGCCAGCCAAAGACGCCCGTCGTCAGGGTGCACTGCGCTGGCCACCGGTTCGAAGGCCAGCGGCTTCAGCGAGACGGTGGGGTCGGCTGGCGCGAGGGCTTGAATCACCAGGTCGGTGACCGTGGCGCCGCCGGGGAGCGCCCAGCTGGACGACAAGCCGCTGCTTGAGGTCCGTCCCGTGAAGGGGTCACCGCCGTCGAGGTCGAGGGTTTGACCCATCCAACCTTGGTCGCTGAGGTCGAGCAGGGCTGATCCGATGGACCCTCCTGAAATCATCAGCGGGGAATCGATGACCACGCCATCGGCCCCAGAGACTCGAATTTCGAAGGAGACGTTGTCAAGCGTGGCTCCCGGCGCGAAGGTCAGGTTCCAATCCGCGCTGGCCGGTTGGATGCCGTCGGCGGAGGTGGCGTTGAGCCTCACCCACCCCGTGTCCTCGCTGCCGCTCATCGGCCACACCGCGCCTCCGGGGTCCTCGTGTGCCGCAACGTTTGGCATCAGCAAGGGCGATACAAGGCTCATCAGCATCAGCATCACAAGACCGGTGGCGTGCAGGCGCACGCCGTCTTGTGGAGCGTCTTGCCGACCTTCCATGTTCGATTTGGCCTTCATAACAGGTATAAGGGGTCGGTTTGCATGTTCAAACAACTTCGTCGAACTGCACAGCATCATTCCAGCATCTGGAGGTGGCCTTCGTCGTCGACCCGCGCCAAACGGATGGTTGAGGTTCGACCCCGGATGGCGTTGGGTGAACCGGTCACGGTGACGATCTTTTCCCCGGCCTGCATGCGCCCGGCATCGACCATGGCCTTTACAGCCGATCCGACGGTGTCCCTCGACCGGGCTTGTTCCTCCACCAAATGCCCGTCCACGCCGGGAAGGACGGTGGTTCTCCGTAGGGCGCGGACGCGGTTGGTGATGGCCAAAATGGGCCGTTGGGGACGGTGGGCGGCCATCAACCGTGCAGCGCTGCCGTGCTGGGTGGCGACGATGAGCCGATCTGCGTCCACGTCCGCGGCCAGCTTGACCGCGGCGCCGGTGATGGCCCGGGTGCTTCTGAACATCGCCAACGCAGGTGGGCTCGGCAGTCCATCGATGGCGGACGAAGCGCGCTCAGCGATACGCACCATCGTGGAGACGGCTTCCACCGGATAGGCTCCTGTTGCCGTCTCCCCGGAGAGCATGACCGCGCTCGTGAATTGGCGAATCGCCGTGGCGACGTCGCTGACTTCGGCGCGTGTGGGTCGCGGATGATCGACCATGGATTCCAACATCTGCGTGGCCACGATGACGGGTTTCCCTCGAGCAAGGCACATGCCGATAATACGCTCTTGGGCTGCAGGGACCTCCTCCAGAGGGATTTCAACGCCGAGGTCGCCACGCGCCACCATGACCGCATCAGAGGCTTCGACGATGGCATCCAGGTCCTCAAGGGCGGCGGGATGTTCGATCTTCGCGATGACCCAGGTGTGAAGGCCAGCCTCGGCGATGATGCGGCGCGCGGGTTCCAGGTCCGCTGCGCTCCGAACGTAGGACACGGCGACAAAGTCCACTTCGAGTTCGAGGGCATGCCGGAGGCAAGCTTCGTCCCGTGCTCCGATGGCGGGGAGCGAAACCTTGGTTCGAGGGACGTTGATGCCCTTGCGCTCGCTGAGATGGCCACCGTCGAAGACCTGGGCTCTGACCGTCGAGCCTTCGATGGCCTCCACTTCCAACCGGATTAGCCCGTCTGCGAGCAGGACCGGGTCGCCCACGCGCAGTTCTTCGGCCAACGCCCCGTAGGGAACAGGAAAGGCGCGATGGCTGACGTCATCCGAAGCGTCTTGGCCGCAGCACAGGCTCACCGTCATGCCTCGTTCCAGGTGTACACTACCAGGAAAGCGCCCCAGCCTGAGCTTTGGGCCCGGAAGATCAGCCAACACGCCGAGCGGTCGGCCCGCTGCCGCTTCTGCGGCGCGCAGACGCTGAATGGTCGCTGCCTTGCCCTCGAAATCTCCGTGCGAGTAGTTGAGGCGCGCCACGTCCAGTCCAGCCTCGAGCATCGAAGCCAAGGTGGCCTCCTTGTCGCAGGACGGGCCGATGGTCGCGATGACGCGTGACCTGTGCACGCGTGAGGATGGTTTGTGACGGTTCTTCAACGGTCCTCCGTAGGTGAATGCACCGACCAGATATGGCGGTGTGCCGAGCCACACCACAGAAGGCTCAAACCGGGATGCGTCGCCGAGGAGGCCGAGGAAGATGGCGGAAGCAACGCGCGAAGAGCGCCTCAAGCGAGAAGCCTTGGAGTATCACGAGGCCTCCCCTCGCGGGAAAATCAAGGTCGTTCCGACCAAGCCACACGCCACCGCTCACGAGCTCTCGT
The DNA here is from genome assembly GCA_038150305.1 of Candidatus Poseidoniales archaeon. Taxonomy (GTDB): domain Archaea; phylum Thermoplasmatota; class Poseidoniia; order Poseidoniales; family Poseidoniaceae; genus MGIIa-L3. Next base: position 28,616 of record JAYOTG010000008.1, on the reverse strand, counting down.
TGGCGTACTCGCCGGGCGTGGCTTACCCTTGTCTGGAAATCGCAGAGCGGCCGGAGGACGCCTACCGCTACACGTCGAAAGGCAACTTGGTGGCCGTGATCTCGAACGGTACGGCCGTGCTTGGTCTCGGCGACATCGGCGCCTTGGCCAGCAAACCGGTCATGGAAGGAAAGGGGCTGCTCCTGAAGACCTTCGCCGACATTGACGTGTTTGACATCGAGGTTGACGAGACGAATCCGGAGCGCTTCATCGACACCGTGGTGGCCATTTCGAAGACCTTTGGCGGCATCAACCTCGAGGACATCAAGGCCCCCGAATGCTTCGAAATTGAGCGACGCATCGCCGAGGCCACCGATATTCCAGTGATGCACGACGACCAGCACGGCACGGCCATCATCTCTGCAGCTGCGCTGATCAACGCGTGTGAATTGCAAGGCAAAGCCATCGAGGACGTCAAGGTGGTCGTCATTGGCGCTGGAGCCAGCGCCATCGCCTGCGCGAATCACTACGTGGCGTGCGGCGTTGCACCTGAGCATATCACGATGTGCGACAGCAAGGGCATCGTCACCAAGGCCCGTCTCGAGGCCGGTGAAATCAACGCGTACAAAGCGCCCTTTGCTCAAGACCGACCTGCCGGTGACCTCAGCGATGCGCTGGTCGGAGCGGACGTCATGCTGGGCTTGTCCCGCGGCGGGCTGGTGACCGGCGAGATGGTCGCCAGCATGGCCGAGCGTCCAATCGTGTTCGCGTTGGCCAACCCAACGCCGGAAATTTCGCCTGACGAGGTCAAAGCGGTCCGCAACGATGCGATCATCGCGACCGGGCGTTCGGATTACTCCAACCAAGTGAACAACGTCCTCGGTTTCCCCTACATCTTCCGCGGCGCGCTCGACGTCCGCGCTCGAGACATCACGCAGGGCATGAAGATGGCCGCCACCCGCGCGCTCGCTGCACTGGCGAAGGAACCCGTTCCTGACTACATCTCGCAGGCCTATGACGGCCTTGAGATGCAGTTTGGTCCCGAGTACATCATTCCGAAACCCTTCGACCGCAGGGTGCTCATCTGGGAAGCCAGCGCGGTCGCTCAGGCCGCCGTTGAGGAGGGCGTTGCGGCCGTCTCAGCCGATGATTTCGATGCTCTGCGCTACCGCGAGGAGCTTGAGGGCCGGCTCGGACAAAGCTACGCCCTCATGCGCAGCGTGATCAACCAGGTCCGCGGACGAGGGAAACGCATCGTCTTCCCTGAAGGTGATCAGGAACGGGTGCTCCGTGCTGCGGCTCAGTTGTCCGACCAGCAGATCTGTCACCCCATCCTCCTCGGTCCGCCCGACCGCATTCAGCGGCGCATCGAGCACCTTGGGCTCGAGTTCGACCACACCATCGTGAACCCAAGAAAGGACGAGCGCAGAAAGGGCGTTTATGCGCCTGAACTTGCCAAGCGACGGGCGAGGAAGGGCGTCACGCTGGCGGACGCTGAGCGGCTGCTCAAGAGCCGTCCTTACTTCGGTTCCAGCATGCTGAGGGCAGGCGATGCCGACGGCATGGTCGGGGGTGTCGGTCGCACCTATGCCGACGTGCTGAAGCCCGCCATTCAGAGCCTTGGGACGCACCCAGAAGGCCACTGCATCGTCGGATGCTACGTGGTTTCCGTCGCCGGCCGTCTCATTATCCTCGCTGATGCCACCGTGAACATCTATCCTGACCAGCGCACCTTGGCGGAAATCGCGGTGCAGACCTCAAGGGTTGCACGGCGCTTTGGCCTTGAGCCCCGCGTCGCGATGCTCTCCTTCTCCAACTTTGGAACCAACCGGGAGCAGCGGAGCACGCGACTCGAAGAGGCCGTGGCCACCGCCCGCGAGTTGGACCCGACGCTGAAAATCGACGGCCCAATGCAGGCGGACACCGCGCTGGATACGCTCGTCCAAGAGGAATACCCCTTCCTGAATTTCGACGGCCCCGCCAACGTCCTCGTGTGTCCGAACCTTGCCGCTGCGAACATTGCGTACAAATTGTTGGAGCAATTGGCCGACGCAGAAATGATCGGGCCCATCCTCGAAGGCACCACCTTCCCCGTGCAAATTGTGGCCCGCAACGACGAGGTCCGCGACATCGTGAACATGGCCACGCTGTGCGTGGCCGAAGCGTGCCGGGGCGATTCCTACTGGGAAACGCTGCGGTCCACGTCGGACTGAATTTCGCCGTCGTCCCAAGCAACGGTCGGTCGTCGCGGTCGCCACACGGCTCCCGTGACGAATCCGGCGACCAGCCCCCCAAACAGAAGGTTCGCCCATCCTTCCAGCGCGTAGCTGCCGAAGCCCCGCACGACGGGGATCAGGAAGGACGGAACCACACCGATGAGCAAGGTGCTGAGCACCTCGATGCGAAGGTTGGCCGCGAGGTCGGCTTGCTTGGGCACGGTACGCGTGGGCAAGGTGCGTGTTGGGCTCAGCACCAGCCGGAGCACGGTGCCGGGCAGGCGCCGGTCCATGGGCACCGAGGCGGTCGCCGTGACCCCTGTTTTCTGAGGGTGGACTTCGATGCAGGCCAATTGATCCATCAGGGGGCCATGGCCAGACCCTTCCCTTGGGCGACCGTCCATTGGGGCGCCTCGGTGGTTGGAGAAGGGAGCGTCTGCCAGGACTTCGAGCGCGCCCTGTTGGGGCGTGAGCCTCCCGTTTTCTCGGGCATGGGTCCACTCCGCCAAACTCGGAGGTCGAACTTCGAGACCTTGATCGACGAGGGGTCGAAGGGCCGCACAAATGCGCTGGAGCAGCGCGGCGTCAACGCCTTCATGGACGTCGTTCTGCCCCGGTTCTTCACGACCGAGCAGCGCTGCGACCTCGTTCGTCAACAGTGGCGATTCGAGGATGTAGAAGGCGGGGAGGCGTACCTCGTGCCTTGGCCGCTGGCTGGCGTGGATCCACCCTCCGCGGTTGTCCCCCACGTGGGTTGTGCCCGCCTCCACTTCAACGAAGGTCAGCGGGCCGACGTTCACGCCTTCACGCCCCATGAAGCGTGCCGTTCATGCCGTTGTACCAGGCCATCCCGGCCGCGTGATCTTGGAGTTGATCGAACTGCGGGAAGGGGGAAATCGATCGCATGTAGCCGAAGGCGGCGAAGTCCACCAAGTCAGGATGGTCGCCGCCAAAGAAGGGTTGACCCTCAAACGCGCCGGTGAATTCACTCAACAGGTCATGCCAGAGTTTCTTTGGCGTGCGCCCGTCTTTCTTGACCCGTTTTCGGGCGATGATGCCCCACATGATGGGGAAGCCGGCCCACGCGTACAGGCGCTTGGCGAAGAATCCGAATTTCTCAATCTTCGAGATGCGTGTGGTCGTCTTCAGGGCGGAGCCGAGGCTCCCGTAGAGGATGGGAACCGTGGCGTTCTTCATGTGCGTGTCCACCCAAGTCATCCATTCGTCCTGACGGGCAGCATCGCCACGGGCAGCCAGTTTACCCTCGTTGTAGGTGGCGTCAAGGTGGCGCAGGAGGGGCGTGGAGTCAACGACGTGGTGACCGTTTTCGTCGGTGAAGACCGGGACCTTGCCCCAGTCGCCGGCGAAGGCCACCTCCTTGCGGATTTTCATGCCGTTGACCGGGACGTAATCGACGTCCATGTCGAGGTGTTCAATCAGGCCGCGGACCTTCCAGCAGAACGGGCAGGAGTACAGCATGTGAAGCGCAGCACGCTCACCCATGGATTTGGCTGATGCCGGCGTGCTATCAAGCCTGTTCATCGCCCTCGTCAGGATTCCAGCCCGGCTTCCAGAAGCCCAAATCGTCCAACCACCTCAACCACGCCTCATCGTCGCCGTTGAGCAAACGGTAGGCTCGGCGCTCAAGGCCGAGGTGGCCGGCGTCGTCCAACACTCCCTCGGTCTTGGCTTCACGCCATTCAACTTGGAGTTCCCTGACCCGCATCCGCCCGGCTTGGGGCTGGTCGAAATGACGCTCGCAGACCTCCTGCAAGGCCGCGAGCCACGCCCGCGTGTCCCGACGAAGGGGCGGGTTTGGATCCGGGTTTGAAGCGCGACGGCTCCAAGGAAATCGCCACCCCATGCCTCGTCTTCGGCTCGACCTCCTTTGAGGTTGTTCAGCGAAGAACCCATGCACAGGTGCCTCCTGCACGGTCCATGGGGCGCATCATCGTCCACCTGCACGGCCGGCCAAAGGAGCGTTCCATGGCTGCCGCCGTTGAGGTGTACGCCACCCGCCTTCGTCAGCGCGGCGTCCGCCTCGAGGTCCATCCGTCGAAAACCTCCCTCGAGGTGTACTTGACCGCGCCTCCCCAAGGCACCACGCGGGTGCTGCTCGACGAGGGTGGGGACGCCCCGGACAGCCTTGCCTTCGCGGAAACCGTGCGTCAATGGACCTTGGCCAGTGAGGACGTTCACCTCATGCTCGGACCTCCCGACGGCTGGAATGGCGCGGAGCCAAACACGGCTCGTCTCTCGCTTTCACCCCTCACCATGCCCCATGAGTTGGCGAGCGTGGTGCTCCTCGAACAGCTCTACCGGGCCACGGAAATCCACCGCGGCACCGCCTACCACCGTGGCCGGCCGCAGGGCGAAGAACGGACTTGAAAGCCAACGCCCCCCCGCCATCGCTTGTGGGGCCCTTTTCCGACGACGCGACCTTGGTGTGGCTCCTCTTGGGGCTCCTGGTCTTGATCGGCGTCGTGTTGGTTCGCTTGTCGCGCCAACAGCCCTTCCCAGAACCTTCCTTCCGCTACGGCTCCACCTTGCTGGTGGTTGGCGCGCTGTTGGCGATGGGCACCGCCGCACCACGGCCCCTTGGTGTCGACGGGCTGCTGGCGGTGCTGTGCGTGTTGGGAGCCTTCGGGGTGCTCGCGGGATTGACGCACATCGTTCGCACCCGTCGGGACGTCATCGTGGCTCCTCTCTCCGGTTTTCTGCTGTGTGTCGGCATCGGTGGCCTAATGGCCCGGACGTGGTCAACCCTGACGGCCATCGAGCAGTGGGTGGATTTCTTCGCCTTGGTCTTGCTTGGTGTGGGCCAAACCTACCTCGTGTTTCGTGGCCTGCTGATCGGGAAGTTGCCGCTGGCGTGGAGCCAAGCCGGGATGGTGGCCCTGCAACGAGGGGCCCTGTCTGGTGAGCGTGGGGCCATCGCGTGCTTTGAGCGAGGCTGGGCCACGGACGAACCTCACCTCAACCCAATGGCGTATCTCGCCCTCCATCGGATTCACACCGCCCTCGGAAACGCGGACGAAGCCAGCGCTTGGGATGCATCGCTCCGGTCCTCCGGCGGTGAAGCGGCCGTGGCCGAAGCATGGATTGAGGCGGTGGAAGAGGCCATCCTTCGCGTGGTGCCGGATGCCGCCGATCGGTGGCCAAAGCACGAGGAAGCATGAGCATCGAATACAGTGCCTTATATCCGAGCACGTCGATTTCATGACATGAAACCGAACCCCTCCGCCGGACGTTGGGTGTGGATGGTCCTTTTGGCGTGGTTTTGTGCCAACCTGTTGTCCCAATCGCTGTACATGGGCCGGTACGGTTTGCCGTATGACGCTCAAACGATGCTCAAGGGACTCGGGCCGTTGTACGTCCCACTCCTTGTCCTCGAGGGGCTGCTGTGGGTTGCGGGTGCCGGTTGGTTGCTTCACCGTGGCGTGGGCCGCCTCAACCGCGGCAAAACGAGTGCACGAACCGCTGAAGCCACGATGGCTTGAAGGGCCCTCGGTGGATTTTGAGTCCACATGAACATCGATGAAGGCACCTTTGCGGGCAGACCAATGTCCCCGACAACGGCGTGCCATGTGGCGGAGGGCATGCCGAGGAACGCCTTCCTGGTCTCGATCGAAGAGGCGAGGAACTTGCTGCCCAAGCACCGTCGAAGCCTCGCCATCTTGCAGGCTTTGCACGACGAAGTGAATGCCTTGGCGGAGGAAATCGAGCATCTGCTTGACGGCGTCCCTCCCGAGCATCCTGCCGTCACGGAGATTGCTGACCTGACGGCGATGACGATTGGCGAATGGCAGGAGGTCGTTTCAGACATGGAATCCCAGGGCACCCATGTGGTCAGCCTTGAACCGGGTCGATTGCAATGGTTCGGTGTCGTGGATGCGCGCGTGGTGGCCTTTGGGTGGCAGGAAGGCGAGGAGGACATCGAGTGGTACCATGATGTCTCAGAGGGCTTTGGTGCGCGCAAACCCTTGATAGAGGCTTGAGCGAGGAGGCCACATGGTCCGCATCACCCGCGTCCACACCGGGACTGGGGACGACGGCACCACAGGATTGGTGGACGGCAGCCGTCGGTCCAAAGCCGATCTTCGTTTGCAGGCGGTGGGGCTTTGCGACGAGGTGAACGCCGCGCTTGGAGCGGTTCGTGCGGCCACCTTGTCCCTTGATGGATGGCACGACGACGGCGGCCCGCGCTCCAACGTTCGCCGAACAGGGCAGGTGGTGCTGGCCGCGTTGGACCGCCTTCAGAGCGAGGTCTTCGACCTTGGCGCTGAGGTGGCAACACCTCCAGGTGGCCTTCCAGAGGGCATGCAGGTCCTCGGCCAAGAGCACGCCGACCTTTTGCTCGAAGAGATGGACGAGATGCTGGTCGAACTCCCTCCCTTGACCAGTTTCATCCTGCCTGGTGGCTCCACGCTCCTCGCCAATTTCCATCTTGCTCGGGTCACGATCAGGCGGCTTGAACGCGCCATGGTGAGCCTTCGTGAAGCCGAGGGCGACGACGCTGTGCGCAACCTTGCTCTGGTGTACGTCAACCGCCTGTCCGACTGGTGTTTTGTGATGGGCCGCTGGTGCGCACTGCGTCTTGGTGAAGACGAAGTCCTGTGGAAACCCCTGGGGCATCGCGGACCCGAGGACGGCATCGGTGGCATGCTTCGCTTGCAGCGCCAGCACGACGACGACGTCGCCGACGTGTGATCAATCCCGGCCAAGGCGCTGCATGTGTGCTTTAGCGGACAGCAGCACCCCAAGGCCAGCCTCGTGGGTCAACTGAGCCGCAGCGGCGTCCCAGTCAAGCCAGAGATGACCTCGGTGCTCGTGGGACAACATCACGTCCAGCGTCTCGGTTTCGGCCAAGTACCAGTGCACCTCTTTCTCAATCAGACGACCCTTGTGGGTGTAGCTGTAGGTGGTGCGCTCCTGGAATCCCTCCACGAAGCTGATGTCGAGGATTCCAGTTTCCTCCTTGAGTTCGCGTCGCACGGTGCCCTTGTGTCCAGCATCGCTGGCTTCGACGTGGCCCTTCGGGAAATCCCAGTGCCCCTGCGGGTACTGGAGGAGCAGGACGGCGCCCAGGTTCACCAACACCACGCCGCATGAAGTCTCCATGCAGCATCCACCCACGAGGCCCTGATGGCCTTTGCTGCCCTCGCGGCACGTTGATGGCCTCCCGGCCACCGGGGTCGAGCATGGAATCGGGCCCATTCCCTGAGGTTCATCGCATCGTTGCGGATGCGGACCTCGACGGGCTCTGCGCCGCCGCCATCCTCCAACGTGCCCTTCCCGAGACGGAAGTGGTGTTCGCCCACCCCGCGCTCGTGCGAAGCGGGCATCTTGACGACGTCATTGACCGAGGGACCGTTATCGTCGATTTGCCCTTTCACCCCGCATGCGGGTGGTACGTCGACCACCACTTGACCAACCGTCCAAACGAGGACGCTGCTGCTGCCTTCGAATCGGCCGGTGGACGGTTGGATTGGGCCGCGGAGCCATCCGCAGCCCGAGTGGCCCACAACCTCGTGGCTCCGTTCAGCGATCTTCAGCATCTGGCGAACCTGATGCCCTTTGTGGACGCCATCGATTCAGGGGGCATCGAGCGCGATGTGTTCCTGGCCGATGGGCCGCTGGTGCGGCTTGCACGGTGCCTTGGCACCTCGCAGGCTGACTTCATGCACCATGTCCTGGGCTTGCTTGTGGCGGGTGCGGACGAGACGGCGCTTGTCGAGGATTCCGAAGTGGCCACGCGTTTGGCGGCAGCCGCTCAAGACCGGCAGGCTGCGTTCGAGGCCGTTCACGCACGGACCACCGTGGTCGATCGCTTGGCCATTTGCAGGATGGAAGGGCTGCCTCAACGTGCGAGCGGTTACCTGGTGACCGCTCACGTTGGCGCGGATGCAGATGCGTGCTGCGTCATCCATGGTCACGTGGACGGCGCCGTGGAACGCGACGATCGGCCGCCCTTGTCGGCGAGTTTCTACGCGAATTCCTTTTTCGAAGGCCGCCGGCGGGTGGACCTGTCTCGGCTGGCCACGCTGCTCGATGAAACGGGTGGCGGTCACGCCAACGCCTGTGGGTGCAGGATTCAGGCCATCGACGCGACAGGGGTTGCAGAAGACCGACCCGTCGAGGCGGAAGACGTGGAGAGGAATCTGGCTCAGTGGCTCGCCCTGTGGGCAAGGTTGCCCGAGTTGGCGTGATCACGCTTCCTCGTCGAGGTTCGGGGTGGACCCGCCGCCCATCCACTTTGGCGACCACCAGTTGAGCGGGCCCATCAAGCGCATCGTGGCAGGGACCACCAGCGCTCGGACCAAGGTCGCGTCAACGAAGATGGCCAGAGCAAGTCCCAGACCGAACATCTTGATGATGGCCACCGAAGCGAAGATTTGCGCGCTGAACACCAGGACCATGATGGCCGCAGCCGCGGTGATAAGCCGCCCCGTCTTCTGGAGGCCATTGGCCACGGCCAGCGTGTTGTCGCCGGTGCGCTCCCATTCCTCGTGAATGCGGGACAGCATCAGAACCTCATAGTCCATCGAGAGACCGAACACGATGCAGAACAGCATCACCGGCGTGGTTGGGTCGATCGGTTCCGGTGTGAAATTCATGAGCTGGTCGAGCCCCATCCCGCCTTCTTGGAAGATGAAGACCAGCATGCCAAAGGTGGCCGTCACGCTCAGGATGTTCATCACCACGGCCTTCAGCGGGATGACAACCGAGCGGACCTGCACGAAGAGGATCAGGCACGTGGCCAGGAAGATGTAGGTCATTGAAATCGGCAGGTTCTCCGCGACGGCATCCACCACGTCCAGGTTGTAGGCCGCGAGTCCACCAACCAGCGGAACCGCACCGTTGAACGCGTTCCAGGCCCCCTCGTCGCGGAGCTCGCGAAGATCGCGAACGGCTTCGAGGGCCTCTGGGCTGTTCCAATCGTCCACCAAGGTCAGTTGGATGAAGGTGGACGCGTTGTCGGCGCTGATGAATCCAGCACGCAGGGCTTCGCGCTGCCCTGCTTGTTCTGGGCTGAGGAACTCTGCGGGCGCGTTCCAGAACTGCACCACGTCGTCCGCGCTCATGTTTGGCTCAAAGAACCCTGGAGCGAACACGTGTTCGACGTCGTCGCGCTCGAGCAAACTCGCGCTCAGGGCGTGAACGTGGCGGAGATGCTCTTCGTCGAGGGGGTGGCCTTCGGCTTCGTAGTGCAAGAAGAGCGATTTGTCGGAGGCCCCAGCCCAGATGACCTCCATCTCCTCAAGTCCGTTGCGCGACATGTCGTCCGGTGGCAAGGAGCGGATGCTGGTGACGCCCCACTCCGCGTTGAGGAAGGGCGCACCGGCACCGAGCAGAAGGATGAGGATGGGCACGAGCACGGCAACGGGCTTGGCCATGACGGCGTTGGCGATCCATGCCCAAAACCCGTCTTCAGAGACGGTCTGGTTCATCCCAAAGGGCACGCGGAAGCGGTCGATGTTGTCCCCGAGCACGGCCAAGAATGCGGGCAGCATGATGACGGAGGTGAGCATGGCCAAGGTGACGGCGAGCGTGCCCCCGATGCCCAGCGATGGCGCGCCCGTGTTCTCGAAGAAAAGCAGCCCGGTCAGGCCGATCGCCACGGTGATGCCGGAGTAAAACACAGCGCGCCCCGCGGTCGCGGAGGTCACGGCCAGAGCCGTGCGGATGTCGTGACCGTTGGCCTGCTCCTCGCGGTAGCGGTAGACCACGAAGAGGGAATAATCAATGGAGACGCCCAGTCCAAGGAGCGTGATGATGTTGCCAGCGAAGTTGTTGACGTTCGCACCGTCGAGGGTGGACAACCAGATGGTGACGCCAAAGGCACTGACGACGGTGAGCACACCGATGCCCAGCGGCAGCGCTGCTGCGACGAGGGAGCCGAAGACGATGAGCAGCACAGCGGCCACCAGGGGGCCTGATCCGAGTTCAGCCTTGATCAGGTCGTCCTTGAGGCGCAGGTCGAAGGTCGCGTCGGTGGCCAGGGGTCCAGCAATGTACACCGTCACGTCGCCCTCGTCTTCGAGGTGCATGCCTGCGTCGTGAATCGCCTGCTCCATGTCCTTCCAGTGTTCTTTGAGCAGGGCCTTGGCTTCGCTTCTACCCTGGGTGATCTGCACGGAGGATCGCGACCATGCCCCATCGTCGGAAACATGGGCGCTTTGGTTGGCTTCGTCAACCTCCCACGCTCGAACCACCTGAACCGTGGCATCTTGCTCCAAATCCGCGAGCACATCGTTCACCGTGGCGACGGTGGCGGCATCGCCGGGAGCGCTGTTTGGATGGTGGACAAGGATGTAGAAGGTCTCGGTGTTTTCGGCTTCAGGGTCACCAAAATCAGCACCGAGGGCGCGGAAGACTTCGCTTGATTCCAAGTCGCCTTCGCCGAAGGATTCGGCCCAGTCCGGTTCGACGAAGACCATCATTGAGGCCAATCCGAGGGTGAACAGAAGGCCCACAGCAAGGACCATTTTCGCGTGATCGTGGGTGAACAGACCGAGTTTGTAGAGCCGGCGGTGTTCAAAGACGGACGGGTCAGAGCCGCTCTCCATGGCTCCGGCCGCCCTCTGGTCTTTTTCAAGGCATGTTCTGAACGTCAGGACAGCACCGCGAAGGTGTAGAGGAAGCCAAGGAAGGCGTGGATTCCAACCAAGATCAACATCAGGTCAGCGGCTCGGCCGTGACGGGTCCGTGGGGCAACGATGCTTTCCTTGTTGTCCATGGCGGCCAAAGCCTGGCGCCCGTGGCGCACCGTGGTCCACAACACCCACAGGCCGAGTGGGCCGGTCCATCCGTGGAGGTTGGTCGGCAGCAACATGGCCGTGATGCGCCCCTCTTCGATGTAGCCTGCCGCTGCCCGAGCCAGCACCGCCACGAGCACGAGGCCCACCGTGGCGACCAACAAACGCTCGCCGCTTCGCACGTGCTCGGCGAGGGCTTCGCGGCGCGCTTCTCCTTTCAGCGTCCCTCCGCCCTTGCGCCAACCGTGCTGACGAACGAGCCACAGCACGATGAGGAGCGCAAGGAAGGGGTGAAGCAACAGGAGGGCGGTGGACAACGGCTCCATGACCCTCCGTGGTGGAGGCGTGGCCCCTCCTCAAGACCTTTCGTTCTGGAACGGACAGGAAGTGCCGCACGGCGACGCATTGAAAGACGTCGAGCCTTGCCGGTTCGCACGGGGGGTGTCTGATTGCAAGAACAGTACCTCGCCACCTGCCTCTCATCGGGCTTCAGTCGCCCGATGCGGGCGCCTCAGCGTGTGGCCTTTGCCACCCGGCAAGACGAGTTCAAGCTCCTTCAGAAACCGTGGCAGGGCATCTTGCTCCTCGCCCTGCATGAGGTGGAAGCACCGGGCGCTGACGAGGACGAAGACGACGGCCCCGCTCTCCCCGCTCGCGCTCCTCGCGGCGCGCGCGCTCGACGTGGCCGTCGCGGTGGTCGGAGTTCTGGAAGTCCTTTGGACCACCTGCCGAACGTGGAGGACGTCTTGTCCGACGACACCTTCTCTGCAGCCTTCGGATTCGCGGTGCTGACCGCACGCAAGACGCTCGACGCAGACGCTTGGGATGAGGCTCACGATGCGGCGGTGCAGGAGCGTCTCGACCTCTGCTTGGGCGACGGCGTTCACCCGGTTTGGGCCGACGTTGCCCGCCGATGCCCTGTGCTCGCCCAAATGTCCGGTTTCCCGGAAGCCGAGCCCAGCGAGGCGGTGGCCGCCGTTGATGCAATGGATCTCGCGCTGGCCGACATTTCGGGCGAAGACAGCGAGGAACTCCTCGCCCTCGTGCTCGCGGCTCAACCCCTGGTGGTGGACGCTGCCCCCAAAGTCGCCCTCAACACCCTCATCCCTCAGCTGAAGGCACGGAAAAGCATCAGCCTTGATCCGGCCCTCTTGGAGCTTGAGGGCTCACTCAGCGCCGTGGCCGTGGTGGTGGCCCAGTCCCTTGGCCAACCCCTGCCCGAGGCATCCCTTGCGGCCCTTGCGGCCGAAGACGAGGACTTGGCGGAGAAGCATCGCGATTTGGCCGCGCTTCGAGCGGGCGAGGTGGCCGATTGGAACCTCAGTCGGGCTGCCGGTACCGAGACGTCCCTCGACCGCATGCGCCAACGCTTGGCGTGGATGCAACCTGACGAGTTGGCCGCGGACCTTGACGCCAGCACCCTGCAGGAAGGACTCGCCTTGCTCGAAGCGGCTTCCGCACCGGGTCCCGTGGTGGACCGCGTGCGCTGGTGGCACCTCGGAGCGCTCGTTTCGGAAGGTCAACAGGCGGACGCCATTGCATCGCTGACGTCCCTTTCCGTAGACGGTGAGGTTGACGCGGTGTCTTTGGGCGACCTTGTCGTCAGCATCGATGCCGTGGAAGCCACGGACTGGTTGGCGGGCGTCTGTGAGCGGATGGAAGCACCCGCTCGCTTGCACATCGCCCTGCACGACGCTTTACCTGCGTTGCCTCGGATGACCGCGTTCCGCAGTCTTCAGGACGGCGGATTCGCCTTCTCTGGGGAGGACGTCGCACGCCTCGTCCCCGTGCTTTTGGAAGGGCAAGAAATTCGACGCCTTTCCCGATTGTTGATCGAAGGAGCCCATGCCGACCATCATCCGTGGTTGGTCACCTTGTGTGCTCATTTGTTGGCCGCTCGCAAGGACATCGACCTGTACCACGGGGTGCGCTCGGCCCGGCAAACCTTGCTCCCGTTGCTCCATGAAAGCGTGCCTCCTGCTGCGTTCGGGCCAAAGACGGCCTCTTTGATTCAACTGCTCGAAGGCGGTGATGCTCCCGAGGACTTGTTCCAGGACATCGTGCACACCAAACAGGGCCTTCTGGCCTACAAACAAATTCGCCGTGCCTTGCTCGAAGGCGGCGATGGGGTTGTTGAGTCCAAAGTGCTCGATGAGTTCGAAGAGGCGCTTGGTGAAGGCAACCTGAACCCCATCGACGATGGCCTTGCGCATGCCATCACCGCCACCTTGCGCTTGAACTCGGCCATTCAGCAGGTGCAAAACGGGACCTCCAACGCACAAACCGTCTCCCTCATCGACGGCCTGGTTGGAGGCGACAACGTTCCCACTCGGCGCATCCACGCCATCCGCCAGTTGCTCTTTGACCACGACCTCCCCTTGCCCTCGTTGGTGGCGTGGTACCAAGAGCACGACCCCCGCTCCCCGTGGAGCGTGGTTGCACGCGCAGCGCTCGCTTCCTCAGAGGGTCAGCACTTGCGCGCTGCCCAAGAATACGGCCGCGCTGCCAAGCAGCAAGGGGCGGTCGATGCGCCAGAGGACAACGAATTCGCCTTCGACTTCGAGCACCGCGTGGCGCTGAACCGCAAATCGTTGATCCACTACGCGTTTTCCGGTGAATGGAAGCGCGCGATCGACCTTGTGAACGAGGAACCTGGGCTGCGGACCGCGATGACCGAACGCTTCTTGCTCTACTTGCGCGTTTCACACACGGCGCACAACGGAGCGACGGACGATGCGACGCACATCATCCGTGAAGCGGTCAAAGAACGCGAAGTCGTCATCGAAGAGAACGAAGAGGGCGAGGAACGAGAGCGTACGCGCATCTGGTACAATGAGGATCAACTCGACATCCTCCTCGCATATCCTGATGCTCACGCCATCCCTCTGCCAAAGCATCCCTTCATCGGTCGTGTCATGGCGGCCAAGAACCTCTCGAGCCAGCGTCGCAGCCATCGACGGAACCACGACCAACGCTACGCACAACTGATGGACAGTTCCCCTACGCCTGAAGAGGTGTACGAACTCGCCCGCCGCGCTTCTGACGACCACGCTCTCACCGGATTGATGTTCCTCGAGCGGGCGCTGTCCTCCAAGCAATTCCGCTTGATGCAGCAGCGACAGATCGAGAATTCCATGCGCTCGCTGTTCATCATGAAGCGCGATCACATCGCCGTAGCGGACCGGCGACACCTCCGCCACCTGAAGCTGGCTCCACTGATTTTGGTGGACACCAACGTGTTGGTGGACGCGCTCCTCGACCGCCTGATTCAGCGCACGGGCCGGAGCATGCGAGCAGGTTTGGCCATCGACGCCAACCGCGACCTGCACCATCACCTCGAGCGTTTGGGTGCCTCCGGGAAGGTTCAGCTGATGCTCCCCGAGCCCGTCCGGCATGAATTGACCTCCATTGCCAAGGGTGGAAACGTGCTGCGTGACCGTCTGCGTGACACCTTCGCCACGCCAGAGGACATCGAAGCCATCCTCGATGACGCCAACGTTGAGGATGCCCTCAACGAGGTCCTGATTTCCTTTGAGACCTGGACCAAGCGGGAGGAGCGCTACGATGCAGAGGCGATGGAGGACGAACGTGTGGCCAAGCTCGACGCCTTCCTGGCCGGCCACAGCGACGTGTACGACGAGGTCACGGCCATGAAACGACTGCGCGGTCAACCGCAGCGCACCTCCTTGGGCTCAAGCCGCGACATCTACCCCGAGAAGGAAGACCGCGAAATCATGTGCCTCGCGATGCGGTTGGCAGAGATTCCACTGGAAGATTTCGGCGCTGTGCTGGTCGCCACCAGGGACAGCGACTTCACCCTCGTTGCACCCTCGTTGCTGGAGAACCTCGGCTTCGGCGTCATCAAGAACGCACAAACCCTCAACCAATGGTCAGCCCGCTGATTCGGCGGGTGCGCCGTGACTCGGAGCCTGTGCTGCTTCACGCCATGTGGGAGACGATGGCCTCACCGAAGGCGCTGCAGGACAACAGGGTCGCGTCGTCCATCAGTCGCTCAAAGTCGTAGGTGACCGTGCGGGCAGAAATGGCGCCTTCCATGCCCTTGACCACCAGATCGGCCGCCTCGGTCCAGCCCATGTGACGCAGCATCATTTCTGCTGAGAGGATGAGGCTGCCGGGGTTGACCTTGTCTTGGCCGGTGTACTTGGGAGCGGTGCCGTGGGTTGCTTCAAAGATGGCAATGCCGGTGTTGTAGTTGATGTTCGCACCGGGGGCGATGCCGATGCCACCGACTTGGGCTGCGAGCGCGTCCGAGATGTAATCGCCGTTGAGGTTCATCGTCGCCAGCACGCCGTATTCTCGGGGGCGGGTGAGCACCTGCTGGAGCATGGCATCGGCGATGACGTCCTTGACCGTGATCGTGGTGCCGGTGTTGGGGTTGGTGAAGGTGCACCATGGCCCACCGTCGAGTTCCGTGGCGCCAAATTCGTCCTTGGCGATCTGGTAACCCCAGTCTCGGAATCCGCCTTCAGTGAACTTCATGATGTTGCCCTTGTGCACCAAGGTCAGGCTGTCTCGGTCGTTGTCGATGACGTACTGGAGGGCGGCACGGACGATCCGGGCCGTGCCCTCACTGGAGATGGGCTTGATGCCAATGCCGCTGGTGTTGGGGAAGCGAATCTTGTCGACACCCATTTCGTTCTGCAGGAAGGCGATGAGCTTCGCCACGCCTTCGCTTCCGGCTTCCCATTCAATGCCCGCATAGACGTCTTCGCTGTTCTCACGGAAGATGACCATGTCCACGTCGCCGGGGGCCTTGACGGGCGAAGGCGTGCCTTCGTACCACCGCACGGGGCGAACGCAGGCGAAGAGGTCGAGCTTCTGACGGAGGGCCACGTTCAGGCTGCGGATGCCGCCACCCACGGGGGTGGTCAGCGGGCCCTTGATCGAGACCAGTCCAGAGCGCATCGCCTCGAGGGTCGCTTCTGGAAGCCACTCACCGGTGGCGTTGAACGCCTTCTCACCGGCCAGCACTTCCGACCATGCGATGCTGCGCTGGCCGCCGTAGGCCTTCTCGACGGCGGCGTCGATGACGTTGATCATCACCGGGGTGATGTCGATGCCAATGCCGTCGCCCTCGATGTAGTGGACCGTGGGTCGGTCTGGCACGGAAAGGACGCCGTTTTCAAGGGTGATGGGGGTGCCTTGGTTTTCGCTCATGACCGGGCCACCTGCCGGCTGTTCTTGAATCCCTCCCCGCCCATTTCATGGCAAGACTTCGCGAAGCATGAAGATGGGCAGCGTTCACGCCATGGCATGAAGGCCGAAGTCCATTGGACCGGGGGCAGCAAGATGGCGTGCTTCAACGCCGCCAAGGATCAATTGGACATGGACTGGAACGACGGCCCGTCCCCGATGCAGGTCATGCTCCAAGCCATCGGAGCATGCACCATCGCCGACATCGTCACCGGCCTGAAAGACCGGGCATTCTCCGAAGTGTGGCTGGAACTCGAGTCCGAGCGTCGGCCAGAACCGCCACGGCACTTCACCAAGATCCACATGGTGTACCACGTGCGCGGGGGGGTGCCAGAGAAGTTGCTTCATCGTCTCGTAGAGAAGAGCCACAGCACGTACTGCAGCGCTTCGACGTCGCTGCGGACCGATGTCGAGATCACCTTTGCCGCCGAGGTTCACGCGCCCTGATTATGCCCGCACCCAAGCACGGCCCAAGGCTTGCTCCAGTTGTTGGGAGCCTTCCATCAGGGCCGTGGCCAGGACGTCGTGCATGGGGTGCCACGCCTCCGGCAGGGCATCCGGTGGCGAAAGGGAGGTGAGCCCTTCCTCGGTCAAGCGCACCGCCGCGAAAGGATGCATGGGCGTGCCGTTCAGCGTCACGTCCGCACGAGCGACGAGGAGGTCTTGGTCCCGCTCGACCGTGACGTGACCCACGTCCAACCCTGTGTCTGCAGGGAGGCCAAGCCTGCGTGGGTCCACGGACAGGCCACGTTGCACCAACAAGGCCACGACTTGACCGATCATCTCCTCGCTCAGGGCCGGCGCTGCTTGCGCGTCAGGTATGGGCTGAGACGGTTCGGGTGCGGGAGCAGGTTCGGCAGCCGGGGTCGCCTCAACGGCGCCTTGCGCCGTTTCGAACCCGTCCTCGTCACCGTCCATTAGCGCGGCCAGAGGATCCGCTGTGGGTGCGGAAGGGGCCTCGGCCAGAAGTCCGAGCAAGTCCTCGTCTCCGCCACCCGCAGCCGGTGCGGCGGTGGGGGTCACGCCCAACTCAGCGAAGACGTCGATGTCATCGTCCATGCTTGAGGGTTCGACGACACACGTTTCAACCTCATGCCTCCACGTGTGCATGAGGGGAGGCCATGCGGCATGGTGTACTGACCGTGGCCCTCTTGACCGTCATGCTGCTTGGCCCGGTCAGCGTCGCCTCGCCAAACGGCGTCGGCGAACAAGGGAACGACGGTTGCCTGTGCCACGGCGGCCCCTCCCTCGAGGAGGCCATCCATCTGCATGGCTGGCCCGAGGTCTACGACCCGGGAACGGCCTACCAGATTCACATCAACGCCAGCGTGCCGCTGGACGCCAACGGCGGGTTCCGGCTCGTGGTGGACGGTGGAACCTTGCTCGAGAACGGCTCCGCGACCATGCAATCCGTGGACGGAGGCCTCACCCACACCGCCCCGTCGTCGCTTGTTGAAGGCTGGTCGGCGGTGTGGATTGCGCCGAACGCGACGGACGTTGCGGTCCGCGCGAACCTGCACATCAACCATGTCAACGGCAACGGTGCGTCGGACGGTGACCGCTGGGCCACGCTGAGCGTGGTGTCCACCGGACCAGATCATGAGGGCGCGCTCAACGAGCCACGAAGCGATGCACTGACGCCCACGGTCGTGGGCATCGCCGTGCTCGGGCTTGGGGCGGTGTTGGCCCTCCTTGCCGTCGGCCTTCGCGAACCGGGAAAGGAATGATGGCCTCCACATGCCTGTCATGACCGAGCGTCATGTTTGGGATGGGCGATGCCGGGCAGGTTCTGGTCCAGCTGGAGCGCTACCTTGCCGATGGACGCGAGGAAATCACGGAGGTCATGGCCCGTGATTTGGTCGGCCAACTCCGGGCAAAGCGCGGACGTGAGGTCACCGATCAGGTCCATCTCGTCAAGGCGCTCCGCTTGCTCAGTGACGTGTTGATCCTCCGTGGGAAAGCGAAGGAAGGCGAAGCCGAGGTCCGTCGCCTGCACCGCGAACGGCGCGCTCTTGAACGGACCGTGCGTCGGGCCGACCCCGCCCTGCTTGAGCGCCTGACGCCGGCTGCAGAGGACCACCTTCGCTCCCTGCGTGCGGCGGCAGCGCTGGGCCGAGCCGGAGCGGCTCGGAAAGCGCTCAAGCGTCTGGTCAAGACGCGCCCGGGGCACCTTCTCGCCCATGTTGAAGCCGTTGAACGGCTGGGTGAGGCCGGTGGATTCGGTCGGCGTTTGGCCGATGCAGTGGACGCGGCTGGACCCGTGGTGCAGGCGGAGCACGGCCTCTCCCTCGTCCCCAACGGGGCCCCTGAATCCGCGGTGCTCCTCGAGCGTGTTGAGGCGGCCCTCTCCACGTGCAAGGATGCGCGTGCACGTGCTGCGCTCGAGCGCATCAAGGTCGAGGGCGATGCGCTCCGGAACCAAGCGGCACAGGCGCAAGCAAAATTGCAGGCCGCAATCGCCTCATTGGAGCCCACGCACGACTACTATGAGTACGGTTGACTGGTAGCGAGGGATGGATTTGAACCATCGATCTCCGGGTTATGAGCCCGACGGGATATCCAGACTACCCCACCTCGCTGAGCAGAAGGCACAACCCCCTCCACTTCAACCCACCGCCATGCGTCGCGCGCTTGCTCGCACGGGAGCCGGGCAGTTTTTGTCCTCTGACGGTCACATGCAACCATGCGCAACGGCGTGTTGTTGGCCCTTCTGATGCTCAGCGCTTCCCTCGCGGGTTGCACGGGCGCTTCTGACGATGGAGGCGATGCCGAGGTCGTCGACCTCAAGGTGTACTATGACGAGACGGTCGGCGTGGTGGAGCAAACGTGGCGAAACGGGCAACAAACCGGCAGCCAATCGGTCACGCTCACCTTTGACTTCGCCCGCGTGACGTCCACCGACGATTCGCTGGTGGCCTTCTTCGTGCTTCCTGGCGACGGACGAGATGAAATCGTGACCGACGCCAACCAGACCGCGAGCATCGAGGTGGAGTACGCCACCCATGGCCTCTACGCCTTGACCTATGGCGCCCGCACCGAAAGCGGGTTTGAGGCCTCTGAGGAGATCACCGTTCGAATCGATCTTCGCCTCGACTGGCAAGACACGGGGACCACCAACCCCGATGACGCCAGCATCAGGGTGATGACCGACGGCACACAAGGCGTGGAACGAGTGGAGGTGTCGTCCACCGTGGCGAACATCGGCAACGTGGGAGGTATCCTCGGACGTGCGGTGTCGGCCACATGGGAACTGCTGGACGGCAGCGACGCGTTGCGCGCCACGGGAACCGCACAGATTGCCGACGGGCAAGAGGAGACGTGGGAAGGGTCCAGCGGGCCAGCCGAAGCCGACGACGGCGATTGGGTGCTGCGCATCACCCTCGACACGGACGACGAACAAGTCACCGTGACGAGCATCATCGATGTGCTTCACGCCGAGGCAGAGAGCCCCGCTCGGCCCTTCACCTCCGAACAGTCTGAAGTGGACAAAATCTGAACTGAAAGTGAACCATCGAGGTACGTCGGCGCCCTCCCGGGGAGGGGGCACCTTTGATCCCCACGTTGGGGTCCATAGGTCCTTCATAGGTGGACGCCCATCCCTCTCGCCAAGGAACGTGAACCCATGGCGACCAAATCCAAGCGCACAGCAAGCAAGACGAAGAATGAAAGCACCTCCGAGGAAGATGACCTTCTGATGACGGAGGAACCCGAGGTGACGGTCAGCATCGAAGACCTCCCTGGGGTCGGGCCCGCGACGGCAGAGAAGCTGCGCGAGGCCGGCTTCGATGAGCTCTTGGCCATCGCCGTGATGTCGCCTTCCGAGCTTGCTGAGCAGGCGGAACTTGGCGAGGCGGTCGCAAGCAAGATCATTGCGGGTGCCAAGAAGATGGCCAACATCGGAGGCTTCGTCTCCGGTGGAGCCCTGCTCGACCGCCGCCGTGAGGTGCTCAAGCTCTCCGCCAAGGTCCAGTCGATCGACGATCTGCTCGGCGGTGGCTTCGAAACCCAAGCCCTGGTCGAAGTGTACGGTGCATTCGGCTCCGGGAAGACGCAGATTGGTCACCAATTGGCCGTGAACTGCACGCTCCCCGTGTCCGAAGGCGGCCTCGACGGCGACATCTTCTACATCGACACCGAGGACACCTTCCGCCCAGAACGCATCACGCAAATGGCGCGAGGCTTGGGCCTTGACCCGGACGCGGTCCTCAGCCGCATCCACGTGGCCCGTGCGTACAACTCGGCTCACCAGATCCTCCTGGTGGACGAGATCAAGCGCCTCAGCCGCGGCATGAACGTGAAGCTCATCATCGTCGATTCGTTGACGAGCCACTTCCGTGCTGAGTACGTCGGTCGTGGCATGCTCGCTCAGCGGCAGCAGAAGCTCAACCGCCACCTGAAGGAACTCAAGCAGACGGCGGACGTGAACAACGCGCTCGTGCTCGTGACCAACCAGGTCCACTCCAAGCCCGACGCCATGTGGGGCGACCCCACGAAGCCCGTCGGTGGCCACGTGCTGGCCCACGCCAGCACCTTCCGCCTCTACCTGAGGAAGGCCAAGGGCGGCCGTCGCATTGCGCGTTTGGTCGACTCTCCGAACCTGCCCGATGGCGAGTGCATTTACCAGGTGACCGAGGAAGGCCTCCGTGACTGAGTGGCGTTGATCGCGACCCCTGCAAAGGGCGGCCTTCGGCCGGCCTCATGGCGGCACCTTCAAGCCTGCTTGGAGGAGCATCAGGCCGATGCGCCACCTGATTGAACGGGTCTTGGAATTGACCGAGGAAGAACAGGCCGCACCCGTGGAGACGCCTCCTCCTGCGGAGGGGCACGCCACGGACGAGGAACTTCGGTCCTTGCTGGAGTCCCTTCAGCCCAGGATTGGCGTGTATGGCGTCGGCGGTGCGGGATGCAACGCTGCCAACCGCTTGTTTGACGAGGGGCTGTTCGAAAACACCTACGTCACCGGCTATGCGATCAACACCGACGCACAGGCCTTGCTGATGTCTTCCCTTGACCAGAAGGTGCTCATCGGTCGAACGGCCCGAGGCCGTGGCGCAGGTGGAGACCCAACCAAAGGTGAGGCGGCCGCGCTTGAATCCGAGATGGCCCTGCGTCAAATCACCAGCGACACCCAATTGGCCATCATCACCGCCGGCATGGGCGGTGGTTCAGGCACCGGCGCTGCAGGCCATGTTGCGCGGCTTGCGAAGCAACAAGGCGCGCTGACCATCGCCGTGGTGACTTATCCGTTCAACTCCGAAGGAAAGCTGCGCCAACAAAACGCTGAGTGGGGGCTTGAACGCCTTCGGGAATTCTGCGACACGATCATCGTCATTCCAAACGAGCGCTTGTTGGAAATTGAGGACGTGCGCGACCTCCCTCTGGCGATGGCCTTCCGTGTTGGCGACGAACTGCTGGTCCGTTCAATCATCGGCGTGACCGAACTGCTCACCATCGACGGCATGGTCAACCTCGACTTCGAGGATTTGCGGGCTGTGGTCCAATCCGGTCACGGCGTGGCCATGATCGGCCTTGGATCTGCCAGCGGACCGGGACGCGCGGAAGCGGCGACGCAGGAAGCGCTTCATTCACCGCTCCTGGACCTCGACGTCTCGGACGCCCGTGGCGCGTTGATCAACGTCGTCGGTGGACCCGACCTCACGCTTGGCGAAGCCGAACGGTGTGCAGAGATGATTCAACAACAGGTCGCCCCGACGGCCCGCATCATTTGGGGTGCTGCCGTGGACGATTCGCTCGGTGACGAACTGCGGGTCATGCTCGTGCTGACTGGCGTCAAGTCGGATCAAATTCACGGCTCAAACGAAACGCAGCAGCTCAAGGCCCTCAAACATCGAAACATCGAGTTCGTCAACTGAGGTTTGCGGAGGCTCGTTTGTGCGTGTGGCGCTGACTGGAGCCCCGGGCACGGGTAAAACCACGCTTGCCGCTTTGCTGGCGCCGACCTTCCTCGTCCATGCGGTGCGTGACCTCGCCGAAGCGTGCGGGGCCTTGGGGCCGCTGGAGGGTGACGGTGCACACCTGGTTGACCTCGACGCGCTGCACCAACACGTCCAGAGCCTTCCACCGGACGTGCTCATCGAGGGCCATCTGAGCCATCATCTCCACCCCGACGTCATCGTCGTGCTTCGCTGCACTCCCGAAACCTTGCGCGACCGCCTGGAGGCGCGTGGGTATGGGCCAGACAAGGTTCGCGCCAATGTCGAGTGGGAGATGCTCGGTGGCGTGCATGCCGAGGTTCAGGACGCCGGGCTAGACGTGCCGATGTTGGAATTGGACGCATCATCAATGACGCCGGAAGGCATGGCCGAGCGTGTTTGTGCGTGGAAGGACGCGGGCTATGCTGCCTCAAGCGAGGCGTTCATCGATTGGCTGGCCGACGCGACGCACCCCCTGTCTTGAGGTCCGTGGACCTCAGCCAACCGATGCGCTCATGTGGCGTCTTGCCCGAGGGGTGGCATGGCCTTGGAGCAATTCCGCAGCCGTTGGGAGCGAGCGCTTCCTCCGCTCATCCGTCGGCTTGACGGCATTTCCGTTGATGCGCTGACGTGGTCCGCCCTTCCGGCGGGCATCGGCGGCGCCTACCTCATGGCCACAGCCACCAACGATCAGCAAGGCGCCTTTATGCTGCTCGGCGGAGCCGCTTTGATGGCCCTGGCCATGTTGCTCGACGGTCTTGACGGCGCAGTGGCTCGCGCACGCGGTGAAGTCAGCCGTTGGGGCGACATGCTGGACCACACCATTGACCGCCTCCTCGACGCGGTTTGGGTGCTCGCGCTTGCCCTCAATCCTGCGTTCTGCGGGCAGGCATCGCTGGGTTGGACCGCGGCATGGTTCACCCTGCTCGGCTCCTACATGGGCACGCAAGCACAGGCGGTCACAGGGCTGCGGAATTACCGAGGGTTCAGCCGAGCAGACCGCATGGTGTTGACCTTGGTGAGTTTGGTCGTGACCGCTGCCCTGATCCCCTTCGATGCGGCCATCTTCGGCACGGTGGACGTGTTCGGAGGCGTGCCCATCACGGCAATGAGCCTCATGGTCGTCGTGTCCATGCTCGGAGGGATGTGGACCTTCCTGACCCGCTTCCGGCAAGCCGCAGGCGACGTGCGTCGAATGGATGCGGAAAATCCGCTTCCTCAGCCGGGTGCTTCGGACGAATGAACCGGGTCGAAGGTCGCGCCAATTCGCGTAAAGGAATGAGAAGCCCTCATAACCACCGAGTGGCACGTTTCAGCGATGGGTGGCGACATGCACGTCAGAAACCGTTCCGCAACGGCCTCAGGGCTCGTCCTGTTGTTCTTGGCTTCGACCTTGTTGGCGTTCACGCCAACCGCCGCGGCTGACCCCAACGTGGACGAGATGTCCTGGTACCAAGCACAGGGCCTCAGCGCCATGTTTGACCCCCAGACGGAAGTCACCACCATCACGTGGAGCAACATCGACAACTTCGACAGCCGCGTGGCGGAATTGCTGGACGCCACATACTCGGTCTACCGGCACGAGGGCGTCCTCGACGCCAGCACGCTTGCTCAGGCAGACTTGGTGGCGACCGTCGAAGCCTGCTCTGACGCCGTCGGAGGCGGCGGCGAAACGAATTACCTGAATTGCCGCGCATCTGGGACCCATCCTGGGCACACCGTCGAGTTCCCTGTTCCGCCCGGTGAGAACGCCATGGTGAACTACACCGTGACCACGCAAATGAGCAACGGCACGGTCTATGCGATGTTCCTCCCGGGTGACTCCGTCACCGTGATGGGCATTCAGGAGTCGACACAAGCCGTCCAAACCCCATTCAACCTCATGGGGTCCTTTGATCGCGCCACCTCCACCACCACCCTGGCGTGGACCCCCTTCCACATCCTGCCCGGCGGTGACGTCATCCCAACCGAAGGCCCTGACGCGGCGACGCTGCTCGTCTACCGCTCAAACAACGTGGCCATCACCCGGTCCACCATCACCATAGGTCTGCAAAGCGGACAGGTCCAGTTGGTGGCGAACTTGAGCTTGGAGGACAATCAGCTCGATCTGGTCATCGATGCAGGCACGCAGCGGTCCGCGTATTACGCGGTCTCCTACTTCCTCCCCAACTGGAATGGCCCCGGGATGGACTACGTGGACCACAGGTTCTTGTCCAGCAACGCGATGACCGATGCGGTCCTCGAAGACAACACGCCGCCCTCAACCACCGTGGGCGTGTACGCGAATTTCGAGTCCAGCGAGAACAACGGTACGGCCAAGACGTGGGTCTACTGGGAGGACGCCGTCGGTGAAGAGGGCGAATCGTATCGCATCTACATGTCCGGCAACAGTTTCACCACCATCAACGACCCGAACGTGACCCTGGTGGGCACGGTTCAGGAAGGCGTTGAGGCCTTTGCCTACACCTTGCCCACTGGACGGTACGGCACGGCGCACTACTGCGTCGTAACCGTGGATTCCTTCGGTGTCTACGATCCGAGCACCAACACCCTGAGCTGCACCGGCGCCGTGTTCGAGGACGCGTTCTCGCAATGGATCAAGGAGCCGACCATGGTCGAGGCCGCCTACCTTGGCCAGGGAACGACCCGCGTCACGTGGGTCGACCAACTTGGCGTCAGCGGAGAGCGGTACCACATCTGGCACGCCAGCGATCGCATCACGGGTGCTGAGTTCATCGAGAACGGCACCATCACCTGGCTTGGAACCGTGGATGAAGGCGTGGGCACCTTCGACGCCACCGTGCCTCCGGGTTTGGACCGGGATGATTCCTTCTACTACGTCACCACCGAGGCCCTGTACGGCCACCTGACCGGTCCCGCCATGTCCACCGCGCTCGTGCAAAACGTGGCTGGCCCAATCTACGAGGACACCAAATCGCCCCGTTCACCTGACATCACCACCGTTCAGGTGCTCGGCGATGAATTGTTGGCTCGGATCACGTGGATCAACGAAGACACCGAGACCGGGGAACGGTACTACATCTACCGCCACTTTGGCGAGCCCTTCGCCGACAGCGTCGTCTCCAACATCACCGAGGATTCCGGTTGGGAGTACATGTTCGGGCCGATCGAGGAAGGCAACGGCATCACGCTGGTCAGCGACGCCGCGGTCGAGCCCGGCCTTGACCGCGAGGTGTACTATGCGGTCATTTGCGAGGACGCCTACGGGAACGTCAACCCGAGGATCTTCGAAGGCGACAATTCGAAGCAGGTGTTGGAAGACACCCTCGCGCCCGACATCGAGTTGACCCTCATTGACAGCAACGGCGCCCCTCAAACCTCGCCTTCCTTGGTTTCTGGCGATTATTCCATGCTCGTTTCCCTGAGCCAAGACATTGGAACGGCCCCAGCCCCCTCCATCTCCATCAAGAGCGCAGACGGGACCGAAATCGTCAGCAACACGACGATCATGACCATGGTGCAAGACAACCTGAACAACCCGGACAAGGGCCCGGTGTTCTCGGTCGACTTCGCCATCCTCGGGAACACGGCCCCTGGTGCCCTCAGCGTCTTTGTGACGGTCGAGGACGCTGCCGCAAACCGAAACCAGTTGGAGAGCGTCGACCAGTGGTTCGTGGACGCGCAATCGCCACGCATCACGGTGTTCTCGCCCTCTTCGGCAGATGACGGCTCGAAGTACCTCTACGGCAACGAGATCATGGTCACCGCCAGCGCCACCGATGACGTGCGTATCGATCGGATGCAGTACAGGCTCACCTACAACCTCGACGGCAACACCCTGTCGTTGCCGTGGACCGACACCGAGGAGATCACGTGGATGGACAACAACAGGACAGCGGTGATGACGATGTCCATTCCTGCCGGGAATTTCGAAGTCGGCAAGCACTCTGTGGGCGTGCAAGCCGTTGACGCTGCCGGGAACGTCATCGCGAAGACCGTCACGTTCACCGTTGATTTCTGCAACCACAAGTTGGACGGCACCACGCAATGTGTGTACGAGAACGAAGTGGCGGGCATCCCTGATCCGGTCGAGGTGTTCCCCACGGCCACCGACCCTCCCTACGTCATCATCTGGGCGCTGGCCGGTATGCTGCTGTTGACCATGATCGCCGCCTTCTTGGTGGTCGTGACCAGCATGCGCAGCCCCAAGGCCAAGAAGCGAGGCGACGGCGACGACGAGGCTGACGAGGACTGGATGTCCGAGTTCATCGGCACCTCCCAAGACCTCGACATGGCCGCCATCACCGGAACGGAGACCAAGAAGGAGCCAGAATCCGAACGCAAGAGCCTGGACGACGACGATGACGAGGACGATCCATTTGCCGTCAACAAGCCTGAGCAGAAGCGTCGCCGCCGAAAGTCCGCGGAACCTGAAGAAGAGGACGACGATGACGACGACGAGGAAGACGGCTTCATGGACGCGCTCGAGGATGCGACGCCAAAGAAGCGCTCGCCGCCAAGGAAGCGTCGCGCGGTCTCGAAGTCCTCCGGTGACGACGATGCGCCCAAGCGCCGCACGCCGCCCAAGCGCCGTGTGGTCAAGCGCAAGAGCGAGGACTGATGCCTCGATCTGCCTCGAGGTGGTGATGGGTGTCCAACCGATTTTGGCCGAACGTGGCCGTGGTGTGTGGCCTCCTTCTCCTCCTTCTTGCCGGCCTTGGGCGTGTGGGGTACACGATGGACGGCGCGTTTGCTGACATCCCTGCCCCGCCCTCGGACGACCGCGTGGTCTTTGCCTCGGACCCGCTTCCAGAACATCCCGCGCCCGCCTTATTCGATGTGGAGGCGACGGTCACGTGGGACCGCGATGACGTTTGGGTGGCGGTCGTTGATCAGGCCGAGTACAACCGCTGTCAGGACGCTCCCGCCGCCTCAATCTTTGGCATCTGCACCTCCAATGATCTGAACGCGGTGGTCATGGGTGCTCCAGAAGACCGTGAAGCGGGCATCACGTGGGAGGTCGCTGAAGGCGTGCACTGGGCGGGATACGGGAGCATCGGGGCGCCCTCAGGAGCGACGCTGAACCTGGCGTATTCCGTTCACGTCCAGCTCGATGGCGCCCCGACCGCACTCCTCTTGCTCGTTGGGGTGGGCTTGTTGGTCTACGGGCGGCCTCGCTTCGGTCATTCCACGTCTTCGTAGTAGGATTCGACCGCGTCGTTCAGCGCCGTGGCCGCGGCGCGCTCATCGATGGACAACGTCACGCCGTCACGCCGCAGGGCGCGCCCTTGGGCCCACACGTCAAGGCAATCCGTACCGTTGAACACCAAGTTGGCCAAATGACGGTTGTCGGAACGTCCCCTCGGATGCATCCGAATGTCGTCGAGGTTCCACGCGACCCAGTCTCGGCTGTCCTTGGTCGCCATGGCGAAGGCCTGACTGGCCGTCATCATCGTCGCGTCCCAGTGGTCATGACGCTGCACCAGGCTGGCCAAGCGTGCTTCGGCCAACAGGTTGAGCCCTGAGCCAGACGATGCGGCCCCGTCTGTGCCGAGGCGCACGTCAACACCGGCTTCGAGGTAGGGCGGCATTGAGAGGGTGCCCCCGCAGGCGAGTTTCATGTTGGACGATGGACAGTGCACGGCGGTTGCGCCGGCTTCGGCCATCATCCGAATCTCTCGTTTCTTGACCCACGAGGCGTGGGCGAGCACCGTGCCTTCGTTGAGCACGCCCAAGTGATGGAGGTGCTCCACCGGATACCGGCCCGTGCGCTCATGACAGTCGGCGATTTCCTTGCGCGTCTCGCTGACGTGAATGTGGATCCTCGCTCCGTGACGTTCGGCGACCTCCTTCGCCTTGAGGAGGGTCTCGTCGGAGCAGAGGTAGACCGAATGGGCAGCGATGGCGTACTGCACGCTGTCGCTCGCAGCGTTGTTGGCCAACAGCACCTCGAGGTCACGCAACGCGTCTTCCGCACTGTCGTGGCTGGGCAGCGCCCGGTCAGAGATGGGTCCGCCAACCAAGCCACGCATGCCGGCCTCCTGCAAGACGGAACCCGTGACTTCGGGATGGAAATACATGTCCGCAGCGAAGGTGGAACCCGTACGGAGCAGTTCAGCCGCGGCTGCGCGTGCTCCGGTTTCCACGTACATTGGATTGAGCCGAGCCTCCGTGGGAAAGATGGCCTCCTCCAGCCAGCGGTGCAATGGATATCCGTCGGAGAAATCCCTCGCGTTGAGCTGCATGGCGAGGTGGGTGTGCCAGTTCTGGAGGCTGCGGGTGATCAGCCGGTCACGACCGTCGATGGTTTCCACCACGTCCTCGTCGCCCTTCGACGTCGACCAGCGTCCGTCGGGGTGCAGCAGCACGTCTCCGCGGTGCAGGCGCTGCTCGTCGTCCACCAGCACCGCATCCGTGTATCGGATCGGGTCTTCTGGCACCGCCATGGCCGACCGAAGCGGGGCATCCACATGAAGCGTCGCCTTTGGTCAGGCGTGCGAGGAGCCAACGGGGGGACTCGAACCCCCGACCTCCTGATTACGAATCAGGTGCTC
>JAYOTG010000007.1:72324-83124 GCA_038150305.1 Candidatus Poseidoniales archaeon | reverse complement strand
TACTTGTAAACTATCGGTCTCGAGCTATACTTAGGATTGGAAGTTCCTGCCTCCCACATTCACGCGCGATTTCCAACGCACGCTACTCTTTGTCGCTTACGTGGCCATATGAGGTACGGTTACGGGGCTTTCACCCTCTTTGGCGCGCCATTCCAGGCGACCTCACCTTCATTCACTTAGGCAAAAAAACGACACCCACATCTCCCTCACTTTCGAGTTGGGATTCGGCTTGTCCTATTCCGTTTTCATTCGCCACTACTCACGGAATCTCATTGATTTCTATTCCTCCCCCTACTAAGATGCTTCAATTCGGGGGGTTCCCTATCGCATCGCGATTGATACCGAAGTACCAGGAAGTCCCATTCAGCCATCTGCGGATCCAAGATATTCATGCATCTCCCCGCAGCTTTTCGCAGCTTGTCACGACCTTCTTCGGCACTCGAGCCAAGCGATCCTCCAGTTGGGTTGTAGCATCACATGTGTGCACCTGCACCATGCGAGATAACCCTTCGTTATCGAGTCATGCCAATGCGGCGTCCTCAGAAGACCGCCTCCCCGAGGGACGGCCCTCCTCAGCCCTACCCCCGACACGCACGCATGTCGAGGTGCTAAGCAACCCCCCGACCTGCCTTCTCTATATGAACCCATCGGGGTGTTTCCGCACCCAAGAATCGGCTCCAGTCCCTCGTTCAGGCCGATGAAGAATTCATCAATCTTCGAGCATCGTGCATACGACTCACCAAACCGCCCTCATCCGGAAGGTTGGCAACGGTGGCCAAAAGACGCTCAACGCCTTCCACGCGGCCGTCCATGGCCATGCCAAGGGCAAGGTTGTGGAGGGCCCTCACGTTGCCGCCTGAGAGCTTGGCCGCCTGCTTGAGGTGCTGGAGGCCTGCTGCGCTCTCGTCACCGAGTTCCATGCAAGCGATCCCCGCCCCGGTCCGCAGGCTGATGCCGTCAACGCCGGTGGCCAAGACGAGTTCAAACCGTTCCTTCGCGAGGCTCCAGTCCTCGTTGGCCAAGGCGCGGAAGGCCTCGACGGTCGGTTCCCGCAACAGACCATCGAGAAGAGCAGCTTCTGGGGCCACCACCGCAAATGGAGGCCACGCTGGCCGCTGTGAGGTCAACGCTGGCTCAGCAGAGGTGCTGATGGGCGGATTCTGCTCCAACCCGTAAGCCTCACGCACATCGGCCACCGTTCGAGACCAAAGATCAGGAACCACCAACGCGAAGGAACCGGGAGCGGAGGGTTCCATGGCGTCGACAGAAACCGCTGGCGGGGCCATCGAGGCAGAGGTATTCACAGGAAGCTGGGCGGAGGATGGCGTGTCGTCCTGACCCGATGGCGCAGATTCAGCGACCACCACGGGTGCTTCGAGCGGAACAGGTGGCAACGCCAGTTCCGAATCCGAGGTTTCGGCCTGGAGCTCTGCTGGTTGGACGTCCGGTGCCGTGCTCACCACCGAGACTGAGTCCTCGTCGGTCAAGCCCTCCTCGCTCGCCGGGGGTTCGCTCGGAGATTCAGCCTCAGGCCGGTCAGCCTGCAAAGCGGCCAAGCCGAGGCTGGACGCGCCGAACCCGAACGGAAGCGAAGGCGCGTGAGCGCGTGCCATGCCGCCAAATCCGAAGGGGAGGTCGCCTTCAGGTTCCTCTTCCTCGACCGGTTCTGGCTCTGGAGGAGGTGCAATCTCATGCAGCGCTGTTGCTGCTTCATCGAGACCAGGGACCTCGCCAAAGCCCTCGAGCGACGTGGTGTCCTCAGCCTCAAGATCGAGGAAGCTCGTCCCACCGCAGCCCGGGCAGGAGGTATCTCGGACGCTTAGAAGACCGCACGCCGTGCACTGAAACATACGGGACCCCGCTCCTCAGGGAGCGGAGGTGACGTATGAAGACGGCGGCTTGAGGCTCATTCTTGCTCGCTGCCGAGCAAGGTGTTCTTCAGGTTCTTCGCCCCTTCAATGACCTCGTCCAGCCCATGGTCGCCGAGCGACTCGATTGGCGTCAGTCCGGAGCTCATGCCCTTGGAGAATTGCCAGATGAGGCTGAACGCCGTGAGGAGGAGCAGCACCAGCTTCCAAAGCATCGGGCTGTCGGCTCCCACCACGTACACCAACAGGGAGTAGATCATGGCGATGAAGGTCGTCACGAGCATGACAGGGAAACCCGCACGGAAGAACTCGTTGAACGAGATGGGATAACCCGCTTCCTTCGAAAGGCCAGCCGTCACGACGTTGGCAGAAGCCCCGATAAGCGTCCCGTTGCCGCCAAGACAGGCGCCAAAAGCGAGGGCCCAAATGACCGGCTCCAGGGGAAGGCTGAGGTCGGCACACATCGCCAACACAACGGGAATCATCGTCGCCGTGTACGGGATGTTGTCAATGAAGGCAGACGCGATGGCCGACACCCAGAGGATGATGACGATGGCGGCAGGCAACATCATGTCCTCGCTAAAGGAGCCGATGGCGCTGGTCACCTGCTCGCCAATCCATCCAATCAAACCGAGGTATTCCAAAGAGTGCACCAGCACGAAGAGACCGGCGAAGAAGAGCAGGGTCGTCCACTCCACGTGATGCAAAGGCTCCTCGATCTCGTGCGGGTTGGTCGCGGTCAGCATGACCACGCCACCAACGAGCGCAATCCAGGAGACGGGGATGTGGAAGATGGGGTGGAGGAAGAAGGCAATGATGACCAAAGCGAGGATGCCACCGCTGATCTTGAGCCCGCGTGGGTCTTTGATGCCGTAGCGGTGCTCGAGTTCTGCGACGTCGCGGTGACGGACACCCGACAGTTCGTCGCGGAACAGCCAGCGGATCATCATGAGGCCAGGAACGATGCACATCAGGATGGCCGGACCCATTTCGATGATGAAGTCGTTGAAGGTCACGCCGCTGTCGGCCAGAGCGGCGAGCGCTGGGTCAGGGTTCTTTGAAATCGCATCGGGGGAAAGCGCCGATCCAATCATGATGTTGGGCGGATCACCAATCATGGTGGCCGCACCGCCGATGTTTGAGAAGAGCACCTCTGCAATGAGCAGCGGAATGGGCCTCAAGTCGAGCACCCTGGCCAATTGGATGGTGACCGGGGTCAACAAGAGCATGGTCGTCACGTTGTCCAAAAACGCCGACAAAACGGCCGTCACGAGACACAAGATGACCGTCAGGGTCCATACGTCTCCGCCGCTGCGCTTGTAGGCTTCAACCGCGAACCACTCGAACACGCCCGTGTTGGAAAGAATGCCCACCATGACCATCATCCCGAGCAAGAGACCGATGGTTTCCCAATCGATCATCGTCGTGACGGCCTTGAGGCTCAGCGCAGCCTCTTCGGAGTAGTAATTGAGGGCGAGAACCGCAGCGAGACCACCTAGTGCAGCAGCAAGCGTGCGCTCCACCACCTCGGTGATGATCATCGCATACACGGCCAAAAGAATGAGGCCGCCCACGAGCAAGGCTTGAGATTCTAGACCAGCTTTGATGTGAATCTCAAGGTGCATTTCATTCTCGCCGCCACCGCCTCCAGCGGCCATGCCTTGGCCGATGAACATCAGGAGGCCAACGCCCAACAACGTCAGCAAGGCAAGGCGATGACCGGCACGGCGGGACGGGTGCGGAAGGAGGCCCATGCCTTGCCGGCTCGACGGGACGCTATAATCCATTGTCGTCCAAATCAGCGGGGAATTGGCCTTCAGCGACGCCAGAGGACGCCGACGTTTCCGCGGGAGAGCACCAACACGGCACCCGTTCTTTCAACCAGAGCCTCCCAGAGAAGCGCGAGGTTCTCTCGGTCGAAAACGCCTCGGTTGACTTTGATCTTGACCATGGCGCGCTGGCGAAGCTGCCCGTCTACTTCTTCAACCAAAGCTTCAGTGAGCCCTGAACGGCCCACTCGAACCGTGGGCTTGACGTCCTTCGAGGCCGCTTCACGGCGGATGTGATTTGGTATGTCGCCCATGGGAATACCTCCACGGCGCGGACGGTGCGCCTTCAATCCTCCTGCGCACCCGGTTTCGACCAGGGTCCGAAGCGGTGAACACGACCACAGGACAAGCAGGTTGTGATGCGTTGGCGCTGCCGAATCCGCACGCGCGCTTCGTAACCGGGTCGTAAGGCACCGTGGCAGCCTCGGCACATCATGTGACGCCACGGGAGCGGCACCGGCATGCGTTGCCTGCGGCAGACGCGGCGCAGATGGTCGAGCAGCACCGGCGTCAAGGGGTCACCGAGGGTGCGTGCTTCCAAACGCTGGACGAGCATGGACACCGAAGCCGTGGCGGCTTGCCGACGACGACCGGTGCGGCCTCGCCGACGTCGGGCCATGTTCATTCGACCCCAAGGGTGGAAAGGATGGCGCGTGAAATGTCCTCGACATCGCCGACACCGTCGATGCGGTGGAGCACACCTGCACGCTCGTAATGCTCAGCGACAGGACGCGTTTGTGCATGGTAGGTCTCCAAGCGCGCTCGAACCGTTGATTCCGAATCGTCGGCACGACGAACTTCTTCGAACGAACCGCATGGGCAGCCTGACGCTGGCAAGGGAAGGTGCAGGTCGTGGTACACCCTCCCGCATGCTTTGCAGGTGTAGCGCCCCGTGATTCGCCCAACGATTTCATCGTCAGGAACCTCAATGGAAATCACAGCATCGATGTCCTCAATCCCGTCCAGGGCTTCGGCCTGTGGAATGGTACGGGGAAACCCGTCGAACATCACGCCGTGGGCCGCATCAGGCTCAGTCAGACGTTCCTGGATGATGCGCACGATGACGTCATCTGGCACAAGAGCCCCCGACTCCATGTACGCTTTGGCTTCCTTCCCGACCTCGGTCCCCGCGGCCACGGCGGCTCGCAACATGTCGCCGGTTGAGACCTGCGGCTGGCCCGTTTGATCGACGATGCGTTGTGCCTGCGTGCCTTTCCCAGCCCCCGGTGGACCGAACAGGATGATGCTGCCCATGGCCGAGGATGGGCGAGGCCGCTTTCAACGTCGCGCTCAGGCACGGCCGTTCTTAACGAGCCATTGCTGCCCGTAGTGTTGCCACTGCTCCATGGTCCAACCTTCAGGGAGACCCTCAGCAGGCACAGGCGGAACGGCCGGCTGGGCCGGAGGAAGAGCCGGAAGCGGTGGCGCAACGGCTGGCGCAGGCAACGGAGGCAGAGGCTTCGCTGCCGGTGGCCGGCCGGCCGGCAAGGATGCGGCAAGCGGCGGCAACCCCTTGGGAACGGTGGCCATCGGAGGACGACCAGCGGGCATGGCGGGGCCGGGCGCAGGTGTTGGAAGCGGCTCGATGGATTGTGCCAACGCGGCTTGAATTTCGGCTTCGCTCACCGCGCCTGAGGTCAGATCGTGTTCCGCACCGGTGTCCAGCAGATCTGCACGCCGCTGTCCATCGGTGTCGGCCTGAGCGTGTGCGCCAGGAGCGAGGATGTCCTCGCCCATGTCGGGGACCACAGCAGATCCGCGGACGCGAAGGCCAACCACAATCAGCGACAACAGAACAACTGCGAGCACCAATCCTGCAGCCCAACCCGGCAGGACCCCAAACAAGCCGCCGTTGTTGCCTGCCGGAGCAGGTGCAACCTCGATGCTGGTGAATCCAATCATAGCGCCTTCGGCGTCGAGCAGCTCAACCACGAGGATGGAGCGCGCCGAGGATGCATCGTCCGTCGGCGTGAAGGTCACGGTCACGGCCCCGTCCTCATCAACCGCAAGCGCGCCGAGGTCACCCATGCAGGACACGTCCCAACCCTCGATGGGTTGGCCGTCGCTGTTCTCGACCCGTGCATCGCACGTCACGGCCAGAGGGAGGTTACCGGTGTTGACCACGGCAATTTGTTGCTCCACGGCGGTACCCCGCACGAGATCGAGCAAAGCCCCTTCCACGCCAGCGTCGAGGGTTGCGTGCATCGTTTCGCTGACGGCAACGTCAAGCCGTTCACTCACGTTCAGCCACTGGCTGCCGCTGTTGGCAGAGACGTCTATGAGCACCTCCAGGGCGTTGGCAGACGCAGGTGTGCCTGGCGGGGCCATGATGCCGAGGCGTGCGGTTTTCACCTCTCGAGGAGCGATGACCTCAGGTGGATTGGAGAAGGCGACGGACCATCCGTCTGGGACCAATCCCGTCGCCCATGCAAGGCCCATCAGCGTCGTGCCCGTGTTTTCAATGTCCACGTCAAGGAAGGTGAAATCACCGTTGACCGACACGGAAGCGTTCTCAGGCAGCGTCAGGACGTATTCCAACTCCTCAGCGACCACCAATCGGGTGGTGTTGCTGACGAAGAGTTGGGCGCTTTCTCGTGTTTTGAGTTGGTAGGTGTTGGCGTCACCCTGTTCAGCGGTCGGAGGGACCAAGAGGAGATAGGTGACGATTTCGGACGTGCCTGGTTGCAAGGTCAGTGGAATACTCGCTTTTTGCTCGACGGAGACCCCGTCGATTTCTGCGTCGTACGCCCATTTTGGATCGCCCAGTTGCATGGTCATGGTCAGGTCCACAGGCACGTTGCCGAGGTTCGACACCAGCGCCTCAAGTTCCACCAATTCTGCGCTGTCCACCTTCACGTCTTCAGCCAGCGCGGACGGACCGAGGCGTTCCCCTTCGACGGAAACGTCGACAGAGAACATCGTCTGAGGAAGCACCCCGACTTCGAGGATTTCCACATGGGAAAAGTCTGGGTCTGTGGCCGAGGTGATGGTACACACAACTTCTGCCTTGTCGTCGGGCGTCGGCGCACCATCGACGATCGGTGGCACAGAAACCGAGACCGGCATGGGCAAGTCCTGCAGGATGTCGAGGGGTTCGAAATCAAGGGTCGAGGCGGCGGTCCCATCAAGCCCGACCTGCCATCCGTCGAGGTCCACCGTGCACGCGAGGTTGTACCGCGCAGGGGCGTTTCCGGTGTTCATGACAGCAATGGAAAAGGAAACGGAACTTCCGGGCTCTGCAGCAATGGGATCACCGTTGGGCAGCAACGTCCCCGAGACACCGACCAAGACGTCATCCACGCGCCCCACATTGACCGTGAAGCGCTGCGTGTGGGACACGAAGGGCTGGTCGGTGTAACTAGCCTTGACGTCAACCACATAGGTCCCGGCAGCGGCGTACCGGTCCGGGCCGGTACCGCCAATGACGGCGTCAAGATCGGTCAAGATGAGGGTGAGATCCCTGTGGTCACCCGTCACGCCGAATTCCTTCACGGCATAGGGGCCAGTTTCGTTGAGGCCTTTCGACCACGCGTCCTTGGGTGAGAGCAGCACACCGGGGAGCGCGGCGTCGATGGCTTGCACCTGCGTCACCGTCACCGCGACCGTTCGGTTCCCGGTGCCTTCGTGTTGCACACGAAGCGGAATCTCAATCCCGCTGCTGTTTCGGACGTCGAAGTCATGATTTGAGGCCGCCTCCCGCTCTTGTGGGGTGGTGGGCAGCGAACCTTCATCGGCGTATGGAATCACGCGAACGCCGAGGGCGCTGACTTCGACGTCCAGGGTGAACACGTTGTTGTCCACGCCTTGCTGGGCGTCGTTGAGTTCGGATACGTCATCGTCCGTGTCGAGTTTGAGTTCGAGCGTGTGTGTCCCTGTGGTCGAAAATGTGTGGAGGATGATGTGGCTGTCAATGCTGCCCGATGCAAGGGGGCTGCGTACGTCATCGTACAACACGGCGCCCTCGGTCAAATCCGTCAGCACCACCCGGTGCGCCGGTGCTTGCGCCGTGCCTTGATTCAGCCACGACATGGAGATGGAGATGACGTCGTCCTTGAGCGGTTGGTCCGTGGACAAGAGGATGCTTCGCTCCAATCCGACGAGGTCCGCGGTAGGCGTGGCGGAGGCGTCAGCGACCACGACGAGGGCGAAATCTTGGGCCTGGCCGCCGCGGTGATGGACTTCAACGGTCCACGCACCAGCACCGGTCAACACACCGGGCGCAACGCGGATGCGTTCGACGTTGTTGACGTCGTCAGCAGCACCGCCGGTGGTCGAGAAGCCGCTGGCAAAATCGTTGCCGAGCCAGCGGGTCCCGTCGGGCGCGACCAACACAAGGTCGAGGTCGTTGATCAGGCGGGTGCTGGTCGTGCCGGAGGCGGCGCTGCCTGGCGTATCGGACCAGGCCAGCGTGATATCGATGCCCGAAGATGGATCAAGACCGAACGAATACAGCAAACCGTAGCCTGCACGAAGGCTTGGGCCGTCGTCCAGGAAAGTGGTGAGCATCGTGCTGCCGTCCATCGGGCGAACGGTCCGGTCAAGATCGATGTGGCCCCAACCCTCGGCGCCGTTTGGAATGTCTGCGGCGCCGACGTCCTTCGCGCCGTTGATGAGCATCGCCTTGATGAGGGCGGCCGATGGGGCCGTCACGCCAGCCTCCTCACGGATGTACTCTCGAACGAGGGCAGCCGTCCCGCCCGCCACGGCCGTGGCTTGCGAGGTGCCGCTCAGGCTCATGTACAGCGGGTCACCGTTGGCGTGGGTTCCCGTACCGCAGCTCGAACCGGCGGGGAAGCGCGCCTCTTCAGCCCGCCCGGAGCACACGGCCATCCCCGGAGCAATCACGTCGGGCTTGATGCGACCGTCTGCGAGGGGGCCCTGACCCGAATCCGACCAAGGGAGGAGGTCGGTTCCGTTGGATGCACCGACACCCAGCGCGTTCTTTGCCGTCGCAGGAGGCGTGACGCCCGTCGTCCCAGCATCGCTTGCTGAGAACACGGGCAACAGATCCCCAAAGGTGTCCACGTATTGGTCGACGGAACGGCTGTCAGACGTGTAATCCCCGTGCCCTCCGTTCAATCCCCAGGCGTTGACGGAGACGCGCGCCGTGGCTTGGTCGGCATCGCTGAGCATTTCATACAGGGACCCTTGTCGCCCAAAGACGCCGGTCGGGTCGTGCTCCAAGGGGTACATGACCAACGAAGCCGCTGGGGCCATGCCCGTGGCCGAGGCGTCACCGGTCCCGTCGCCAAGGACGGTCAAGGCCACGTGGGTGCCGTGACCGGCGTTGCTGTCGGCGGGTGACGGATCAAGCCCGAAACTGGTGTCGATGACCGCGATGCGCCCGACGATGTCCGGATGGTCTCGGTCCAATCCGGTGTCGGTGATGGCGATGGTCTCGCCGGACCCGTCGAGGGTGAAGCTGGCGTTGTTGCGAACGTCAATCACACCGGCCAGACCGGCGGCCACCGCATTGTGGACTTCCATGGCATAGGCCGGCTCAATCCAGAGGAAACGACCGTCCCGCGCAATGTCCTCGACGAAGGTGAGCCGTGCAGAAGGCTCCATGGCTGCGAGGGAGACGATGCACTGGCCGACGCCGCATGTGGCCTCGTCGGCCCCTGCGTCAAGCAGGTCAACCACCAATCGAGGAAGGAGGTCCGGACGGAGATCATCCGCCACCACCAGCGCATAGCGATCGACGGCTCCGTCTGCAAGGCGTGCATCCATGCGCCACCCAACGTCGTAAGCCCCCACCCAGCGGACCGATGGATCCTCGGCGAGCATCGATGCAGCGCCAGGAGCAAGCCGAACCACCATGGTCGCGCGGTCCACGTGGTCAAGGACGGTCGCCTCAACGGCCTCGAGGGCGGCGAGTTGCACGTGCCCGTCGCCGTGGAAAAATTGCACCACGGCCAAACCATCTGGGCCGAGGGCACGGGGTGAGGTGACGATGGGGTCGAAGGACTGGCCTCCAAACTCAAGCACGGTTGGCACCGGGCCAAGCGTTGACGTCAGGGTGCTTCCAGCCACCATATGAACCGGACCAAGACCGGTGTCTTCCTCGTGTGAAAGGTCTGCTTCGCTGGTGCTGGCTGCATACGCAGGCCCCAAGGGGAGCAGAAGGACAACCAGTGCAACGGCGAGCCAGCGACCCGACATGGCCCTTAGGGGCCATGGTCGGCTTTTGAAGGCCTCCCACAGGTGGGCGGCCTTAGGCGAGTCCGTTGAACGCGGCAATGGCAGCATCGGTCTTGGCCACGGAAGCGCGCCAGTCCTCTTCGGAACCCATCAATGCGCGAACCGCGTCAACGTTCTCCGGGACCACATCGGATTCTTGGTGAATGGCCTGGAAGTAGTACAGGTTGTTTCCTTCGAGTTTCACCCCGTCTTCCCACACGAAAATTTCGTGCAGATCGCCCCACGTGCGTCCGATGTCACGTGCGAATTCCATGACCTCTGCGGTGCTGGTGATGCCTGTTTCACCGCCGTTCATGATCAGCACCCGGGGCTGAGACCTCCACAGGTTCAACACGCTCTCCGTGGTCATGCCGTGACCGTCCGGCAAGGTGGCAACGATGGCGTGCATGTGCATGATGGTGGTGGGAACCGCGACGGCCATGGACGTGATGTCGATTTCTGGCCGAACCGTCATGACGTCAGGACCATGGTGGCTGGGCACCTTGAGCACTGGAGTAATCGCGTTGATGGGTCCCTTCTTAGAGTCGCCCGGGTCAGCCGCACGGCGAATCATGGTGCATTCAACTTTGAGGGAGCCACAGGCTTCGAGCAAGGGCACGAGGGTCCGAGAAAGGCCCGTTGTGTTGCACGACACCACGCGGGTTCCCTCCACGTTTAGGTTCTCGGCATGGTTTGCACACGAGGTGTAGGACATGCCCGTCGTCGCATGCTTTTCACCGCCTTGGAAGATCCACTTCACGCCTGCAGCCTTGTACCGCTCGAGGTTGGCTGCACCGGCTTTTCCGGGCGAACAATCGATGACGACGTCGGTTTGTGCGAGCAAGTCGGAGATGCCGCCTCCACACGCATAACCTGCATCTGCGAAAGCACGGATGCGGTCCGCATCGTCGAAGGTGCAGAAG
>JAYOTG010000007.1:71404-72314 GCA_038150305.1 Candidatus Poseidoniales archaeon | reverse complement strand
GGCCAAATCACAGCCAAACGAGGGACGTGTTTTCGTCACGCCGATGACGGTCATGTCGTCTTGAGCTGCGACCGCATCTGCAACGCGCTTTCCAATGGTGCCGTAGCCGTTGATGGCCACCCTGATGGTCATGTTCTTTGATGTCAGGACTGGGCCTATGAACTGCACGACGGACCCCCTGCTCGCGGCGATGAGGCTATGTGGCGTTCACACGACGACGTCACATGGCCGGCGAGGGCACACCGCTCATGGAGCGTTCCATCGGCATCAACCGACAGTTGGCGGGAGCGTTGGAAACCGCCATCGAACGGAACGCCATCCTCCGAATTGGATGGACTGCAGATGGCACAGAGGTCCCAAAGGAAGGTGAGTCTGGCCTTTGCCCCTTCCTCCCCGAAGGAGCCCGCGTTCGTTCCCTGGGCCGCCTTGGGCCCTGGATTTCGACGGGAAGTTCGGGCTCCTTCGATCACCGCGGCGATGCTGGAAGCATGTTTGGCGCCGCGCTTCACGACGGTCGCTTGCTTTGCGAGGGCCATGTTGGACCGATGGCCGGATGGTCGATGCGGGGCGGAACCATCGTCATCGAAGACGGTTGCGACGACGACCTCGGCGCCTCGATGCACGACGGACTCATTCTCATCAAAGGCAAGCTGGGCAAGCGCGTGGGCAACGCCATGCGCGGAGGCTTGATCGTCATCCATGGGGACGTGGGCCACGACCCCGGGAGCGGCATGCTCGGCGGCATGATCGTCATCGACGGTCGATGCCCGGCCCCTGGGCCTGGCGTCACCATGAGGCCGCTTTCAGCGGACGAATTGAAGGACGTCAACGCCAGGATTGAAGACCCCTCATGGCAGGTCCCCGCCGATGCCGTCTGCTTGGTCCCGAACCTCATCGAAGGCGGCGATGA
>JAYOTG010000007.1:0-71394 GCA_038150305.1 Candidatus Poseidoniales archaeon | reverse complement strand
CTCGCGGCCCCCGAGAGGACCCGATGCGTGGCCTTGGACTCATGCCGACCACACCATCGGCCTCGCTGGAAGGGGCCTCCGTGGACACCACCGTGCTGCTCGGGAGCGCGCCATTGGCGCTTCCGCTGCCGGTGCTGCCTCACGTCATCAATGGCGAGCGGCTCCGAGCCAAGCGGTCCAAGGAGGACGTCGCACAGACCTTGGCGGAGCAACCTTTCCTCGTGGATGAAGCACCACGGCCCATCGACCTGCTCCGCATCGGCGAGGGCACGGTCCAAGCATGGACGAGCCTTCCCGCTGCAGCAGGAGCGGTCATCGACCTCGGCGACCTCCCGCCGATGGACCCTGCATCACTGGAAGCCCTTCTTGTGCTCCTGACCTCCATGTGCGATGAGCCCCCCACCTTTGCCCTCTTGGGCGACGCAGGCCGGGTGAATCACCTCCACCGATGGGCGGCGGAGCACGGCATGTGTGCGGCCTTCATGGACGTGGGGAAGCGACCGGACCTCCCACTCCCCGCCATGCTGCCCCTTGCAGGGCGGTCAGCAAACGCAACGCTTGATCCTGAGATCACGCGAAGCGGCGTCAAACTCGACTGGAGCCCGAGCGGGCGGGATCTTGTGCTCCTCGGCGCAGGGGGCCTCGGGCTGACCGTGTTCAGGCCGGAGGACGACGGCCCTGCGGCCCTTGCAGCCATGCTGCGCCGCCTACGAGAAGGCATGACCCTCCACCTGCGAGACCTTGGCCTGTCGAGCATCGACGCGCTTGGCCGCGCTCACCTGCGCGCAACGACGCTTGATGCAGCCGTGATGAGTGGCCTGCGGGTCGCTGGGTTCGAACGCCCGTTGCCCGACTGGACGAGGTGAACACATGCCCACCATCAGCGTCGAGCAAAGCGTGCTTCGAGCCTTGATGGCTCAGGCTGGGCATAGGCACAGCATCGTCACCTTGGAGGAGTCTCTTCCACTCCTTGGAACGGACATCGACCGCTGCGATGAGGACGTGCTCGACATCGAGATTTTCCCGGACCGACCTGATCTTCTGTCTGCGGAAACGCTCGCTCGCGCCATGCGTGCCTTCCTCCACGATGAGGCGGTCAGTCCGGGATTGGACGTGGAACCTGCAACAACCACCATGACCGTCGACGACGAACTCAGCGAGGTGCGTCCCGTGATCGTCTGTGCCATCGTGCACGGCGTGAACCTTGGTGAGGATGAGGACAGCAAAGATGCCGCCATCCGCCGCTTGATGGACCATCAGGAAAAACTCCACTTTGCCGTCGGTCGAGGACGGTACCGTGCCTCCATCGGCGTCCACGACCTCGCCCGTTTGAAGGCGCCGTTTCGAACCGTCTGCATGGACCGAGACGCGAGCTTTGTTCCCCTCGGCTCAGAAGCGCCGATGAGCATCGAAGCCATCCTGCGCGAACACCCGAAGGGCGTGGACTATGCTCACCTCCTCGACGGCATGGACCGCGTTCCAATCCTCCTCGACGCCGAGGACAACGTGCTATCCTTCCCTCCGATCATCAACGGTGCGCACACCACCGTGACCACGTCCACCACCTCGATGTTCGTGGACGTGACGGGATGGGACCTCGCCGCCTGTGAAGCTTCGCTCCACCTTGTTTGCCTGCAACTT
The DNA here is from genome assembly GCA_038150305.1 of Candidatus Poseidoniales archaeon. Taxonomy (GTDB): domain Archaea; phylum Thermoplasmatota; class Poseidoniia; order Poseidoniales; family Poseidoniaceae; genus MGIIa-L3. The sequence goes on along the minus strand of JAYOTG010000007.1, from coordinate 69,753 downwards.
GAGGCGATGGGTGGAACCGTCGAGCAAGTGAACGTCATTGGAGGTCAGGCCACTGGCCATCACCCGGCAGGCGCGCCGGTGCAGCACCACCTTTCCAAGGACCTCGTGCACCGACTGTTGGGCCGAACCTTCACCCGCGATGAAGCAAGTCTGGCGTTCCAGCGCATGGGAGGAGAGGTGCTTGAAGAAACGGATGACGTCTTCGTGGTGGCCATGCCCCGTTGGAGGCTGGACGTGCTGCACAACGTTGACTTGATCGAAGATTTGGCCATCGGGCACGGATACGATGACCTAGGGGCATCAAGCCCCACCGCGCCTTCACACGGCCAACCGCGCCCAGATGCGCACCTGCGACGGCGTGTGCGTACCACCATGGTCGGGCTCGGATTCACTGAGGTCCAGTCGTTGACTTTGTCCAACATGGAGGACCAATTCGAACGCATGCGGTGGGCGCCAAGCGGGGCCGTGACGCAAATCACCAACCCAATCACGGTGGACCACACGGTGCTGAGGCAACACCTCCTTCCGGGACTGTTGCGCTTGCTGGCGGCCAACCGCCACCATGACTTGCCCCAGGCCGTGTTTGAACTCGGAACGGTGGTCCGAGACCACAAGAACGCGGGGCGCGTGTCCTTCCTTGCAGCTGAGGCAAGCGGAGGATTTGCTGCGGTACGAGGACGCATTCAGGCCTTCATGGGCGCATTGGGGGCCACCGAAGCCACCACCGTCTCCATCGAACCTTTGCCGGACGGTGAGGGGCCGTGGCTTGCTGGGCGGGCAGCTCGCGTGGTGGTGAACGGCGCATGGGTCGGCTGCTTCGGCGAAATCGATCCGCACGTGGGCGATGCATTCGAGTTGGCGGTCCCAATGAATGCAGCCGAATTCGACATGGCTGCACTCGATGCTGCACTTCCGGATCCTGTGTGAGCGCGATGTGCGGCCGTTTTGCCTTCGGCGCCCGGCTCAAAGACGCCCTGCTCGACCTGAACGTGATGACCGAACTCGATCCATCTCCGCATTGGAACATCGCACCAACCGACGTGCACCCTGTGCTCACCATGGACGAGGGCAAGATGGACATCAGCCTTGGACGGTGGGGGTTCACGTCGAGCCAAGAGCCGCGAAAGGCACCCATCAATGCGCGCATTGAAACGGCCGCAGAGAAGCCTGTGTTCCGTCAATCGATGCATACAGGGCGGATGGCAGCCCCGGCCACGGGGTGGTACGAATGGCTGGCTTCACCGGTTGGACGCCATCCCTACCATCACGCGCTCCAATCAGGGGAGATCATGTGGTTGGCAGGCCTGCTGCATCCCGAGGGATTGGAGGGCTTCGCGTTGCTGACGCAAGGCGCTGTACCGTCCATCGCCCACGTGCACCCGCGCATGCCCGTGGTGCTGTCCAAAAACGACCTCGAGGCATGGCTGGTGGACGGAAGGGTGCCACCAAGCCCAGAGGTGGTCGCATGGGCCGTGAGCATGAGCGTCAACCGCACGGCAGAGGATGGCCCACATCTGAGTGAACCCATTCCGACCTTGTTTTGATTGTACAGGTGAACGACGACTTGAAGGACGAAAGGGACGAGACTGGGCTATGCGAGCAGTATGGCTGGTGCTGCTCCTCTTGCTGAGCACGCTCCCGCTCCACCACGCTGGCGCAGAAAGCAACCCGAGCCTCACTTGTCCCGAGACCGTAGCACTGGTACCAGGGCAAGCGACGTCTGTTTCCTTCACCCAGCACGGTGTCGATGACGCGACATTGAGCTTCGGTGACCTGGTAGAGGTTGAGATCACGGATGTGGCCAACACCACAGAAAGCAACAACCGAACCTGGACAGGATCGTTCACCGCCTCCCTCGATGCGCCGAGCGGTCACCTCGACTTGGTGGTGAACCTCTCAGACGGCGGAACCACGCTGTCCACCTGCACCGTTGACGTGTGGATTCGTGCAGCTTCTGCGTTGGTGCTCGGTGCCTCGGATCAATCCACGCTGACGGTCAACGAGGGAGTGACAACCCAAGTCGCGGTCAACTTGACCAACGTCGGTTCTGAACCTGATGAGGTCCATTTCCACATGGACACGGCCAGCGGTTGGGCGTGGGGTTGGACGCTCAACGGCGTGAAGGTTGAGGACCCCAACGTTTCCGTTGACCCTGGTGAACTCATCTACATCGGCGCATGGATTGAGGTGGGCGTGGTCGATGACGATGGTCTTCCTCTGTTTGGCACTGGTCCTTCCTTCACCCTCACAGCGTCCTCGACCTTTGACGGTCGAGGGGACGCTTGGACCTTCATCCTCGCCATGGAGGAAGTCAAGCGGGTTGCGGTGTCCGTCGAAGCATCCACGCAGCCGGTCGCCCCAGGCACCGATGAGCGGATGGACGTCGTGATCACCAACCGTGGCAACGTCCCTTCCACCGTGGGATTGAACCTGATTGCGCTCAACGCAGACGGCACAGCGGTGGACGGTTTCGAGCCGATTGACCGCTTCCAGCGGGACGGTTGGACCGTTGCTTTGTTCGGTGCGCTTCCTACCCTCCCACTCCAGCCCGGAGCATCACGCACCATCGAAGTCGGCCTGCTTGCGCCATGGATTGACGAGGGCCGTCTGGACGTGCGCCTGCGCGCCAACATCGGCGCCTCAACGGCAACCGTGGACCTCACCGGCGAAATCGACCTCCAACGTGCGTTCGAGGTGACCGACATCACCGCGCGTTGCGCTGACTTGGAGGTTGAACGCTCCTGCGAAGTGCGGGCCAACGTTCGCAATTCAGGGACCTACGATGATGCTGCGACCATCGAACTCGCCCTTGGCGAGGAAGCTCAGGGCATCGTGAACATGTCCATTGGAACCGAGCGGTTGTCGCTCGCTCATGGCGACAACGAAGACATCGTGATCGCTCATCTTCGGGCTCATCCTGACGCCCTTGCGTTCCAGACGGCGACCCTCGACGTCTTCATCGGGCCGGAGGGGACAACGCTCGATTTGGTGCAGAGCCTCGACCTTCGCATTGCACCACGTGTGGAATGGGTGTTTGAATCGGTGGTCCAAGAGGAGGACTCGCGCCAGCGCGTGTCCGTCACGGCCACCCTCCGCAACGACGGAAACGTCGTCGATGGCTTGGTGGTCAGCATGAAGGCATCACACGGCATGGACATGGGGTTGATTCCACCTGAGGGAGCGGTGCTCGACGGCGACGAGGAACCTGTGCGTTCCTTCGAAGTCGAAGGGTTGCCCATTGGGAGCAACATCACGCTCAGGGCTTGGTTCGACCTACCAGCGGATGAGAGCGTGAACGGCACCGTCTATGTGAACCTCAGCGTTCGGTCCCGTTACGTCCCGGAGCAAACCTTCCAAGAGACCATTGTCGCACCATACCTCGGCATCCCGTGGCAAGACAACCCGACCGAGGGGGGCTTTGACCTCCAAGCGATCGCGGGGCAGGTGTGGGGCTTGGTGCAAGTCACGTGGCACATCGTGCTCGCGGTTGGGATTGCGACCATCGTGCTCAACCGTGCCTTGGTCCGTCGTGCCGACCAACGCGCTGAGCGAGCCGAGATGGTGCAAGACGCAAAGGCTCCTGAAACCGCTGAAGATTGGATGGCTGGATTCCAGGCCAAGCGTGGGCAACCCGCGCCCGCGGTCAGTCAAAGCGTGGACGCAAGCGCGTTCCAAGAGGCGTTCAGGAACCGCTCAAACCCCAGCCCTGCTCCAGCTCCCGCTCCGCCAAGCGCATTGACGGACGCGGCTTCCGTCGTCCTTGATGCCCGCACAAGTCAAGCCGCATCAGAACGCTTGGATGCACTGGCCGCTAACCTCGCAGCACCAAAGCAAGAAGCCACCGAGATCGACACGCTGCTCGACGATCTCGATTTGGGGTGAAGCGATGCGCGTGATTGGCGTCGATGAAGCGGGCCGTGGGCCCTGCATCGGGCCCTTGTTCATCGGGGCCTGCGCTGTCCCCGAATCTGACCTTCATCTCCTCGAGGAGCTTGGCGTCACGGATTCCAAGCGCCTCAGCCCACAACAACGGGAGCGCATGGACGGCGAACTTCGAAGCCTCGCCGAACAGAACGGTTGGGGCATTGAGGCGCTGGCACTCGAACCCACGCGCATCGATGCAGCCGTCGAGGAGCGGGGCCTGAATCGGTTGGAAGTGGAAGGCTTTGTGGAAGCCATTCAGGCGTTATGGATGGACGGAGAGGACCACCGCTTGGTGCTCGACGCATGCGACGTTGATGCAGCACGATTCGGCCAGAACGTGCAGTCTGGTCTCATGACGCACGACCTTGAACCCGTTGAAATCGACGCCAAGCATCAAGCCGATGCGGAAGACAGAGTGGTCGGAGCCGCGAGCATCGTCGCCAAAGTGGCCAGGGATGCGTGGGTCCGCTCGTTCATCGATCGCAGCGGAATTGAGGTCGGATCAGGCTACCCGAGCGACCCGAAATTGAAGCGGGCACTCCCTGAACTGCTCTTAGAGGGACGACCGCACCCCGCCCTGCGATGGTCGTGGGCGACCACAAAACGAGCGTGGTCTGCGCAGCATGACACACCAATGCCGGTCCGGACCTCCACAGGCACCTCAGTGCAACGTCGGTTGTTTGACCCACCATCCTCATGAAGGGCTCCCTGCAGCCTGCACTGAGCAGCATGGCGTGGACACCGGACGAGGACACCCTCGCGTTTCTGCGCCTTGTCGCGTTGCAAAACGCCGTCGAATACAACGGAGAAGCCGTGGCCGGTTCCGTCGTCGGTCGCATCATGGGCATGCGCGCCGACCTTCGACCTCATGGGCGTGAGCTCGCCGCCGCAGTGGCTGCCGCCGTCGCGGAAGCGAATGCTTTCGTGGCCGAGCAAGGCTTGGAGGCCGCGCAACAAGAATTGGTGGCGATGGCCCCTGAATTGCTTGAAGCACGTCCCAAAGCGGAACGGCGCGTCGGACTGCCTGATTTGGAACATGTGGAAGAAGGGAACGTTGTCCTCAGGTTCGCACCAAACCCGAACGGCCCCCTGTCTTTTGGCCACGCCCGTGGCTTGGTCATCAACGGAGCCTACGCAGAACGGTACAAGGGAACCCTCATCCTGAGGTTTGACGACACAGACACCGTCGTGAAGCCTCCCATGCCTGAGGCGTACGACACCATTCAACAGGAAACCGAATGGTTGCTCGGCCGACCGGCCGACCGCGTGATCATCGCCAGTGATCGTATCGACGTGTACCATGAACACGCCACCACCATGATCGAGCAGGGCTTCGGATACGTCTGCACCTGCAGTGCGGAAGCCTTCCGCGAGTTCCGCGTCGCGCAAACCGAATGCCCTTGCAGGGGGAAATCTACGGATGAACACACCACCCGATGGCAAGGCATGCTCGGTGGCGCATACAAGCCGGGAGAAGCGGTCGTTCGCGTGAAGACGGGGATGGACCAACGCAACCCGGCCCTCCGCGACTGGCCGGCGCTCCGCCTGCAGGACACCGTGACCAATCCGCACCCTCGGCCCGAGGTCGGTTCTAAGCACCAAGTATGGCCGCTCCTCGACTTTCAAAGCGCGATTGAAGATCACCTCCAAGGCGTGACCCACATCATCCGAGGAAAGGACCTCATGGATTCCACGAGGAAACAGACCTTGCTCTACGAGTACTTTGGTTGGACCTACCCGAACACGATGTATTGGGGACGCGTTAAGGTGCATGAATGGGGCGGATTTTCCACCTCAGCGATGCGAAAGGACATCGAGAGCGGACGGTATGAGGGCTGGAATGACCCACGCCTTCCGACGCTGTCCGCCCTCGCGCGTCGCGGCATTCAAGCCTCGGCACTCCGAGCGTTTTGGCTTGAATTGGCCATCACGCAGAAGGACATCTCCGTGCCGTTGAGCAGCCTGTTTTCTCACAACACCAAAGCGGTCGACAGCACTGCACCTCGCTTAGCGTTCGTGCGTGATGCGGTTCGCATGCCCATCACCGGCGCACCGGATGAAGCAACCCTGGTGCGTTATCCCGATCAGCCGGACAAGGAGCCACGACGTCATGACCTGACCACGGGCCATGTGTGGATCGAAGTCGAGGATGCAAGCATGGCGTCGTTCCGGCTCAAGGACTTGGTCGACGTGGACCAGCAGGAGGGCACATTGATCGCCGGAGACATCGAACGGCGGGACCAACGCCCCATCGTTCATTGGACCGTGGATGCCTCGGAAGAGGCCACGCTCGTCCTTGCAGAGGACGACGAACTGCACGAGATCGGTGGCCGCTTAGAACCACATGACTTCCCCGCCGGGACCGTCGTCCAGTTGGAGCGTATCGGCTATGCCATCCTGCTGGAGGATGGGCGGTTGTTGATGGCCCACGAGTGATCACGAACGCGCACGGTCCAACGACCGCAGCACCTTCACTTTGGCTCGTGCAGAGGCGAGGTCGGCCGGAGAAAACCAACCGAGAAAGACACCCTCGTCGTCGACTCCGACCACGGCGTCGGGTTGACGGCGGTCGATGACCGCAACCACTTCGTCCAGCGGTGTGGACACCGGCAACCGAAGCACGTCGGAAAGCATCACATCACGGCAAACGTTCGCGCGCAAATCCGTGCCTTTGAGCACTTCACGGAGAAGGTGGTCAGGCCGGATGAGACCACGCGGCTGCGCCTCATCGTCCAACACCACAAGAACCCCACCAGGAACGTCAATCAGGCGGTGCGCGGCTTCTTCGAGGCTGTCCTCAAGCCCGATGGTGACGTGTTCATCCTCCAAATCGAGGTCACCGAGAAGACCTACCATTGTTTCACCCATGGATGGTGATGCCACGCTGGCAGCCCATGCAGACGATGCGGAGCGGGCGTTCGTGAGAGGGTACATCGTTCACCGTCCCGCACGCGGGGCATGCGAAGGTTGGGAGTGGGACGTTCTTCATCGTCCGAGCAGAAGGCGAACGAGCGGGTCGTGACGAACGTGGTGACACCAGAGCAGTCACCCCCCAAATGAAGGCCGATGAACCAGCTGCGCCTAGCACGAAGATCGAAGGGTAAGCGAAGAGGAACATCGCGAAGACGATGATGCCAAGGAGCACCACCTCGGTCAACAGCAAACCGCGGCGGCGGTTTCGAGACACACGCCAACCAAGCGCCAGGCCACCGGCCAGCACGGCGAGGGTTCCAACCAAGACCAACAACGGAGCGTACAACGGAGCGCTTGTTGGAGCCGCGATCAACTCGAAGGTCAACGCTTGGTCAAGCTCGCTTCCGCTGAGCACGGCCACCTCACCCATGGGCAAGCGACGATGGTTGAGGCTCAAGCCCTCTGCATCGCCCAAATCGAGGCCCGCAAGGGCGGTCAGACCAGAACTTCGAAGGGTGAGTTCGATCGACCAGTCGGACCAGAACGGAACCGGTTGAACGACGATGAAGTCACGCACCAAATCGATGAGGGTCCCGTCGTCCACACGTTCACGGGACCGTATGGTGATGGTCAGGGGATGGCTGATGACACGCTCCTCGCCGTGCAAATCGAGGGTAATGCCCACAGTGTCAAAATCACCCGAGTCACCGATCAACTCGTCAGGCTTCAAGCCGAGGCCATTGGAGAGGAAGGAGACGTGGAGCTTGCCCATCTGTTGTTCGAATTCTTGCCGTTCCACAGATTCGATCATCCGGCTTTCCCGCTCTTCATCTCCCACGCCACCTGCACGGAAGGATCGGATGGTCGGCGAGAGCGCGAGGTCTTCGCTTCCAAGGTGGTCCAGCGACCAGCGCATCCAGAACGCCATCTCGCCGTCAAGCGTGATGGACGTCTCCCGTTCAAGGACCAAATCACCACGGTCTTGTGAGAAGTCCATGCTCCCCACAACCGTCAGTGTGGAGCCAGCCCCTGTCGTGCGAAGCGGCTCCTCTGAGGGGTAGTAACTGCCACCGCCACCGTCCCCACCTTCGGTGGTGAAGGTCACGTCACGGCTTTCGCTTGTGATGGTCGCTCCGCCGCTCTGCAAACGAAGGGTGACTTGAAGCGACATGGTCCGTTCACCTGGGTCATCGTCCGTGTAGGTCCACGTGACCCGAATGCCGTCTGCAGATTGGGTTTCCACCGGGTCCCCGGAGACCACGCTGCCGTCGAGACGGAGGGTCATCTCGTTGTTGAACGCGAGCAGGTCCGTCCCGAAAGGAGAGGCCACCACGATGCCGACGTAGGCATCGGACCCTTGGGTTTCCACATCGAGAAGATGCATCTGAACCACGGCGAGGTCGCCCGTGATGGAGGCGTCGGCATCGTCGGCGCCCCACAGCACCGAGAGCTGCGAGCCGCTTTGGGGGACCGAGAAGATCACCGAACGCGCCAACAGCACGACTTCGAGGTCCCACCCGTCGTTGACCGTGGTCTCCTCGACGGGGACGTTGAAGCTGATCGTGCTCTGGCCTTGACCGACAAAGGTCGACGGAGCGGGAAGTTCACCGACATACACGTTCGAACCGATGGCCACCTCCACGGTGAAATTGACTTGGGCCCCTCCGGCGTTCTCCACCAGCACGGGGAGGCTGATCGCCCACGTGCTCTCTGGAACCGTGCCCGCGTAGAGGTCTTGCAACCTCCACGTCGCCACGACTTCTTCGGAGGTGACTGCGTTGGCGATGACGGCGCTCTCAGGATCGTCGCCCAACCGTTCCGAAAATGGGTTCAACGATCCGCTGTCTGCAGAGCCGAGCATGAACAACTCGACCTCTGAGGCTGGACAGCAAATCACGTCTGAGGAGGACCGCCCCTCCGCGGCCGCGGCAGAAGGAAGGATGAGCATCGGGGCCAGCAACAGCAGCGCCACGAGGACTTGCCGCACCGGATCACCTCAAAGCGCACGCTCAAGGAGGGTTCCAAGTTCTTTCTCAAACAAACCGACCAACGCGGTTCCGATTTCACCCTGCAGTTCGTCGGGGAGCATGCGCAATCCGAGCCGCGTTGCAGCCCTGCTTGCCTTCAACTCAGCGTACACGGAGCGTGCTTTTGCTTGGAAGTAGTAGCCGACGGCATCTTTGATTTCCGCCTTGAGCTCGGGGTCGTCGTCGATGACGTTTCGGATGTGTGCCTTGAGTTCGTCCTTGACCAAGTCACGGAAGGTTTCGAGGACAAGGTCCTCCGTGGCCATCAGGTCTTGGATTTGGTCACGGATGCCGCCCGTCAACAATCGCTCGATGGCCCTGGGTGGCCATCGGCGGCTGTTCCTTGAAGCCATTGGTGCTTCAGGCCGAATCAACCAGCGCGCCCGTGGTCAGCAAAGCATCCATTTTTCGGCTCATGGAAAGTTGCCCATCGGCCTCATCTTCGCCCGCTGCTCGTCCAAGCAGAGCGGCTTGTTCCAACATGTCCAGGGCCTGTCCGGGCAGCACAGGGCGGTGCCACACGACCTCCTCAAGCCTCGCTGAAGCCATCGACGCATGCCTCAACGCAGGCAGCACGGCTTCTGAGAATCCGCGTGATCGAGCGGAATGGTCCATCTTCGCCCACGCCCGACGGAGCCGCTTGAGCAAGGCGTGAGAAAATCCATCTGGAAGCGTGCCTGGAAGCGTTTCCACGTCTGCAAGGCTCGCCACACGTATGCTCCCTTCCTCGCAGAGGTGATCTCGAAGCACCGTGTACCACGGGTCGTACGCGGCATCCAAGGCGCCACGACCCCATTGCGCCAGCAGCACCCACGGCCGGACGCGACGCACGCGTGAACCCGCCGGAGCCAGATGCTCAGCCACCAACGCACAAAGGACGGCAGGACTGAGCGTTCCGGTGCGTGCCCGTTGATCACGTCCGAGCTCGACCGAGGCCGCAACCGGCACAAAGCGATGGATGGACCCATCGACGTCCGGCAACGACGGATGTGCGTCTGCCTCTTCGACAACCAAACAATGCAATTCATTGTCCCCGACGACGGGTGAAGCGCGTTCAGCGGCCGGTAGCACGTGCGTCGATGGTGACAGTGCCCTCCGGTAGGGCAGGCCGCGGTCAAGCAAAGCCGCCTCAAGTTGGACCAAAGCAAGCATGACGTTGACGTCGGCCGCGCCATCGAGCACCACCGTCCGGCCGGACGACAAGGTCGACGCAACCTCTGCGGCCCATGAAGCGGCCTCGGACAGGCCGTCGATGGAGGTCAGGGGCGACATCGTCCCGCCTCAGATGCGGGGACACATCAACTTGCGCCAGAGGTCACTCGACCATGAGGCGGAGCTGGTCGCGCTTGTAACGCCACTCGGCGTCGAGTCGGCCTTCACCGATGTAGTACTTGGCCAGGCGGCGAATCTTCGCCTCGGTGAGTTCGAGCGCTCTACGGTTGTGCAGGTCCTTGTGGTTGCTTCCCATGTGGTCGATCAAGCCCGCAGCGCGGCGCATGAGGTTCATCATGTCCTCCGGGTAGCTGCCCGCGAGGTCGGCTTCGTTCAGCACGGCGCTGATGCGACGGCCGAGCACGAGACGAGCGTTGGGGACGGCATGGCGATCGCGCAGGAGCGTGCCGATTTGAGCGCTGGAATGGCCGGCCTTGGCGTAATCAAGGATGAGGGCCTCAAGGGCTCCCTTGTCCGTGTTGGACCATGCCGGGGCTTCGGTCACGTAGGGCTTGGACGAGCCGCTGCTGCCTTTGCGAGACGAGTACATCCTTGCCATGCATGGACCTCCGAACGGTCCGGCGACCTGCTCTCCCCTCTTAACCGCATCGCCGCGGGCCTTCGGTCTCAAAGACGCTGGTGCGCTTTGGCGAGGCGGCCCGGTGTCCCCGCCCACTCCCAGCCGGGGGCGAGGGCACGAGCGAGGCCAATCGCTTGCCCGTTCTGCATCACCAAGAGGTCGGAGCCAACACGGACGTCACCGACCACGTCCTGAACGATGCCCACGTGGATGTCCCCTTTCCACACGACATCAGGCGTCAAATGCACTTGGGGCAATGCAGCCCCGGCCTCGAGCCGGAGGACGGCGGCTTTGGACAGGGAAAATCCACCACGGTCGGGCGACCACTGACCGATCTGGTCCGAACCGAACATGATGCGGAACCGTGGGGGGCGACCCCTGACCTCTGCCCCGTCCAACCATGCGTCCCCGCCCAGCAATCGACGTGAAGCGCTTCGCCATTCGTCAAGATGCATGGCATCCCGAGATCGGCGACGGGCCCCGTGGGTGCGGATCGCCTCTCGCACAGCCTCACTCAAGCGCTCGAGCGCTGTTCGCGATCCTGCTGACTCTCCTTGGCGCGTATCGATGCGAGGAAGGCCACCGTAGCACGATTCAGGAAGCGTGAGCCCCGAGTGATCCACGATACACTGGTAATCATGCGCCTCGATGAGGGCAGAGAGCATGCTGCCGATTCGGTTGAGCTCGTCTGCACTCCAGCGGCCGGTGACCGCCAGATCGTAGTGCTGAGCCGGCCACACTTGTTCGAGGTCCCTGGGCACCAGACCAAGCGGCGAGGTCACCATGACTTCGTGGACCGCGTTGGTGCCAATGGCCTCGATGAAGCGACGATGGGATTTCGAGAACCTGTACGGTTTTCGCGCCGAGCACGGCAAGAGCACCAACACGCGGTCCATGCCTTGCGGCGCGCGATATGCAGTGCTCATCCAGTTGACCCAGTCAAGCACCGCGGGCTCGTACAGGCTGGTTTCGGCCATGCACATCAGCTTGCGCTCTCGCGGAACGTGACGTTCGAGCAACCCTTCCATCGTGGCGCAAACGTCGTCATGGTGACGCAGCTGGACCACCGTTGATGGTGCAACCAGCGCTTGGCGGTCCACCAGTTGACGCAGCGTACCCGCTGCCAGGTGCTCACGAACTTCGGCCACGGCTGCGCGCCACGCATCGACTTGGACGTCAAGGCTTGCGGACTCGCCTAGCTCCACGGACGGCGTTCGTGGACCGCCACGGTCCAGCACCATCTCAGAGGCTGCTGCCTGACGGGATCGCGTCAAATCGAACAGGTCGACGCCAAGCCAAACAAGCAGCGCGAGGTTATCGGGACCCCCGATGCCTGGCGCCCAGAGCAGCGCACTCGGAAAGCGACGCTTGATGGCCACGATCGCATCAATGAATCGACGCGGGTTGCTGGTGAGCGCCAGCGCATCGGTCAACACCACCACCTGCGGCGCCAAGGTTGAATCCATCAAGTCGGCGTCGTGCATCATGCGCTGCCACGACACCGGGAGCAAAGGGCCAGCGCCAGCAGGCTCTCCTGCATCGGCCTCCTCCATTTCTGGGGGGAGCACATGGCCCAAACCGACCGACCATCTCGGCCCAGGTGTGTCGAACGAGGGGACTTCAAACGCGCCGCGGGCCGTGACCGTCAACGTTGCAGGCAAGGTTCGCGTCGTTTCAGCCTTGAACGGAGCCAAGGCGATCTCCATCGGTTGATCGCCGTCCAGCATGACCAGACCCGGGGTGCGACCTGTGGGTTGGTTCCTGTCACCGAGCCCCCACACGCGGGCAAAGCGGTCGCGGGAGACGACGGTACGTCCAAGCACACCGTCCATGGCAAGTGGCAGCAGGACCTGCACTTGAAGCCGGTGGCCAGACGAGGGCTTGAAACCCTGTTGGGAAACCCACCAAACATGACGAAGCGATGGGCCGCCGTGATGCTGGGGCTGCTGATGTGCAGCCTCGCGTTCACGTCCGCCTCGGCGAGCACGAGTGTGGTTGAGGACGAAGCTCGCGTGTTCGTCCATGGGGAGGCTGGCGCATCATGGACCACCACCCTCGTTTTGGATGCCGCTCAGCAGGGCCTCTTTGTCGTGTCATGCCTCACATGCGAAGCCACCGTGAGCGATGCCCAGGGAAACACATTGGAAGCGGGCACGGGTGGCATGGAGTTCATCCACGTGGCCGAAATGAGCGACGTCTTGACCTTGACCATCACCTTCGCCGAGGCGGAGATTGCCGAAGTCCTGACCGTCGCTTCCACGGTGGCCATGCTGGCCGAACGGCCACCTCCGGGAACCGACGCTGAGACCACGATGCTGGCCATGAGCCAATTCGGGGACGTCTGGTGGTCAGAAAGCGACCCTGTTCGATTAAACACCGGATGGAGCGGTGCATCCACCGGGATCCTCAACGTGTCTGCGGAGGCGAGCGCGTACATGCTCGCGCAAACAGACGGCCCAGCGTGGGTCGATGTTGTGGTTCACCACGTCTCGAATGAAATCAACCTCCGGCTCATGGTCCAGAACGACACGGGTGAGACCAACCACCTGATGCACACCCTTCACGACAGCACCCTACCCTACGCCCACCGACTCGCGCTCGATGAGGGTGAGCGCGTCCTCGTGATGGTGGAGGGTACGGCCCCGAGCACGGCTGTCGCCCTGACGATGGCAGCTCACCCGATGACCGGTGCGATGGACCACCTCCAAGGCCGCGAGCAGATCATTGGGCACGGGGGCCAAATCAAGGCACTAGACGTGAACGAAACGGATGCGCTTCACCTGACCCCACTTGAGGGAACCGAACTCTTGGTGCATCATCTTGTTCAAGGCGCATGGATCGCAACCTCCTCCGAACCGCTTCGCTCTGCCGCCACGGTTTGGCCTCTCCCGGGTGCAGAGGCCCTCCGGCTGACCTGTCACAGCCCTGTATGTGCCTCAGGATTGTCCCGTACCTCCGCGGCCGACCTTGGAAGCGGAAGCGATGCACAAGGGTACGTTGACATCAGCGATGTGGTCTTGCTCGACGGTGGCCTCACAGGCCACCTCCCACTCAACGGCAGCGAGAGCGGACACCTCGTGCGGTCCACGCACGACGTGGCCGACGTGCTCCCCTTCTTCATCGACGCATGGGAGGAATCGATTCACCTGGTCAAAGTCAGCGTGTGGTCATCGGAACCAGTGCGTGTTGAACTCATCCCCATTGACCCGAACACAGGTGCCATCGACGAAGAAGAGCGGGCGGTGGACACGCTCGACGGACAGGGTGAGAGCCTCAGCGCGCAATTCGGACGAGGCGCACATCTCGTTCGCATCAGCGTCATCGACGCTGATGACGTGCTCAACACCACGTGGGGCAGCGATGGTGTGACGCTCAATTACACGCTTGAGATGGCCCATGGGGTGGTGGATGAAGGCGATGAACCATGGTTCGAACCGGACGAAGCCTCCCAGATCTGGGGGGCACGCGTCCGCTGGATCCTCGGTTTCAGTTTCCTCATCCCTGTGGCGTACTTGGCGCACATCCAACGTCGCCGGACTCGCCTCGCGAACATCATGCGGGTCCAACGTGAGCGCCTCCAGAGCATCGTCAAACGGCTGGACGAGGGCCGACCCGTCGAGCAAGAACGGCGCGATCTTCACCTTGCTCTGGATGCCGTCGCCACGTTGGAGTTCGAAGAAGCATGCCGAAGTTGGGGTGAACCAGACCTCTCACATCGTACAGACGAGATTGCCCTTGCAGCGTGGCGCCTCGACCCACGTTTGGCCAAGGAGGGCACGCACGTTCTCCTTGTCGGCCTCGCCGCAGGCCCGCAAACGTGGGAAGCGACGGCACTGAGGTTCGATGCACCGCTTGGTGCGGCGTGCGAGGTGAAAGCCGTGGAGCCACGCTTCTTGCACCACGGCGAGGACGTCTTCCTTGACACCCTCCGAGCCAATACGGTGGTCTTCCTGACCGTGGAGTTGGACGGTGTGGGCTCCTTGGTTGATGTGGAAATCAACGGGCTGGTCGAGGCAGAGCCTCGTGCCGCCCGTGCCACAACCTCGTTGATGCTCGATGCAGATGAAGAGGCGTGATCAGCCGCCGCGCCTGCGGGCCTCGGCTTCATCTCTGATTCGTGCACCGAGGTCCTTCGGCGCCATGTCCTCACGGAGTTCTTCGAGCGCGGCCCGAGCCTGCCGTGGGAACTTGGAGGGCATGTGGAGCTTGAGCAGCACCACCACATCGCCTCGACCGCCACCCCTTAATCGAGGGAAGCCACGACGGGGGATGTCGATGGTGTCGCCCGCCGTGGAGCCTTTCGGGACACGGATTTCGAGCGGCTTCCCGTCGATGTGATCCAGCGTGACGGTCGTGCCGAGCGCAAGGTCAGCGTAGCCCAGAGGCAGGGACATGATGAGGTCGCTCCTGCTTCGTTCGAAGTAAGGATGGGGGGAGACTTCGAGTTCCACCAGGAGGTCCCCGGAAGCTTGCCCGTCACGGCCAGGCTCACCCTTGCCTCGAAGGCGGAGGCGTGTGCCGTCTTCTGCGCCTGCGGGAATGCTGAACCTAAGCGTGGTGGATTGCTCCTTTCTGCCGCGTCCCTTGCAGGCCTTGCACGTGCTTTTCGGGATCTTTCCTCGCCCCTCGCAGTTCGGGCAGGTTCGGTCTTGACGTGTTTGGAAGGGCCCCATTTGCACCATCCGTGACAGCACGCCTCGACCCGAGCACTCCAGGCACGTGTCCAAAGCACCGCCTTCCGCACCGGTTCCTGAACAGGGCACGCAGGAGGTCGGCAACTCGAGTTCAACCTCCTCATCCGCGCCGTTCATCACGTCCTCACTTGACACGGTGTGACGGTACAGGATGTCGCTGCCACGCCTCGAGCGTTGACCACCACCACCACCCCCGCCGAAGAAGGCTGAGAAAATGTCCGAGCCGCCGAAGAGGTCGCTGAGGTCGACGTTGAACCCGCCACCGAAACCTCCACCTGGACCGTCATGTCCGAAGCGGTCGTATTGGCTGCGTTTTGAGGGGTCAGAGAGCACCGCGTAGGCCTCTTGAATCTCCTTGAATCGATCTTCAGCGTCGGGCTCCTCGCTTCGATCGGGATGGTACTTGCGTGCCAAACGACGGAAGGCGTTCTTGAGCGCCTTCTCATCGGCGTCGCGATCGAGGCCGAGCACCTCGTAGTAATCGCGCTTCCCGCTCATGTCGGCCCCGTCCCGTTGGCTCAGGGGGCCGTCTTCAACCCAACGCCCGTGGAAGATCACGCTTGGACCTGTGGCAGGTTATGTCCACAGGCCGGGCAGAAGCGGTCATCTGGCTCATGCTGGGCTCCACACGCACCGCACGTGTGGACGGGCGGCGGTGGTGGCGCGGCCACGGGTTGGAGGGTGGTGGTGACTTCATCGAAATCCCCTGCGTCCATGGCCACCGGCGCGACGGGACGCGCGGCGATCAACGGGTCTCCCTCGGCCCGTTGCTGGAGGGTTGCTTTGCGACGTTGATGTCGATCCTCCGCGAGGTCGTCACCACGTCGGAACACGCGACCGAGCGCGTCAAGCATGGTGTCCATGCCGGAGGCCTTCCCGGTGGCTCCGACAGTTCGATGAACGCCATCGTTCGCCTGAATGCGCATGCCATGAATCGTCTCGACGTCAACCTCGGTCCCGATGTTGACCTCGCTCCCCTCCCGCGTCAGACCCCCGACCTTCGCTCCGGATTCAACGCTGAGGGGTCCACCCGGAGGAGCATCATCGCTGCGCTCCCACAAGCCTTGCTCCTCTGCTCTGAAGACGGTTTTCAGTCCTTTGAGGGACGCGGAGCGCCGATGCTCATGGTCGCGCTCGATGCGTGCACGACGAAAGAGCACGAAGCCGATCAGACCCAGCCCGCCATAGTAGACCCAACGCAGCCAAGCGGAGACATCCAGCATCGCATTGAGCGGTGTGACGGTGGCATCGAGCCCGAGCCCGATGATGACGGGGGTCACGAGCAGCCCCTGAGAGATGCCCTTTCTGGCCGCCATGAACCTGCCACCATCACCGTTCAGGCATAGAGGTTCGTCCGGGCTGCATTACCGGTCTCGCTTCCTTGGGGGACCTGCGACCAGCGAGCGAAGAAGCCCGACGGTGAAACCTGTGTGCAGCATCACCAAGCACACCGGTACGCCAAACGCATGACTCAAGCGCCCTCTGCTCAAGGAAGAGAACAGGCCAGCCCCCAGCAAAACAAACGCATATGCTCCAACCGGGACCGCCACGTACATTCGGACGGTCATGAGAAGCACCGCGCACAACAGCGCCCCGAAAAGTGGAGCGAACTCCCTCGGATCAAGCCTGCTTGGGTAGGACCGCAACAACCGACCGCGCCAATAGCCGTACCTGACGGCCATGCGCCAATGGCTCCGGAGGCTTGTGCGTCGACTCATTCGCACGTTGACCGAGGGGTCCCGCTCCATGACGTAGCCGTGACGCCGGAGCCGCATGGCCAGTTCACTGTCCTGACTGGTGGAAAAGGCCACGTCCCAACCGCCGACGGCCTCGACGGCCGCCCTGTTGTGTGAGGCAAAGGCGGGAACTTTGGTTGGTCCTACGTCGGTGAAGTGGGCGAACTGTCCGCCACCACGCCCGAGGGATGAGCGAAGCGCGCCGTCGACCCAGCCCTCGACCACGGTCGATGGTCGGTCTGGCCCAAGCACACGCACGCCCAAGGCCCCGAATCGATCGCCATGGCGTGCAAGGCCAGCCTCCCAAGCCCGCTTTCGGTTGGACAAGTGATTGGGCGAAATCCGAACGTGCCCAATCAATTCAACCACGACACCCACGTCATCGCTCAGATGCGTCATCGCGAGGTTCCTGGCGTGAGGAACGGTTTTGCCCGGATTTTCCAGGACGGCAAAACCGTGGGCAGTCGAAGGCACATGTTGGTCGAGCAACGCGCGCGTCCCATCGCTCGAGCCTCCGTCGAGCACGAGGACGTCGAATTCGGATGGCGGCAAGTCTTGCGCCTCAAGGTCGGCCAAGAGCAGAGGCAAGTGATTCACCTCGTCAAGCACAGGGATGACCACCGCCATCCTCGAACGTGGCGAAGCACTCACGTCGGTGGCTCGCCCACTTCGGACTTGATGATGTCCCTCGCTGAAGGCCCAATGGATTGAGAAGCGAGGCCACATCGGAGAAGCGATGACGGCCCCAAGGGTTCGCCTCACGGGTGTCGACGAGGGATTGGAGGTCAGCGTCCGAACCCGAATCCGAGGGGCGGAGGACGGCGAGCGTATCGCGGAAGCCTTCCGCGCCTTGTTTCCGGACGCCCAAGACGTGGCTTGGCCCGCCAAGCCCACCTATCCCAGCGAGCAGGACATCACCCTCGAAGTGCAGCGCGTGCCTCTGGACACCATGTTGACCAAACTTCACGACCAGCGCATCCTCGATACGGCACTCGACGCCATGGGCGCCAACCTCGAGGGAGACACGACTACCTTCACGCTTGAGCGCGTGGCCGCCATGGCGGGAAAGGTCACGTTTGGCCTTCCCGGGCACGCCCCGCTCGGAGGCGTCTTCGACATCGACATCCGTGGCGAAGGGCTTGCAGATTGGCTGCTCGCTGCCACCCACCATCCCGGCCGCACCCATGTTCCTCGACAACTTGGCGACGAACGGGCCATGGACGAGGACGGGGAAGCCGTCACGTGGTTTGAGCGCTGATTACGGACGAGGCACCAGCGTCAGCACGACATCACGATCTGGCCCAAGCCAGGAAAAGGCGTCAACGTCATCGGCTGGCCCAAACCACGTGATGGCGTCATGCGCGTTCGATTCGAGCACCACCGGCAAAGGCGAGGAGGTGCTCACTTCGATGACGTTGATGCGGTACCGTAACCACGGCCGCAGGCCCCACCATGATCCTCGATGACGGCCGGCGATGACGTCGAGACCAAGTTCCTCCTGCCATTCCCGGACCACCGCTTCCTCGAGGGATTCACCGTCCTCGAATTTGCCACCGGGCAACTCCCATTGGCCTGCTGCCGCTTCGTTGGCGCCGCGACGTGCTACGAGAAGTCGCTCCCCCTCGAACAGCGCGCCTGCTGCAACGTCGACCACCGGCGGGAAGAGCATGCGCGCGAGGACGGCTTCAGCCAGCGCTCGACTCCGGTCCAAGGACCACGCTGACGCTGAAGGGATGTGCAGAAACAGCACCGGAGGGGGGCGCGTCAAGGACACGCATGCAGCGAGGGTCCGGTGGAGGGTTTCGTTGCACACATATCCACCTGCGTCGTCCGACCAGGTGGCGTCTGGGTCGCAGGCCTCGAGTCCGAAGCGCGACCGATCCACACCCGCAGCGAGGTCTCCGGATCCCGTGATTGGAGCATCGGTGACACATCGGCCCGCGTTGTCTGCCTCACGCATCTGAAATGCATCCCTGCCAAGCCATTCCAACCTCGCGTTGGAGCACGATCCGCAGAGCCCGAGGTGGATGACTGCGTCCCATAATTCCCCCGCTTGGAGCCGCTTCGCGGTCTCAGAAGAGCCGTCTTCATCCACCGTGAGCACACGGGCCTCAACATGAACCGACTCGGATTGGTCGCTCCACGGGTCGTGAACCTCCATGACGTTGGGCCAGGCCTGGACCAAAGCTTCCGTTGGGTTCGTCGCATGGCTGGAAAACGCACCGAAGCCCGTGATGAGCACCCGGCGCATGGCTGCTGCTCAGGTGGAGGGAACTTGAGTTCGTCGCTCATGTCGCCAACACGTTGAGAAGGTACCGGGTGTTCACTTGACCATGGGAGAGGAGTTGACGGTCTCCCTCCCTGTGGAGGCACCCCACCGCGTCGGGCCGCTCACCCTGCTCAAGGAAATCTGGCGGGAAATCACCTTCGGTATCGGCGTATGGGGCTCTGCCCGACCGTTATTCACGGTGGTGCTCGCGGCCGTGCCGTTTCTCTTCCTTGGACAGCACATCAACCGTGAACACCGCAAAGGGATTGATTTCGGCCTCCTGCAAATCCCACTTGCGTTAACGGTGGTGCTTTGGATTGGATTGTACCTGTGGTCGATTTTCGATGCGTGGCGGGCGGCAACGGCCATCGTTGCACGAGGTGGACTCGCCGATTAGGGCCGCCAGAGCTGATCTTCCGCTTCGAGGTCACCCGAGGCAAGATCCTCCAGGTCTGCCCGATCGTCGTCGTCGAAATCATTGGGCAATTCCCCGCTAAAGATGGCACCAAGCGAAGAGGAATCAACCGCCCAATACATGACGGAATCCTCGTTCGATGAATGGCCGGGATGATCTGGATCCTCATGGTCCCTTGGCGAGGTGTACACCAAGTTCACCAGCCCGAGCAGGTGACCCACTTCGTGCAAGGTCACGCTGTTTTCGATGTCCTCCGCGCTCGGCCGGCGCAGGATGTTCTCCGCATCATCAATGCTGTCGCGGAACACCGCGACGTCTGCAGCATTGACGGCGACGCCAAGGACGCTGTCGTCGTCGTAACCACCCGCGGGGAACAGCAGATGCCAACGGAGCGTGGTGCCGTCCATTGGTGGTGCCTCACGGTGCTCCAAGGCCTGATCCCGAACATCGTCGGCGCTCCACGCGCCAGAGTGGTTGAATTCCGTCTCGGTGATGACCGCACGAATCCCGTCGGGCTTGTCGCACACGTCACCGAGCCGTTCGGTCAGAAGTTGAACCGTGGAAGCTTCAGGGGCGTACTCCGGCGCATGATCGATTTCAATCACCATCTCCGTGAACCGGCTCGACGACAGGCAGGCCAAGGTCAGGCTGCCAGGCTGCCCTCGTTGTTCCGGCAAGGCATCGGCAAGGCCATCTCGGAGCCCACCGATGCAGCCCTGCAAAAGCATGAGGCTCGTTAGCATGAGGGCGAGGACGACCCGCTGCATGGGAACACCTTAGCGTCGCGTGATTTGAACCCGCGCTCAAAAGTCGTCAGGTATGTCCAGAGGCGAGAACAGGCGACCAGGACCGTCGGCCGCGGCCAGTTGGGAGCGGACGAGGTGTTCCCACGGACGAAGCGCAAGCAGGCCGTGCATGAGGTCTGCATCGACCTCTTGCAGGGTCACGCGGATGAGGGTATCGAGGATGTCCATCCTGTCGGCATCCACGTGGTCGAGCAGCCGATCAAGGGTAAACGCCGACGTGGCCCCGTCCTCGTTTCCCCCGTCGAGTGGCCACGGGTTGCGCACCCGCGATTCCAGATCGATTCCCTGCTGATCCGCCCATGCCTGAAGTGGTTCCAGCATGGAGGTAATGCGCCGCTGAAGCACGATGGCGACCTCAACGATGGGCATGCCCAATTGGCCAATGAGGTGCACCATCCGTTCGGTCAGCGTCACCATGCCCTCGACGTCGTTCGACACCATGGGCGAGCCTCACTGGACGTCGAGGTAGGACCATCCGTAGTGCGCCCATTGTTCCTCGGTCCAGCCGTCGGGCAAGCCCGTTGGCGGCTTTGGCGGCAAACCTCGAGGGTCATCGGTGGTGTAGGTCGGCTCCGGCTGCATTTCTTCAACCACAGTTGCTGCTGCTGGCATGTTCAGTCCCGGCGGCAATGGTGTGGAGGTTTCGAGGTTCAAACCGGGAGGTGGTGGGAGGTCCGCCAACTCGGGGAGCGCCTTCGGAGCCTCACTCATCTCAGCCATCACGACCTTTGTTTGGTCTTCAGAGGCGACGCTTTCGTCACCATACGCCATACGGCGGTAGACGACGAGCATCCACACAGCAGCGGAAAGGGACATCATCGTGATGACGTAGAGGAAGAGGCTGAAGCGTTGCTCTCCGATGTCTTCCCGCAGCGCATCGCCGTCGCGTGCAACCTCCTCGGTGAGCAAGAGCGGTGCAAGGGGGACGCGATCGGCTTCAACGCCGTCCACCAGCAGCAACAAGCGATGTTCGAGGCGGTCACCGACCTCACCGTCGGCCATGACAGAGAGTTGGACCTGGACGTCAGAGGCTGCACTCGCGGTCAGGTCTTCACGGGCGATTTCCGCCCAGAAGCCTGCGTCCTGTCGTCGTTGAAGCACGAACGCGATGTCGCCGCTCCCGCCTTCGTTGGTGGTCTGGATGTCGAGCACGGCCGCGCTCTTTGGAGCAGGACTTGGGTCATCCCACATCGCTGAAGTCGCTTCGAGGTCAATCGATGGGCCGATCAACGCCAAGGGCCACGTGGCGAAGGGCGTCATGACCGTGTTGGACGTCGTGTCAAAGGGATTGCCTGCTGCATCGCTTCCCGAGACCCACACGTCCACCATGTAGGTGGGAAGCAGCGTGGTCGCTCCAGCATCGGTCAAGTCGAGGTTCCCGCTCCAGAAGAACTGCTCACCGAAGGGGGTCGTGTCCGGGAGTTCAAGCGCACCACGCGAGATTTCGGCTTCGCCCGCGCGCACGCGGTAGTGAAGCACGGCAGATTCTCCTGTGTCGAATCCATGGTCGTCAAGGGTCTCGAGCTGCACGAGCAAATCGTTGGCTTGTCCGATGGGCAGGGGATCACCCGCCTCGATGCGCGACAGCGTCACGGCAGCAAGGGTCGGCGAGGAACTGTCCACGATGAACTGAACGCGGGGCACGATCTCCGTTTGGTCTTGAGCAAGGCCCGGCAGGTCATCAAGACCCAGCTTGAGGTCCAGGTACCCCGAACGGATGCTTGGCACGAGGAGGTCCAGAGAGAACTCACCGTCTGCGCGCGGACTGGTGACCCACACGTGATCGTAGTCACCAAAGGTCACGTCGAAGGCACCGGCAGGTGCAGGTGTTTCGTCTTCAGAAAACAGCACACGGCCCGTGACGCGGAGGGCTTGACCCGCTCCGATGATGGTTTCATCGAAGTCTTCGCTGTAGTGGTTGGTCCCGTCCCTCAATTCGACGGCGCGGATGTGTCCTTGCTCTGTATCGAAGCGGAAGTCGTTGTCGAGGCTCCACCAGTTGTTGCCAAGGCTGGCCTCCACCTCGAAGCAGGGCACGTCTGGCTCCAAGCCGCATGGCTGGTCCGTGACGCGGACCTTGGGGCGCACGAAGGTCTCGCCGTCCGTGTCAAAGGATTCAGGAAAACTCCACGTCAACTGGAAGAGGGCACTGATGACCAGCGAATTTGGATCATCTGCATCGAGTTGCACGCTGGAGTAAAGGTTGCTCACGGCAAGGTATTCTCCGCCGGTGGTCATCTGCGCCACAGGCAGACCGTCCTCGCCTGGCGCGAGGGTCATGAAGATCGACGTGTCATCGTCATCAAAATCACCGCCGAGGGCGAACTGAACCTGCTGGATGTCATCCCATCCGTTTCCATCAGAGAGGCTGATTTGTGCCGTGTACGGCACGCCGGGGTGAAGGGGAGCCTCGTCATCGTGACCGACGATGGTGGAGTTGGCCGCATCGAGTTCAGGTTGGAACTCTTCGCGGACCGTGTAGGTCACCAAGTCTGCAGACCAATCGGGAGGCACCTCGCCGGGTCGTGTGCCACAGAGCGACGAACCAAGGTCCTCTGGGCACACCGGGCCTCCACCCATCGCCACAACGTTGTCTTGTGCGTCCTTTCCACTGATGAAGAAGGACACGCGTTGGCCGTGGACCAGCATCGAGTCGTCGATGCTGGTTTCGAAAATGTTGAGGCCACCCGCCCGAACCTCGGGAGAGGACACCGTCTTCAGTTCGTATTCCTCGGCTTGCGGCAGTCCATCGAAGTTGTAGTCGGTGCATCCAATGGCCTGACTCGCCTTGCATCCAAGCCAGTAGTGGAGGCTGATTTGATTCGGTGGGTCCACGGAGTCTTGAATCACCAGGCTGATCGGTTGAGCGGTGGCCGCGTGGAGTTCCACGCCGTCCATTGGGTCGGCGGAAAGCACGAGGGGAGAGTTTCCGTCGAGCGTCAAGCGGATGGTGTTGTAGCCTGGGTTGGTGAACACTGAACCGTTGGCCATGTCCACGGCCTCGACATGGAAGACCATGCCGCCGGGGGCGCTTTCCAACGGTGATTGGAAGGTGATGTTGTACTCGCCAAACGAGGGGTTCGAGGTCGTGGCGAGCACCACCGGCTCACCGATTGGGTCGCCGTCGTAGGTCACGTTCTGACCGAGGACGCGGAGGTTGAATTCCCCACCGAGAGGGTTGAGTTGACTGCCCTCGAAGTGGATCTTCCCGGCAAAACTGAGGTTGTACCCGCCTCGAACCCAATCCAGAGGGTACAGTTCTCGTCCTGTCTCGTCAAAGACGCGCAAGCCGTCGAGCTGGATGTCGTTCTCGACGCGAACGTCGAGACCCGTGGTGGTCCAGTCGGTGACCTTCTCGCCAATCGGATCGACCACGGTGATGCTTGCTTCCATGGCTGCTTCGTCGTTCCATGACCAATCCACGAGGGTCGGAATCCGAATCCGTGTGATGCTGTCGCTCACCGAGGTGGAGGTGCAGTTTCCTGCATCGAAATGGACCACACCGCCGCCGTCGCTGAGAACGCTGCACTGATCGCCACGGGACCACTGCACGGTTGGATCTTCGCCATGCGAATTCTGCAGCGTCACGTCCACACGGTTGACGCGAGTCACGTCATCGCCTCGAGCCACGTCAATGACGAGGTCGCGGTGGGCGCCGTCTGGTGCCAGCATGCCGCCCTCCAACGATGCGCCAATCGCGCGCGTTTGCATGACGTAGGCCACGTCGAGGTTCGAAATCTTGATGCGTCCCGGAGAGGCGGCCTTGACGGCCAGCGTGATGTCGACGGTGCCGTCGCCGTTGTCGGGAATGGCGTCGTTGAAGGCCGACACGAGGGTCGGCGTGTCTTTCACGTCTTGGCCGACGATGCTGTCGTCGCTTGCGTCCACGGAGGATTCGTTCAGGAACAGGAGGGACTCCCAATCGTAGCTGCCGTCGTTTCCAACGTCGATGCGTGGACGGTCAGGGTAGCCTTCCTCATACTCGAGGGTGAAGGACGTCACGCTGGGCGTGACGGTCACGTCGGTGGTGTCCAACTGAATGGAGTAGCGGAGCGCGGACCCTGCCGCTTCGGTTGGGAAGCCGATTTCTTGTCCGTTGGTCGCTTCGTACCAGTCTGTCCCGTCGTTGTTTGACACGTACACGGTGATCGACGTCCCGGCCGGCTCATCGGCCACCCAGGTGGGCCGAACCTTGCCGACCTTGGTCCCGGTTGGAATGGACGGCGAGGTCCACGAACCGACAGAGGCGTATTCGGTGTCATGCTCGAGTTCGACCCACCATGACACCGCCGAAGAGCCGATCATCTGAGCCTTCCAAACCAACTCGTTCCCAGGGTGCGCGAAGTGGATCGTTTCGTTGGCCGTCACCGAGGACCAGTGGGTGCCGTTGTCGGCGGAGACCCAATGGTCCACCCGGTCGCCAATGGATGCAGCCGACCAGCCGACGCGGGTGTTGACCGAAAGCACGTCCTCAACTGAGGTGGTCACGGGACCATACCACGTCGTGGTGCCGGGTGCGGCGATGGTCTCGTAGGTCCAGCCCGTGCCGAATTCGCGGTAGTAGAGGGTCTTGCCGCTCCAGGTCGAGTATCCGCTGTCCATCGTGACAAATCGGGTTCCGTCCCACTGGAGGCCGTAGCCAAGGCAGGAAATCTCACGGATACCTGACTGGGGCACCAAAGAGGTCGAGGTACCGCTCACGGACCATGCTTCAAGCGTGTCACGGTCGTTGTAGTAGCTGTCCTTCTGGCAGCGCATGTAGAAAGTGTTGCCTTGAACTTCGAGGCCACGGACCATCTGACCCGTCGTGCCGCATTCCCACGCAGAGGAAGCCGATGAAGAGTAGGAGAACATCTCGCTGTTTCTGCTCCAGGTCCCGTCCGCCATGTTGTACTCCACCAAGCGGCGCTGGCTGTTGTGGGCCACCCAGAAGGTTCCGTCTTCGCGGTCGTAGGCGATGCCCGTGTAATCACCGAATTGTGGCGAGATATCGTAGGAAGCGGTGCACACCCATTCATCGTCGCTGGACACGTCAAGCTCCAGCACGCGGTGGTATTGGGTGGGTGCCGTGGACCCGTAGAAGTACTTGTATCCGGAGAGAATGGCCAGCAGCCGCTCGTCGTCGGCAAGGGCCCAATCTCGGAACCCATACTGGCCGTAATAGGTGGAACTGTGCGTTTGCGGAAGCACGCAGGCAGAGGCCGTGGAATCGATGGTCACGCCCCATGCACGGGTGAGGTTGTTGGGGTAGTGGGCTTTGACCACGTTGCTGAGGTTGTTTGAACTCCATGTGGAGACAAAGATCCAGTCGTGATGCTTGAGGACGGCGCCCTGCCCTTGTGGGGTGAGCGTGCTGCTCGTGCGCTGGACCTGTTGCGAAAATCGGGTTTCCGTTGAGTTGGAGGTATGCGGTTGGCGGACCGCGTAGGAGCCATTGTCGTGCCAAGCGGTGGATGAAGGATCGATGACCGTGTCCAATCCGTGGGGGAAGAATTCCGTGGTCGGTGTGGCCTGCTGCAAGGTCAGCACGGGTGAACGTGCGTCAACACCTGAGCCCTCGCCCGCTTGCCAATCCTCGGTCGTGGAGCTCGAGGTCGACGACCAACCGGTGGAGCTTGCACCAGAGAGGGTCATGCTGACGTCCACGACCTCGGCACCCACGGGGATCTGCACCTTGGCACCCGTGTCTGGACTTGCGCCTTGGTACAACGCGACGTATTCGGTGGAGCCGTCGCTGAATCCGTAGGCGTGGCGCGCCACGCCTGAAGCCTCCGCATTCGGTGCCAGTGCCGTCAGCAGCGGCGAGGCGGACATCAGCATCATGAGCAACGTCAGCATCACGGCGGGCGCGATGGATTTGCGTGACGGCGAGCGGGCGTCCACCATGTTCCAAAGAGCATTGGCTGAGCATTTGAATGATGCCCTACACAGAGCCTCACGAGACCAAACGCGAGTCGTAGCGCAGCGGTGACGAATCGCCCCTTGTGCCGTCGCGCTCATCGTCGTTGACCTCGAACCAATCGACCACCCAATCACCGTCCGTGTCCCAATTCATTGGGTCCGTTCCCTCGGCGACGTGGTCGTCGTCAAGGTCGACCATGTACCAGCCCAACTCGTGTTCGCCAACACTCCGGACGGGGCTCGTTTGTGGAGATCCGGTGTAGAATATGTCCCACGGGTCGGTGCGGTTCCCAGCAGCCAAGACCTCATCGTCGGATTCATCGATGATCAGGAAATCCTGATCGTTGTCATCGAGGATCCACACAAAGCGCTGATCGGAGGAGCCAAGTTGGTCCATCTTCAGGTAGTTGCGCACGTTTTCGTCCCATGAGCCGAGGCCCAACAGGTGAGCGCGGAGCTGCCAGCCTTCGCTGATGCCCTCGCCGTCATGGACCAATCCTGCCAAGCGCACGGCGTTCGGTGAGGAAAGCACAGGGTCGGTGATGGCATAGAATTCTTGGAAGGCGGTGTAAGGCGTGTACACGCATCCTGCTCCTGAACAATCCCAATTGCCGTCTTGGTCATGATCCTCGTTGGCGTCCGTGGCATCACGTGGGTCCATGGTGAACCAGGTGAACGCCAGGTTGGGACGGGCGAGGGAGCCGGTATCGATGGACAATGGACGGCACGAGGTGGTGTCCGTGGTGCACGCACCACCGGTGGTCGTGTCGATCCACTGCACGCGAATTTGAAGCCACGAAGAGTAGTTGTCGTTGGTTTCGTTCCAACCTTTGGCGTGCTCGTACCAATCTGGAATCATGTCACCGTCGGTGTCGTTGTCCATTGGATTGGTGCCGTACTTGAACACCTCTCGGCCATCGGAGAGGTTGTAATCGCGCTCGTGGGAGACAACGGCACCGTTCTCGACGGTGGTCAGGTAGGCCACGCTGTCTCCATCGCTGTCGTTCAGGTCAGGCCGAGTTCCATTTTCGTACTCCATCCAATTGGTGAACGGAAGATCACCGACACCCTGCTGGATGAGTTCACCCGAGGCGGTGAAACTCCGAGCATTCCACGCACCAAGGGGGGCTGGGGTGTCGAAGGACGTGCGATCATACCAACCGTCGCTGTCACCGTCGTGGTCGACGTCGAATGGATTGAGCGGATTTGCGGCCCAGCGAAGCGCGGTCGAGGGGTCGGGCATGTCGTAGCGTGCGTAGCAGTATTCCCAGCCGTCCGGCAGCCCGTCACTGTCCGAGTCGGGGTGCGTTGGGTCGGCGACGCCGAGCAAAGTTCGGTTGAAATTGTTCGGATCAAGGCCGTTGATGGCGCTCATACGGTTCGCGCTCTCAGGGCCCTTTGCGATGAAATCGTCGTACAACGCAGCACGTGCGAAGAAGGGTGACAACCCTGCTTCGCTCATGTAAGCACTCATGGCGTCATCGCCGAAGGACACCACGCCAACCTCGGTCGGTACCGTGAATCTGGCGAGGAATTTGCCCCAGGTGCTGGATTCCCACTCCCTCAAATTGCTGAAGGTTTCGTTGAGGTCGATGTTCCCGTCACCGTTGCAATCCCAACTGTCGCCGTCTGAATCGAGGTTGACGTCCGAATCGATGAGCGGGTTCATGCCCCAACGGTTTTCCTCAAGGTTCCACGACGTGAACCAATACTCGAAGCCGTCGTGCATCCCGTCATCGTCCGTGTCGCTGTTGGTCGGGTCGCTCAGGCCCATCAAGAAGGAGATGAACTCCGAGGGAACCTCACCTTGCTGCCAGCTGTTGAAATCAGCCAAATACCGCTTCCCGCGGGTGTCTTTGTCGATGAGGATGCGGAAGATGCGCTGCGATTTCTCGGTCGGTTGCTGGTTGTCTCCGTCGATGTGGAACAGGGGGGCGTCCGCAGGATGAACCTCACCGTTGTCGGGCTGTTCAAAGGCCAAGGCCAGTTCTTGGCGATCCAACAAACCGTCACCGTCAGCGTCGAAGTCGCCGTCATCGGGAACCATCGGATTGAGGGTCCACGTTTGCGCCGAATCGTTCCACGCCGTGAACAAGACCTCCATGCCGTCGATGATGCCGTCGCCGTCTGTGTCCGGGTTGTTCGGGTCGGCCGTTGGCCCACTGGCGTTCAGCACCGCCGCGGAAGCGAAGGAGCCGAAGGATGCGTCGACCGAAATGCTGGCCCACTGCTGCAGGGCGGGCGCTGTACCGATGGTGGTCACGTAGAATTGTGGGCTTGATTGAATGGATTCGAGTTGGTTCAAGGCCGGGTCGATCGCGTTGTACTCCTCCCAATTGGTCATGCCATCGTCGTCGGCGTCGAGGAAGCGGTCGGTTCGATCGATTGGGTTGAGGGTCCAGCGGTCCTCGAGAACCGCCCACCGAGCGAAGTGAATTTCCCAACCGTCCGGCATGCCGTCTCCATCGCTGTCGGTGTCCAAGGGATCCGTCGACCCAACCGCAGCGGGCACCGCGGTGGCCAGGGTGGCCAAATCGGCATCGTTGATGAACCCGTGAGCGGGCTCATCGCCCAGCAGCATGCCTTCGAACAGGGACAGGTCAAGGCCCTCCGGAGCGGTGAACGTTCCGAAGGAAATGACCCCGTCTACGACGTCGAGGTCCTTGATGTGGAATTCGAGCCAATTCACGTAGGCCTCCCCTGGCTCGAGCACACCGTCGAGGTTCACGTCGAAACCGTCTCCGTCCGGATTTTCGAGACCGTCGCTGCCGTTGAGTGGGTTCACGCCCACACGCCCCGCATCATAGGTGCACAGACCGCCCGCTTCCCAGCCGTCGGTCATGGTGTCGCCATCGGAGTCGGGATTGTTTGGATCGGTTTCGAACCATGCTTCGGCTGCTTCTGGTGATTCGCCATGGGAATCCACCATGTCGCCCCGAAGCGCCAAATCACGCATGACGCTCCATTGGTACTCGCAAATGTTGGCCAGTCCATCGCGGTCTGCATCCCACAGCGCATCGTCCGCACGCATTGGGTCAAGGGTCCAATTGTTGCCGCCGTCAAAGGCTGTGCCGACCCAGCGCCTGTGCTCGAGTTCCCAACCGTCTGGCATCCCGTCGCCGTCAGAATCTGGATTCGTCGGGTCCGTGGCCGCGTCGGTCGGTGCGTTCTCGACGTAGGTCTGGTTGGCCGCCGCACCCACGGCGCTGTCGCAGCGGTAGGTCATCTGGAAGTCATAGTAACACCACAAGGTGGTGGTGGACAGGTGGAAGGCATGCACTTCTGCGCCGTCCGGTGCTCCGTCCATGTCGGTGTCCGGGTTCGATGGATCGGTGCTGTCGTACCCGTCCGTCGTGATGGCGATGTAACGGTACTCGTCGAGGTTGGTCCACAATCGGTCGTCGGCAAAGCCGTCAAGGTCTTTGTCAAGACCGTCACCATCGGGATCCAGCACCGCGTCCCACGGGTCGGTGGGGTCGAGCCCGTGGATGAGTTCCCAGCCGTCGGTCATTCCGTCGAAGTCGGAGTCGTTGCTGACCGGTGACATCAGGGCTTGGTTCGCGAATCGGCCCGGGGCAGCACCGCCAAGGATGCGCAACACGCCGTCGACTTCGACGGTGGCCAAGGCCGCCAACTCTCCGGGAAGGAGGGCTTGCTCCCGTGCGCCATAGGTGGCTTCACGTCCGCCGTCAACCACCCAAAGGCCCCACGCGCTGCCCACGAGCAAGGCGTCGTCCATGACGAGGAGGCTGTGAACGTCGTCTGCACCCACGATGGACCGCCCGTCTTCACCCGGGTGAACCAGGTCTCCTCCGAAGGAAATCGAGAGGGTCCGAAGGTCAAGACGGTGGATGCCGGAGGGCATCGCCATCCAAAGGGTGTCGAGCTGGTCTGGTCCTGCGCCGTCCAAGACCAGGTCTCGGACTTCAGCGGGGGCTTCACCGACGTTGGCACCGATGGGCCGCAACGCGTCGAGGTTACGGTCCACCACGGTGGGTTCGAAGGCGAAGTGGAACAACCAGGTGCCGTTGAGGTTCGCGTCCCGAGCGGAGGCGGTTTCGAAGACCACGAGTCCTCGGTCGGTTCCAACGAAGAGCGTGGGGACACCGTCAACGCCAGGGGCGTGGGCGAGGGCCGTCACGGTCGCGTTCGTCGACGCAAGTTCGGCACGCAAATCAGCGCTCAAGGCGCCCATCACGTCTCCGTTTGGCTGCAAATCGCTGCCGATGGTCCACACGCCACCGTCACCGTTGGCCCCGAGGGCCAAAACGTGCATGCTGGCCCCATCCAAATCGAGAATCACGGCCTGGTCAAGCGCTGGTGCGTCCATGTGGCTCCATGTTTCCATCGGTGCCAAGGCGCCGTCGTCCAACAAAGGAATGATCTGCAGCCCCGCGTTTGACGTCACGGCAAAGCCAGCCAGCGCCCCGTCGACCTCCAAAGGCACGAGGTCCGTCAGGCGAATGGCGTGAGGCCACCACATGTCGGTGCTGGTGCCATCGTCCACCGCCCAGTGGGTGATGCCATGACGCGTCATGACGTAGACGTCTTGATCGTTGACGTGGAGATCGCGCACATCGTGGTGCAGGGTAGCGACGCTTGCCGTTGGTGAAGCAAGCCTGACCGGAACCTCGACCCACGTGTCGTTGGCACCAAAGGCGACGTGCTTGAGGCCGGAGCGGACCACGTTGCCTTGGTCGTCGTAAACAAGGTATTCCTCGTAGGAGGAAAGCGCCTCGCCAAGGGAGACGCCGGTTTGGGTGGTCACAGGATCCCCGGTCACGAAACCGTCCCTGTCCTCGTCCCAGCCGTCCTGGTCAACGTCAAGGAGCGCGTTGGACCTGTTCAGCGGATCAAGACCAAAGTGGACTTCCCATCCGTCCGGGAGTCCATCGCCGAAAGAAGGGAAGGTGCGGCCGAGGCTCACGCCGTTCCACGACCTGTGGTCGCTGTCCGCGTTCAACGGGTTTGTGCCCAACCAAATGTCCTCGTCAAACACCGAGGTGCTGTTCGTGGTGCAGGCGGCGAGGAGGTTCGCGAAGGTCATGTTCGCGGCCGTTGAGATGTAGGGCCAATCGTCGAACGGACCTCCATCCGGAAGGCTTGCTGAGCACCACAACCCGTCGAGTTCGTCCACGTGGAAGGGGGGCATGCCGTGCCTGTACTCCTCGGCTGACGTGTACATCTCGTTGTCGTCGATGATGCCGTTTCGGTCCACGTCAAACCCGTCTTCGTCCGGGTCTTCGGCACCCTCGCTGGCGTTCAGCGGATCAAAGCGTGGGCACCGGAAGACCATGTCCACCGCATTGAAACCGCCGGTCTGCAGGCACATCCATGCCTCAAAGCCGTCAGGCAACCCATCGCCGTCCGTGTCGGACACGCGAGGGTCGAGGTAACTCCGCTCACCGTTTTCATCGAGCAAGCCGGTCAATCCACGAGGGAAGCCAGGCTCGGTGCAGTTCGCAGGATACGGCCAGCAGTATTCCTCGGTGGCGTTGAGGCCGTCCCGATCGAGATCGTATTTGGCGTCACGGGCGTCGTCACGGTCAAGACCTGGGATGACGATCATCCGGCCGTCCGCTGTACTGCGGTTCACCCAATCTTCGAACAAGTTCTCGTGCACGTCCGGAATCAAGTCTCCGTCGCTGTCGGTGACTGGGGGCGCTTCACCGGTGGCTTCGTTTGGGTTGTTTGACGCCACCGGCGACAAGGCGGGGAACTGCGACATGAAGAGCAGTCCAGCCACCACAGCCAGCGTGATGAGGAGGGTGCTCTGGCTCCTACGCATGAAACACCCTCCGTCGAGCCCCTCGACGTGTTCTTTGCCCTCTGCGACGCTTAAGAGGGTGGTGGAGCGGTGTTCCGACGATGGCTGGACCGCGAGGTTCATTGACGCTCGCCGACGGCGGACGTAAGGCATGAGCCTGCGCATCACGCACCTTGGTTCGGGAAGCAAGGGCAACGCCACCTTGCTCGAAACCGAACACGTGCGTGTGCTCGTGGACCAAGGATTCAGCGGCGCCTCACTGGAACGGCGACTGAACTTGCTTGAGTTGCACCCAAAGGACCTGGACGCGATTTTGGTGACGCACCATCATGGTGACCATGGTGGCGGCGCGCTCATCGCACAACGCCGCTGGGGCCTTCGCGTGCACGCCAACGCCCGGACCGCAGAGGAGTTGGGGCTCCTCGAAGACCTCTGGCACCCCTTCGTCTCCCTCGAAACCATCCAACTCGGCCCGGATTTGGCCGTGCTGCCGGTCCCGGTGCCTCACAGCGGCGCAGACAACGTGGCCTTCATCGCCAGCCATCAAGGTCAACGCGCCGCCTTCATCACCGATCTTGGCTCATGGACGGACGAATTGGTGCGGTACGTCCGGGGATGCGAGCACATTTCGGTGGAAGCAAACTACGACGATCGTTTGCTTCAGCAAGGCCCGTACCCACGTTCGCTGAAGGAGCGCATCAGCGGACGAGGCGGTCACCTGTCCAACGACCAGACCGGAGAATTCCTCGCCGAGGTGGTGACCGAGGCCACGTCGTCCATCACCCTCACCCACTTGTCGGACATGAACAACAAACCGCATTTGGCGGAATCGACGGTGTTGTACTACCTCGACGACCGCTTCCAAGGTGACATCCGCTTGTCGATGCAAGATGGACCCGAATTCAGCATCTTCCTCGGCGAAGCGGCTTCGGTTGGCTCGGCGACAGAAGGGCCCCTCGCCGCCCGCGTGCAACGTGAAGGCTCATAGACGGATGCAGCGGTCCTCGCCCCATGGACGGCCGCAGGCAACGCGCGGACCGTCCCTTCCGAGACGATGACGCCGTGAGCGAAGTCCTCGGCGTCATCATGCTTCTGGCGATGGTGATGACCATCATGGCGGGCGTGATTGCCTTCCTGCAGCCGTACCTGACCGATTTTGAGGACAACGTCAACTGGAAGAGCGCCAACGGGATTGCAGACCGCTTGGACGACCGTTTGGCGGTGGCCGGTGCATCGCCGGAAGAGGTCGGCGTCCGTACCACCTTCGCCATCCAGTCAACGGAGATTCAACCGCTGGATTTTGTCGAGACGTGGAAGATTGAAGCGGATTTGACGGCGATCGACGCGATCGTCATCGACCGTGTGGACGAGTCCTCCTTCACCGTCTCCATGCAGAACGGAACCGCCCGCTCTGCCACGATCACCACCCCGCTTGGGACCGAAACCCACGATGTTGGGCTGGCCAACGCCACGGAACCGATCGAACACAGCGTGGGCTCTGAGCATTGGTCGATCATCACCGTCTACGACGCCGACCAACAGCCCATTCATCGGTCCGTGACGTGGGTGCTTTCTGGGCTTGAGGTCAGCACCGAACTCGGCCAAGGCGATCACCGCATCGCGATGGTCAACCACGGCAGGGCCGAACGGTTTGGCGACGACACGTGGGACCTGCAACAAACCCCGCTGGTTCACCTCGACACGCTGGTGAACGGCGAAGTGCGCTTGACCATGGCCTTGCGTGACGTCACCACCAGCGGTAGCATCGGTGGAGGTCGTGTCCCGCTGGACTTCGTGTCCCTCGGCGGCATGACCGTCTTTTCCGAGGAAGTGTGGAACCTGAGGTTCACCATGCGAAACGCCGTCGATCAAATCGTGACGCCACAGATTCACGACGCGTGGCTGACCGATTACACGCTGAACCGTGCCGCTGGAACCCTCGAGCAGCACGTGGGCATCAGTCCCTGGCAGCGTGCCTCCGGCATCGACGGATTCACCGTGGACACCGCAGGTGCGCCACTCCAATTCGAACTTGACGTGTCCCGAATCGAGGTGAGGCGATGAAGCTCCAGCGCGAAGACGAGGCGGTCTCCTCCACCGTGGCCACCGTGCTCCTCTTTGGTGGTGTGGTCACCATCATCGGGATGATGATGGCCTCCATGATGCCGGTCATCATGGAGATGCAGGGCTCGATTGAACGCAACGACATGGCCTCGCAAATGGGCCTCTTGGCCCAGCGGGCCGATGCCCTGTCTGAGACGGGCATGCCCGGCGATGTTGCGCACGTTGAAATCCGGCCCATTGACGGAGAACTGCGATGGGACGAAACCGCGAGTGGCATGTGGTATGCCGCCACGTGGGCCGAATCCCACACACTCCGGTCGCGAGGCTTGCTTGACTTCGATGCGGAATTTGACGTCCGTCATCCTGAATCAGAAACCACCGCGGTCTGCCTCGATGACCTGCGGCTTGGTGCAGATCGGCCCTTCCATTACACCACACCATCGTGGGCCGAATCCATGGTGCTCAGCGTCACGCCTGGCGTGGCGGAAACCTTGGGCCCGGTGAAGGTCAGTCCTGCCGATGGTGGCGAAGACCTCGCCCTGCGCGCAGGAGACGTGGTGCGCCTCGACCCCGCACCTGCTGGCCTGACGGCCGAGGCCGCGTTGACCGTGGTGTACCTCCGTGGCGATGGCGGTGCCGTGTTGGTCCCGCCCAGCGATAAGGACCCGGTCGATGGCACAGGGCGCGCTTGGACCGTGCCCCTCCCCAGCGGCGTCCATCAGGTGCACATGACCTCGGCTGATCGAGCGATGGTCGATTGGACCGTGGCCGACCAGCAGGGTCGCGTCATCATGGATGACACCGCCCAAGCCCAGGTGGCGCATGGCGCAAGCATCGAAGTGAACCTCAGTTCCGCTGCCTTGCTGCACCTGACCAGCAGCGCCCCAGCCGACATGCTGGTCCACATGGGTCACCTCGATGGACACGGCAGGGTGGTGTTGAACGCCCACCGTGGACCGATGATGGGCACCAGTTTCCTTCCCCCGGACGCTGAGGGGCGCCTGATTCTGACCAACCCCGGGCAAAGCTCGACCACCGTGACGTGGCGTGGCGATGGGCGGACCGTCGCCCCAGGAGGTCATGTGGAGGTCGATTGGCCCCCCATTGGAGCGCAGGGCCCCGCCTGGCTTTCTGCCAACGCCCGCATCGCCGCCACGTGGGTGGCGGGGAACGGGACCGCGGACGGGGTGCGGATGTTGCCCGCAAGCGATACCGGTGGCCCGTCTGGGCTTGCCTTCGACGTGCGCGACGGCCCATCAACGCACCATGACATCGCGCTGTCCGGGGCGCAGAGCATCGTTTTGGTTGACACAAGCAACACCACACTCGATGTCGAGGCCAACACCACGCACACGCTCCCATCGATCGCAGAGAGCAGGATCAACGCCACCGGCGACGGCATCCGCGTGACCGAGGTCGTCGGTGAACACGGTGCAGCCATTGGCCTGCACGACGGTGAAGCACGCTGCCTTGCCGTCGGAATCGAAGCGAGCGGATGGGTCAGGCTTGACCTGCCATGGAGCCAAACCGTTGGCTTCGAACCGCAGGACCAATCCGCCGCTTGGCGCAGTGGCGCCCACCCCTCAGGACTCGAGGTGCGTGTCTACGGCCTCGTCGAAGGCGACGACCTCCATCCCATTGGAAGCGTATATGCCGTCCATCTTTCCCGCCTTCAATACGCCTTCCAATCCTCCATCCTTGGCATGGAAGTGGCCTATGCCGGAGGCGCGGTCATGACCAACCATCCGGAGTTCGACCCGCTTGTGCTGCGGGCGCCGACCGATCGCGGCGGACCGGGCCCAAGGTTTGCAGCCACGATCCCCGCCATGCACCCAAGCGTCAACAGCCCCCAGGGTGCAGGTGCCGTGGACCTGACGATGACCCTGCAATCAAGGGACGTCATGGCCTCGGCTCAGGCCTTTGAAGTACGCCGTGGCTGGACGGGCCCCTACGGTGGGGCGGTCGCTGAAGTCGGCTCCTACGCGCTCGAAGGCAGCGCAGATTGGACCGTGTACCCTGGTCGGCTGGATTTGCTCACCGATTACGTCGGATGGGTCCCTGACCCCGCCATGGGCACCACCGAATCCGTGTGGCATACCGGAGGAGAGGCGATTCAGTTCTCCCTTCAAATCGCTCATTTGGACGTCAGCATGCGCGAGGTGAACCTATGAGGCAGAGCCGACATGACGACGGGGCTGCGGCCACCGAATTGGGGTACGTCTTCACCTTCCTGCTTGGCGTGGTGCTCCTCTCGATGTTCGGCGTCTGGGCATACGGGATTGAAACCGCCACACGGGAGCGTTGGAACGCCACAGCCATCCAAGCCAACCTCGACGATGTCGCCGAGGCGGTGGAGCGGGCCGACGATGCAGCGCGATTGGATGCTGATCTTCGCTACGTCGAACGGGTGGATTGGCGGCCCTCCGAGGCGGATGAAACCACGATGACCCTCGTGCTGAGCCAAGACGAACTTCGCCTGGACCACACCGGTGGTGACCTGGATTCAGCGGTGGACCTCTCTGGTCTTGGACCCGCCACACACGAAGGTGAGGTGGTGCTTGCCGGCGTCGAAGCCATCTGGGTCATCTATGACCAAGGCGTCACGCGCATCGCGCTCATCCCACCGCTGGACACGCTCAACGGTTCATGACCGCGGCGTGAACTTGTGCTTGCACGTCTCGCATTCGTGATTTCGCACCCAATTCGCGGAAGACCGTCAGCGCACGTTGGAGGTATTCCATCCGCCGCTGCTTGTCCGGCGTCACGCCCCCCAATTTGGACAACAATTCACCGATTTGCATGCGAAGGTCGTTCGCTTCGGCGATG
The DNA here is from genome assembly GCA_038150305.1 of Candidatus Poseidoniales archaeon. Lineage (GTDB taxonomy): Archaea > Thermoplasmatota > Poseidoniia > Poseidoniales > Poseidoniaceae > MGIIa-L3. The sequence continues at coordinate 32,619 of JAYOTG010000007.1, read as the reverse complement.
ACGAGGGCTTGGCGGTACTGTTCGGTGGCCTCCTCGACGCGCCCGCCGTCTTCGTGCACTTCTCCGAGAAGGATGCTGATTTCCACGGTCGCCAGGACATCGCCGCCTTGTGCAAGCGCTTCGACGGCGCTCGAGTAGTGGTGCAAGGCCAGTTCGGTGTCCTTCATCTTGGCGTAGTAGCGACCGAGCACAGCCTGTGCGCGAGCGTGGAGCATGCGCTCCTCGCCGCCGTCCGTGCGCTCAAAGGCCATGATGGCGTGGTCACGTGCTCGGTCCACTTCACCAAGATCGAGGAAGGCTCGAGCCAGACTGATGCGTGAGCCGACCAATTCGTCGGGAGATGAGGTGGTTGAGAGGATGATCTCGACCTGTGCATACGCTTCGAGTGCTCCCTTCTGGTCGTTTTTCCTGCGCAAAAGGTAGCCCATGTTGTTGTAGGTCCGGGTGGCGCCCTGCTCGTCTTCCATGGCAATGAAGCCCTCGAGGGCCTCGCTGTGGAGCTCAAGGGCCTCATCCGGGCGGCCTTGTTTCAGGGCGACGTCCGCCAAGGTGGAGCGAACTTCTGACGCCGTACGCCTGTCCTTGGCGTTGAGTGCACCCTCCAGCGCGGAGGCCAGCGCAAGATGTGCATCCTCGAGCCGTCCTTGGAGCGCCAAGACTTCCCCAGAGAGTTGGTGCAACCTTGCGCCATCCGAGTCTGCAAGGTCCTCGAAGGGAACGCGTTCGAGCAGGGTGAGGACCTCCATGTGCCCCTTGCTGACCAAGCCACGACCCTCGTTGGTCAACAGGTTGACCGCATCCTCGATTTCATCGCACGCGATGAGGTGGTGAATGTACTCCACAAGTTGCTCTGCAGTGGTGTGGTGCTCGGCGTACCACGCGATGCAACGACGGTGAAGGTCCTGGCGCTGCTGCTCGTCGAGGCTCCGTAGAAGGAATTCACGGATGAGGTCGTGCACGTCAAACGTGTTGCTGTCCGCCTGCCGAGCCAGGCCCTGATCGACCAGGGAATCAAGCACGTCGAGGTCGATGTCCTGCTGACCGAGCGCGTCAAGCGACACGGATTCTCTGAACACGGACAAGGCGGAGAGCACGCGCTTTTCCTCTGCGCTCAACTTGGAGAAAATCTCTGCCGACACATAGGCCTCAAGGGACTCGTGGTATGCCCCCGCGGATGCCCCGCGGTTGATCAATTCAAGCACCAATGGATGCCCTCGCGACAGCCCGTGGATGTGGAGCCACTGCTCGTCCGAAAGGTCCTCGAAGCTGCTGAGCAACTGACGCGTGGCCTCGGGATCAAGCCCGTCCAGCGGCAACACGAAACTGGAAATCCTCCCTTCCGCGTCCTTTGCGGCCACGACGGGCTTGAACGAACGGGAGAAGAGCACCAAACCGACCAAATCTTCTGCTTCGATGAGGTTGAGCGCCAGCGCTTGGACGGTTTGATGGAGGACCGCGTCGGAGACCTTGTGGTAGTCGTCCAAGATCAGCAACGACGGTGTGCCTGAGAGGGCATCTGCAATCAGCCGGGCAGCGTCGGAAGGCTGCGGCACCGGGGTCGCGGCAAGGTAATCCGAAAAGGAGGCATCCCCCATGTTCGCCAACCACTCGGCCACGGACTCCAAACAGGCACGGGCGCTCTCCCAATCCTGGCAACGGTGGTAGAGGATGTTCCGACGATGCGTGAAGCGCTCGACCAACTTCCCCGCCACGGTGGTCTTGCCAATACCGGCAATCCCGGGAACGAGGAGGGTGGTGGCCCGTGCATCAAGCAGGCTGACGATGTGATCCAGTTCGCGTTCGCGACCGTAGAATTTTCTGACGCGCGGAAGGTCAGCCAACGACGTGACCAACTGCTTTTCCACGTGCTTGGAGAGGTCGCGGTCCACCAGATCAGGCGAGAGTCCGCGAACGTCCAACACCCCGTTGTCGTCCATGTAGCGGATGACGTCCACCGGCCGCATCGGGAAGGGGAGCACTTCGTGGACGGACCCGAGTTCACTGCGCTTCGATGAGCCGTCCTCGAGGAGGCAATGCACGGGGTGCTCACGCAGGCGTTGCCACGTCTCCTCGGCGGTGGTGATGCCCCCATCGGTGAGGAAATACGCCTTGCGCTTTCGGGCGACGCCGGACACGTGCGCCTGCCGCTCAACCAGAAGCCCTGAATCCTTCAGCGAAGCGATGGCACGCGGGACGTTTGATCGTGCGATGGCCACGGCGTTGGCGATGCCCATTTGCGAAAGCGCGAAGGGCACCTCGACGCTGGACTTGTAGTCCACGTAGTCCCTCAGATGGAGCAGGATGCGTTCCTGCACCCCTGGCTTCGGATTGCCGCTCAAGGTTCGCCCTCACTCGGTGGACGGCACGTAATCGGGGTCCGGGACCCACTGGTTCGTTGCCGCATCCCAAAGCCAACCCGGATGTTGGGAGCTCGCTGCTGGCGCCGCTGCTTGAGTCTCCTGCTGGGCAGGAATTTCAGGCGCCGCCTTCTTGGCCCACGCGTAGGGGTCTTCCTCCACCTGTGCCGTTGACGCGTCGGCTTCTTCCTCGAACTCCTCGTATTCCACGAAGAAGGTCAAAACGACACCGGCAAGGACCACCACGGCCAACAGGGCACCGACAATGATCCAGATCATCGAGAGACCGCCCTGCGCCGCGGAAGCGGGTGTGATGGTGTACTGTGAACTGCTGTCTTGACCGTCCATCTCGAAGTAGATCTTCGTGGCCTGGTCGCTGTTGAGTTGCGTCAGCGTGACGTCCATGGTCCACGTACCGTCGGAGAGCACGCGCGTGGAGTTCAAGCGGATTCCACCGGCTTCGGTGCGCACCGAAACCGTTGATCCGGGGAGACCGGTCCCAGAGAAGGTCGCGGGCACGTCGGTGTCGAGGTATTCTTCGTTGCTGATCTTCTGGACGTCGAACTCGACGGCACGGACGAGGAAGTTCACGCGGAAGGAATAGGCCACGGAGCCGTATTCGTCCTGGGCCTCAAACATGACTTGCTCGAGGGACCATTCGCTGATTTCGGTCGTGGTCTGGGCCATGCCGTCCATCGGGTTGTAGGTGGCCACGCCACGTGAGTTGATGGTGATGTACGCAGGGTAATCGTCGTCCTCGAAGGTCGCCGGATCGTCAAACACGTCATAGATGAGGAAGGTCGAATCCACGTCTGCGTCGCTGAAGAACGCCGCCAGGTCAATGCTCTCACCCGCACCACAACGGTCGATGCTGTTCGAGTTCTTGTCGCAGAAGATGGTCAAGGTCTGCGGCCATTCGAGCCCGTTGAAGGTCGGTGCGTTGTTTTCGCGGTCAACGGGGTTGTCAATGCGGATGCGTTTACGGACTTCATCGGAGTAATCCTCGCCATCGTAGGCGCGCACGATGATCTCGTACTGCTGGTCGTGGATGTAGTCGGAGGTGTCCCACATCACCTGCCATGCACCGTTGGAGAGGAATTGCGTGACGATGAGTTCCTCGTCGGACATCAAGATGCTGGACGCAAGGTCCAGGACTTGCACTTCAACACGGGTCACTTGGCCGTCGTTGTCCAACGCGCCACCCTGGAGGTAAGAGTCCTCGCTGGCGCGGAGGATGCCACCGTCGATCACGAGTTCACCGTCGGCCGTGTAGGCGTCAACGGTCACGAAGGGTGGCGTGTTGTCGTTCTCGATGATGAGGGTGCGACGTTCCACGTTGCAGCCGTCAGGCCAGTCGATGCAGAAGTCGGAGTCGGCGGCCCAGACCTCGAAGGTGTACTCACCGCTGGGCAGGTCTTCGAAGTTCCACTGGTATTCCCAAGCGGTCTGGCCCTGGGTGTACAGGTGCGAGAAGTAGTCGTTGGGACCGGTGATGTTGAACCAGATCTGCTGGACGTCCGAGCCTTGAACGCCCACGTATGGGTCCGTGGCCGTGCCAGTGAAGAGCACCTTTCCGTTCCTGTGGGTGGAACCGTCCAGCGGTTCGTTGAGGATGAGGGTCGGAGGAACGAGGTTGAGCTTGTACTTGCGGGTTTCTTGCGGAGACGTGTCCAACCCGTCGAAGGCGCGAACGCGGAAGGTCACGTCGCTCTCACCCTCAGGGTGACCGGAGAGGTCCCATTCGAAGGACCAGGTCTTGAAGGGGTGGTTGTCGCGGGTGATTTCACCGTTCGCACCGGAGGTGTCCGTTGCGGAATACCACGATTGGCTGCCGGGTGGCTGAACCTCAACGCGCTTCACAACGCCGAATTGCTTCTCATAGGCGATCTGATCCAATGCGTATTCGCCGGGGCTGCCGCTTCCAGCGATGCCGTCCCATGCGGTTCCCGTCAGGGTGACCGTGGTGGCAAAGGACGCTCCGTCAAGTTGGTCGACCACGACGCTCGGCCGCAAATTGTCGAGGTTGATGATGTCGTCAATTCCACCGGTCAGGGTGAACGAGAAGGTCTTCTCGCCCTTGCCAAACTTGTAGGCCTCGACCGTGTAGAAGGCCTGCTCACGTCCGTTGGCACAATCCTCATCAGCCGTGTCGACCTTTGTGTCGCCGTCGTTGTCGTACCCGTCGGCGCAGGAGTTCTCGTCGATGGCTTCGACTTCTGGCGTTCCAGGAACGTCAACGGCCGTGTCGCCGACGACGTGGTTCCAGTTGCGGTCGATGAGGAAGTCGCTGGGCAGCGACACGAAGTCGGTGAATCCGAAGGCATCGGTTTCGAGTTCGTAGAGTGGGAGGCCCACCGAATCGCGAATGACAACGGTGGCGTCGGCCACGTTCGAACCTGCTGCCTTGACCTGATACCGGACCAGTTCGCCTTGCCGAACCTGCGTGCCCCACTCGGAGTTCTGGTTCTGCACGAAGATCTTCGAGGTGTCGAAGTTCTGAAGGTCGGCGTACGAGAACACCGTGGAGTTGGACACCAGCTCGATGGCCAACGGCATGTCGCGTGGTGGCAGTTCTGCCGACACGGGAAGTTGCAGGCACTCGTCGGTCACGTAGGGGCACTCTGCACCCTCCCACGCCAGCATGACCGGGAAGCCTGAAGCCACGTCTGGGATGAATTCAGACTGCACCGTAATGCGAGACTCGGTGACGTTGTAGACCTGCGTCGCGTTGTTCCACGTGTTGCCTGAGAAGTACCCAATCGAACCGTACTTGTTGCCGTAGTTGTCGTCAAACTGGAAGATGCGGACAGCAAAGTCCCCAGTCTCCATGTCGTTGTCCTGGACGTTGACGATGCCACCGTTCACGCGCAGGGCGTCACCCATGTTGTTGGCGACGCGGTTGTTTTCGATGGTGGCGCTGGCCATGAACACGTGGATGGCGGGGCAGGCGAAGTCTCCGCCGTACATGTAGTTCGAATTGCAGGTCCCGGAGTTGTTCTCAATGATGTTGTTTGCGAAATACATCCGGTTTGCACTTGGGGCGGGAACGCTCCAGCCTTGGTCCTTGTAGTGGTATTCGCCAAGCACCACGGGCTCGAAGGTGGTGTCGTGGATGGTGTTGTTTTCTGCGATGACGTCCGAGGAACCGTAAATCCACAGGCCGTTGTATCCCTCGATCGGGCCGATGTCGTTGTTGTAGATTTCAACGATGGACGAACGAATGCCAAAGCCGGAACCGCTGCTGGCACCAGAGATGGTGTTGCCCGTCGCCGAGACGCGCGCACCGTCATAGGCGGTGATTCCGGCCCCCTCGCCGGTCGTGATGACGTTGTTGTCGATGTACAGGGTGTGCTCGATGTCACCGGTCTGCTTGAACGAGTTGGTGTCGATGGCGTTGCATAGGGTGTCGAACGTGGAGTTCGTCAACCATCCCGACGTGCCGCGCATGAACACGCCGTAAGCGTTGTCGCCGATGTCCAAGTTGTCCAGACGAATGTAGGAATCCTCGGTGTAAATCAGCGAAAATCCGCCGCCCTGGTTCCCGCACTGGGCCTCGGTATCACCGGTGAAGGAAGAGCCGCGCACTTCCATGGTCGAGAGGATGCCAAGACCAGCACCATAGGCTTGAATCGCCGCAGCCTTGTAGGACTGCTCGTCAACGCCCAAGGCAAAGTCGGAATCCGTGATGATGGGCGAAGCCGCGTTGACCGCGATGACGTTACTCGTGTTGATGTCGGAGAACGAGAGTCCGTTTGCGTTCACGTTCGAACCGTCAAAAATGAGCGCTCCGAAGAGGTACTTCTGCGCGTTCGCCGAGTAGATCGGGAATCCGTAGGCCTTCTCGAAATGAACGAAGTTGAAGCTGGTGATCGCTTCGTCGATGGTGTCCCGGACAATCACGCCACCGCCACAGGCGGCGTCCGTGTTGTACAAGGGCACTTGAGAGTTGGGGGAATAACAGCGGCCTTCCGCAGACCAGTTGGAAGGCGTGCCCCACAAAAAGCGCACCGGAGAACTCTGGCTCCCTTGCGTCGCACCGCACGCCGCATCACCCGCGCAGATGGCGCCCTTGACGTTGATGAAGTAACCCGCGGGGACGTTGACGGTCGTGCCGGCGTTGATGATCAGCTTGGCACCTTCCGCGACCTCGACGTCACCGGTCAAGGTGTGCGTTCCGGACCAGGTTTCCGTTCCAACGACCACTCCGTTTTTGGTCTCGTTGTTGGCAGACACGGTCGGGACCGTCACCATGCCGACCATGAGGGACATGAGAAGGAGGGTGACGAGTGAAATGCTGCTCAGGGGTCGCCGTCCAGACATGGTATCCACCATGTTCTGCTGATTCGGACGACATATAACGCTGTGGGCCGTTTTGTGCCGCTTTTTGTGTCAAATCTTTGCCTTATGTATCACGGAATTTACCCATCAGAGCGCTTCTGGACAGCTCGAATCGACCGCGTTGAACCACGCCATGGCGTCTAATTCGCCGTACCCGGCCGTCGGGGAATGCGACGTTCCGAGTGAGTCTCTCAGCGCATGCTTGAGGTGAATCACGCATCGATCGTCGTCCACCTTGAGTTCAGGATGAGCTTCGAGGATCATGGCGAGCGCAGCGCTGACCAGGACCGTCGACACAGAGGTGCCGCTGGAGGCGTACCATGCGTCGTTCGCTCCGGTTGAGATGACATTGACACCAGGCGCCGTGACCTCTGGCTTGCGATGTGGATGCTCGCCCGTCCCGTCTCCACGGGAGGAATTCTCCCACACGGCCCCTGTTTCATTGGTGGCCCCCACGGCGATGACACGCGGCAGGAAGGCAGGAGAAGCCACCTTTCCATCGTCGTCTGCACCGCCGTCGTTGCCCGCTGCTGCGACGACGAAAATGCCCGCGTCCAGTGCCCGTCGGACCGAGGAGACCACCACATCGCGCTGACCTTCCACGCGCTCACCGCCCAACGAGAGCGAAATGAGGTCAGCATCAAAACCAGTGCGGCACCAATCGATGGCTTCTGCAACGATGGCGTCGTCACCGGTGTTTTCTCCGTCGCTGTCGCCAGCGAGGGCTGCTGCGACCCCGAGGGCGATTCCTTGGACGGCACCCTGCTGATGGCCGTCTGCAACGAGCAACCCGACCATCATCGTGCCGTGAGCGGTGGCGCCGCGATCCAGCGGTTCGCTTGATCTTCCGATGAAATCCCTGAACTCCACCTCTTGGCCTTCAAAGGCCGAATGGGAAGCATCGATCCCGGTGTCAACCACACAGACACGAACCCCCGTGCCGTCCAGTTCTTCGTCCGAGAGGTCCCGCAAGCCGGTGTTGTCGAACGCCCACTCGGAATCCCCGAGCGGAATCTCGACGAGAAACCAGCCCTGGCTCGCAATCAAACCGACCATGATGAGCAGCACCACGAGGCCGAGGGAAGAGCGGGCCACGCGTCGCCGACGGTGAGGGACAGCGGTCACGACGCTCGGCGCCCAGCCCATCACTTCGGAGCGCCATGCGGCTTCGTGCTGGACCGCTGAAGGATCGACGGCGGTCAGGATGCGTGGCTCCCCAGGCTCAGGGAGGAATTCCATGCCATCCAGGGCTGACGGCCTCACGGCTCCCATAACACGACCTCCGCATTTGAAGGCCTGTTGGAGGTCAGAACCGACGGCTTCCAGAGCGAGAGAGGCTGAGACCGCCCCACACGACGAGACCGACGAACGCGATGACAAGCAGCGCAAGGACGGTTTGTCCCACACCGGTGTTGTCCGTGTTGGTTTCGATGTTGAACCGGATTTGGAAGTCGATAGGTTCGTCTCCAGTTCCGTCAGAATCGGCCTCAATCGTGGCAAACTCAGCATCGTCGCCCGTCACCTCGAGGTAGAACTCAAACCGCTTGTTGCCGTTGGTCATGGAACCGACATCGAATTCCGCGTTGACGGTTTCACCGCCAGGCACGGTCAGCGTGACCGCCTCGTATGGTTTGTCCACACCTTGTTGACGGGCGTAGACGATGACGGAATTCTCCGCATCGCGCTCACCGCTGTTGGTCACGGGGATGACCACGATCGTCGATTCTTGCTCAGCGGTGTTGTCCGATTCCTGCACCGCCAGGTCTTGGTCGACACTGAGGACGATGGCCGCGTTCACCACGGTCATCTGCAGGCTCGTGCTGCTTCCGCCGACCTCGGAGACGCCAATGGTCACTTCCAGTTCACCGGTGGTGAAGCTCGCGTCAGAACGGACGTTGAACGCCTGCGTACGCGTGTCTCCAGCCGCCACGGTGATGGTGCTGGAGGCGGGCGTGATCTCCCACAGGGTCGCGTCGTAGTTCTCGACCACTTCGAAGGTGAAGGTCGCGTCGCCGTTTCCGTTGTTCGTCAACGTCGTCGTCAAGGTCTGCACGTCATCGCTGCCGATGCCCACACGTTCGTCGACGGCTTCGACGTCGAAGCCGCGAATGACCGGCACACGGACGGTCATCGAACGCTCGGTGAATTCACCGGTCTCAGCCGTCAGCATGACGTTCACGCTGTGGCCGTTCTGCAGCGACAGGGAGGTGTTCTGGTCAGGGAGCGTGATGCGCACCTTCAGCGTGGCCGACATGGGCACATCGTCCGTGGACGCGTCTTCACCGATGCCGAGACGGACCTCAAGCGTGGATTGCCACGCTTCTTCGGTGGCGTTCCAGAACTCGACGCTCCAATCGGAAGCATCAGGAGCGTTGCCTGCGTTGCCGCTTGCGGTGTAGACGTCCTCGTACTCCGTGCCGTCGTAGGTCACGTCAACCGTGAGTTCAACGGCGGTGTGCTCGTGGTCACCGTCCTGCTTGGCCTGGATGTCCACCCCGCCCGCATCGTCCGTGTAGGACTCGACGGTGTCGGCGTCGACGGTGCCCACTTCGACCACGAGGTCGCGGTCAGCACGACGGTCGAGGATGAGGAACATCTGCTGCCGATCGGCTGAAACGGTGGTGAAGTTGCTGCCTTCGTAACTCATGTTGAGGTCGAGTTCGTGCTGCACGGTGACCATGTCAGCCGAGAAGGAGACACGGCCCGAGGGGACCAACATGCTCAGCGCACCGTCGTCGTTCACCGTGATGTCCCACGACACGTCGTCGTCAAGTTCCACGGTGACGGTCGGTGCTTCACTGATCATCGAAGCACCGGCCGAGGCGCTGCCAAGGTGGTGCTGGACCAAGTCGATGGCCGTCCACGAGGTTTGCAGGTCGACGTAGCCGCCGAGCACCATGGTCTGGTCCAAGTGACCGCCCGAGCCGACGCTGGCGTCAAGCAGACCGATGGCGACGGCGCCGTTGTTCTCACCGGGGCTGGCTTCTCGAACGATGACAACCCAAGCTCCGGGCTCGACCTGAGCGTCCCACGTCAAGGTGGTCCCGTCAAAGGAGGTGCTGTCCACGGTTACCGCATCGCGTGCCAAGCCTGAAGCGGGCTGGAGTACGACGGAGGCGCCGTCAAGGCGGGTTGCATCGACAGCATCCGTGATGGCTCCGCTGACGTCAACGAGGCCCACCGAAACTTCGAGGTCCTCGGACATCGCGCTGTCGTTGACCACGTACAGGCCGTTGCCGTCGAGGTCGTAAGCGACATCGGCAAAGCCCAGCTTGCTGCCTTCCACCACGTAGGACGTGCGAACGGGCACGAAGAGCTGCCAGACACCGTTCTCATCCGAGGTCACGTTCGAGGTAAAGGTCGTCCCGTCGAGACTCGTGACGTTCATGAGCACGCCCTCGACGCCTTCGTTGGCATCGGGCGTGTCGTCGTCGTCAAGGTCCCAGTAGAGTCGACCACCGATTTCCACCTCGTGGTCGGCGTAGAGGTCCGTGATGTTCTTCTCCTCGCCTTCTACGAGGGTGAACGGCGCGGCGCTGGTGTCGAGCGTCCAGCGGTCCTGAACGTCGTCACGCTCCATGTGCACCGACCACGTGCCGGGCATCATCGGTTCGGCGACCAGACCGTCTTCGTCGGTCAAGTCCAGAGACACGTTGCCGAGACCGTCCGCAGACACCAAGGTCATGCGGAAGCCGGACAGGTTGTCTTCGCTGAGGGCTTCACGGAGATGGAGGTTGACATCGGCCGCTTCAACGGTGGCCAAGGACACGTCGGTCCGCGCGCTGTTCTCGCTCACGGTCAGGGCCTGCCGGAGGATCTCCGTCGCGTCCTCACCTTCGAACGCGCCAATCACGGCGATCCAATCGCCGCTTGGCACATAGTCCGCGAAAGTACCGTTCTCATCCACAGCGACGTTTCGGTAATCCTCGCCGTCCGTGGACACGAGCAAGACGCTGTCGCCTTGCGGGCGAAGGGCGGAACCGTTTGCATCGGTGACCGTGCCGTTCATGCGCCACTCGTCCACCAACCCGACGTCGATGGTCTCGATCGGTTCGGGGATGCCAATCACGATGGCCGAGAGCGGTGAGGCAGGCACCAAGGCATACTCGCTTGCGTTCTCAGAGGCCACGTCCTGCTCGGCGAACTCGATGGTGTAGGTGCCGATGGGCATGTCCAGCGTCAGCGTGCCGTTTGCAGCGTACATGTCTGCGGTCACGTTGAGCAATGCACCGTGTTCCGTGGTCGGCACGAGCGAGAACGCTGGCGTGACCGTGCTTCCGTTGGAGGCGTTGCCGTCTCCAGCCACATCTTGGAAGACGTGGAAGGTCATGGCGTGACCGCCTGGGTTGAGGTAGAGGCTTGCGGGCTCCAGCACGAATTCTGGATTGCGAACCACCACCACGTCATCGTCGGACGTCGCGTTGTACAGGACATCGTCCACGACGCTGATGTCGTAGGTCCCAGCGGGGAGGTTGAAGACGAAGCCGCCGTCCGTGTTCGAGACGGATTCCCACACGACACCGTCGGTGCTGGTGGCCGTCATCTCAACGGGCATCCACCCGGGGATGGCGTCGTTCCAGAAGGTGCTGTTGTCGATGTGATAGAGTGCGCCAGAGATGAACTCGATCGGCTCGAGCACGATGCTGAGGTCATCCATGCCCTCGGTGACGTTCACGACCGTTCCGTACCCGTAATTGACGGTGGCCTTGGTCATCGTCAGCGAGTAACTCTCGTCGACCGGAACGCGCATCGCGAACACACCATCGTCGCCGGTGTTCGCGGTGAAGGTCAGGTCACCTGCACCCCTTGCGACCACCTCGACTTGGGTGGCGGCCTCTGTGGGTCGCTCCTCCGTCGCAAGCCAAGCTTCGTACCCGTTGTCAGCGCCGAATGGCGCGGCAACGGAGCCGTTGAGCCAGGTCGAAACCGCGTAGGTCAAGGTCGTCGTGATGTCGTCTTCCTCGACGTCAAGCAGAGCAAGGAGCAGGTGCTCTTCGTCCGCGTCGTCCGAGATGGTGTAGCTGCCCATAGGCACCTCGGCGTACAGAACGCCGTTCTCGTCGCTCACCGCCACGTACGGTTCAAGGCCGGAATCGGGCAGGTTGTTGGTCAGCGTCACCGTACGGTTGACGACGTCAACCGTGGGCTGGCCGTCGCCGCCGAAGGGCGCCTCGAGCTGGATGGTGACGTCGGTCATCGGCGGCACGGGGTAGGCCAGCGTGATGTTCTCAGGCTCGTCTTGAACGCTGAACGTCGCGTTGATTTCGTACCAACCGTCGTGATCAACGTCCACGCGGTAGTAGTATTCACCCGACGGAATCGGACCTTGGCTGAAGCTGCCGTTTTCGTCGGTGACGATGGTCACGGCTTCGTCCAGTCCAAGGACGGTGTCCACCAGCTCGATGATTGTGTCAGGCAGGACATTGCCTTCCATGTCCTCGAGGACGTCCGCAAACACGGCTCCGGGCATGGTCATCTCAACGTCGTACGAGGCTTCGACACCGACCGTCACCGGGTCCGGCAAGAGGACTTGGCGACCGTTGGGGAGCACGGCAAACATGTTGTAGACGCCGGGGAGCAAGCCGGTCTTGTAGAAGGAACCGGGTTGAACCATCGGTCCAGAGAAGTCGCCTTGACCGGCGAACAGACCCGTTCCGTTGAGGGTCCCAACGCCCTCGAAGACGCCAGCGCCTTCGAAGGTCTGACCTTGCACGTCTCGAACGACGACGGTCGGCGAGAGGGTTTCCACACGGCCGCTGGCCGTCACGGTTCCCTCGAACAGGTACTTGCTTGCGTTTTCGGCACCGGTCATGGTGCAGACCGAGGTGTTCCCAGGGGTCATGGCGTTGTTGTCAAGGCAGTCAGAGACGTTGGCAAGGTCATCTTCGCTGACCCAGCCCTCGATGATGCCTCGACCGGTCCACGTGCCGTTGGCGGTGTGGATGCGATCGCCGTTCAGCTGACGGGTGTAGGTGCCCGTGAATTCGCGCGCCACCGCAACGCCGTCGGACTCGAAGGTGCCGTTCTCGGTGAACGTCACCTCACCCGTCCCCTGGAGGATGCGGGTCTCTTCGGTGGTGAAGGATCCGTTGTTGGTCACCACGGTGTGGTTCTCGGTGTAGGACCAAATGTCCCGCAGGATGAAGGTCGTGTCCACAAGCGGTTCACCGGCGAAGGATTCGTCGCCGGTCCACGTCACAATACCGCTCACACCGCTCGAGGCCACGGCAAGGTCCGCCGTGCGGTCAAGCGCCTGCACACGGTTGGCTTCGTCAGCGCTGACGTTGAGGTGAGTTTCACCCACCCACGTCATGTTGGCGACCTGGCCAAGGACGGCGGTGATTTCGTTGATGGTGCGGTCCTCGTTGTATTCGGTCAGGACGTCACCGAGGTTCTCGGTGAAAGAGCCGTCTTGAATCGCGTTGCGGGCGGATGAGGGGTCGTACTCGCCGATGAAGGCGCTCACGCGGATGTGGCCCGCTGGAGCAAGGAAGGAGTAGCGTCCTTCTTCGTCGGTGTCCACGAAGCCGATGGGGATCCAATAGGTGTCTGCGTCGAGGTCTTCGCCGGATTCGCCAGAGAAGGCGTCGCGCTCGACGAGGAGACGCACGTTCTCAAGGGGCTGTCCGTCGTCGGCAAAGGTCACCTGACCGGTCATTTCAGCACCGGGGTAGAACTTGAGGATCTTGACCATGGAGTTGGCTTGTCCGTAGCCGTTCTCGGCGTTGTCGTCATCGTTGTAATTCGCGAGGACGAAGTGGTTCATCATCGCGCCAGGGAGCGGCAGGGCTTGCGCCATGAAGGTCCCGGGCGAGCCGCTCTGGCCGAAGTGCTGCGCAGGCTGCGGATTGGAGCCGTCGCTGTCCACGCCGAGCGTGGACGCACCGTAGCCGACGTAGGTTCGCGCCACCATGGTGTCGAAGAATTGAGCCGTGTGGTCGGCCCGGACGTCGATGATCTGCACAGGATCAATCTCTGCACCGGCCTGCTGATTGAGCACGTCTTGCCGGATGGCTTCGTCGACCTCTTCACGCGTCATTTCATCGGTGAAGGCACCGCGCTGGGTCTCGTACACCTCCGTCATGAAGGTGGTCGGGTCCTGACCTGACAGGATGGTCGGAGCGGCGAAGATGCCCATGGGTTGTCCTGCGTTGTATTGGGCGTCGGCCGTGTAACGGCCGGCGCGTGGGTACAGGCGGTTGTCGACGGCGAAGTAGCGGATTTCGTGGTCACGGTCGACCATTTCTCCAGGAGCACCATGGTAGTCCTGCACCGAATAGGCGCCTTCCAAACCGATGATGTCGGTGTAGAGGTCCATGACCTGGGCTTCGGTGAGTCCGTTGACCAAGAGTTGGACGGTCATGGCGAGACGAGCGTTCGAACGGTGAATGTGCGTCGAGACCGAGTTGAACTCTTCAGCGAGGTCAGCGGTGTACCAGTAGTTTCCGAACACGTAGTGGGTCACTTCGAACGTGGTGTCCGAGGTCAATCGAACGTTGTTGTTGAACGTGCGGTTCGCGTCTTCCTGCGTCAGGAAATCCGTACCGTCACACGAACTGGCGAGGCTCTCGGCACAGGCGAGGATCTCGCCGTCCTTCCAAAGGCGCCAGCGCACGTCGTCGCTGGTGGTGCCGTCGTCGTTGAGCTTATGACCTTCGGTCATGATGGTGTCCCGGTTGGTCTGCGTCACGCGGAACGCGGCGTCCAAGACCTCAACGGGAAGGCTCAATTCTCGCTCCTGACCGTCGATGACTCGAGTCTCGTCGCGGTATTCTGTGCCGTCGTTGATGTCAATCAGTGCTGCGTATTGGGCGTCGCTGAGGTGGTCCTTCAGCACCGCATCAAATGGCGGGGTAAAGGTGGAGTCGTAGCCATGGCCGGCCGCGTACGTGCGGTCACCTTCACCAAGTTGCCAGAACCACATGGCGGCCAAATCGGCTTCGCCGCGGGCCAGCAGCATGTTCCCAGTGGCCGGAATGCCCGACTGGAAGTTGTCCGAGACGGAGGGGTGGTCACCCGACGTGAGGGCTTGGAAGCCGTAGTCCCACCATGAGACGAAGGCCGGCTTTTCGGAGTACGACTCGTCAACGTCCTGAGCCGCAAGCCAGGCGTACGCATCGTTCCATCCTTGCTGGTTGAAACTGCTGCCAAAGGCACCGAGGTAGCGCATGCCGCCGTCGTCGTAGGCGGTGGGGTTCAGGAAGGAGAAACCAGCCACGTCCCAACGGAGCACGTCGGGGACGACGTTGTAGAGCGTCTCGTCGATGTCGTCCTCAGCGGGAGACGTACCGGGGATGCCGGCGTCGAGTCCGTAGGTCATGTGCTGGCCACCGAGCATGATCATGACGAGCATGATCGCGCTGAATTGTGGCGTGCGCCAAACGGCCTTGCGGGCGGAGGCGATGCGGTCGGCCGGGGTTCGGACGCCCATACGACGCATCTTGCGCGTCATTTCCTTGGTGCCAGACCAGCTCCAAAGGCCCACTGCACCCCAAGCGCCGAGCACGGCCATGGCCGGTGTGGCGTTGAAGATGAAACGGGCAGCGGTCCACGACATGAAGATGGCCAGAAGGATCCACGTGGCCATGAAAACGTGCTCGTGGCGGCGTTGCCGGGTGCCTCGCCACAGGGCGATGATGCCCATGCTGAGCGCGAGGATGAAGACGATCGGGCCGAAGGACGCGAAGAGCATCCCCCGGTCAGGCGCGTTTGCTTCTGCAACCGTGCCGAAAATCTTGGTCTTGGTGAAGTAGCCTGCACCGGTGAACAAGACGTTGAACGCGTTGGATTGCTCAAAGAATTGGAGCAGCCAAATGATGGCCACGAAGGCCACGGCTGCGCCGGTGAGGGAGCCAAGAACGAGCAACCAAGGTTTGTCACGGAATCCGGTCGTCACGTAAGCGATGGCCATGGTGAAGCCGAGCACGAACAGCAAGGGCTGCAGGCCCGTGCCGCTGAAGACCAAGTCCATGCCTGGATACGCATAGAACGGCATGGCCAGAAGCAACGTCGTTCCCAGCATGGTCAGCATCAGCATGTTGAGCGTGGTGCTGTCCTTGTTACGGAACATGTTGGTCGCGACGATGTAGACATACCCCACGAAGAGGATCGACGGCGCAACCACGAAACCCTTCCATCCGAGGGCAACCACGCCGAAGGCGACACCGGCCAGTGCCGCGTTGACCACGGCGAAGCGTCGGTGCATCGCCACGTCTCCAAAGGCACGAAGCACGGTGGAGGGGCGGGCGTCCGTGGTCCGCGTGAGGCGTTCGTCACCGCCCGCGGCCATGGCTCGAAGGAACCACATGAAGCCGAGCGCCATGAAGAACATCACAAAGGCGTCGTGGTCCGCGTTGGCCCACGTCGAGCGAGAGATGTGACCGGGCATCATGGCGATGAGCCATGCCGCGATGACCGCAGCCGGCTTGCTGACGTGGTCGCGTGCGATGGCCGCCACAGGGAAGACCGTCAGCGCGCCAAAGATGGCGGGGATGGAGACCATCGCCCACCAGACGGCGTCCTGGGGGGTGGCGAGGAAGGGCTCCAACACCATGGCGAGCAGAGCGATGGACCACACGAACAAGGGCGGACGCGGGTTGATGCCGCCCAGCGGATAGAAGCGGTCCGCGTCAAAGACGAGGTGCGCGTTCTGCATTATGATGTAGTCCACGACGCGCTTCATGTACCACGGGTCTGAACCTCCGGTGAGGTCCCAATCGCCGGTGCCGTAGCCGTTCATGGCGGGGATGACGTACCATTGGCTGCGGACCACGAAGGCCATGATGAACGCCGAGGCGATCATGACCTGCGACCAGTGGGCGGACCAGAAGGCGCGGGCGCCGCTTTGCGCGTCCTCAGATCGGTTGCTCCACCCGCCCCACGACTTGTTCGTGGAGATGGAATAGATGGCCAGTCCGATGAAGAAGGTCACACCAAACCACACCACAGGAGCCATGGAGCTCTCGTTTTCGACGTCGCCCCACATGCCCATTTCATAGGCGGCGGCGACGAGGTAGTAGACCCACATCGAACCGAGGGTCATGGCACGGGTGTACCATCGCTCGGCGGCCATGCTGGCCACCGCAAGGGCGACGAACCCGGTCAGGACCGCGGCCCAAACGGAAAAGTGGCCCATGTAGCCTTCAACGCCGGTCAAAGCCAGTCGGTCGTGGAGCTCCACCTGGTGGAACTGGACCATGGTCAAGGCGTGAGCGATGAACCACGTCAGCAGTCCAACCTGAAGGGGCAGGCTGCTGCGGTCCCAAGGTCCGTCGAATTCCGACAGGTGTCCGAACCAACCCTTGCCGGGCTCGTCGATCGTGCCACGGGCGAGGACAGCAACCAGTGCGCCAAGAACGCTGAACATGATCCAGACGTTGAAGAACACAAAGGCGATGGCTTCGCGGTATTCGTTCAGGGTCGGCGCAGTTTGGCCTTCGAAGGTGTACTCCTTCGTCACGAGCCCGCTGTCACCGGCCGTCGCAGCAGCGACCATGCCAAGCAGCAGACCCACGCTGGAGAAGGTGAGGATGGTCGCCCATTCCGAGCGCTCACCGCTGACCAGCACGTGGGTGCCGATGAGGTTGATGGCGAACAGCATGCCAACGAAGGCGCTGCCGCCAACGGCGGGAACGGCAAGGAAGCCGAGGGCCGCGCCTGCGAGGATCGTCCCGAGAGAGAGGGTGGACGTCGACGCAGGAAGGACCTCGCGCTCGGCGAGGAGGCTCGGCACGCGGCCAAGCATCGCACCCGCGGCCACAAAGAGCAGCGGGTACAGGTCGTTCTCGAATCCGAGGCCGAAGCCTCCGATTTGGTCGGTAAGCATCGCCAAAAGGACGGCAATCGGCGCAAGAAGCAGGCCGAGCGACGTCTTTGACGACACGGTCGTCTCGTTCGTGGTGGTCATGGGGTATCCCTCTCTACGTGCAACAGCATGGCTGAAGCAACTTCGCGACCTATGGTGTCGTTATAACCGGTTCGGCCCGATACGGGGCCGCAGTCACCCGAGCGAGTGTTCAATTCAACTCCGGATGCTGAACACCCGCTCGCGCGCCGATGTCACGGCGGTGATGGGCGCCCTCCAGCGCGAGGCCTGAAAGGCGTGCGTAGGCCAAGTTGGCCGCCTCTTGAAGGCTGTCGCTCATGCCGGTCACGCTGAGCACCCGCCCACCGCTCGAGATGGGCGTGCCATCTGCGTCCAATTTCACGCCGGCCATGTTGACCCATGCTCGGCCGTGTCCGGACTGGATGGCTTCAGACACGTCCAGTCCTTCGATGCTGCGTCCGGTCACCGCGCTTGACGGGTAGCCCTCGCTCGCGAGAACCACCGTCAGCAGCGCGCTCTCTTCGAGGACATGGGTCACGCTGGCAAGGTCGTCGTTCGCAACGGCCATGAACCAATCCAGCGCGTGATCTCCGAGCAGCGGCATGGTCACCTGGCATTCAGGGTCACCAAAACGAACGTTGAACTCCACCACGTAGGGGTCGCCTTTCTGGTCGATCATCAGGCCGACGTAAAGCACGCCGCGGTACGGCGCCTCTTGCGCGGTGAGGTGGGCATGCATCGGCCCGACGATTTGCGATTCCACTTTGGCCTGAACCTCGGAGGTCACGACAGGCGCTGGGCAGTACGCGCCCATGCCGCCCGTGTTTGGACCGGCATCGCCCTCACCCACGCGCTTGTGGTCTTGGCTCGCGGGCAAGCAGCGGTATCCGGAGGCATCCATGAGCACCAGCATGCTGGCTTCTTCACCGGGGAGGAAGGCCTCGATGACCACGGAACCCGCGGTGGAAATGGCACTGAGGGCGAAGGCCTCCGCTTGGCCTCGATCCTCGGTGACGAGCACCCCTTTGCCTCCGGCAAGCCCGTCTTGCTTGATGACCCACGGCGCACCAGAAAAGCGGTCGAGGGCCTCGCCGAGGGCTCCTGCCCTGCGGACGATGACGTGCTCAGCCGTCGGCACACCTGCGGCCTCCATGGCTTCTTTGGCGAAGGATTTGGAGCCTTCAAGCGCCGCGTGCGCAGCCACAGGACCGAAGCACGCTCGATCCCCGAGCGCGTCCGCTAGGCCGTCGCACAAAGGCGCTTCTGGACCGACCACCACGAGATGCACGTCGAGTTCCTCCGCCAGCGCGAGGAGAGCCTCGACGTCAGCAGCGCCCACCGGATGATTCGTGCCGAGGCGTGCCGTTCCCGGGTTACCGGGAGCGGTGTGGAGCTCAACCCGCTCGTCACGCGTCAAGGCCATGGCCAGCGCATGCTCACGTCCACCGGAGCCGACCAAGAGAACGCGACGCTTTTCCATGCGGTGATGTCGTGACCTGCGGACCATAAGCCCAACGCTGGCCGCGGGCAGGTTCATGGGCCAAGCCGTGATGTGGAGCCATGGGTGAGGCCCTTTGGGGAACGTGCGAAGAAAGCCTCGGATTGGCGGGCATGAGCCTCCTCGTGCTGTGGATTTTCCTCCCTGGCTTTCTGGTCAACACCTTCGCCATGATGTGGGGCAAGTGGCTGCCAAAGACGGGCTACGGTCCGTGGCCGATCGACGGAGGGCGCTCCGCATGGGACGGGAACCGCCTGCTTGGTGACGGAAAGACCTGGAACGGACTCGTCGGCGGCAGCCTGACCTCTGGGCTGCTCATGGTGCTGATGGCGAGCGCCGTGAACGCCGGCGAGGCGTGTGGCATCTTCG
Organism: Candidatus Poseidoniales archaeon; assembly: GCA_038150305.1. Taxonomy (GTDB): domain Archaea; phylum Thermoplasmatota; class Poseidoniia; order Poseidoniales; family Poseidoniaceae; genus MGIIa-L3. The sequence continues at coordinate 13,232 of JAYOTG010000007.1, read as the reverse complement.
TTGACCCACTTCTCGACCACGACATGGACGTCTCGCGAGGTCTTTGGGCCTTCATCGTTGGAAGTTTGCTCGGCTTCTTTTCGCTCCTTGGCGACATGACGGGCTCCTTCTTCAAGCGGCGTCGGGGCCTGAAGCGCGAAGGCGATGTGTCGTCCAAAGCCCCACTTCTCGACACGCTTCCCTTTGCCATGATGGTCTTCGTGTTGGGTTGGCTGCTGCTGCCAGGGCTGCACGGTGAGGCGGACCTGCTGGGCCCAATGCTCGTGTTGCTCGTGGCCACACCCGTCCTCCATCGGTCGTTCAACATGCTCGGGTACGCCATCGGTTGGAAGGACGTCCCGTACTGAACGGGTCGGCGGGAACTTGATGTTCCTCACGATGCACGGCAAAGCATGTCCCGCACGCTGACCGCGTTTCTCCTTCTGGCCCTCCTTTTGGGCGCCCCACTGGCTGCTGCTGTCGATGCTCGTGACGCAGACGTCATCGACACCACACAAACGCTGACCGAGGACACCACCTACGACGACGGCTTCACCGTCACCAACGGAGCGACCTTCACGGTGGAAGCCAACCTTTCCCTTGGCGAGGACGCCATGGTTCGCGTGGACGAAGGCGCGACGCTGAACCTCAAGCACGCCAACCTGACCGGTTCGGAGATCGAGGCCTACATGGCCTTCTCCGGTGGTGCTTCGACCGTTGATCTCCCCGTGGCTGGCCTGAGCGGGACAGCGACGGTTCGATTGATGATGTCCTCCACTTTGAACGGAAGCGAGTCGTTGACCGTCACCGCATCAACCGGTGAGAGCGTGACCGACCCAAGCGGGGATGAAGTCAGCCTCCAGGTCGACCTCGGTGACGGCATGGACACCCTGACCCTTGATGTGACCCACAACCATCCCTTCCCCTTCGGACCGAAGGTCGTGGAAGTGGTCGATGCCTCGGCCAACATGCTTCGTCATGAGGCTTGGAACCTCGAAGGAACCGATCTCGTGCTGACATGGGGCGATGCCGCCTTCAGCATCGACGTGCAAGGCACCCTGCTCATCGAAGACTCGATGGTGCGTGGTGCCGACCTGCGTTGCGCAGGCACCTGCAACATCGACCGTTCAACGATGGAGGGCAGCGCCCCGATCATCGCGGAAGATGGATCCTCCCTCAGCATCCGGAGCTCGATCATCCTTGGAAGCCGTACCGACGAGGACGTCGTCGCGGTGGACGATGCAACCTTGGTCTACGAAGACAGCACCGGCACCGGCGGTTGGACCGACGCATGGATTCGACGGCTGAGCGGCAGGACGGTCACCACCAACATGCCCGGAGCCTTGGTCAGCGGCAGTGACCTCGGCTACAAGGGCATGAAATCGCCCAACGCCTTTGCCGAAACCATGGGCGACGAGGTGGGTGTCGACCTCGGTTCAAGCGAGATGACCCGGATCGTGGAGTGGCTCACCGGGGACGGCGTCTATGGCAAGGAAGACGGCACGATGACCGTCACCGCCACCACCGGTTGGGGCACCTTCACCACCACCGTTCCTGCCGAATGGGCCCCCACCAGCGTGGTCAACCTCGAACTGCCGATGATCGAGGTCGTGGCCATCGAGGTCCAAGAGCGCACCGCCACGGTCAACGAGAGTCTCGGCGTGATGCTGACCGTCCGCAACAGTGGCGCTGCGGATGCAGCCTCTCCGGTGCTGGAGTGCACCGTGAACGGAGAAGCAGCAGACACCTCGCCGAGTTACATCCAACTCTCCACCTATGGTGGTCTGGCCGCGGGCAGTGAGATGGACATCCCGCTCACGTGGCGGATGGGCAGCGACGGTGCACACGTCCTTTCGTGCGGCATCATCGACCTCAGCGGTACGCCACTCGAAGCGGTCGAAGACCTGGTCACCAGCGACACGGGCGTGACCGGTGCTGAAGTGTCCTGGACCTACGCCGAAGAAGTCGAAGAGACCCCCATGGTGACGATTGTCATCGCCCTGTTCGTGTTCCTGCTCGGCGTGGCGGGTATCGCCCGTGTGGCCGCCGCGCGCACCGACGAGGACGATGAGGACGAGAACGTCGAGGGTGAGAAGACCTACCTCGAAGAGGTCGCATCACCCGAGGAAAGCCACGAGGCCATCAGCGATGAAGGGGCTGAAGCGGACATTGAGGAAGCGGTCTCCGGCGGCGATGCTGAGGCAGACGTCGAGGAAGAAGGAACCGAATCAGACGGTGAGGCCAGCGATATGGCCCCGTGGGACGACGTGTGACCCGTTTCAGCAGGTCGCTGCGTCCCAGTTGGAGTTGTACTCGTCTCCGTCTTCAAAGTCGAGGTCCCAGCACACGTCGTCGTGGGTGATGACCGTCGTACCGCTGCTGGTACCCACGTCAAGCACCACCTCGAATGTATACTTCCCGTTCTCATAGTCGAGTGCGGACTTCGACACGTATTCACGGAAGTTTTCCTCGGTGTTGCCGCTCAGCGCGAGCCATCCGTTCATGTCACCGCTTCGGGCCCCGCTGACGCTGGAGGACCAGGTGGCATCAAGTCCGTCCACCGTGATCAGAGGATGCGTCCAGACCGTGGAGCTGCCCTTCTTGACGTTCACCGTGATGGTGTAATCGCCCTGCACGGTGCGCAAGTCACCCGAGGTGGAATGGTCCGCGCCGTCGAGGTGCTGGTGGCTGTCGGGCAACAATCCGGCCATGACTTCGATGGTGATGCCCTCGAAGGTGGTCTTGCTGGGCTCTTGGGAGGTTCCAGTAGAGGTGTCAAACACCGGCGCGATGCGCACGCCGCTCTCAAGCGGCGTCCGGGTCATCTCGCTGGAATCAAGGTCGAAAGTCATCGAGAGTTCACCACCGTCGGTGGCCAACACGGTGTAGGTCCGGATGACGTTGTTGACCTCGTCGTAGGCGTTCCCGCAGTAGAAGTCAGAAAGCATGGGCTGGACGCGAACGAAGTCGCGATCCAACTGAAGGGTGTCTTCCCACACGACCTCAGGCGTGTCACCAACCGTGCCGTCGCATTCCGGCGAGGTGGAAATCGTGACCGTGGTGGCGTCGAAACTTCCGCGGACCTTGAACTCCAACCGGTCGTTGGCCTCGTCGAGCGAGACTTCGGAAATCACGAGGGTCTCGCCGTCAGGCGCCACAACACCGGCGGTGTACGGGACGATGGCGATGATCACCGCGAGGAAGACCGCCCCGCCGGTCTTCACGACGTTGAGGTCCTTGCCCTGAACTTGGTCGGCCAAGACGATGGCGCCAACGGCGACGAGGAGCACGGCGCCGGTGATGAAGAAGGGAATGAAGCCGCCTTGCAGGCTGAGGAGAAGACCGACAAAAAGGCCGATGCCACCGACCGAGGAAAGGATGGCCGGGAGAGGGAGCCCTTCGTCCGATCCCGCAACAGCGGCCTTTGCAGCAACAGGAGTCGGTGCAGGCGCTTCAGCCTTCACCGGCGCGGGAGTAGCGGGTGCCGCTGCCTCTTCTTCGCTGGCGGCTTGGGCGGCGGTATTGGCTTTGTCAAGCAGTCCACTCATGGGATGACCTCGGTCATTACCTCACGCTCATGGGCATATGAAGGCGACGGCAAACGTGCGTCACGGGGACGCGGTTGCTGCACGTGCGTCAGAGACCCGGGGCGGCTTCCCTCAGAACGGGGACGCCTTCCTCTTCTTCGGTCCGGATCAGGCTCCTGCCTGCCATGGCTGCAGCCAGGGCGACCATGGAGAGGGTCGGGACGACCTCGAAGCCTGGGAGATACACACCGCGCACGTAGATGGTGATCATCTGAGACTCGCGCTCGCAACCGCCGTTCTTGCAGGAGAATTCCGACTCGGCGTAGAAGTTCATGGTGTAGTACTGGTCGGTCCAGCCCCAGTCCTTGGGGGTGCGGACGAGGACGCGGACCTTCTGGCCGGCGGGGTTGTTCTCGATCTGGGTCTTGACGGCAGGGAGGTTGATGGTGAAGCCGTCTTCCTCCAACTTCTCACGGGAGTCATCGGTGATGCCGATGCGCATGAAGTCAATCTGGTTGCCAAGGTTGGTGACCTTGAACTCGAATGGCTTGTCGGTCTTCGGCATGAGCTGGACGAACGGCTCGACGGCCTCAACCTGAACCAGCGAGAACTGCATGATGTTGACCATCACGTTGGTTTGGGAGCTGGCCACGTTCACAGGAGGAACGCTGTTGATTTCGGTGACCGTTCCGGTCACGGACAACTGGCGGCTCTGCATCGCCATGTACGGGTCGGCGCGAACGACGACCTGGAAGTCGACGTCTTGGCCGGCGCCAACGTAGACGTCACCGGCGTGGGCGACGGCAAGGCCGTCGGAGGTGACCTGAATGTTCACTTTCTCGATGTAGGTCGTGGGGTTGGTCACCGTACAGGTGGTGTAACCGGAGTAAGAGGATCCAGGCTTCACTTCAACGCGAACTTCACCGGGAGAACAATTCATGGAAACGGCCGCAGCAGGGATCTGTGCTTGAGCCGGGACGGCCACGATGAGCACGGAGCAAAGGTACAGGCCAACGAGGAACGCGACACGACGGAATGACTTCATGCGGACACCTACACCTCCCCGTCCATCCGGACCCTCATAACCATGTCGTCTTACTGCGAGGAAATGGACCCGAAGGGCATCGAACCCCTGACCTCCCGGTTATGAGCCGGGTGCTCTACCCGTCTGAGCTACGGGTCCATTCCTTCCTGATGGCTCAGAACCATGAGGTTGCCGCTCACATGAAGCGGTCCAGCGAGGCCTGTTCCGGTTTGACGCGTTCACGCACCAGCGCCTCAGCCGCGTCACGAACGCTTTCCGGGACGAAGACAAGCACGCGGTCGGCCGCTTCGCTGAGCGCACGAACGATCGGTGAATGCTCGGCCACGTCGCGACCGTCTTCAAGCAAAATCCCCTGCATGTAGGGCAGGTATCCCCGCTTGCGCACCGCAGCCACGATGAGGTCGTGGTCGGGGCTCCCCCCTGCTTCAATCAGGAGGGCTGCAAGGTCTTCCTGGACCGTCTCGACGTTTTCTCCCGTCAGGTCCCTGATGCGTAGGGACTTGTGGTAATCACGACGAGAAAGCAGCCGTGTGGCGTCCGCAGAAAGCGCGGAATCGGCATGATCGGCCCACGCGGGCAATTCGACCAGGACGTGCGCATCGTGCAGCGAAGCGTAGGTCGAGGCATCGAGTGCCTCGTCCAGCAACATCGACGTCAGCGCAGGTGAAAGGGCCAAGTTGCCCTCCTGAGCAAGGCTTCGCGCCCTTGACAGCATCCGCACCAAATAGGTCTGCGTGAGCATGTTGACCTTGTGGAAATACACCTGGAGGTACATGTGGTATCGCGTCACAAGGTAGGCTTCGATGGCGGGCAAGCCCCATCGCTTGACGTGAAGCCCGCCCTCGGGCGCAATGCGCAGGGCGCGCATCACGCGGTCGATGTCAAAACCGCCGATTTGGGCCCCCGTGTTCGCTTGATCGCGCACGAGGTAGTCCATGCGATCGACGTCCAACTGACTGGACACGATTTCTTTGAGCACCTTGGGAATGGGGACGCCGTCGTGCTCCTGAGCGCCGTCGAGCAGGGCCAACAACCGCTCGAATCGAGCGGTCCCGAGGACGTTGCGGACCGCAGCCCCAACCTCTGTCGTTTCCGAAGTGAGCATCTCCCTGCCCCACGATTCGTGGTGGCGGAAGGTGGCGAAGACCTCCGGGGTTTCGAGCAGGTGCGAGAAGGGTGGGTGGCCCACGTCATGGAGCAAGGCCGCCAATTGCACCAATTCTCCGTCCTGTGGGTCAATGCGCCCAGGATGTGCTTCCTCAAGTGCGCCGAGGAGGCGGCCTGCCAGGTGGTAGGCGCCAAGCGAGTGCGCGAAGCGGTTGTGGGTGGCGCTCGGGAACACGAACTCGCAGGTCGCGAGTTGCTTCACGTAGCGCAGGCGCTGGAATTCGCGGGTGTCCAAAATGGACGCATGAGCCGCCGGTACCAAGACGTCCCGGTGCACTTCGTCTCGGATGACCCGGTCGGGAGGCCCCGTCATCGTGTGTTGGGACGCGCCAGTCTTCATCAACCCCTCACCTTCGAAGGATGGAGACGGGAGGAACGCTCTTCCGCCGTCCGCTCAAGCGGTGACCATGGTGGAACCCAGCCCGACCCCCGACCTCGTGATGGGGCAGCGATTGTGGGCGATGTTCGGCGTCGCGATTTTGCTCGTGGCTGGCATGAACGCCTATGCCGTCATGCGGGAACCTGATGTTGTTGAGATCGGCAACCTGATTGAGCACACCAACGAAGTCGTTCGTGTCGAAGGCACCCTAACGACGTGGATGAAGGACCCGTACGGGACGGGCGAAAACCGGGTGGACATTATCATCGAGGACGACACCGGCGTCGTCGAGCTGCGCTGGTACCGCGCCACCGACCTGCCGCCCATCGGAACCAAGGTCACTGCCACGGGCGACGTGATTGAGTGGGACGGCCGGATCTACATGCAGGCCCTCGGCTCCGGGGCCGTGAGTTGGAACCAGGCTGATCTGCCGGAGGTGGTGATGACCTCGCTGGCCGAAGTCGCTGCCGACCCGAGCAACCACAGCGACCGCGTTCTGCGCCTGACGGGATACATCGGTGAAGCGGTGCCGCCGGACGCCAGTTGGACGTCGGCCATGCTCAACGACCACCCGACCTACAGCAACGCAGAACATCACATGAAACTCATCATCACCTCGGCTCCCGGCCGCTGGATTGAGAACGGCGCGCGCATTCAGGTGGACGGCCTCCTGCAGTACGACGCTTCGGACCTGGTGTGGGCCTTCCACGTGACCGGACCCGAAGTCCGCGTGGACGAGAGCCACACCCCGGCGGTGGATACCCTCGATTGGGACGATCCCGGCTCCTGGTCCTACCGCAGTGGGTCCATTGTGCGCCTCTCGGGTGACCTCATCCAAGAGGACGGCGACCTGTACCTCACCCACGACGGCGTCAAGGTCTGCTTCATTCCAGGAGAAGGGGACGAAGAAGCAGCGACGGCCTTGGTCAACACGACCACGACCGCCGCCGGTCGCTTGGTCTGGTCCACCTCCAAGGGAGCATGGTGCCTCGACGCCAGCACGTCGGACGACCTCGACCTGATCGTCCCCACCCAGATGGCCGACCTCCTTGGGATGCTCGAAGTGGCTCCAAACGACCTCATCGAAAGCGGGGAACGTTTCACGGTCCGCATTTACGCCCGCTACGCCATCGCTCCCGGCGTGGAGGATTCAAGCACCTCACTTGCGGATTCTGCGTCCTACCGCCCCGGGTGGCGCACCGTCAGCGCGACCGTGCCCGGACCGCGTTCGGATTGGATCGAAGCCGGCCAAGCCATCGTCGCGAACGTTAGCGTGGCGTGGGACGGCGCGGCCATGCGAGCACGCCTGATGGTGCACGAGATGACCCTTGACGGTGACGCGCCAGACCCCGTCCAGTTGCTGTGGGACGATGGCGCACAACAGTGGAGCTACAGCCGAGACATGCAGGTGGCCCTCAGCGGCATCCTGACGCCGGACGACAGCGGCGGCTACCGCTTGCACGAAGCCGGAGGCGACCGTTCCATTGCCCTCGAGCCGCTGGCCTCGAGCATCGCCCTTGACGAATTCCACGCCAACACCACGCTCCGCTTCATCGGACGTTGGTCCCAAATTCCCTCGGAAAACGGCCTCTCCATGACCTATGCGCTCACGGCGGCCGACGTCAGCGATCGCGATGGGGACGGGCTTGCAGACGGCCTTGAGACCGTGCTCGGCACGAGTCCTGACAACGAGGACAGCAACGACGACGGCGTTGACGACCGTCAGGAACTCACGGAGGCTTGAGCATGCTCGAGTTGTACCTGAGCACCTTGTCGTGGTCGCTTGCGGCCCTCATCATCGGCATCCTGCTCGGTACGCTCACCGGCCTCATTCCCGGTTTCCACGTGAACAACGTGGCGCTGATTTTGCTGGCGCTCTCACCCGCTTTGCTCGAACTGGGCATTCCCCTCTACGCCGTGGCGGCCATCATCGTCTCGACCGGAACGGTCCACACCTTCCTGAACTACATTCCCTCGGCCTTGATCGGGGCGCCGGACGGTGACACTGCGCTGTCCCTTTTGCCCGGCCACCGCATGCTCCTGACCGGGCACGCCACCCGTGGCGTGGCGTGGTCTGCGCGAGGCTCGCAGCTCGGCATGCTGCTCTCGCTGCCGCTCATCATCGTGGCTCGCGTCGCCTTTGGTCCAGAACTCGGGCTCTACGACGGCCTACGCTCCATCCTACCCTTCGTGCTGCTGACGATTTCGCTGCTGCTGCTGGCCACGGAAACCACGCGGCTCGACTGGCCCGACCAGATTCAGCGTATGACCCGTGGCTACCTTGGCGAGAGCAGCCGCATCGCCGGCTTCCTGACCGCCACCGCCTTCTTCCTGCTCGCCGGCATGTACGGCTGGGCGGTCTTCGAATTGCCCGCGACCTCGCCTGTGGGTATGCCCGATGCTTCGCTCCTCTTGCCAAGCTTGGCCGGATTGTTTGGCATCGCCAACCTGCTCGACATCTACACGACCACGTCACACCTGCCACCGCAGCGTGAAAATTGGACGCTCCCGGACGCCAAGCCGCTGATTTCGCCCTGTTTCTGGTCCAGCGTCGCCGGCGCCTGCATGGGCGTGCTACCCGGCATGACGGCAAGCCAGGCGACCGTGTTGGTGATGGGTGGACGGAACGTGTCGGCCCGGCTCAAAGGCGGCACCGGCCCTGGCATGGATTGGGAGACGCGGAAACTCATCGACATGAGCGACGACGAATTGCTCGCTATCGCGTTGGAGGAGGCCGAAGGCGACGGCGAAGGGCCACAAACCCGTCAAGACTTGGAGATCATCGCCATCCTGTCCGCGGTCAACACCGCCGTGACCGTGATGGTGCTCGGTTTCCTGTACATCATCGGCCGCTCGAGGTCCGGTGCGACCTTGGCGCTGAAAATGATGTATCCCGTGGAAACATGGAGCGCCGTCGAGCCCACTTCCGACTTCATACGCTTGCTGACCATCACTGTCGCGGCTGGGCTCGTTGCGGTGCCGATGATGCGCCACGTGGGCAAAGCCGTGCTCAGGCTTCACGCCACCATTCCCCTGGGTCACATGGTGCTCGGCGTCATCGTCTTCGTGACCGCTTTGGTCTGGTTTTCCACCGGTTGGATCGGCATTGGCGTCCTCATCGTGGGGACCTTCATCGGACTGCTGCCGCCGAGGATCGGGATTCGTCGAAGCCACGCGATGGGCATCATCCTCGTCCCAATCATGATCTACACCTTCTCACAACGCTTCGATTCATTCGGTTTCATCTGACTCAGAGGAAGGGATATGGTCCAAGCGCATACCTGCAAGCCATGGCCCAGCGTTCGCTCGCGACCGGACTCGTGCTTTTGCTCCTCCTGAGCACCGGTGGATTGGCGCTCACGACCGCCTCTGCAACCGATGCCCGAAGCAACGTGTGCGCTGGACCGATCTGCATCAACGAACTGATTCCCAATCCCGCCGGCTACGACAACGCCACCTACCCCGGCGGGGAGTGGATCGAATTGGTCAACGAAGGGTCCACCTCCGTCGACGTCCGCAACTGGGCCTTGGTCAACGAGGGCGGCAAAACGCTCACCCTCGACTCCGCGAGCATCGTTGATTACGACGCGGCGGACAGCGCCTCCTACACCATGGCGCCAGGCGATTACCTCGTGGTCGCGCGCAACGGCGCAGCCGACTTCTACCTCGCCAATTCTGGCTCGCGCAGCCTCGATTTGCGCAACACGCAGGGCTTCTCCCAGCACCTTGCCACGTGGACGGGATCTTCTTCCGGCACCAGTTACGAACGTGACGCGGCCACACCGACCAACGATTACGTGCCGACCAACGCTCCCACACCGGGCCAGGCCAACAACCAGACTCCGACGCTGGAGATCATCCCCGGCCCCTTCCACATCACCGAAGTGATGCCGAACCCTTGGCCCAGCGCCGACAACGCGACGTGGCCCGGCGGCGAGTGGGTCGAGATTCTCAACCCAGGCACGTCAAGCGTGGATTTGACGGACTGGACCATCGTCGACGCCGCCCTCAACTCGGTTCGCGTGGACGGTGACAGCACCTACCTCGCGGACGGAAGCACGACGACGGTGTTGCCGGCCGGCACGCGGGCCATCGTCGCCATGAACGGCACCTCGATGCTCAACAACGCGGTGGAGCAGCTCGACCTGCTCTGGCCCAACGAAACCATCGCCCAGCGCCTGGAGTGGACCGGAGCAGAACCAGGATTCGGCCTGCAACAGGTCCTCAACACCTCGTGGGGACTGGCGGCCTATCCCACGCCCTTCGAAGCCGAGCCCGACCACATTCCGAACCTGACCAGATTGGCCGCTGACGTACGCTTCGACGAAATCTTGCCCGTCGCCGGCGATGAAGGCGGCGCGGTGGGCGACACCGAGTGGGTCGAACTCCACAACGCCGGAGCGACCGCCGTGGACGTCGCAGGTTGGAGCATCCGAGGCGGCCTTGACAACGTCACGACGGTGGATACGAGCAACCTTGTCCACAGCGGTTCAGGCACGGTGCTCGACGCCGATGCACGGGCCCTCATCCACATGACCGGTGACCATCGCTTCTGGAACTTCACCGACGTGCTTCGGTTGGTCGATGCGACGGGTGCCCTTGTGGACACCGCCCACTGGTTTACTGCCCCCACGATGGACGTCAGCCTGGTGCGCGACAGCGACCCGACCTCGCCGTGGATTCCGACAGCGACGCCGACGCCCGGGACCAACGGCAGTGCCCCCGAAGACGCCCCGCTGCTGCGCTTCTCCGAACTGATGCCAGACGTGGCCGGCGACGACGACGCGGCGTGGCCCAACGGGGCGTGGATTGAGCTGATCAACCACGACGACGAAGCGGTCGACCTCGACGGCTGGGGCTTCGTGGCGCCCGGCCGTTCGATCACCATAGCGGCAGGGCACCTTCCGCTGGCCACCTCAACCTCGCTGGCACCCGGCGAGGTGGCCCTCGTTTCTCTCGGCGCCGACCTTGCCTTGGACGGGACGAGCGAAGACATCGTGGCCTTGGTGACCCCCGACGGACGCGCCGTGGAAGAAGTCGGCTGGCTTGAGGTCCCTGAGGGTGAATCGCTCATCCTCGCCAACAGCAGCCACGCTGGAGCCGGCCCTGACGGCCTGAACCGTGGCGTTGGCCCGGGCTGGGACCTCAGCGCTTGGCCCACGCCTGGTGAAGTCAACCCGGTGTGGCCGGCGTGGACGGACGGCAACGTGTTGCGGATGATGGAGGTCATGCCGAGTTGTCCCGATGGGACGCCTGCAGGCACGTGGGTCGAGGTCATGAATGTTGGAAGCGCCGACACCAACGCCAGCCGCTGGCGGCTTGTCGATGCTGAAGGGCGCTCATGGTTCGTCCGAGCGGACACCTGGTGGACGCCGAACGCCACGGGCTTCGTGCTCGCGCCCAACGAGCGTGGCCTCATCCTGCTGGAAGAGCAAGCGGACGTGCTCGGCACCGTCGTGCTGCACGACCCCGACGCCTCGAGTTCTTCGCAAGCCGACCTCGGCGACGTATCGGCCATCCAATGCCGGAGTTTCATCGATTTGCTGACGCCTACGCTCAGCCCGTGGGCCACGCCTGGGCAACCTGAACCCGACACGACGGAGATGGCGGGCCCAGAGGACCTCCATTTCACCGCCTTGATGCCCGCGGGCAGCCTGGACGATACGAACGTCGAATTCTTCGAATTACGCAACTCCGGCACCAAGCCCGCAGTGCTTGACGGTTGGATCCTCGAACGGGTGACCTCCGCCACCAACGCCTTCCAAGCGACCATCAGCGACCTTCGCATCGAACCCGGATCTTCGGTGACCCTCAGTGCGGACGCCAACGGGCTCGCAGACCTGTGGGACGGCGAGGTCGTCAACATGACCGACCACCTCAGCGCGGCCATCTTCCTCAACGACGGCGGCGGCGCCGTCCGTTTGTTGACTCCGATTGGTGCCATCGCCGATGCCGTGGTGTGGGGCGATGGACCGGTCAACGTGGACGGATGGAGCGGCGTTTCTGTCGTCCCACCGCTCACGGGACTGGACCATCTGGTGTACCTGCGCGGTGACGGCTGCGGTCAGACCTCCGATACAGATACCGCAGAGGATTGGAAGCTCCGCTGGACGCGCCTCGGCGCGGCCACGCCCTGCGTCGACGGCACGGTCTCCGACTTGACCGACATGCGGCCCCTCATCGCGCCTGAGTCTGGCCTGTTGGACCTCGTGCGCTGGATTGACGGCGCCCAGACCTCGCTTGAAGTGCAGGTGTACCAGATCCACGAGCCCAACCTCGTGCATGCGCTCATCCGTGCGTCCAACCGTGGCGTCGATGTGCGTGTGGTCATGGATGCCGGCGACTCTTGGTGGAGCTCCTCGGACCTCCGCGCCATTGATGGCGTGGCCGCCGCGCTCACTGACGCTGGCGTTGAGGTGCTGCTCCTCGGCGCAGAAGACGACGACCCCTACGCGTTCATGCACGCCAAGTTGGCGGTACGCGATGCGGAGGAAGTCTGGATCGGCTCAGGCAACTGGAAGTCCTCGAGCACCCCGCAACCGGGTGACTCCGGCAACCGTGACTGGGGCCTCTTGGTGAACAGCACGGAACTCGCCACCACGCTCGGTGAATTGCTGGCGATGGACCGCGACGCTGCGAGCGTCTACGTTCGACCTGCCAACGCCGGTACGCCCACTGGATGGAGCCTCGACGCGCCGCAATCCCTCAGCGGCAGCGAAGTTGAGGCCGTAGCTGGGACAGCAAGCGGCGATGTGCTGACGTGCCCTGACGACTGCATCCTTGGCCTGGTCGGCATGCTCGATGCCGCTCAGAACGAGGCCCTGCTCTCACTCCAGTACCTTGAGATGGACTGGACCTGGGGCTGGGGCGACAATCCACTCCTCGACGCGATGCATGATGCTGCCGAACGGGGCGTTCGCCTCCGTGTGGCCCTGAACGGTGCCTATCTCGACGACGACATGCAGGATGTTGTGGACCTGCTCAACGAAGACTGGAACGCCACGCAAGGGCACGACGTTGCCGCCGTCATCATGTCAACAGGTGACAACGTGAACAAGCTGCACAACAAGGGCGCCATCATCGACGGCACCTCTGTCCTGGTGTCCTCCATCAACTGGGGTGACTCCGCGATGCT
>JAYOTG010000006.1:81306-89046 GCA_038150305.1 Candidatus Poseidoniales archaeon | reverse complement strand
GGGCAGGGGATGGCACCGAAGAGCAGCGTGTCGTCCTCGGACAGCACCTCGTAAGGCCGCATGGTGACGGTCGCGCGCCGCTTGAAGCGGTGACGGAGCTGCCCCGCGTCTTTGTAGTGGGCGGTGCAGAACTTCAGGTGGTAATGCGCCTCGATGTCGTGCGCGAGGCCCTTCAGCGCATAACCGAGTTCAGCGCTGCCTTCCGCAGCTGCGGACATGCCTCCGGCGAGGTTGAAGCCGCGCACGTCCATGTTGGTCTGGTTGCCCGTGGTGATCTCCAACTCGTTGAGGTTCAGGAAGGCCACCGGCAAATCGCACAGGTCGCGCACGACCTGCTCCAAGGCCTCGGCCTTGTCCGGCTCACAGGGCAACTCCACACCGGTCGTGATGCCGGCTTCGGCCGCGGTAGTGATGCTGTTCACGTAATTCGTCGTGCGCAAATCGAGCAGGTGGAAGCGCAATTCGTCCAGCCCAGCCTCGGCCAAGCGGCCGGCCACCTCGGCGTCGATGGGGATCGAGGTGTAGAGGTGGATGTGGTGGCTCGGACCAAAAGCGGCCTTGAGTTCCCGGATGGCGTCCAACGAGCGCTCGAGGTCCAGCATCGGATCACCGCCGGTGATGCCGGTGCCGGTCGCGTTCATGGCGCGCCCTTCCTCGATGACCTCCTCCCAGGTCGAGCAGCGGCGCTCGTTGGCGAACATGTCGGGCGTCTCGCGGCGGTTTTCCGACAGCGGGCAGTAGGAACACCCCCAGTGGCATTTGCCGGTCACGAAGAGCACGAGTTTGCTGCCCGCTTGGCACTGGACGCAGCCCTCGGCTTCGCCCTCCTCCGGCGGGAGGATTTCTGTGGCCATCGGCAGATGCACGACCATGCGACTCACCGTCCACCCTTCGCGCTTGCGGCCTCGACGAGCAGCCACCGATGGAAACGCCGGTCTTGCGTGAGTTCGGGATGGCAGGTCAGCGCCAAGCGAACGCCGTCGAGCACACCCACCGGCTCGCCCTCCAAGCGCGCGATGACCTCGCCTCGGCGCGGCTCGTCGGTGAAGCGAGGGGCACGGATGAACACGCCATGCATCGCCTCGCCGGATGTGTCCTGGCCGCCGACGGGCAGGGCGGTGTGGCCTTCGAGGGTGGAGCGGGCGCCCCCCACGGACGTTGAGGGGGCTGGGCAATCGAGGCTGACGTCCACGTTGGCCTCGAAGGAGAGGCGCTGGCGCCCCCATCCGTTCCGCTCCACGTCAACCTCGAGGAAGGGCGCACGCCCTTCGCCGGGCATGGCCATGAGAATCGCCCCTGCACAGGTGCCGAGCACCGGGCGGTCTGGATGCGACTCCATCCAGATGAACAGGGCCTCCAGCAGCCCGCCCGAAGCGGTGGCGAGGCGCATGGTGGTCGATTCGCCACCGGGGAGGACCAGGGCATCGAGGGAGCCGGTCACGTCCTCTGCGGTGCGCAGCGGGTGAACGGCGACCGCCTGATTCAACTGTGCTGCGGCGACCTCGAGCGCCTCACCGTGTTCGTGACGGGCCCCTTGGACCATCGCCAAACCGATGTGCAGCACGAGGTTGCCGAGCCGGGCTGCCCTCAAGAACACGACCGTTGATGCACAGGCCGCTGTGATGTGTTCAAGAACCGCTTGCGGCACCCAAAACCATGGCGCACGACGGCGACTGCTTCCTCGTCCCCGGCCCCGTCCGCATGAACCAAGCCTGCCTTGAGGCGATGGCCACGCCGGTCATGACCGCGCGCGGCTCGGAATTCCGCGACGTCATGGCGGGCCTGAATTCGGGCCTGCGTGTCGCGTTCAACCTGAGCCCTTCCGAAGGCGTGCGAGGCACGGAATCGTGGACCGGCGAAGACGGCTACAAGGTCATCGTCGTGTCCGGCTCGGGGACCGCGGCGATGGAGATGGTCATGGCGAACCGCTTCAGGCCGGGAGACCGCGTGCTGGTGCCGACCAACGGCAAGTTCGGCGAGCGCGTCGCCCACATGGCCGACCGCTTCTGCACCCTCAAGCACATCCAGTACGAGTGGGGCCGATCCTTCGACCTCTACGAAATCGAGGAGGAACTCGCCAAGGGCTGCTACGAGGGCTTGGCCATCTGCCACAACGAGACCAGCACGGCGATCACGCAGGACGCGGCGGCCCTCGCCGAGATGTGCGAACGCCACAACGTGGCCTTCATCCTCGACGGCATCACGTCGGTCGGCGGCCTGCCCGTCCATCCCGAAGCGTGGAAGGCGGAAGCCGTGGTGATGGGCGCACAGAAGTGCACGGCCGGGCCGTCCGGCATCGCCTCCATCGCCGTCTCGGAGCGTTTTGTCGAGCGCACCAAGGCCATCCGCGTGCAGGGCGACAGCAACCCGGTCTACTACCTGGACATGATTCCGGCGTTCAAGAAAGGCGACGACGACCAAACGCCGTGGACCCCGGCGATCAACCTCGCCATGGGCTGGAGCGCCGCCCTCGATGCGTTGCGTGAGGAAGGCGTCGAAGCACGCTGGGCGCGCTGCGCCAAGATGGCCGACGGCGTGCGCCGCCTGTTCACCGACGCGGGGTTCCAACTTCTGGCTGACGCCGGGCAGCGCAGCGACACCGTGACCGCCATCCTGTACCCAGAGGGGATCGACGATGCGTGGCGGACGCGCCTGAAGGAGCACTACGGCACCCAGGTCATTGGCGGGCAGGACGACCTCAAGGGCAAGATGTTCCGCGTCGGATCGATGGGAGAAACCCCGATTGAGGAAATGGTCGAAGGATGCCGCCGCATGTTCGCCTGCTTCTCAGAGATGGGCGTGGACCTTCCCGACCTCAACGTCGAGGAATACTTCGCCTGAGGGAAATATCGGCGCATCGCCTAAACCTCAGAAGCCAAACCGGCCGGTGTGGAGCATCCTGTGGTTGTGCTGTTGGCCATCGGGGCCACGCTCGCGGTCCTCTTCGTGTTGCGGCTGATGATCGCCGTGCGCCGGTTCAAACTTGAACAGCCGATGAACGAGCGAAATTGGGTCAACGACAACGCCCAATTGACGCGCGTGGCCATCGACGGCAACACGGCCCATTTGACGAACGTTCGCGACTTCCACTGGCGCACCACCTCCGATTACGACGAGCGGTGGGTGGAACGCACCGTTCGCATCGATCAGGTTAGCCGCATCTGGTTGGTGCTGGAATACTTCGAGCCCGATCGACCCGAGATTGCGCACACCTTGCTGTCCTTCGAGTTCGAAGACGGACAACGCCTGGCCTGCTCCATCGAGGTCCGCCGCGAGCAGGGCGAGCGCTTCCATCCCCTGAAGGGCCTGGGTCGCAACTTCGAGTTGATGTACGTCTGGGCCACGGAAGCGGACGCCATCGGCGTCCGAGCGCGGTGCAGAACGCGGTCAGTCACGCACCTTCTGGAAGGCAACGTGCTGCGCGAGGAGAGCAAACCGGCGCTGTTCCGTTCGTACCTCAACCGGACCAATGCCTTGGCCGAGAAACCGGAATGGTACAACACCATCACGAACACCTGCACCACCAATTTGGTGCAGCACATCAACGACATCTACCCCGGCCGCGTGCCAATGGGGCTTGCGTGGTTGCTTCCCGGACTGTCACCAGAAATGATGCAGCGTGAGAAACTCATCCACATCGAAGAGGACTTGACAACCACGATGGAACGGAGCCGCATCGACGAGCGGGCCCTCTCGTGGGACGAGGAAAGCGACTTCGGGGATTGGGTCCGCAGCGCCTGACCCAACGCGCACGCTCATAGGTCGTGCGTCGGACGACCCGCTATGGAGGAGGAACGCAGCCGTCAAGTCGGCTACGTTGAGCTCCTTCGGACCTATCCGACCTTTGCGAAGTACTTCTTCGCCAACATCCTGTCCACCACTGGAACGTGGTTCACCACCATTGCGCTGTTCGTCCTCGCCGCTGAAGTCTCGGGCTTGCCCGAACTTGCGGTCGGTTTGGTGCTGGTGCTCCGGATGTTCGCCCTCGCCTTCCCACAACCCTTCACGGGCATGCTTGCGGACCGATACAGCCGCAAGGGCCTGATGATTTTCTCCAACATCGGCTCTGCCTTGTGTGCCCTGGCTTTGCTGTTGGTCAACGGACCGGAAGACGTGGTGCTCTACTACGCCATGACGGTCATGCTGATGGTGCTGCACGCGGTGTACGTTCCTGCCGAGAACGCGGCGATCCCCAACCTCGTCGGCGAGGGCGAGGCGCTGATGACCGCGAACGCGATGAATTCCGCCACCTGGTCCATCGCCCTCGCCGTGGGTGCTTCGGTGGGCGGTTTCGTGGTCGCAGCCTACGGCACGGACACGGCCTTCATCATCGACGCCGTGTCCTTCTCGCTCTCTGCTCTTTTCATCAGCCTGCTCACCATTCCGCAAGAGACCAAAGAAGCTGAGGGCTCGATCTTCCGTGAGGGCCTCGCGCAAATCGCGGACGGCTTCCGCCGCATCCTCAGCACGCCGCCCGTCTACCGCATCCTGACCGCCAAGGCCCTCTGGTCGATCGGGGGCGGCGGGCTGGTCTTTTGCCTCATCTTGGTCGGTGAAGAAATCGGCATGGGTGAGGTCGCTGCCGGCATCGGCGTCCTCTTTGCGGCACGAGGCATTGGGTCCGGTGTCGGCCCCATCATCGCCCGAGCCACCTTGCGTGACCGGAAGCGCTGGCCCTTCCACCTCGGTTTCCTCGTCTCCTTGTGTGGGCTGTTCTACGTCCTCGTCGGCCTCCTGTCGTGGACGCCGTGGATCACCATCCTCGTCTTGTGCGCCCACGCCTCGAGCGGCGCAAATTGGGTGCTTTCCACCGTGATGCTCCAAGAGCGCACCGAAGACGACTGGCGTGGCCGCGTCTTCGCCACGGACTTCCTGCTGATGACCACCGCCAACGGCACCTCGTCGCTCGTGGCGGCGCTGCTCATCACCTACGGCGACGTGAGCCTGCGTCAATTGGTGCTGGCCTTCGCCATGGTGCAGGTGGTGTCGGGCATCCTGTGGGTGCTGATCACCCGCAAGGGCGAGCGGGAGTATTACCTCGCTTCCACCGCACAAATGCCCACGCCCATCTGAGCATCCGCGCCTCGCACGGCTTCACGCGGCCCGCAGTGGCCGTGTTGTGACTCAAGTGCGCACACCGAGACTCGAACTCGGGTAACGAGGTTGGGAACCTCGTATCATAACCACTAGATCATGTGCGCCTTGGCCGAGCGAGCAAGACGCCCTTCAAGACCGCTTCGGCGGACCTCATTGACGGCGCTGCTTGGAATTGTTTGAGCGGCCCTTGCGACCACCGCCACCGCGTTGACCTGCGCTGCTCTGGCCACCGCCACCGCCACGACCGCCGCCGCGCTGTCCGCCACCGCCTCGATAACCGCCACCGCCGCCACGTCGGTCGCCTTGACCGCCACCGCGCTGACCGCCGCCGCCTCGATAACCGCCACCGCCGCCACGATCTCCGCCACTGCGCTGACCGCCGCCGCCTCGATAACCGCCGCCACGTCGGTCGCCTTGACCGCCACCGCGCTGTCCGCCACCGCCCCGGTAGCCACCGCCACCACCACGGTAACCGCCTCCACCACGGCCACGGTCGTTTCCACGATCGCTGAACGAATTGCGGCGCTGGCCACCGCCACGACCGCCTCCTTTCTTGCCGCCGAAGGGCTTGCCTCGGCTCGGCTTTTGGCCGGGTTTGGGCACGGCTGCGGGGAAATGGAATTCATGATCCTCCATGACGGGAATATCCTCTCCTAGGAGCCGCTGAATGCCGACCAGATAGCCGGATTCAGAATCGTCGCAGAAGGAGTACGCTACGCCTTCTCGGCCCGCACGCGCCGTGCGTCCAATGCGGTGCACGTAGACCTCGGGCTCGTTGGGCAGATCGTAGTTGAACACGTGCGAGATGTCGTCAACGTCGATGCCACGGCTGGCGATGTCGGTGGCAACGAGCACGTCCACACGTCCTTGCTTGAAATCCTTCAACGCCTTGGTGCGCGCCGTCTGCGACTTGTTGCCGTGGATGGCTTCAGCGTCGATGTCCTCTTTTCCAAGCTGTCCGGCAAGCCGGTTGGCACCGTGCTTGGTCCGTGTGAACACGATAGCACGGCGGATGCCCTCTTCGTGGACGAGTTGGATGAGCAGGCGTCGCTTGTCCGCCTTCTTCACGAAAAACACCTGTTGCTGAATGCGGTCGGTGGTGACCTCCTCGGGACTGACGTCCACCGTCACAGGGTTGTCCAGCATCTCGGCCACGATGTCATCCACCGCGGAGGGCATGGTCGCGCTAAACAGCAAATTTTGCCGCTTGTGCGGCATCATTCGAATCACCCGTTTGATGTCGTGCACGAAACCCATGTCGAGCATGCGGTCGGCCTCGTCAAGCACGAAGTGTTCCACGTCCCGGAAATCGATGTGACCTTGCTCCTCCAAGTCGAGCAGTCGACCTGGTGTGGCGACGAGGATGTCGACGCCGCGTCGAAGGGCATCGACCTGAGGACGCTGTCCAACACCGCCGAAGATGACCTTGTGACGCAGACCGAGCGCACCGCCGTAGACCTTGATTCGGTCCCCAATTTGAGCGGCCAACTCGCGCGTTGGCGAGAGGATGAGGGCGCGAATGGGCCGCCATCCCTTGATTCGCTCCCCCGAGAGGTGATGGAGGATGGGCAAGGTGAAGGCCGCGGTTTTCCCCGTACCCGTTTGCGCAACGCCGAGCACGTCGCGGCCGTCCAACGCCGCTGGAATCGTTTGCGCCTGAACCGGCGTTGGCTCAGTGTAGCCTTCGTCCTCGACGGTGTCGAGCAATTCGTCACACAGGCCAAGGTCCTCGAAGGTCGTCATGGGCTCACCACGTGCGGGAGGAACCTCCGGGGCGACCCGAGCGCACGTCCTACATCTGCGCCGCGAGGCTCACCACGTATGAAGCAGGGGGGTTCGAGCAGAAGCGAGAGGCGTGCCTGCAGCCCTCGATGCGATGACCGAAACCGAACGCTGGACTCACTTTGTGAGTCGATGAGCCAGGTAGAAGCCGCCCACCAGCGCCGCACCAAAGGCGCCCATCTCGATTAGGCTCTCGACCAGTTCAGTCGCTTGGTTGATCACCAATTCCTCTGAGCCGAGCACACCGTTGGTCAATCGATGCCAGTCGACGATGACGATGTGACGTGCCTCGAGCCACTTTACGAGGAGGAAGAAGACCAGAAGGAAGGTTTTCACCGCCTTCGTGGCGAGCTTCAACAGCAGTCCGAACACAACGCCCAGAACAAGGCCTTGCACGATGCTTCCCCCAAGCAGAGCCATCACGTCCATGCCGATGCCTCATCCAGAGGGCATTTGATGCTTCATGCAACGAAAGCCAGCTTTGTGGGACTATGGGGCATCGGAGGATTCCGACATGAAACGAGACTCAACGCCACGCGCTGTTTCAACTAAGCCTGCCGTGACCACGACCATCAGGTAAAACAGGGCGGCCGTGGACAACATCACGAAATATTCCGTGAACATGAGGGCCGTCCAATAGGAGAGCGCATGGCTGAGCAGGAAAAGGGCCATCACCAACATGGTGTCCTCACCTTGCGTGTGTTGAGCCCAGCACCCGTACGTGTACCCGAGGGCCATCAAAGGTGGCCCAACGATCATGGCCCCCATCCAAATCACGGCGGGGTCTGTTCGAGCACCAAAAAATCCGCCCGTCACGATGACCTTGCTCGGATTGAATTCGAGTAAACCCAGCGGTGTCAG
>JAYOTG010000006.1:0-81296 GCA_038150305.1 Candidatus Poseidoniales archaeon | reverse complement strand
GACCAGGAACAGCAAGGTCATCCCGGTGAGCGCATAAGCCGCACGTCTCATGATGGGATGGAACGCCATGCCTTCTCCTTCAAGCACCTGAGCGAGGACTTCGGACACTTTGGGAATGATCCGCCCGATGAACACCACCACCAAGGCAGGATAGAAGCCCCACGTCGGGCCGACCCACGCAAACAAGGCAACGTCCATCGGACGCAAATGGAGCCATGCTTCGAACCTCGGCGACAACGTTGGCGAAAACCGCGCTCCAATGGACACCAACACGGTTCCAATCAGCAGCCAATCGGTCACCATCGTTTGGGCCGCCGCCAACACCATGATCGCCGTGATCGTCAGCACCGGCCGAGCATCCACCTTCCAACGATCATCCTCTCGTTGAACGAAGAGCAATGGGATGCTCAACACCCACATCACCGCCAAACTGAGCGGACTGGCAGGCATGGCGCTGTGCACCAAGCGCTGCATCGGTTTGTAGAGCAGGTCGATGTTCAGCAAGGCTTGCACAGAAAGCCCGGTCACCAAACGAGGAAGATAATCCACGATCCTGTAAGCCATCAAGCCGAGCAGCACGCTCAGCATGATACGCTCCTGAAGGTCGAACGTGTCCCTCCCCGTGGTCCATACCACATACAAGCCCGCGAAACACAATGTCGTAGCCAGCATCGAGTACCTCGTTTCTGGGTAGAGGAACAGCAGGACAGCAAGCCCTGCAACGACGACTGGTATCCGAAGTGACCCGATTTCTCGCCGATCGTACACCAACCACATCGCAAGAAGGCCGACGACCAAGGTTCCGAGGAGTTTCCTCAGCCACCGTGTGGCCAGCAGCACGTCGCTGTCACGAACCACAAACGTGACCAACACAAAGACCACCACGGACACGATGAGGATGGGGGCTTGGAACCGGGTCTGCCTCAACCTCATGTTCGAAAAAGGCTTCTTTTGCAGGCACCACATCAATCCCCCCAATGCGACCATAACCGTGGCGATGAACGGAAACACCGGCAAACGCTCCACAGACTCGTCCAAACGTTCCCACGCAGCCTCGCCTGGGAGATCATCCAAATGCACGCCTCCTGCATCGTCCATAAAGGCATGATGAGTCAGCACGTTCTTCCAATTCCACGCGTCATACGCCGCCCGCTCACTGGAAGAAAGGTCGAGCATGTCCAACGGTATCCGAGCATCGCTGGATGCTGGGAGAGGCAGGTGCAGCAAAGCGGACATGAGCATCGAAATGTCCCTTTGCTCAATGGGATCCTTGAGTGAGACCGGGTCGGCAATACCTCGTCCCTTTGCAAAGAGGTACACTTCCTCCGCAGCAGGCCCAGTACCGAGCGCGTGCCCACCGTAATTCGTCACGCCATGGTCTGCGGTCACGAGCACCGTCCAATCGCTGGGCACGCTGGCAAGCAACTCCTCGAGCTGGTGGTCCAATGTTCGCATGCGTTCGTCGTACACAGGAGATTCCAAGCCGTGAATGTGGGCGGCATGGTCGGTGCCTCCAAGGTGGGCGACCATGAGGTGATGCGTGTCGTTTTCCACCCAACCGTCCACGACGTTGAGGGCATAATCGTCAGCCTCAGAGATGTCTTCAAAGCCATAGTCAGGGCTGGTTTCATGGGTGAACATGGGGTCGGGATACAGGTTACTCCAGACGTAAAATCCCGTGAACGCGACGGAATCACCACGATTCGCTGCGTGGTAGAATGGGTCGTTCTTGACCTCGTTCTTGACGTCCCAATTGAGGATGGCATCCATTGGAGCAGCATGCCGACCTGTGGCCATTTCTTTGACGCATGCTCCTGTAAGCGTCAATTCAGAAGTATGCACAGGCACCTTGACGCCCTGCTCAGCGAAAGCGGCCATGAACGGCATGCGATTTGGGTCATCAAACACGGATTGAGGCACCCCGTCCAAGACGATCAGCAACAGTTGCTCAGTCGGCTGTTCGACACCCATAGGAGCGGGCGTGGATGCTTCGTTGATCGGACCAGGAATGAGGATGAACGGCAAAGAAGCACCAATGAGCATCACGGAAACGAGGGTCATCGCGAGAATCCACTTCTTGAGAGGGGATTCCATAAGCCATTTCCGCCTGTGTTGAACATATAATGGTCCCTTGCAGCAATGGCTCCATCCGACGCTTTCAGGTCTGACCTTTCAACACCGCAGACGGCAGGAATCAGAGCAGGCGCTCCTGCCGAGTCTGAGCGGTTTCGCCAGTCCTCACGAATCGTCCATGAAAACGCGAAGGCAGGCAGGGGCGCGCGAACTGCCACGATCAAAACGAGCGCCCCTGCCGAGATTCGAACTCGGGTTCCTCGCTCCGGAGGCGAGGGTGATATCCACTACACTACAAGGGCAAGCCCGGGGCGCGGGCGAGCGCATATGAACGTGCTCCCGAGACGCAGGGTCACGCTTCATCGGTGGGCTTGGCGACGTGCACACCCGTGCCGTACGCGAAAATCTCGACCGCTGCGGTCTTGGAGTTTCCACCTCTGTTGGCGACGATTTCCGCGGTGTCCAATCGAACGTTGATGACGTGATCCACGCCCTCGGCCTGAGCGACCTCGCGCAAGCGCTGCAGGGCTTCTCGCCGTCCAAACTCTAGCACGCCATCAAGGCTGTAGATGCGACCGCCGATAAGTTGCTTCAAACTCGTTCGAAAGAGTTGCCACCACGATGGACCGATGCTCACGTTGGCCATCAACAAGCGGCCTTGGGTGATGGTCTCCCCCGTGTAGAGGTTGACCGTGGAGGTGAGGGGATCTCGACCACCGAAGGCCTGCATGCTCGCCTTCTCTCGGGCGGCGGTTTCGTTTAATTTCCGCTTTTGGTAGGCGTTGCCCACGAGCCAGGAGAACAGGAAGGGGCCACCGCCGAAAATCAGCGGTGGAAGAACACTCCACAACGCGAGCGCAACCGTTTCGTCCGCCATGCGATGACCTCACTGAACCTGGACGGCGGTGCCGTAGGCAAAGAGTTCCGCCGCGCCACCGGCCACGGCCGAGGTCGCGAATCGAACGTTGACGATGGCGTTGGCGCCAAGTCCGGCGGCTGCCTGCATCATGCGCAACATGGCTTCGTTGCGGGCCTCGCCAAGCAGTTCAGTGTAGGCGGTGAGTTCACCGCCAACGACGTTCTTGAAGCCCGCTCCGATGTCCTTGAAGACGTTCTTGGCGCGCACGGTGGAGCCGGTCACAAGACCGAGGGTCGCGGTGATGGTTCGACCCGGAATCGTCTCGGTGTTGGAGATCATCAGTTGTGGAACGCCGCCTGGCTGCATGCTTGTTGGTTGGCACGGTGCTCCATAGGCTTGTTGTCGTGTGGAGCCAGCGGAGGGATTCGAACCCCCGACCGCCGGATTACAAATCCGGCGCACTACCACCTATGCTACGCTGGCGCAAGCCGGGCTCGTGGCCGGCCTCACTTCAACCTCATCCTGAGGGAAGCCGTCAAGTGGTGGTGTCCAACCTCGGGCCATGGACGACGCGAACGGTCTGCTGAGCCCGACCGCGTCAACGAAGCGGGGCCGTGACCCCATCTTCGCCATGCTCTCGAAGTGCCAAGCCGCTGCTGCGGCTGGGGCTGATGTGGTGAACGGCACCATCGGCGCCTTGCTGGAGGACGACGGCACCTTGGCGATCAACGCGACCTACGTGGACGCCATCAAGGCCTCAACCTCGCTCGACGTCGCCGCATACTCACCGCTCTCCGGCCTCCCTGAGTTCAACGACCTGCTCGTCGAGCTCGCCTTGGGACCTGAACGCCCCGGCCTGCTGCGAAGCCTGAGCGCCAAGGCGATGGCGACCCCCGGCGGAGGTGGCGCGTTGCGCTTGACCGCAGCCAACCTCGTGCAGCAAGGTGGTGTGGTGCTCATGCGCGAGCGGCACTGGGGGCCGTACCTCGGCTTCCTTGGTGAAGCCGGGCTGCAGCGCCGCACATGGCCCCTGTTGGGCGCTGAAGGGACGGACGTTGACCTTGAGGGGTTCACCTCGGCGCTGAACGCGACCGTGAACGAACAACCTCAGGTGTTGGTCTGGCTGAATGATCCCGCCCACAACCCCACAGGACTCTCGCTGCAGCCCGAATCGCGCGCGAATCTGCTCGACGCGATGGTGCATTCCGCCCTCGAGCACCCCGAGGTCGGCCACAGTCTGATGATCGACGCGGCCTACACGCTCTACGCCGATGAGCCGCACGGCTGGGCCACCACGCTGGCCGAAGCGATGGATGCGGGCATGATGTGGCCGGAGAACCTGATGCTCTTCTGGGCGGTGTCGCTGTCGAAATCACACACGGCTTACGGTGCACGGTGCGGTGGACTTGTCGCGCTCCATCCTGAGGAAGACGCGCTCACGCGCGTCTACGAAGCCTTCGCCGTGACCGGCCGCGGCACGTGGTCAGGTCCACCGCGCGCGCCGCAGAGCGCGGCCATCGGCGTGCATCAGGACCCAGAACTGGCCGCGGCCTGGGGCGAGCGGCTCGAGGTGTTGACCGAGCTGTTGGCCCGCCGCCGTGCTGCCCTTGTGGCGGCGTGCGACGCTCATGACGTTCCACTCAATCCAACGCATGACGGCTTCTTCGCGTGGCTGGAGCACGACCGGGCAAGCGAGGTGGTGGACTTCTGTGCCGCTCGGCACGTCTACCTCGTCGCGCTCGACGGGGGGGTCCGCATCGGTCTGTGCGCCATGCCCGAAGCGAGCATGACCCGCGTGGCCGAGGTGATGGCCGAAGCCCTCGAGGTGCTCGAATGACGAGCCTTCGACGCCGCGTCATCGGACTTGGATGTGCCTTTGTCATCCTCGGCGGTGCCCTTAGCGCAGGTGGACTGTGGAGCTTCGGCGGCACGATCGGCATCTGGGGCATCATCGCCTTCGTGGCGGGGATGTTCATGCAAGAACCCGACCGCTTCGATCCCGAAGAGGTGGCGTCGTGGCGCCCTTCCGCAGCCCCAATGGCCAACGCGGGTCGGACGATGTACCGCGTGGACACCACCATCGACGAGCCGATTCACACCACGGTCCTGTGCGGGTCCTGTGCCCACCTCGCAGAAATTGACGGTCCTCGCCCGGCCACCTTCACGTGCCCCGGCTGCGGCTTGCTGCTCTGGGAAGACGAGGAAGAGTGAGCCTCGCCTCGGATGGGTTGAAGTCGGCATCGCGGCTCCCAAGGTCGTGGCCACCCCAGCCCTGACGAATCCTGAGCGTCGGCTCGCCGTCGCGATGTGTGCGTCAGCGGACGTGGCGTGGGACGTGGCGTCCATCCTCGAGGTCTGCGCGTGGTCGGATCAAGCGGTGGCCAGCGGAGCCGCCGTCGGCTTGGTCGATCACGGTCTTGCGGAGCAGCACGAGGCCACCTCGGAGACCGTTCGACTCGGGGACCACGGTCAAGCCGCCCTCGAGCACGGCCTGCTCGAAGCCCGCCTCATGGCATGGATGGTCGAGGCGGAACGCCCGGACATGGCCAGCCTCAACCAAGCCTTCGAACGCCACGAATCCGGCCCCGGTATCGGTCTGCTCAAGGCCCTCGGCGTGGTCATCGAACAAGGTGTCCTGCACTGCGATGACCTCGATGCTGCCCGTGAAACGGTGGCCGCTCGGAGCGCCTTCCTCGCGTCCTTGCCTGTGGATGTAGCCTCAGCGGATGCCGCGATGCTCGACCACTTCCGCCGCCGCCGCGGCCTCATCGAGGTGGAATCGAGCGTCCACCGCACGTGGACAGCCCTTCCAGCGCTCGCGGCCCTGGATGAAGCCGCGCTGGTGGAGAAGACGACCATCGGGGAAATCACGCCTGAGTTGCTGCAGCAGCGTGAGGCGTGGGAGGCGGCCGAATTCCGACGCTTCGACGTGACCCTGCCGTCCGCCACGCCGCGCATGGGGCGCACGCATCCGATGCAGGCGCTCATCGAGCGCATCCGGACGATTTTCCTCGAGATGGGCTTCAGCGAACTGGTCGACGATTACGTGCAAACGGCAGGCTGGAACATGGACGCGCTGTTCATTCCGCAAGACCACCCGGCCCGTGAGATGCAGGACACCTTCTACCTCGATTCACCAGCGTCGTTGCCGATCGACCAAGCGCGCATGGACCAGTGGCGTGCCATCCACGAACACGGTGGCGAAACCGGAAGCCGCGGCTGGGGTGGCACCTTCTCCGACGACATCGCGCAACGCGGCCTGCTACGGACCCACACCACGGTCAACACGATCCAGCACCTGGCCGAACACCCGAAGACGCCCTGCCGCGTCTTTTCGGTGGACCGCGTGTTCCGAAAGGAAGCCATCGACCGAACCCACCTGCCCGAATTCCACCAAATCGAGGGCATCATCATGGAAGAAGGCGCTGACCTGCCGATGCTCGTCACGACCTTGCGCACCTTCTACGCCAAGATGGGCTACCCCGAAGTGCGCGTCCGACCGGCCTACTTCCCCTACACCGAGCCCAGCCTCGAAGTCGAAGTTCGATGGCGCGGCAAGTGGCTCGAACTCGGCGGCGCCGGCATCTTCCGACCCGAAGTCACCGAGCCGCTTGGCTGCATGGCGCCGGTGTGCGCGTGGGGCATGGGCCTCGAGCGCTTGGCGATGCTCGTGCTGGGCTTGGACGACATCCGTCAGCTGTACATTTCCGACCTCGCGTGGCTGCGCGACCAACCGATGCTCTGAGGTGGTCTGCTGACGCTTCGGCCCTTCCATCTCGCCTTCCCAGTGGACGACCTCGAGGCCGCTCGGGCCTTCTACACTGGCGTGCTCGGCTGCGACGTGGGGCGCAGCAAACCGGAGTCGTGCGTGTTCAACCTCCACGGCCACCAAATCGTCGCACATCGTGTGGCCGAGATGCCGGCGCTGTCGACCAACACGGTCGACGGCAAGGCCGTCCCGGCCATGCACTTTGGCCTCGTGCTGGAATGGGACGCGTGGCACGCGATGCGGGACCGCTTGGAAGCGGCCGGCCAGACCTTCGTGGTCGGCCCCTACCTGCGCTATGCCGACCAACCGGGGGCGCAAGCGACGATGTTCATTCGCGACCCTGCGGGCAACCATTTGGAATTCAAGTCCTTCAAGGAGGACGCGATGATCTTTGACGCGTCATGGCGCCATGATGCGCCCGAAGCGTGAAAGCACACACCGAGGTGGCGCACACGTGGCCGAAGCACAGCGCTTGGACGGACGCGCCTGCGCCGCCGCTCTGGACGCCAAGACCGCCGAACGTGCTGCGGCCCTGACGGCGTCTGGTGTTCAGCCTCACCTCGCCGTGGTCATCGTGGGCGACGACCCGGCGTCGCACGTCTACGTGCGCTCCAAAGTGAAGGCCTGTGAGCGTCTCGGACTGAAGTCCACCCACGTTGAACGACCGGCCTCCACCTCACAGGAGGACCTCGAGGCCATCGTGGACGAGCTCAACGCCGATGCGTCCGTTCACGGTATCCTCGTGCAATCGCCGCTACCATCGCACCTCGATGAAGGCGCCATCACCGATCGCATCGACCCGGCCAAGGACGTCGACGGCTTCCATCCCGTCAACCTTGGCCGGCTCGTGCAGGGCCGAACCGACGGGCTGCTGCCGTGCACGCCCTCCGGCGTCATGGAGATGCTGCGGTGGGCAAACGTTCCGCTTCAGGGCAAGCGAGCGGTCGTCTTGGGACGGAGCCGGATCGTCGGGATGCCGATGGCCCTGCTGCTCGCCGCCCGCGGCGCGGACGCGACCGTCACCGTGGTCCACTCACGCAGTGAAGACGTCGCAGAACGGTGCCATGAGGCCGACATCATCGTCGCCGCCGTCGGACGTCCGGACATGGTCCAAGCCGACTGGGTGAAGCCAGGCGCGGCCGTGGTTGACGTCGGCATCAACCGCGTCGACGACCCCTCCAGAGAACGCGGATGGCGCCTGGCCGGGGACGTTCATCCCGACGTGGCAGGCGTTGCAGGGTGGCTTTCTCCCGTCCCCGGAGGCGTTGGGCCAATGACCATCGCGACCCTCATGGCCAACACGGTTCGTGCCGCAGAAGGCCTCAATTGAGGCGCCAACGGGTTCTTGACCCAAGAGGACCGACGCAGGTCCGATGGAAGCAAGACGTCCCGGTCTTGCCCGCGTGTCGGGCATCGCAGCGCTGCTGCTCGGGGCCTTGATGACCATCAACGCCTTTGCCGGGCGTTGGCCCGGACATCCCGGGATGAAATTCCGAATCCAACCCTTCGTGCTCGCTCAACTCGACCGCTTCGACGGCACGTGGTGGGCGCCCACGGGATGGTACCATCAGGAAACTGCGGTGGGTGTCGTGATCGTCGCCCTGTTCATCATTCAAAATCGGGCCTCGCAGCCGCGCCCGGTGCCGACCCTTGACCAGCGTTCCATCTCCGACCAGTTGCAGGACTTCGAAGCGGGGGGCATCACCGTCCGGTCTGCACCGCAAACCGGCGGTGCGTCGGCCACCACGCAGGCCATCGTCCAGAGCATCCTTGGGGCAGAGGCAGAGGCCGAAGGGGACGTGACCGCGGCCATCGCGCACCTCGATGCGGATGAAACCGGCCAAGAAGCCGCCCGCGTGGTCGCCGCAGCGAAGATGCCGCAGCGCGCCATCGTGCGCGAGGCCAAGCCGCTGGAAGCACCTCCACCAAGCACGGTGGAACTCCCGGCTCCTGAACCGGAGGCCGTGACCGAACCCGCACCGGTGCTGGACCTCCCGCTTCCGGAACCCGCCGAAGCAGCACCTTCGCCAGCGCCCTCCGCACCTGCTCCTGCGGCGGCCATCCCGTTACCCACGATGCCGGACCTCGACAAGGACAGCACGACATCGAGCGACCTTGCTGCGGATTTGGATGGCCTGCTCGACGGGTTGGACGACCTCTTTGATGCGCCGCCAGAGGACGCTCCGCAACGCCCGACCGACAACGGGATGGGCGACCTGCTGGACAGCCTGGACGACCTGTTCTGAGGTGGCATCATGTGGTGCTCAGACGTCGACCTTCATTCGCATTCAACCCACAGCGACGGCACGCTCGACGTGGCCACGCTTGCGGCGAGCCTGGCCCGTGAGGGCGTCCGCGTTTGGAGCCTCACCGACCACGACACCACATCGGGATGGGAAGACGCCGCCGAGCAAGCGAACCTCCACGAGATGGCCTTCCTTCCTGGCGTGGAACTCACGTGTGTCCCGGCGCTCTCGCCCTCCGCTGACGCGGCGAGGGAGGGCTCATGGCACCTGTTGGCGTATTTCCCGACACCGATGGATGCTCCGGAAGTGCGGGAGATTCGCTCGTGGATCGCCGGCCTGACCGAAGCCCGGGGGCCGCGCATGTCGATGATGATCGAACGGCTCGCAACCTTTGGCATCCACGTGGACGAGGCTAAGGTTCTCGCTCGCGCGGATGGCGCGGTGGGTCGGCCGCACCTCGCGGCCGAACTCCTCGAGATGGGTGTGGTCGAGACCTTCCAACAAGCCTTCGACGACTGGATCGGCGACGGCGCACCCGCAAACGTGGAACGCCCACGACCGACCTTGGCGGAGGCCAGTGCACGTGTGCACGCCGCGGGCGGCTTCTGCTCCTTGGCTCATCCCGTGTACTACGGCGTGCCAACCGCCGAGGTGCTGGATCTGCTCTCATCGTTGGGCATCGAAGCGGTGGAGGCCTTCCACGGAGGACACACGGACGCTTACCGAGACGAGGTGTGGCGTGCTGCGGTGGAACGTGGGTTGTCGGTCACGGCCGGTTCAGACCATCATGGTCCGGAGCATCATCCCCGCCCCGGACATCGGCCGGTCCCGATGGCGGACCTGCCTCAAGCAGTCAGGCACTTGCGGGAGCACGGCCAAGCAGCCGGTCGATGATGAGTCCAACCTCGAAGAGGAGCACCACCGGAAGGGCCACCAGAAACAGGGACAGCGGGTCGGGCGGCGAGACGAAGGCGCCCATGACCACGCAACCGAACCACACGTGACGACGGTGGGCCACGAGGGTTGAACGATCAACAAGGCCGCCGCGCAACACGGCCAAGGTCACGAGGGGCGCTTGGAATCCCACGGCCGAAGCCAGGTGCAAACGAACGAGGAAACCCACGTAGGCGATGAGGCGCCAATCCGTGCTCAAACCAACGGATTGAGCGTCGTTGGTCAGGTAATCCAGCAACAAAGGCACCAAGCCCGTCGAGGCATACAACAGTCCCGCCACAGCCAAACCTACAGCCGAGAGAACGAACAACGCCAGCGCACCTAGGTTGACCTTCCCACGCACCGCCTCCACAGCATCCTTCATCGCAGGCGTGCTTCCGCGCGCGGCCGCCCGAAACAAGTCGGAAAGCAGCACGAGCAGGATGAGGCCTAAGCCAACATCTGCGGCCAGTCGGACTTGGAGCAAGAGGAATTCAACCGGCGTGGTGACAATGATCCGCACGCCGTCGGGAAGGCGCTCTTCCGCGATGAGCCACTGCACCACGTCTGATGTGAACGGAAACGCCGCCACGAAGCCAATGAGGCCCAAGCCGAGCAAAACGGGCAGGCGGGTTCGCACGTGATCTCGTGCTTTCCCGAGGCTTTGCCCCATCGGGCTCTTGCCCCAATCGTCGAGGACCTGGACCAGATCCGAGGCTCCCGACATGAACCGAGGGGGCAGCCCTCCATCAAGAAGCGCGCGGCCGCGTCAGGCCTCTTCCCAGCGGTGGGACGGAATCGATTCCAACCAGTGCCGCCCAGAGGTGCGGGCCCGTGCGATGCGATGCAGCACAAACCCGGTCATCCAAAGCGATGGCAAGGAAAGCAGGACGGCCTGCCACATTGGAACGTAACCGTAATTGTTCAACACCCGGAGTTCCACGGTCTCGCTTGCAGCATCCTCGTCCACATGGAACACAAGGATCCACCACACCTTGGGTTGGTCCACGGTCAGGTTGATGGTCGCGCCAGGCTCGAGGGTGATGACCTCCCCTGAGCCTGCATCCGCAAGTGTGTCCCAATTCAGGTAACCGCGTTCCATGGCCGGTTCTGATGACTCCGCAATGCGCAAGGCCATGTGCACCGGCGTCACGTCATCGAGGTTCGTGACGGTCACGATGACCTCTTCGCCGTAGCCGAAGCGCTGGATGATTTCATGGGTGGAATCTCCCGGACCAAGACGGTACGAAACGCGCTCGTCGACGGTGTCGGCTTGGTGCATGGTGACGCCGGCAAAAGCGGCCGCCATGAGCAGGACCACGGTGCCCTCAACGAGGACGTGCTGCATGACCTTCTGACGGTCCACGCCCCGGAACCAGCCACCGTGGTCGTTGCGCAAACGCGGCTGAAGGTAGTGGATGAACAGCGCACCCATGCCGCCGATGAGCATACCAAGCGGAATGTCGATGATCCAGTGGATGCCAAGGTACAGGATGGTGAACGCGAAGACGATGGTGTTGTACACCACAAAACGATGGTAGCCCCGATGGACCCAATCCTTCATTCGGATGCCTTGGTCGCGGACGTGGAGGACGTTCAGCAGAATGATGCCGAAGGGGATGGCGATGTGCAGCGAGGGTACGGCGTTGTCCAACGGATCGTTTTCGATGTAGAATGTTGAATACAATCCATCGTGGTAGAGAAGAGCATCCATCCCAGGGATCCACGAGGAGGTGACCTCGACGTTCAAGAAGAGGTAATAGGGCACCGCAAGGGCGTAAATGAGCAGATAATTCATCGTGACCTTGTCCGTCAAATCCCGCTCCCCGACGTAGCCGTAGAAGACGGTCGTCACGTAAATGAGGAAGAGGTAGATGAAAAGGTAATGGAAATTCAGCACCGCCGTCAACGTCGGTGACGCAAAAGCATCCTGAATCCAGAGCACAATGTTGCCTTCGAGGCCGTGCACCATTCCCGTCCAGTGTCCGGTCACGACCTTGACCGGCTCGTTCAAATTGTCCGTGAACCCTTTCCACGTGATGATCAGCAGGTAGCCGAGGGCGTGCAGGTAGTACCGCTGCTCACGGACCAACGTCCCAATTCGGTTGAGCTTTGTGCGGGTGTCCGGCGCATGGAGCGTGAAGGCCCAACAGATGACTGGGGTGAGCAGCAACACCAGAGCCATCATGATGGTCCATGGGCTCATGGGCCTGCCTCAAACGGTTCCCGCTTGAGCATTCCCACGTTGTTGATGTTCTGACCCTTCTTTCCGGAGGCTGCATTCCTCGCCTTGATGAAGGAGGAGGGCGAGGCTATGGCATGGCGAGGGAGTTGCCCGAAAACTCACTCGCCGCCCTTCGCGAAGCCATGGTCCATGCGGACGGCATCGAATTCGACCTCCGCATGACCCTCGACGGCCATCTCGTGCTCCACCATGATCGCACACCAATGATCCCCAAACACGAGAAGGAGGGACGACCCCCCTACGTGGAAGCGTGGACCTTGGAGGAACTCCGCGAATTCGGCGCCGAGACATTCGACGAGATGCTCGCTGACCCCGTC
Source organism: Candidatus Poseidoniales archaeon (assembly GCA_038150305.1). Classification (GTDB taxonomy): domain Archaea; phylum Thermoplasmatota; class Poseidoniia; order Poseidoniales; family Poseidoniaceae; genus MGIIa-L3. Next base: position 68,854 of record JAYOTG010000006.1, on the reverse strand, counting down.
ATCTCAACCGCCTGGCGAGAACAGGCCAAAGTCGGCGTCATCGAAATCAAGCGCCCGCACCCAAGACACATCGGCCGAGGGTGGTGGAACGATGACCGCCGGGACCTTGCGCACATGTCCGTCCTGACGCAACACGTGGCGGCGGCCCTCAAGGAAGCTGACATCCCCGAGCAAAACACGGTGCTGTATGCCTTTCATCCGAGGATGCGCGACCTCGTCAAGACCTCTGGGTGGTCCCGTCCTTGGTCACGCTTGACCCCGAACCTTCCGCCGTACGGCAGCGGCGCTGCACAGCGTGCGGTCGCCGCACCGTCCTTCATCCGCAATTCCTTCGCCCGCTTGGTCAAGAGCCACCGTGCTGCCGGTTCGCCGATGATGCCGTGTGCGCTCGACTACATGCACAGCATACGACGTCACCTCCCCTTGGGACGAAGCGTCGGCTTGACGGGTCGTGCTCGGGAGCGCCTTAAGGCGACGTTGGAAGGCTTTCCCGCATACGTCTGGCCCGCTCCGTACCGCATGGAGACGGCCCTCATCGATGCCGGCCTGAGTTTGGTTTCGGACAGCGTCGCCGATCCACGCGTACGTCACGTTGACGGACGGCTGCGATGGAAGCGGCTGGCCACCGCACCGCTGGACGGCGGCATGCCAAGCGTGGCCTCTGACGAGGAGGCAAGAAGCATGCTCAGGGATCTCGAACGCGAGGTGGCCCCTTGGCACGAACTCGACAAAGCCGCTCATGGACGCCACCTGGAGGCGTGGCGCAAGCGCTGGGGATGGAAACGCGAGGTGGATGACCTGATGGCCGACGTCGACGAAAGCGGCAGCACGATGCCATGGGAAGCCGTTCGCATGGTCGGTCATCGCGGAGCAGGCAAGACGCCTCGCCCCGTGTTGCACCGCGTCACGTCTCAGACGTGACGGAGCGATTGCTCCTCGGCGATGTACTTGGGACGGTAGATGGGCACACCCTTACCGTCACGCATCACGGTGCGTTCATCGACGATTTGCGCACCAATGCCGGCCACACGGGCCCAACCGAAGAAGGTCGTGTAGTACTCCGGGTTTCGGAGGCCAACGTGGTGAAGGAGGGTCCCGCTTGCGATGTCGACATTTGCGTTGGGATTGGAGATTTTCGGGTTCTCCGCCAAGACGCGGGGCGCCACCTCGCGCAGAGTGCGGATGATCGCGAAGTTCTCGTCGTCGGGGCACAGCCGCTCACCCAACGCGAATTGGTACGTGGCGCGCGGGTCCTCGGCGCGGAGCACGGCATGGCCGAATCCAAACACCGGTCGCTTGGCCTCAAGCTCGCCGCGAATGAAGGATTCAACCTCTGCGGGATCGGACGTTCCGATGCCAAGGACGAACTCCAAACACGACTGATTCGCACGTCCGTGGAGTGGACCTGAGAGGCTGTTCATGGCGCTGGCCATCGAAGCGTACAGGGTGGCCTTGCCGCTTGCGGTGGCCTTGCCGGTGAAGGTGGACAGGTTGCCGCCGCCGTGATCAAGGTGAAGCACGAGGTAGGCGTTGAGCACTTCGCGCATGATTGAGCGATCAACGCCCTCGGGGTCCAAGGTCGCGATGAAGCGATCGACGAGACCCAGACTGAGGTCGTCCGCAGGGATGCCTTCGCTACGACCCTCTCGGTAGCGGAAGAGCAGGCCCATCACGCGTGGCATGCGGGCCACGAGGTTGAGGGCGTCCTCCAACCAATCTCCAGTGGTCTCGGCCATCCCGAGCGTGTGCATCCCGACGCTCAGCCAGTCCATCGGGTGGCCTTCACGTGGCAGAGCAGCGTAGACGGTGGCCACGCCCTCGGGCACCGCACCACGAGCCGACAGGTCGGCGCGGAACGCAATGGATTGTTCTGCGGTGGGGAGTTCCTTGTGAAACAGGAGATAAATGACGTCCTCCACGTCCATGGCAGCCAATTCTGCGATGGGATAACCGCAGTAATGCACGCCCTCGGTCGGGGTCACAAAGGAGGTCCGGCACGTCCCGACGGGGATGCCACGAAGCCCGGTGTTGAGGTGAGCAGAGGTGACCGACAGGAGTGGCTCGTCGTTGGTCATCGCTGCACCGGGTCACGCGTCAGCGGCACTCCGTATAAATCCGGCTCTGTGGGTTTTACGCGTCGAGGGGCGGCAGTGGGAGCCGAACGCCCTTTCCGGCTTCGAGGTCACGCCCGACATGGAGCCGAATGACATCACCCTCAACGCGCAGCGCATCAGGAGCGTCGATGCCTGGGCAGGTCTCCTTGATGCTGCGCCATGCCCGCATGGAACGGAGGTTTTCGGACCACCATGGAAAGGCGGCGCACTGCTGCGGCCGGTCGCTGTAGACCGAGCAGCGTTTGTCGCCTTGCAGGTAGATGCAAATGCCGTCGGAGGGGCGGCTCCGAAGGACGAGCCTTCCGTTCAGGGACGTGGTGCAGTCCCGACGAATCCATTCAAGTTCCTCCATGCCCGCTCGTGCAGCGAGACGCTGAATGTCGGTGCGAGAAAGAAACACCACGCCACCGGGTTGATCGCAACACGCGCCGCAATCCGGTTGGCAGGCGAAATTGACGCCGGCGTTCCACCACGGCGTTCGCCTCACGCCCCCTCCTCCGGGACACGGACTGGACGCAGCATGGCCAAACGAGCGGGGCCGCGAGCGTTCTGCGCGATTCGCTCCAACTCCTCGTCGATGGCTTGGAGCTCATCCGTGATGGCCAGCAGGGCTTCGACATCGGCCTCTCGCGCCTGGTCGGCCAAGGCCTCCATTCGAGCCTTGAGGGCCTCGAGACGAAGGCTCTGATCCTCGGCGTGGTGCCGACGACGGGCGATGGCGGTCTCGGCACCAAGGTCGATCTCCACCAGAGCTTCGGCCGCACGTACCGCATCGCTGGCCTCAAGATGCTCGACGTTGCGAACGAGGTATTGATCACGCTCGTCCGGCCGCAGCAATTGGTCCACCCGCGGGTCCCGGACCACCTCCAACACGGCGCGAGCAGGCCCTTCGGGGCGAGGAGCGCCAGCCAACAATTCCTCTGCTTCCGGGACGTCCGGCGACCATGCATCGGAGAGTTCAGGCACTGGAGCCATCAACTCGATGCCGCCAATGACGCCGCCGGCATCGACCGCATCGAGCGCACGCTCGATGACCGTCGTGGCGGTCTCGACGTGATCCGTGACCGATGGAGCGGGTTCCGCGTAACGCGAATCGGAGGCGTGTAGGTGGGCGCGAAGGGCGTTGTCCAACGACCGCCACGTGGGATGGCCTTCCGCAATCTGTTGCAAGTCCGTATTTTCGACGACCAAACCCTCGCGGATGACGATCGAACGGAGCGCTGCCAAGCGATCGACGGGCCCAGGGGAGGCCATCGTCGTGACCACACCCTCTTGCATCACCCGAGCGAGGGGGCTGGATGGCCACGCTGCAGGCGGGTGCTCACAGACGACCACGACTTGGACGCCGAGGTTCATCGCAAGATCGACTATGTGGTGGAGCCGCCTGCTTCGGTCTGCATCGTGCATTACGCGATCGATGTCGTCGATCAGCAGACCGCTCGACGTCGAAAGACGCATGTCGATTTCGGTGAGCTGCGCGTCCATTTCATCGAGGGACATCGACGCTGGATGGCGCAGGAGCACGACACCACCCTGTTGGCCCCGCAGCATGGCTTGACCGGTGGCATGGAGCAGATGACTTCGCCCTGTTCCGCCTGCACCTCGGATCACGAGGGGGTTGATGTCCGTGGGATGTGCGATGACGTGGTCGGCCCATCCGGTGGCTTCACGGTTGCTCTCCAGCACGGTCCACTGACGGAAGGTGTGCTGGTCGGACCAGCGTAAGCCCCATGCCCACGCTTCGGGAAGAGGAGAGGCTGGCCTTCGCGGGCGCGAATCGTGCCCGAGCACGGACTGCCACAAGGGATGACCTCCAAGGCCCTCTCCGAACGCTTGGGCGGTGGTAACGTCACCCGCGGCAGAATCAGGGTGAAAGGTCGACACGTGCCCCTCCACACGACGGGACAAACGACGGGCCAATTCTCCTTCCAGGCCTTGTTCCTCCGGCGGTGAGGCGCGGGCGTCCTCAGTCGGCCGCCATGCCGTGATGGAGCGCGGGCGGCTCACCTTTGGTCGATCGACCCGCGTCGAGAGGGCCTCGACGAGGCCGGACGGCGGCGAATCTGCAGGCCCTGAAGGCTCGGTTCGACCCATGCTACGGCGCGCGCGGAGGGCTGCTGCTCGGAGCGGTGAATCACGCATCGTCATCACCACCAAGTCGCCGGGTCTTGCGCGTCGTTCGACGGCGCCGTTTGGGCGCATCCTCGACGGAAGGCGCTGCAGGCGAATCGTCGTGCGAGGTGAACAGACGTGCGTGTGCACCGTCGACGTCAAAGGACTGCTGGGCACGCACAGCCGCCTCGCGCAAGCCCTTGCTCTTCGGGACGGTGACAGGCCTTTGCTCTGGCGCGTAGCGGCGCGCCAGACGGAGGGAGTCCCATGCTTGCCTCCGCTTCATGGCGTCCGTCGGTGGCGCATCGGGCCAGACCTCTGGCCTCGCCAGTGGTGGCTTGTTCACGAGCGGTTCCATGGCAGGCAGGTCACGCACACGAGCCAATCCAAGCGCTTTGATCTGGCGGGATGCTGGGAGGCCATCGGCGGAGGCGGGTGCGTTCCGGACAAGGTCAGGGGTGCTGTTCGATGCATGTCGAGAGGGCCATGTCGCCGCAGGCACATCGCCGCGTGGCGGCGAGAATTTCTCGACACGCGCGTCACGTCGTGGAGCAGGCCTGCGGGCCCGCACGCGCTTGGCGCGACGCGGGCCTCGAGTGACGGGAGGAGGAGCATCCTCGACGACCTCCTCAACGACGGGTTCCGGCATGGGTTCAGGCCTCGGCTCCGGTGCTGGCGCGACGGGCTCGACCTCGACGATGACTTCAGGTTCAGGCTCCAGGGCCGTTTCAACGCCGGGAGCCAAGCGCTCCCTGGTGCGAAGAATCACGTCCATGTCGAACCCGCTCAGGCCCTTGAGGCTGCGCTCATCGCTGGCAAGCGCAGCGACGTCATCAACCGGCATTGGCGCCCCATACCGAGAGAAGCGAGTAAATTCAGCCGTGGTCAGGATCTGTTCGTCGATATGGAGCAGGTGGACTGCGCCACGTTCGCGACCGTGATCGAGCACGTCAGCGAAGGAGGAAGCGGCCACTTCAGGGCCAAGCATGACCGAGAGGAGGTGCAGGTCAACGCTCACCACGAGGAGTGGCTCATCGCCAAGGGCCGCGTCGGGCAGGTTCAGTGCCCCTTCGTGAATCCAGAGGTGATGGACGCCTTCGGGCACGTCTTCAGCGCGCCGGGTCAGCATGATGCTGCACCCGCCTGCCTTGGCCCACATGGACGCCATGCGCTCCAAGGCCTCCGGCGAATCGGCGTGCACCAAGCGCACACTCCCCGGCGCAAGGTCGACGCTGTCGACGTGAAGCCGAGTGCGCGTGCGGTCGATGGATTCGCGCACCTCCTCGGGTGCACGCACCGTCGGCGCCATGGTGGGCAGCCTTGGGGCGCGTGATCGCCGTGGTGTTGGGAGGCGGCCTTCCCACCAACGCACATCCTCATGCTCGACACCATGGGCAAAGCGGCTCCCTTCGTGCATCGCCAGCGCTTCTTGAACCAGCGAACCTGGGAGGTGGTGCACCTCGACTTCTGTTGCGCCGCTTCGTAACAGCTCACGGAAGGGACCGAGGGCCTCCTCGCCGCATCGAAGCACGCCGTCCTGATCGTGAAGGGCGCCAACTGGAGCGCCCGAGGCGAGCGCGAGGACGCCGGATGCACCCTCGCTTCCACGGACCATCAGCGCCCCGCTCAAACCGAGGGTGGCCGCATCAGCGAGCATGACCTCGAGCACTTCGGCACCACCGCGCCGAACCTCAAGCACTTCCCCGCGTGGCCAGTCCACCATCTTGCTCCCCTCTTCAGCGGCGATGACGGCGTTTGAAGGTCACGTCGCTTGCAAGGTCCCGCACGGGAGTTTATTCCCCGTCTCAACGAGGCCGCAGCATGGGCGAAGCACCTGCCGCGTTGCAGGACGAGGAGCCCATTCAATTCGAGTTGGGCCGTCAGGAGTTCGACGCAGGGCGATGGTGGGAAGCCCACGAGGCGTGGGAGGACGCCTGGGTCTCGATGAAGGCGAGAAAAGCCGCGCCAAGGGACGTGCTGCTCCTTCAGGGATTGATCCAATGCGCGGCCTTGTTGTACAACCACCGACGCGGGACCACGCGCGGCGTGCTGAATCAATGGGCAAAACTCCAGCCCAAACTGGCCGGCTTCGTGGACGCGTGGGGCGTGAACGTCCAGGCCTTGCTGTCCATGCTCGAGCCTTTTGCACATGACGCAGAGCGCTGCACGATGAACCAAGAGGGACTGCGCCTCCCCATGCACATGAGGGAAGCCCGTGACTGAACCGCCGCGTGGCTTCCTGGAACTCGGTACAACCGAGGTGGGTGATGAGGTGGCCAAGACCACACGAACGAGCGCCCAGGTGATGGCCGTGTGTGGCGCACTTGGTCTGCTTCTTGCCCTCAACGCCAGAGTTCTTCTCGCGCCTGCCCTTCTGTTGCTGGTTTTGGCTGGCGTCCAGTGGCGTCGAAGCCAAGGGCTCAGGGACCTTCCCTTCGCGGTGAACGCCAACCACCCTTGGGTCCTCGACCAAGCGATGGGCTCGGCCGAAGTGGCGATTCGAGCGGCCGACGGCACGTGGAAGGAATTGGGAGACCACCGGTTGAAATTGCACACGGATCCTCTTCTTGGCGAACCTCTGGTGGTGGAGGACCACGAACCGTGGGACACCGTCGTGCGTTGGCCCGCATCTTCCGCCGCACGACTTCAGCGCTGGTTGGTCATCGGCAACACCGCGCTGGCCCTCCGAGACGCGGTGAACGGGCACGATGAGCAAGCAGAGGAAGCGCGCCGACGCGCTGCGGGGGAAACGGAGCTGTTGGAACGCGAGTGGCCGCAGGAGGAGGACGCCCTCGATGGGGGCTCCGCGCTCTCCCGCTGGCTGGAGACGGCCCGCACACCGAAGTGAGCAGAAGTGCTGCGAAGCACATCCGCCTCCCTTCATGTTCATAATCCCGAAAGAAAAGCCACGGCCCATGACAGGGGCGGACTGGCGGTCTGGATTGGACCACCTCGCCCCAAAACAGGCGGAATTGCTGCTTGGAACGTCGCTCTCACGACGCTTCGTCAGCCTCCCCATGTGGCTGAACCACCCTGCCAACGTTGCAGGATTCTATGGCATCCTCATCGCCATGGCGTTGCTGCTGCCCTACAGGGTGTCCTACGGCGACGCCTTTTGGTGGCCGACGTGGATCTTCCACGCGTCCTTGCTCATCGCAGCGTGCATGCTGCTCGGCTTCGCGTCCCTCATCATCGCCCGCTTTTCCAAGCGACCGCCCGTGGCCCCGCCACGCACCGTCCTGTACGCGATGCCCTTCGTCGGTCTCGCGGTGCTCGGCGCCAACATCACCGAGTTGCTCGCCCTTCCTGCCGCCTTGGTGTGGTTCCTGCTCCTGCTGCCGGGCCCGTTGTACGTGCACCTCAGTTGGGCGCCGAGGTGGCGCATGCTCTGCCGTCTCGAAGATGGCTTGGACCCCTTCGAAGACGTCGGCATTGAGCCGGTTGACACCGAGACGGACATGGAAGCCATCGTTGAGGACGACGACGACCTCAAGGACGTGCTCGACACCATCCTCTCCGAAGAGGAATGAGTCAAAGCAGGCCCAAGTGGCCGCCGACGCGCTCGAAGATGCGCAACACGTCGTCGAGGTCATCACGCGTGAGCCCTGCAGACATCTGGGTGCGGACACGGGCCTTGTCGCGCGCCACCATCGGGAAGACGATCGCACCGGCCATGACGCCCTCGCCCGCGAGCGCGGCGGAGAGGGCCTTCGCGGTCTTCGATGGGCCGCACATGACGGGAATGATCGGCGTCTCCGAAACGCCCGTATCGAAACCGAGGCTCTGGAGTTCCCCTCGGAAATACGCGGTGTTGTCCCACAAGCGCTGGTGGTGTTCCGGCTCCTCCTGAAGCACCTGAATGGCAGCCCGCTGGGCCGCGGCGACACCGGGGGGTTGTGAGCCGGAAAGCAGCCACGATCGCGAGTGGTTCAGCGCGTGCTGGCGGCTGAGTTCTGAGCCCGCCATGATGCCGCCCTGAACGCCGAGGGCCTTGGAGAAGGAACCGATTTCGAATTCCACCTTGCCGTGGACGTTGAAATGGTCTACGATGCCCCGGCCACCTTCACCGAGGACGCCCTCGCCGTGACAATCGTCGACCATGATCATGGCATCGTGCTCTTCGGCCAAGGCCACAATCTCGTCCAAAGGCGCGATGTCGCCGTCCATGGAAAAGACGCCGTCGGTGATGATGAGTTTGCGTTCCGCTGCCTTGTTGGCGTTCAACACCTCTTCCAGCGCGCCCATGTCGTTGTGCGCATACACGGCCCGGCTGGCCTTGGTGAGGCGAACGCCGTCGATGATCGAACCGTGGTTCAACTCGTCGCTGATGATCAGGTCCTCTGAGCCACGGACGAGGCTTGGGATCAACCCCACGTTCGCCGTGTAGCCTGCGGAATAGATGAGCGCCGCCTCTGCTCGCTTGAAGGCGGCCACTTCTTTCTCGGCCTCAAGGTGGAGGTCCATGGTGCCGGCAATCGCTCGAACCGAGCCGCTGCCCGCTCCGTAGGTCTTGGTGGCCTCAACCGCTGCATCGACAACTTTCGGGTGGGTGGTGAGGTTGAGGTAATTGTTGGCGGAGAGCATGATGGTGGGCTTCCCGTCCATCCGGCAACGCGGAACGCTCGGCCCTTCGAGGGTCGGAGGCTCCCAGAGCAAGGAGCGCTCCGCGAGTTCGTCGTATCTGGCTTGCATCCACGAGAGGTCACCTGGCATGCCAATCCCGTCCCTCGCTGTTCGCGCGGGTTCTTGAGCATCCCGCAGCCACCAGAACGAAGCGATGCACGGCTTGAAGAGGGGGAGGCTTCCCGCGGAACCGTGGACCTCTCAGGCGTGGTGGGCACCGGCCTTGGCCGTGCGCAGGTGTTCATGGCCCAACCGCACTACCAGGACCAATTCCGTGGCCTGCTTGGTGCAACGGCTTGGCCGGGCACCCTGAACGTGACCGTGGAAGGCAGCGACCTGATCGATTACATCGCGCTTCGCCAACTGGCAGGCCTCGACACCTTGGACGTGGATGATGACGTCCGTGCCGCCGCCAAAGCCGTGGACACCTCCGGCTTTGACCTGCATCGCATCCGTGGTTTCCTCAGGGACGGTGTGTCCTTTGGCGGTGCCAGCGCCTTCCTCGCGACGATGACGGTCGGCGAAGCCTCCATCCCATGTGCTGTGCTCATCCCTGACCTGACGCGCCACATTGACGTGGTCGAACTCATTTCCAAGGAATTCCTCCGGGAGCGACTGTCGCTTGAGGACGGAGACCGCGTGACGTTGACCCTGAGCACGTCATGACCAATGGAGGCGTCCAAGCGCCGACCACTCGTGGTGCAGCAACGCCTCGATCTCAGCCGATGCAGCGGCGCTCCAGCGGCGGCGCATGGTCCGCTCAGCCCCCTCGGCGCGCGTTGGCGAGGGTTGCCACGTCATCGCCCGTTCCGGGCTTGCGACGGGCGGAAGGGCGTCCCAAACGACGTCCCACAGGATGAGCCACTCGGCCGGAGCCACACCGAAATCCACCGGAACCTCCGGCCGATGGAGGGCATCGCGGACCTCGTCCTCGCTCAATCGACCGAGTTCCATGCTGTGGACGGCCATCGCGATTCGGCGGACCTGATTCCAGAGGAAGGAGTGGCCGACAATTTCGAAGCCCACAATCCGGCCACCAACGGACCATGGCGAGGCGGACACCACCGTTCGAATCGGGTTTTTTCCCTCCTCCATGCGAGCAAAATTCCGTACGTCATGGGTGCCGACAAAGAGGTCGAGGTGGCGCTGTAATCGTTCCTGGTCGTCGGCCCACCAGCCCTCCATGCCCTCGAGACGGTACCGGTACACGCGGTGATCCGCCAGCCGCGGGTTCCACCCTTGAGGCACTTCGGTGGCGTCCAAGACCGCAAGATGGTCGGGCAAGCGATCGGCCATCGCGCGGACCAATTTTCGGTCCCCGATTTTTTCGTAGAGCTCGCGGTCGAGCGTGAGCAGACCCCCGTTGCGTCGCACGTTGACGCCTGCGTCGGTGCGGCTGCCGAGGATCATGGTGTGCTCCTCGGCGTTCCACCATCCAAGCGAGCGCAAGACGCGCTGGAGTTCTCCCTGAACCGTCACCACGTCAGGCTGAATTTGGCTGCCGTGAAAGGCATCGCCGAGGTAACCCACCCGCAAAGCCAGATGGACGAGTTCGCCCATCGCTCAACAACCTCAAGCGTCCTCAAGGAGGCCCTTGACGTCTTCAGCGCTGAAGCCCAGGCCACCGATGGACCAGAGCAAGGCTTGCTTGAGCCATGGCTGGCTGATGTCGGACGTTCGCTCAGGATCAACGACCTCGATGCGGTCCACGAGGTTTCGTGCAGCGTTGTAGAGGCGGTCGTCGTAGGGAATGTCGGCCATCTCGAGGCGGGTTGCGTAGCGCTTGAACTCCTTGACGGCCACGGGAATGCGGTTGCATTCGAGGGCAAAGTCAGCAAAATCTGCGATGTACTCGTCGTTTTCTTCGTCGAGTTCCATGGCCTTCTTGTACGCCATCATGATTTTCCCGCCGGGAACGACGTCCTCCTGGGCCTCCATGTTCAGCATGTTGGCAAACTCGGCGAAGGTGTGGTGAACCGCGGCAACACCGCGGTGTTCACCGCGAAGGGCATCGAGCATGTCAACGGCGCCCTGAAGGTCACCTTGGGCAAACGTGTCAAGGGCGGGTCGAAGCAGGTCGTCGGACATGGCGGGGGCCTCCACCCCGACGGGGCGGGGCCTGCTCTTCAAGGCCTCGGCTCACTCCTGCGTCAACGCCGCCTTGAGTTCGTCGAGTTGACTGGACTGGCTGTGCTTCTTGTGGAGTTCATTCAGCAACTGCTTCGTGTCTTCCCATCCACGGACGTTGTAGAAGCAGAGCTTGGGATCTGGACTGACCGTGGTGACGGTGCGCTGGTAGGTGATCAGGGCCAAGAGTCTGCGGATGACGTTCTTTCCAGCCTTCTCCGCGTTGGTGTCGCCCTCGTCGGGCTTCATCGCTTCAGGGGCAGACGATGCGGCTGCAACGCCTCGCGTCTCCTGCGCCAGACCGATCCCTGAATCGGTCATCAGGGAGATGGTGGCAAATCCAAGCATGGTGCCAAGCATCGAACGCTCCACCAAGACCTCAGAGATCTTCTCGAAGAGGATTCGACGGTGGCCACGCACGAGAAGGAAGCGGTGGTCGAAGATGACCGCATCGCTGGTGACGGCGTAATGGAAGGACCGCTGATACATCGCGGTCAGCAGAATCAGCGAACCGGAAAAGAGGACACCCGCGATGATGTAGTTGTATTCGGGCAACAAACCGCCCCCGCTTCCGATGCTCGGGTAACCGTCGCCGAGCAACCCGGTGAGCCAGTTGTCCAAGACCACCAACAAGGGAGCAACGCTCGCGAGAAGCATCCACACCGTCAACCAGCGGTTCGAGGTGCTGCCGTTCAGCATCCGGTTGAACCAGGTCAGCGAAAGCATGACGCCCATGAAGGTCAAATCGTTGGCCAACAGTCCAAACAAGAAGGTGGACAGGGCACTGGAGTCGTCGTTGGTCAGGAGCCCAGCGAGGTTGTCGTTGAAGAAGAGCCAGTGCACACCCATCATGAGCACAGCAAGGAGGTAATATCCGAAGAAGGCCATGAAGGACGGCCGGGTGTGTCGAAGTATTTCTTCACCGGTGATGGTGCGGAATTTCTTCTCAAGGCTGGCGTTGGTCGCCGCCTCGCTTTCGGCGGGCGCTGGCGACTCAGCAGGCGCTGCGGGCGCGTCGTTGACCTCCTCCGTCATTGGGACACCTACCTCTTGTCTCGCTGAGAACGACATGAACGTTTCCACGATACGGGATTGAACAATGAGGGCTTGCATCCCCCCTTCCCGCGCCATCAGTGCAGCAAGCCCCACGCGTGCTCAGCGTTGCCGCGAATCCAGTCGAAGTCCGCTTCAGTCCGCACACCCTGTTCGTCCTCGAGGCGCAGCCGACGGACTTCAAGCGGGTACTCGTTGTAGGTGAGGTGGCTCCGAAGGCCCGCTCGCGTGGGTTGGTCGAAGGTCCAGTGCGCACGGGCGAGGGCGGCGACTTCGAGCTCGATGGAGACGCGCCCGTTCCACATGCGGATCGAGAACACGGGCAGATCGCCTTCGTTCTCTTTCCCGACCACCACGCGGGCGAAGCGTTCCGTGTGGCCGCGCGTTTCATCGTGCAGCAAACCACCCTCGCTCAACGCCACGTGCCCGAGGTCGCGGGATGTCCAGGCGCGGTCGTCGAGCGAACTCAGGGTTGGGGAGACGTGAGGGAGGAACCAGTCGATGTACGAACCGTCAGACAGGTGCAGGACCCCCCAATACCACGGCACAGAAGGGGCCTGGACCTTCACCTTCTGGAAGTACGCCGTGCCTCGAACCTCTGCCCCATCGATGTGCCCGGATGCTTTGGTGCCGTGGAGCCGAAGGATGTCGTACCCGAGGCCTGCAGCGTACGTGGCGGTGGCTTCACGTGCCGTTGAGAGCCGTTCCGAGGCCGGCTCCAGCCTCAGGTCCAGCGAAGCGAACGGCGCGCCTTCCGGCATCGGGTTCAGCGTCAACCAGAAGCCTGAGCCGTCGTCGTCCATGCCCATGCTGTAATCCTCATTCAGCAGAGGCACGACGGCTCCTGCGCCGCGACCCGGCGTGGCCTCGCCGGGCCATGACGGATGCCCGCCGGGAAGCACCACCATGCTGCAGCGCTTCGCCAAGACGGCGTCGTGCATCATCCGGCCGTCAAACCACCACGCGCAGACCATCCCGTCGAGCGACATGCCGCCGTGTTCGTCCACGCCCGGTCGGCCTTCCGGACGCCACGTCTGTCCATTGACCTCGACGCGGGGTGCATCTTTGGTCGACCAGAGCGTCATCAGCTGCTTGCCGGTTGGGCGGCCTTGCTCGTCTTCGAGCATCACCAACCACCACCACCAATCCCACGTCAACCCACGAATGGGAGGGCGCTGATCCAAGCGCCACAACCCGCTGAGGTCGCCGAGGAAGTGCGGAGGCTGCATCAGGCGATCTCCTTGCCCTTGAACAACGATTGCCCGACCACCCAAATGACGCTGGCTTGGAAGAGAAGCACAAGCACGGCGACGGCCATGTTGGCGGTGGGAGAGAGGTCAAACGGTGCTTCCGAGGCCAGGAAGGCCAGAGGTTCGCCCGGTGCAACGAGCTGGCTGGACCAAATGCTGTAGTCCGTGGTGTAAGCGATGAAGGCGTCTTGATCGGCCCACGACAGGGCCGTGGCCGCGTCAATGATGGCCAAGCACCATCCAATCACGGACACGCGAAGCAACGGCGAGGAAGGCAACCCCATGGAAAGGAAGGCCATGCCGAATTCCCATGCCGCGAAAGGTATGGCGAGCACGATGCCGTACTTCCACATCACGCCCAGCGACATGAACAACATCCCGTAGACGAGCAGAGCGAGCCACGTGGCCAAGAGGATAGCCAGCCAAATCCCAAGGTCCTCGAAGCGGAAGAAACCGTCCCCGGGGGCGGCAAACCCGGTCACAAGGGCCGACAAGAGCACCACGATGGCGCTTGCCGGCCAGACCAAGGTGAGGTATCCGAGCATGCGGTACAGGAGCACTTCACCGCGGGCGATGGGCTTCGCGAGCAGGAAATGCATCGTTTCGGAGGTCATCTCTCCGCGGATGAGCCCGGTGGCCAAAAACAGCGGAAGGAAAATGCCGAGCAGGAACACCACGCCGAGTTTGCCGTACCCGAGCAGGAAGGCACGATGGGTCGCTTCCTGGATGAAGGCCTCGTCATCGGGATCTTCGTCCACGCCGCTGTCCCACAGGATGGTCGTCGAACCGAACCAATCCTTGCGTAAGATGCCGTCACAACTAACCCCGTTCCCGTTCGTGTCCTTCGCGCCATTGGGACGATCGGCCTCCAGGCAATCGCCGTCCTCGTCCGCGCCCATCGTGGTGGATGTGGCGTCCGTGACGGCTGGGAAATCAGGCACGTCCTCGTCGAACAGACCGTCTCCGTCGTTGTCAACCGACTCGATGGGGTCGTTCATGAAATCGATGTAGAACAGAAGCACGGTGCTCAGCGCGACCAGGCAGGAGGCGAGCACGACCCAGGTCGACAGCCGCGTGCGGTACTGCCTTAGCGTGAATTCCGCCACCGCGGTCGCCTTTCGGTCAAGGCTGCTCCATGCTTTGGTCGACGAGGCCATCAGCGTCCACCTCCACCGACAAGATGGCCGATGACCGATTCGAGGTCATCGTCTGGATTCTCAATCCGGGTCACTTTGAACTGACCGTCAATGAGGAGGGCCGGCAGGTGTTGATGCACAGCACCAAGGTCGTGGGTCAGGACATCCACCACACCTGACGACGGGATCATCACGCCATGGACGTCGTCCATGTCGATGATCGACTTCGCCAGGCGCTTCGCCTCCTCACAATGGATGTGGATGCGGTGTGGGATGCGGTCGAGTTGTTCACGGATGCCGTGCACGTTTCCAAGCGCGAGCACTTGGCCACGGTGAAGCAGCACAATTTGTTCGGTGATGCGTTCAATCTCGCCCAAGATGTGGCTGCTGACCAAGACCGTGCGGCCCATTCGGCCAAGCTCCCTGACCACGTTCATGATCGTGGTCCGCGCCAAGGGATCACACCCCGTGAGGGGTTCGTCGAGCACGATGAGGTCAGGATCGTTGACCAGCGCGTGCGCGATTTTCACCCGCTGCCGCATGCCCTTCGAATAGCGCCCGATCTGGGTGTGCATCACCTCCTTCAGGTTCACAAAATCGAGCACCCGCTCGGCTTCGACCTTCGCTTCGTCCCGCGTGAAACCGTGCAGCCTCGCGAAGGTGGTCACGAAGTCGAAGGCGGTCATCCAGTCGTGGAGTTTCTCGGATTCGGGCACGAAACCGACCCGGCCGTACGGCGTGGGGTCCTGCCACGGGTCGATGCCGAACAGGCGAACCTGCCCGGTGGTCGGCTTGCACCGGCCCATCAGGAGGTTGAACAGGGTCGATTTTCCTGCACCGTTGAGCCCGAGGATACCCGTTACGCCGCCGGAGATGGCCAAATTGATCTGACTCAGCGCATGAATACGACCGTAGGTTTTCCCGACGCGGTCGAAAACCACCGCGGGAATCTTCTCCGGAACCGGTTCGATGACCGGTTCCGTTGCCGGCCCAACCTGGCTGAGGTCCGGTATCATTCCCGGGTCACCTCCATGCTCGCCACGCGGTTGGCCAGCAGATACAGGGAGAGCACGTTCATCGCCACCACAGAGACCAGCGACCAGGTCCACGGGATGCTGTAGTTGGATTCGGTGCCCACCAAAGCTTGACCGACGTTGGCCAAGGCATCGTACGGTGAGAAGAGGTAGAGCACGTCCTGCTCGAAGATCAGGGCGACAAGGAAGGCCACGGATTTCGACCCCAGCACCAAGGCGAGCAGACCGATGGCAGGGAAGAAGCCGTTTGTGGACACGCTTGACATCCCCAAACCAAGTGAGGTGTAGGTCACGACGAGCAGCATGCCGGCCGCTGTGGCCCCAAGCAAGATGGGGAAGGTGTCGACGATCCACGCCCAGCCGCGCCCCATGGCCAGCACCTCGACGGTGTAGTAGACGAACAGGCTGAAGACGCACAGGATGAACAGGACCGTCGCGGCGGCGAGGTACTTCATGGCGACGTAATCGAGGCGCGTGATGGGTCGGCTGAAGTAAAGCGCAGACGTCCCGTTCAAGCGGTCCTCTGAGATCATGGTGCCGACGATGAGCGCCGTAACCACCGGGTAGTAGAGGACGTTTCTTGGGAAGAAGCCGAGCACGTGCGCGTACAAACTGTCCCTGCTGACCATGAAGACTTGGCCGAAGCCCTCACCGAACAAAGAGCCGAGCAGCACCGGGAAAATGTCCCCAATCGATCCGATGAGGACCAGCACGAGGTAGACGCGCACCAAAATGGGCCAAGGACGGTGACCGCTCTTGACCAAACCGAGCATGTGATGCCGGTACACGGCGTAATTGCGCGCCCAGCGAGGGTTCAGCGTCCCCGTCCACGGCAGGTAGGTTTGGGTGAAGACCTGCCCGCTCGGCCCGGATTTCGCGACGCTGGCCTGTCCCGCGTCGTCCGCGGAGTACGCGGCTTCGATCCTCGATGCACCGGTGACGGGCGAGGCTTCATCGAAGCGGACCTCCTCGTCGATCTCTTCGACCGCCGTGTGTCCGGCCGCCTCCTCGCTCATCCCTTCCCACCCCCAGCGAGCAAATCTTCGCTGGACTTGACGTCGTGGCCAAGCCGTTCCATGATGGCGATGAACAGGTCTTCGAGGGAGGCCTCGTAGGTGTGGAGGCGGCGCACTTGAGCGCCGGTGGAGGCGGCCACCTCAAGCACCTCGCGCGGCAGATCCTCGCGGTCGTCGGCAACGCGCATGACCCGCCCTTGGCGCCGGACGCGCAAGCCTCGGTCAAGCATGCCGCGCTCCATCGCATCGGCCGCGCCCCATACGTGCACTTCGTACTCGCGGTCGATGGCCTTCAGGTCCTCGATCTTGCCCTCTGCAACGAGCCGCCCCTTGTGCAAGAGCACGATGCGTTCGCAGACCTGCTCGACGTCGTCCATCAGGTGCGAGGCCATCAGCACGCTCCGCTGGCCGTTTCGCACCGTTGTGTCCAAGGTCTGAAGCATGAAATCACGCGCCGCAGCGTCGAGACCGTTGGACGGCTCATCGGCGATGATCATCTCAGGGTCGTGAACGATGGCGCACGCGAGTTTGGTGGCCTGCCGCATGCCCGTGGAGTACCCGTCAATCCGACGGTAGCGTTGTTCGCCGAGTCCGACGTATTCGAGGCACTGGTGGGCCCGCTGCATGGCCACGACCGGATTCATGCCGAGCAATTCACCTGCGTAGCGGACCTGATGGATGCCGTCCATGCGAGGATCCAGCGCTTCGTACTCCGGCATGTAGCCGATGCGCTGCCTGATGCTCGGCCCCTCGGTGCGGATGTCATGGCCGAGGACATGGCCCTCTCCGGAGGTCACTTGGATGAGGCCGAGAAGGGTCTTGAGCAGCGTGGATTTCCCTGCGCCGTTGGCGCCCAGTAGCCCGGTGGCGCCCGCCTCGATTTGCAGATCGAGGGCGTTCAAGGCCACGTGCTCTCCGTATGCTTTGGTCAGCGCCTTCGTGTGCACAATGGGTGCACGCGCTTCGACCATGGGCCGCGGTTGGCGTGGAGGGCCTTTCAACCCGACCCCAACATGGGCTTAAGAAGAGGGCTGCAGGCCACCTCGGACGCGCACCGCGATGCCCTTCTGCATCGCCATGGCTTCTTTCGCCGTGCATTGGGCCACGCCGTGGGCGACAAGGGCACCTTCAGGGTCGAGCACCAAGCAGGAGGCACCCGGGCGCAGGTGCTCCGAAGCGGCGAGGATGAAGCCGTGCATGACGTTGCGCCCTGCACCGACAAAGGGCACCGCGTCTTCGACCACGGTGATGGTCGCAGGTGCGGCCTCGTGGTCGAGGCCAAGGGCATGCAGGACCTTCGCGCCTTCATCGGTCAGGGACAAACCGCCGTTGCCGAGGCGGGGCGACAGGATGTGCCGGCCTTGGTTGTCCTTGACGTTCCGCACCCGCCCCGTGCTGCTCATGACAAAGGTGGCTTGGCCGACAAAATTTGTCGCGACGGAGCGTTCAAGGTTCAATTCGAGCATGCTCTTGTCCACGGTTTGAGCGCGAAGCATCGCGAGGCCGACCTCTTTGAGGCCATCGGCGTCAGGGGCCACCCTCGCCTCAAGGCCTGCGTCACGCAAAGCTGCATCAAAGGCATCGCCCACGCTGTCGGCGCGAAGGTCAACCGTGACGAAAGGCCGCTGATCGAGATGCAAGCGCGCCAATTCACGGCGCACCCAAGCATGGTCCACCGGTCGGCGCCAGAGCCATTCCGGCCCTTCGACGTGGGCAAAGGGTTGCAGATCTTCGAACGACCACGGCACAAGGCCGATGGGGCTGAGCACCAGCACCTCGAGGCCGGGGTTGGCGGCACGGGCCCGCATCACGTGGGCCCCTGCGCGGTCCCGCCATGGCCCAGGTGCGCCATGAAGGATGACGACGGCCCCGTCGTCCGAAGCCGGCCTCCACGCGCGGTGAAGGCGCCGACGTGATGCGACGACCGAGGGACGGACGAAGGTGTCCTCGCCGGCCCAGCGAAGGGCACCCTGTCCGGGCGTGTTCTGTGCTTCAACGACCCAATCCCACGCCGATTCCCACTGGCCACGCGCAGGCGACGTGTCGCTGGCTGCTGCTCGGTCGTTCATCAGGAGGTGCTCGGCCGCGGGAATTGGAGCGGTTCCACGTGCGGGAGAGGTGGTCAACCAGAGGAAGGCCTCGCGGAGCGCCGGATGTGCGTGACTGCGGCGTTCGGCGCGTTCCCAAATCCGTCCATCATGGACGGCCTGACGGCAGGCGGCAAGTTCGGCCAAAGTCACCTCAAGATTGAACCGCGAAAGGAGCACCATGCGTTCGTCGTCGTCCATCTTCCGGACGTCTTCTGGCGTCACAGAAACCACGCACGGCATCAGCACAGGCCATTCCCTGAGGTCCTCAAGATGCACGGTTCCGGTCGGTGTCAACATGCGGTTATCCCTGGCAAACAGCGCATACGCGGCTGAATCGAAGAGGTCTGCGCCCAGCGCGATGAGCATGGGAAAGAGCATTGGATGTCCGCAGCCAAACATGTGCACCGGACGTTCTGGGGGAAGTTCCGGCATGGACGCGAGCATGATGCGCGCCAAATCAGCATAGCGCTGCTGCTCCATCACCGGCACGATGCCACCGATGGGGTGAACGCTGAACCCGTGAGCGCCCATGCCGCGGGCGCTCATGCGGCGCAGGTCAGGATGCAGCCCACCTTGTATCGGACCGTTGAGCATCGTCGATCCGGCGGCCGCAAGGCTGGCCTCGGCGCGCGCTGTGGTTTCAACCACCGCCTCGTGCACCTCGTCGCGGGTCATGTCTGGGCGGGTGAACACGTCGAGCATGGTTGCGACGTCAACGCCGATGTCGCGTTGAAAGGTCACGATTTCTTCCACGCCGACTTCAACGTCCCCGTACACGTAGGCCTGAAAGGTGCCCGAATCGGTCATGATGGCGCCGGGGTAATCCAGCAGGTCATGCACACCATGCTTGAGCGCATGCTGGCGTAGTTTCTCGTGCTTCCAAATGATGTAGCTGTTCGTGATGAGCATCTCGATGCCGTAGGTGTCCCACATCTCACGAGGTTCAATGGTTCGGAGGTTCGGATTGATGACCGGCAACAGCGTTGGCGTGGTAACCTCACCATGCGCTGTGGACAGGGCACCAACGCGTGCTCTCCCGTCGCGTGCCTTGACCTCAAAGCGGCCGATGTGAGCCTCGCGAGAGGGTTTCGGATTGTCCCGTGCATCCTCGCGCCACGCCGCCATGGCCTACGCACTGCACCTTGTCCTTCAAAGCGTTCCATCGCCACGTAGGCCAAGCCGTGCTGCAAGACGCCGATGTGCGGTGTTTTCGACGGCGCCCAAGTGGCCGCTAATCGTCGCTCGTGAGACCCCAATTTCGGTGGCCACGTCGGCCAGCGTGCATTTTCTTGGGCGTTCGAAGTAGCCCAACCTCCACGCCGTCGAGAAGGCATGCATCTGATGCTCGGTCAGTCCGGCGAAATCGCTGCCTTCCTGCTCGGTGAGGCGGACAACAGAGACCGTTCCGTTGGGATTCCACGACTGGAATCCCTTGACCATCGCACTGCAGCCAGCTGGTGTCCCACGTACGATGATGTTCGCACCGGAAACGCCGATGGATGAACCAGGAGCCACCACGGCATTCCAGATGTCTCGGCCAAGTTTCAGCAGTTCATGTGAATTTTCAACCAGAGCCGTGACCAGCACGCGACCGCCCACGATCTCTTCGCCAATCACCTCGATGAGCCTGAACCACGGCACGCGGTCGATGTCTTCGACCGTCATCCTCTCGGCGAGCGTAAGCTGGAGCACGTAAACGATGGTGTCCTGCTCGTAATGGCGGCTCACGCTGGCCATCAGCACGGCCTCTTGACAAATCGAGATCTGGTCATTGAACTCTGAATTCGCGATGACGTGGGCAGGATAGCGCAGCCGAACCTCCTTCATGCCGCCACGTCCGTTGTTTCGCCTTTGGGCCTGTCGCTGACGTCATTCGCCAATCCAATCGAGCAATCGGCGGTGTGCGACCCGATCCACTTCCCTCAGGTGGCCGCTGATGGTGGCGTTGGACACACCTGCGGCCTTGGCGATGTCGCTCAGGGCGCAGCCTCTGGGCACGTCGAAGTAACCCATGGACCACGCCAGTCGAGCCGCCTCAACTTGCTGAGGGGTCAAACCAGCATCGGCGTCATGGTCGGCATCACCCGAGCGGACCACGGCGACGGTGCATCGGTCGTTCCACAACCGGAAGGCAGCCACCAAGGCTTGGCAACCGTCGCTTGAACCGCGGAGGACGATCTCTGCCCCGCGCCGGCCGATGCGGGTGCCTGGGCTGATGATGGCGTCTCCCACCTCCAGCGGGATGGTGACCAACGGGTGCGTGAAACGAACGATGGCGTAGTGCGCCTCGCCGTTTTCGGTCGGTTCCGATCGAACGACTTCCTCGATCTTCAACCACGCGATGTCGTCGATGTCCTCGAAGGTGGCGTCGGGCGCAAGGCGCAACCGGACCATGACGGTCACCGCATCGTTCGCATCTGAACGGCCCAGCGTGTTCAGCAGTTCGAATTCCTCGATGCGGTTGAGCTGCTCCACGAATTCCGTGCCCAACAAGACATCCGATCCGTACCTGAGGCGGATTTCCCTCATGCGTTCGCCCCCACGTCGACGAACTCTACGTTTCCGTGGGCCAAAATGAAATCTCGGCCGAGGTCGTCAAAACTGTCGAGCAGCACCCTGTCGAAGCGCAAGCGATGCACCTCCAGATCGGCTTCAAGGTCGGCCTTGATGCCCTGCAGCGTCCCCGGGGCGGCGCCACAGGACACGCACGCTCCAGTCAAGTCCAGAACGAGGTCAAGGCCATCTGAGGTGACCTCGTGTTGCGTGACCTTGATGCCACCTCCATGGCCGTCAAGCGCGGCACGAACGGTGCCAAGGCGCGCCAGCAGGGCCGGCACGAAATGAGAGGTCCCGGCGGCGTCGGAGAGCGGGAGATTCCTGAGGCGTTCCTCCTCCTCAGGGTTCAGCGACGCCTCAAGCCGTTTGTTGGCTTCCGCCTCCATGGAAGCCTTGGCTTGGGCGGCGTACATCGCTACCAAATCCTCCGCGTCCATGAACAGCCCACGCTCACATCATCTTAGAACTCGCGGCCGAAGTGGGTCTGCTGAAACCATCCGCTTCATAAGACCGGGCTTGGACCAACATTCATGGCCGGCGGACTGCTTGACGTCAAAGGCCTCCACGCTACCGTGGAAGAGACCGAAATCCTCCGCGGTGTTGACCTGACCATCAAAGCCGGTGAGGTTCATGCCATCATGGGCCTCAACGGCGCAGGGAAATCCACCCTCGCTTCGGTCATCATGGGCCACCCTGACTACGAGATCACGGGGGGAAGCGTTCACTACGACGGCCAAGATTTGACCGAACTCGAAGTTCACGAGCGTGCCCGCGCTGGTCTGTTTCTGTCCTTCCAGTACCCGCACGCCATCCCTGGGGTCCAAGTCGGTACCTTCCTGCGGAAGTCCGTCGCCGCCGTGCGCGGCGAAGCCCCGAAGGCTCGCGCCTTCAGGCAGGAACTCCAAGCGGCCATGGAGGTCTTGAACATGGACCGGTCCTTCCTGAGCCGTTACGTCAACGACGGATTCAGTGGCGGCGAGAAGAAGCGACTGGAAATCCTCCAGATGCTGCTCCTCCAACCACGGATGGCCCTCCTGGATGAAACCGATTCCGGGTTGGACATTGACGCTTTGAAGGCGGTCGCCCAAGGCATCAACAGCCTCTCCAAGGAAAGCGGCGTGCTGCTCATCACCCACTACAACCGCCTGCTCGAATTGGTGGTCCCTGACGTGGTCCACGTGATGATCGACGGACGTATCGTCCAGAGCGGTGGTCCAGAATTGGCGCAACGGCTTGAAGCGGACGGTTATGAGTGGCTGATGCCTGCCACGGCATGAGGTGAGCACATGAGCGACGAAGCAAGGGACGCGGTCGGCGAGTACCGCTACGGTTTCCACGATCCCGAAGTGGCCACCATCCGCTTCGACAAGGGCCTCAGCGAGCAGGTCGTCCGCGACATTTCCGCGCTCAAGGACGAGCCGGAGTGGATGACGGAAATCAGGGTCAAAGCCTACCACCACTTCGTCGAGCGACCGATGCCCGACTGGGGCAACGAATCCCTGCTCAACAGCATCGACTTCGATGCCGTTACCTACTTCCTGCGGTCGTCGGAAGGCACCGAGCGCGATTGGGACGATGTTCCTGAAGACATCAAGCGTACCTTTGACCGGCTCGGCATCCCCGACGCCGAACAGAAGTGGCTCGGAGGCGTGACCGCCCAGTACGAATCCGAGGCGGTCTACCACAGCATCCGAGAGGACTTGGAAGCCCAAGGCGTCCTTTTCCTCGACATGGATTCAGGCCTTCGCGAGCATCCTGAACTTGTCAAGCGCTTCTTCAACACCGTCGTCCCCTACACGGACAACAAGTTCAGTGCCCTCAACACCGCGGTGTGGTCCGGCGGCTCGTTCATTTACGTCCCGAAGGGCGTTCACGTTGAAATGCCCGTCCAGGCCTACTTCCGCATCAACGCGAAGAACATGGGCCAATTCGAACGCACCCTCATCATCGCCGACGAGGGGTCCTCCATCCACTACGTCGAAGGTTGCACAGCACCGACGTACTCCACCGATTCGCTGCACTCAGCTGTGGTCGAACTTGTGGCGATGGACGGAGCAAAAATCCGTTATTCGACCATTCAGAACTGGTCCTCGAACGTCTACAACCTCGTGACCAAGCGCGGGGTTGCGCACGCCAACGCCACCGTCGAATGGGTGGACGGCAACATCGGCTCGAAATTGACGATGAAGTATCCCGCGGTGATCCTGAAGGGCGAAGGCGCCCATGCGGAGATCATCTCTGTGGCCTACGCCGGAGAAGGCCAGCATCAGGATGCGGGGTCGAAGGTGCACCACCTCGCGCCACGCACGACCTCCAACATCCTGTCGAAATCCATCTCGAAGAACGGCGGCCGCTCCACCTACCGCGGCATGTTGCAGGTGCGTCCGAAAGCGGAGGGTTGCCGCTCGAAGGTGGTTTGTGACGCCCTGATGCTCGATGCGGACAGCCGCAGCGACACCTACCCGACGATGGAAGTCGGCAACGCCTCCGCCGACCTTGAACACGAAGCCTCCGTGTCCAAGATTGCAGGCGACCAACTCTTCTACCTCATGAGCCGAGGTCACACCGAGGCTGAAGCGATGGGCCTCATCGTGAACGGCTTCTTTGAGCCATTTACCCGCGAACTTCCCATGGAATACGCCTCGGAACTCAACAAGCTCCTTGAGATCGAGATGGAGGGAGCCATCGGATGAGCACCGCGATGGAGGACCCCTCCAGCGCGGTCCATCTTTGGCGCTCAACGCCTTGGTCGTGGATGCGGCCCGATGACGCCGACAGCACGGCCGTCCGGATGGTGCTCCATGACGCCACCGGCACGGCGTCCCTAAGCGAGGGGAGTCCCGATCTCTTTCCTGTCGTGGTCGACGGACCTGAAACGACCCTCCCCGACGTGGACGACATCGCCCGACACACCTTGGCCGACCTCGACACCGCCCCCATGCACCTCAGCCTGGAAGGGCACCACGAGGAGGTCGTCAACGTCGACCTCCGAGCGGCCGGCCACGTGGCCGTGGGACGCCTTCACATCACCTGCAAAGGACAGGCCGTCGTTCACCTGCACCTTTCAGGCGACGCCGGCTGGTGCGGGCTCCACCTCACCGGCAAGGTCGCCAACGGCAGCCACCTCAGCGTGGTCGTGACCGACGAACTTCACCTCGAATCTCGCGTGGTGCGCTGCGACGATTGGCGCGTTGGCCGTGATGCGACCTTCGAAACGGGCACCTTGTCGGTCGGAGGCTTCCGAAGGAAGTCCGACCTCCGCCACCACCTCGACGCAATGGGAGGAAACGTCCGCATCGGACTGGCGGTTCATGGCCAGGGCACGCGACATGACGACCATCACGTCGAGATCCATCACCACGTGGGCCACACCACCTCGTCCCTTGTGGCCAACGTTGCGTGCGGTGGACGCAGCCGCAGCGTCGGCACCGGGCGCTTGGTCATCGACGCCGGCGCCGACGGCACCGACGCCGGCCAGGTGTTCCGCAACCTGCTGTTGAGTCAGGGTGCGCGTGCTGATGCCATCCCTGAACTCGAGGTCCTGGCCGACGACGTCTCGGCCGCACACGGTGCGGCCAGCGCAAGCCTCGACGAAGGCCAGCTCCACTACCTGATGAGCCGCGGATTGGGCCCGGAAGAGGCAGCCGCGATGATCGTCGAAGGCTTCCTTGCCGACGCGTTCCGGCCCATCGCTGCAGCGGAGGCAAGGCGTACGCTTCGCGACCGGCTCACGGTTCACCTGGATTGTGCCCGCATCACCTGAGGTCATCGCATGGTCGACGCTTCCGATTTCCCCATCCTCTCTCGGACGGTGAACGGCAAGCGCTTGGTCTACCTCGACAACGCGGCCACGACGCAGAAGCCACAGGTCGTCATCGACGCCATGAACCGTTACTACACCAACAGCAACGCCAACGTTCACCGGGCGGTGCACACCCTCGCAGGCGAAGCCACTGACGGCTACGAAGCCTGCCGAACCAGCCTGAAGGCATGGTTCAACGCCGACCGTGTCGTGATGACGAGCGGCACCACGGAAGCGATCAACCTCGTGGCGCATGGTTGGGGCCGTGCCAACCTCAGTGAAGGTGATGCGGTGGTCCTGACCGAGATGGAGCACCACAGCGACATCGTCCCGTGGCAAATGCTGTCCAAGGAACGTGGTGTTGAACTGCGCTACGTTCCGGTTTTGGAGGACATGACCCTCGACATGGAAGCCTACGAGGCCTCGTTGCAAGGGGCCAAACTCGTGTGCGTCGTGCACACGTCCAACGTGTTGGGCGTCCGCAATCCCGTGGAGCGCATCATCGAACAGGCCCATGCCGCTGGCGCTCGCGTGTTGCTTGACGCAGCACAAGGCGCGCCCCACACGCGCATTGACGTCTCCGAACTTGACGTGGATTTCCTCGCGGTCTCGGCCCACAAGATGCTCGGACCGACCGGCATTGGCTGTTTGACGGTCAGCGAAGCGGCGTTTAACGAAATGGCGCCCTTCATGGGTGGCGGCGACATGATCGACCAGGTCACCATCGAGGGCTCCACCTACCAAGACAACGAGCACAAATTCGAGGCTGGGACCCCTCGCATCGCCGAAGCCATCGGATGGAAGGCGGCGATGGATTACCTCGAGAAGGTGGACCTTGACGCGGAACACCACCGCCTGCTCGGCATTGCACGATGGACGGCAGCAGCCCTGCGCGACCTGGGTTGCACGGTCTACGGCCGCCACGATGACCTCGATTCGGCCGTCGTCTCATTCCTTCACCCCGCGCTGCACGCGGAGGACATGGCCCATTTGCTCGACGCGCAAGGCTACGCGGTGCGCACCGGCCATCACTGCGCCCAACCCTTGCTGCACCGCTTGGGCATCTCGAGCACCGTCCGCGCCTCCTTCTACCTCTACAACACGATGGAAGAAGCAGAAGGCTTCGTCAAAGCCTTGGGGCACGTGTTGGACCGCTTCGGGGGGTCGTCATGATCTCCGAGGCCTTGCAGGACATCATCCAAGAATTGGCCGACATCGAAGACCGCATGGAACGGTTCGAGTTCATTTTCGACCTTGCCGACGACGTCCCTGAACTTCCCATGGAGGCGTGGAACGACGACAACCGCGTCAAGGGCTGCCAGTCGCAGGCCCACCTCGAGGTCAGCCTCGAAAACGACCGCGTCCTGCTGAGGGGCGGTGCAGACGCTCGTTTGGTTCAGGGCCTGATGGGGCTGCTGGCGCTTGGGATGCACGATCAACCCCTTGACGTGGCCCGAGCCATGACCGTGGACCACATCAAGGAAGCCGGTGTGTTGAATTCCCTGACTCCGAGTCGCTCGAACGGCGTGCGCACCATGTTCGACATGATCACCCAACGGCTGGAGGCGATGAGCGATGGTGAATGAAGGGGACGTTCTGGAGGCGCTGCAAGCGGTCGAGGACCCCGAGTTGGAGATTTCGATCGTCGAACTTGGCCTCGTCTACGCTGTCCGCATCGAAGCCAAGGACGAGGGGCCGCATGCTGAGATCGACATGACCCTGACCAGCCCGGGATGCCCTGCGGCTCCAGAAATCATGGCCGCCACCCACCGAGCGGCGCTGAACAGCGGCCTTTCGACCGTTCACGTCAACCTCGTATGGACGCCGCGTTGGGATCCGAGCATCCACGCGAGTGAAGACGCGCGGATGGACATGGGCATCTGGGACTGACGTCACAGCCTTGAAGCAAGGCCCGCCATCCCGAACCGTGCGACGAGCGGGCGTGTGCCTCGACCCTCGAAGCCTGCCCTCTGGGGCGGGAATCGGTGAGGTGCGCAAAGCCGCGATGCGCTGGATCGACCTGTTGGCCGATCTTGGGCTTGGGCTTTGGCGCGTTCCGATGTTGGCGGCCCTTGACGCAGACGGCCGGCCGCAGTCCGGGCTGGCCTTCGACGCCTCGCTCCACCGGGGCTTGGCTGAAGACGTCGAGATCGACGACGAGCACATCACGGCATGGCTGAGCGAAGAACCGTGGCGCGTTCATCACGCCGTGCACGCCACCATTGCCGAATCCGAAGGCGAAGACTGGAGGGCTTGGCCCGACGCGTTCCGAGCCGAGGACGGCAACCTCAGCGTCGAGGTGGACGCCAACCGCGTCCGGCACCATGCAGGCCTGCAACTTCAGATGGACATCGGTTGGAAGATGGTGCTGCACCATGCGAACATGCGCCAGGTCATTCTTGTGCTGGACGTCGCCTCAGAAACTTCGCCGGCGTCCATCGAGGCATGGACGCAGCAAGGCCAGGAAGCGTGGCCGATGCGCGTGGCCATGAACGCCCGCCGTGCCCACGTGCTCGCGTTGGGCGCAGGCATGGACGCCAGCTTTGTCGAAGGCCTGCCTGAACTTCCCGTTGGTTTCGTGCTGCACGGCGAAGATCCGAAGGGGGCAGACCTTGGTCGGCTCCGCTGGTCGTCCCAACGAGACGGTGAAGACGAGACCTGCTTTGGTCTGCTTGCGGGCGCTTCGACCGAGGACCTGCACGCGCTCCTTGAGGGGCCTGCACGTTGGGTGGCTCCTCCCTTCCACGCCCTTGCACCGCCAGGCCTCAGCCCCTTCGATGCGGACGTGTTGATGCCCTACGCCATCGCCGCGCACGAGCGAGGTCGCTGAGATGCGGGCCATCGGAATCGATGTCGGTGGCAGCGGTTGTCGCCTCGCCGTGGTCAACACCCTCACTGGCGAGGTCGAAGGCGACGTGGTCCGGCTGGGCCATGACCTCGACACGTCGGCGCAAGAGATCCTCGAGGCGCTTCGACGTGCGCTCGGCGGCTTCCCTCCACTTCCAGTGGGGCTCGGTTTTCCCGGACGCGTGGACGGCACCACCGTGCGTGCAGCACCCAACCTTCGCTCGACGTGGCCGGGTACCGATGTGGCCGAAGCCCTCGGCAGGCCCGACCTCGTGTTGCTCAACGATGCGGACGCGGCGGCCGTGGCCGAACAGCGCCTCGGGGCTGCCGCTGATGAAGATGGAACGGTGCTCGTGATCACCGTCGGGACGGGCCTGGGCAGTGGGGTCCACCACGCGGGACGGTTGGTGCCGGGCTTCGAACTGGGCCTGCTTCATCATCCCACGCGTGGTGGTGTGCTGGAAACGCACGCAAGCGGTCGCGCTCGTGCACTCGAGGCGCTGGACCTGCCGACGTGGGCAAGTCGGTTCAACGAGGCTTTGGCCGTGATGGAACAGGCCGTCGACGCCAGCCTCATCATCGTTGGAGGTGGCATCACCGAACACTGGAACACCTTCTCGCCGCTGCTCAAGGGTTCGGCGCGGCTGCGCAAGGCAACCTTCGGTGCAGATGCTGGGCTCATTGGCGCGGCCTTGGCGGCCGTTGACCTCAACGCTTGACGACGATGGTCAACAGATCACCGTCCTTGAGCAGGTGGTCAAGGCCCACGCGCTGCCAATCGAATTTCGCGCTCGGACCCTTGACCTTCGCGTATCGGAATTTCCGTACGAAATCACGATGCAACTTGCTGCAGATGGTCTCGACCGTCGAGGTGTCCTTCACGATGAGCGGTTCCTCAAGGTCGGCTTCACCGCCCTGTGGTTTGAGGAAAACGCGCATGAATCCCAAATTGTCGTAGATGAAATCCTTCAGTTCCTCCAGGCCTTGCTCCTTGAACGCAGAGATGCGCATGATGGGCCACTCGTTGGGGAGCATGGACTCCGCGTGCTGGAGTTGCTCCTCCGTGGCGATGTCGATTTTGTTGATGGCCACGACCGCTTTCTCGTAGACGCGGTTCATGGCGAGCGCGTCCACGATTTGTTCCGCCGTGGTGTCGTGACGCAAGGTCACAATGGCACTGGTGTAGCCGAAGGTCCGGATGATGGCGCCCATCTCTTCGGGCGTCAGGTGGGTTTGTTCCACCGTGGTACGGACGTCAATGCCGCCCTTGTCGGAGCGCACGATGAAGACAGGAGGGCGCTCCTCATTCAGGCGCAAGCCTGCGTTGTGCAATTCACGGTACAGCACGTCGAAGTGGCCGTCTTGGAAGGGATCGACGATGAACAGCACCATGTCAGCCGCACGGATCACGCCGAGGATTTCCTTCCCTCGTCCCTTGCCTTCGGCCGCACCCTTGATCAGACCGGGCAGGTCCAAAATCTGGATTTTCGCCCCGCGGTGCTCCATGACGCCGGGGATGCACGTCAGCGTGGTGAAGGCGTACGCCCCGGTCTCCGAATGGGCGTCGGTGACCTTGGAGATGAGGGTGGACTTTCCGACCGAGGGAAAACCGACCAAGGCCACCGTGGCGTCACCCGACTTGCGGACCTCGAAGCCCTTGCTTGGACCTGCGCTCCGCGCCGAGGCTGCGGCCTTTTCCTGCTTGAGTTTGAGCTGGGCGATCTTGGCCTTCAACTTCCCAATATGGGCGTTCGTGGCCTTGTTTTTCTGGGTCTTATGGATCTCGTCCTGGAGCGCCTGTATTTGCTCCTGGATCGTCGCCATGCGTCGTCCCCGTCCCTGTGGTCCGCGAGTCAGGCTTCAACCTCACCCTTGGAACTGGCCCGAGAGCGAGGCTTGAAACACGCGAAGCATGCGCTCAAGGCATGGGCCTCGAGTTGGTGCTCCTTCTCGTGGACCGGCCTCGGTTGGCCGCGCTTCTTGAGCGCACGTGGGACGAGGTTGACGCCGCCATGGAAGCCACCCAACTGCGCCCTGACCGACCCGACGCCGACACCAGACTGGTCCGTCCCTTCGACATCGATGCGGAGGCGGAGTGGCTCGATTGGTCCGAGGCACAAACAGGCGTGGACCGCAGCCTCCCGCTTCACGCCTCGCTGCCGACGTGCGAGGACGGCGAGGAAGGCCTGCTGCACCTCATGCGATGGGCCAGCCCCGGCGCGTGGGAAGTCTGGGAGGGCCGAGCCTTCCTGTATTTCGACGTCCTGCTCGGCCGTGAGGTCGCGCACGTCGATGACCTCTACGCAGCGTCGACCTGGACGGCGATCCGCGCATCGGCCGGGACACGGACGGAAACAGAACTCGTCGAAGCGGTGATCCTCGACTGGATGCAACGTCGCGAAGCGCTCGGCGAGACGCTCGATGAGCACCGCGACCCACGCATCCTTCCCACCCATGAGGCCCACGTTCGGGCCACGGGGAGTTTGTCGCACGCCCTCGGGAGGTTGGCCGCAGAAGGGAACCTTGTGGGCATCGTTGGGCGTGAACACCTGACCGCGACAGCGTGGGGCCATGGGGCATGGAACCTCACCACCCTCCTGCATGACGGCCTTCCGACGTCCGAGTGACGACGGGTTGAAAGACGGGGGCAGAAAGGCCACCACCATGACGGAAGACCTCCCAGAGGAGGAGCCCATCGAGGTGACCGTCGAGGAACCGGAGGTTGAACCGGAACCCGTCGACCCCCTCACCGAAGCCTTGCAACGGGCCGAAGCGGCCGAGAAGGAAATCGCGTACCGCGAGGCGGACCTGCAGAACGCACGGAAGCGCTTCGCCCAGGACCGTGCGGAGATCACGCGCTACGGCGCCCAGCACCTTGCTCGGCGCATGGTCAGCGTCCTTCTGGACGTCGGCCGTGGCCTTACGTCCACCGAAGGCGAAGACGGGCCGGCCGTCGACGCCCTCCGGCTGCTTCACGATCGCTTGACGGCCGAGTTGAAGGCGGCGGGCGTCGTTCGCATCGAGGCCAAAGGGAACGCCTTCGATCCTTCGAAGATGGAGGCCATCACCACCGTGCCGGCGACGGACGAACATCCAGCCGGGCAGGTCATCGAGGAACTCGAGGCCGGCTTCATGCTCCATGACCGCGTGCTGCAAGCCAGCCGTGTGGTCGTGGCGGCTTGACTCAGCCGACCACGGCGCCTTCATGCAGCAGCGAAAGCCTGTAGAGCGCGTCGTGCTCAAGCATCCATTCGATGACCGCTGCAGGAACGTTGGGCCCAAGCACGGTGCGCACCGCGTCATCGTCGCCGACCGTGGAGAGCATGCGAGCCGTTTCCCGGACGCGCCATCCCTCTCGGTCCCGACGCGCTTCAAGGGGGACGCGAATCACCGTCCAGCCACCCGCTTCGTACAGCACGGCCGTGTCTTCGTCGGAGGTCAGCAAGACGCCTTCGCCGTGGACGGCGGTGGCGTGCTCGACCCAGGCCGGCGGGTCGTTGATGTCGGGGATGTGGCCGTAGGTCAAGCGGGCCTCGTCTTCCGCGCTGCAAGCGTCTGCGGCCCATGCCCGAATCATCGCTTCGCGCTCGGACGCCGACCACGGGTTGCGCATAGAGGCCTCGGCTTCTGAGGACCCAATGGCGATCATCACGTCGTCCGGTGCAGCGTGGGCCAAGGCGGCCTTCACCACACCCTCGTGTCCACAGTGAAAGGGCTGGAAGCGCCCCAACACCACGGTGCGGACCATGCTGAGGCCTCAGTCGAGGTCGAGGTTGGACAACACCGCTTCGAGGCGCGCGACCTCTTCTTCGATGGAACGGCGTTCCTTGCTGCCGATGCGTTCCTCGAGGCGCTCGGTGAGGATGTTGATGTCCTCGCGGATGGCCAGGCGCTGACGCTCTGTGCGGCGGTCGATCACCTTCATGCGGGCCTGAGCTGCGTGCTGGCGAGCGCGCTTCTGCGAGAGCTTCTCCTCGGTTGGAGCGGGCGCCTTGTCCAGTTCGACGGCCACGGGGAAGGGAATCACGATGCCTTCCTGCGCGAATTCAGCGTCGATCATGCTGAGCAGCTGGTCGTTCGCGATGCGCTTGTCGGCAAAGGAAGCAAGCCACACATAGAGCCGGTAGACCTTGGCATAGTCCGACATCTCGAGGAATTCGACGTGGGGCGCGGGGTCGTCCAACACGTACTCCGAGTCGCGGGCGACGCGAAGCAGCGTGTGCTTGACGTGAGCGGATTTCTCAGCGTAATCAACACCGACGTCGACGCTCAGGACCACACGACGTGGAAGGCCATCGCCACCGCCACGGGCCATGTTGGTGATGGTGGTGTTCACGAGGGTGTTGTTGGGGATGATGACCAGTTCTTCCTCAAGGGTGAGGATCTTGGTGGAAAGCATGCCCATGGTCATGACCGTGCCTTCGATGCCGTCGACCACGATGCGGTCGCCGTTGTCGAACGGGCGATCGAGGGAGAGCATGAAGGAGTTCATGATGTTCCCAAGCGTGTGCTGCACGGCCAAACCGATGATGATGGAAAACACGGCCAGGGACGCGAGCACGCCGGAGAGGTTGATCGACAACTGCTCCGCGGCCAGCACGATACCAAGAGCCCAAACGGTGCCTCGAGCGAGGAAGACAAGCAGAGGATTGGAGCCTTCGACCTTAACGTCACGGCTCTTCTGCATGTTGTCGAGGAAGGTGGTGAAGACCACCTTGATGGTCGCCGAAAGGGCAGAGGCGGAGATGAGGATGAGCGAGGCGTAGACGTACGCAGGCGCAGACTTAGCGAAATCATCGAAGAGCCATTGCACCATGAACAGGGCCGCCACGAGGGTGACACTGAGCAGCACACGGCTGGACACGATCTCGACGAGGTCGTCGTCCCAAGACGGCTGGGTTCGTCCAGCCAATTTCCGCATCAGGCCGAGGATGACCTTGTTCGTGAAGAGGGCAGCAAGCCCCACAAAGGCCACGGCGATGATGGCTTGCATCCAAAATTCCAGCGCATCCACGGCTGACAAATCCACCAAGTTGTCGGGGATGCCGAGCACGTCGTTCAGGGGGCGACCCATGTTCGCTTGCCCTGCGCAAGCCCTCTAAGGCCTTCCGCCTGTAAGCGGGACCCTGTTTACTCTTCCTCGCCAGTGGGACCGAGCATCGCGCGCCACTCAAACAAGTCGACGCGGTGGTTGATGTCGACGTCCGAGGAGGTGATGATGCGAGACACCTTGGCAGGGTCGAGGTCCTCGCCAAGAAGGGCCGACAGGCCGTTCAGGAGTTCGGGTCCGTTGAGCTTCCCGTCCTCGTCCGTGTCGATCTGCTCGAAGGCTTCGTCAGCGGTCATTCCTTTTTCCTTCAATGCGGCCAAAAGGCGGCCAAGGGCGCCGGCCATGTCCCACTCCATGTCGTTGAGCATGAGACGTGACCCGTGCTTCTGCACTTAGCCCTTCCTTCAGCGCGGGTCAGTAGCAGAGGACGGTGTCCGCTGCGGTGGCCAAGGCGATGACCCCGGGAGGGCCGCTCCACGCGATGGCCTCGTCGGGCACGATGATGCCGCTCTGGCCTTCTTCGATGTCAGCGGTGGCCTTGAGCGAGTTGAAGGAACAGTGCCATCGGGCGCCGTCGATCAGCGTTTGAACAAAGCCCTGCGCCATCGCTGGAGGCGCACCCATCCGCTCCGCGAGGCCCTCAAGGTAACCGGGAACGAGCATGCGCGTGGACGCCGCCGCGAAGAACACGTCCACGTCGTGACCGTCGCTGACGGCTTGCGCGGCGCAGGCAAGGCCGACGACGGATTTCATTGGGTCAATTTCAGGGTCGGAGACGAATTTCACGAAGACGCGGCAGGTCATGCAGGGTGGTTGTGAAGGCGGACTTTGAACCATTGCGGTCGCCTTCGTGAGCGTCCCGTCGTGCCGGACCTGGGTGAACGCCCTGGTGCGGGAGGACTCATTCCCACCGTTGCCAGAGGTCGTTGGAATGGGCAGCTCGGTACCACCAATCGGCGTGACCAGGCGGCCACTGAATCCATTCGTAACCGTCGTCCTTGACCACGCCGACTTCGGACACCGGCGGCTCGTTGACGACCAGCGCCTGACCGGGAAGGGCGGCCGAGGTGGACACAGGGTTCACGCCCTCGTCGCTCATGGCCAGCTTCTCGTGAAGCAGCCTCGTCCTGTCCTCTGAGTCGATGGCGCCGGCGAGCCCAAAGTAGGCCTCGTTGTGGGCGATGCGGTACAATTCCTCTGGCGTCGAGCCGCGCAGGTCCTCGATGAGGGTGAACAGCTTCTCCCTCGTCTCTTTCGTGATCTCGTTGTTGGTGTAACGGCCCGTGAGGTCGGCCTTCAGTTGGTCGAGTTCGTCGGCGAACTCCTGCGGGAGGTGGTGGTAGGCTTGCGTGATGGACTGCAAATAGCGCAGCTCCTCGCGTTCTTCCTCGGTGAGTTTGGCGTTCTTGCGAAGCACCTGCATCCAGCGGAAGGTCTCGGGAAGCATCGCCGCCACGGCGTTCGTTTGGAGCAGGCTAAACAGGGCCAGCAAGACAGCGCCAATGCTCACGGTGGTGCGCACCGGATCGTTCTGTCCTGCAAAGAAGGAGGCCAGCCCGGAGGTTGTCGCTTCCTCACCGTCCTCTTCAACCACGTCCACGCAGCCCACGGCGTTGACGACGGTGTTTGGAGGCGTGAAGGGGCAGACGTCTTCGAAGTCGGAGACGCCGTCGGAATCCTCGTCCAGAAGCCTCAGTTGGGCTTCGCTGCAGCCTTGTTCCGAGACCTCAGCGCCGCCCTCTGTTGAGGGGCAGTCGTCCTGCGGGTTGAGCACCCCGTCACCGTCGTCGTCGTCGAGGCATCCGTCACCGTTCTCATCGAGGTCCGAGGCGTCCACCTCTGGACATTGGTCGTTGACGTCAGGAACGCCGTCGTTGTCGCCGTCGAGGACGCATCCGTTGGCATCAACCGTGACGCCACTCTCGGTGTCGGGGCATTGATCGGCCGCGTCGCCGATGCCGTCGCCGTCGGTATCCATCGATTCGTTGGCGTTGTTTGGATAGGCATCGGCGTTGTCACCGATGCCGTCGCCGTCGGAATCCACGGATTCACTCGCGTCGTTCGGGAAGGCGTCGGCGTTGTCGCCCACGCCATCACCGTCGGTATCGGCGGACTCGCTCGCATCGTTCGGGAAGGCGTCCGTGTTGTCGCCGACGCCGTCGGCGTCGGAATCGTACTGCTCAAAGGCGTTTGTCGGGAAGGCATCGGCGTTGTCGCCCACGCCGTCACCGTCCGTGTCGGCGGATTCTGAGGCGTCGTTCGGGAAGGCGTCACCGTTGTCGCCCACGCCGTCGCCGTCGGAATCGAAGGTCTCGAAGGCGTTGAAGGGGAACATGTCGCTGTTGTCGCCCACGCCGTCACCGTCGCTGTCGAAGGTCTCGGTGGCATCGTTGGGGAAGGCGTCGGCGTTGTTGCCCACACCGTCGCCGTCGCTGTCCTCCCACTCGTTGGCGTCGTCGGGGAAGGCGTCGCCGGCGTCGCTGTAGCCGTCGCCGTCGTCGTCAGGACAGCCGTCCAGGTCCTGCGTGGAGGTCCCCGCATCGTTGGGACAATCGTCGTCGGCATTCTGCACGCCGTCGCCATCGAGGTCGTTCTGATCAATGAACTCGAAGGAGGAGGACAGCAGGTGTTCGTTCCCGTCCTTGTCGACCAGCGTGAGGTCGACCGTCCCCGCAGAGCCGACGCTGGGCGTGGTCACGTGGATCGTCGTGTCGCTGACCACATCGGCCGTCACGGCGCCAAGCTGACCGAATTCAACCGTGACCTCGTCCGTGATGCTCAATCCCGTGGATTTCGACATGTACTCCATGTAGCCCGTTGTTGCGTCGTTGAACGGCACGTGCATGACGCCACTCGAATCGATGACGATGGCGTTTCCTTCTCCCACATCGCCCGTGTTCGCGAGGGTGGTGACGGCCCAGTTGGACGTGGGCGAGTCGAGCGTGGCGTATTTCAGGTTCTGACCGGTCCACGTGTGGTACACGATGTGCGGTCGGTCCGCGGCGTCAACGGCGATGGAGGGGTCGCGTCCCGTGTGCCCTGAGGCATCGACGACGGTGGTGGTCCACGGCCCGCCTGGAGCGCCGGTTGAATACCGCAAATCGTCGTCTTGCTCCTCAAAATGGGCGATGTGAAACTGGCCTTGTGTGTCCATGGCCATCGACGTCATGTAGCCAGGGTAAATGTCGCTTGGATGGCTCCCTGTGTTGACGGTGTAGTCGTCCCATTGGCCGTTCTTGTCCGTGGCGATCTTCAATTTCGATGCGCTGCGGTCTTGGTAGGCGATGTAGGTGTGGTCGTTCTCGTCGATCAGAATCGCCGAATCGCAACCCCGAATGCTTCCGACGTCGACCCCTTGGTTCGACCACCCGGTGCCGTCATGTGAAGCAAGGCGGAGGCCATTGCCGCAGTATTGCCCGTTGGCGGCGTAGGAGATGTGCGGGTGATTGTTCGAGTCGACGGCGATGCCCACCGGCCCGAAGAGGGCGCTTGGTGAGGCCTCTGAGCTGGTCCACGTGGTGCCGTCGTAGTGCATGTACTGCAGCGTTTCAGCCCATTGGGTGTAGGTCGTGTACGCCACGTGAAGCTCATCGTTGCCGTCGATGACCATGTGAACGTCCCAACAATAGGTGTGTCCGCAATTTTTGATGGCCGAAGAACTCCAACTCGTCCCGTCATAGACGCTGTGCCGGAGTTGGTAACTCGTATCTTTGATGTGAACCACGTGGACATGGCCGTTTGAATCCACGGCCACGGCATTCCACCGGCCGGCTTCATCGCTGTAATCCGCCGTCGTCTGCGCCCATTGGTGGGTCTGCCCATCGTCGGTCACGTTCCTGTCCGCCAGGTCGAGGAACCCGCTGCCGGTGATGGTGACCTCCTGGCCGCCGGCGGTCCAGCCCGTGCTGGGCGAGACGGTGGCCTGCAGCGGGCTGGAAGGCTGGACGTCGTGCGAAACATCGCCCAATTCGGTGGGTGCATCGAACACCGGTGCGAGCGCGACGGCCAGCAGAATGGCGGTCACCATCCACACGCGCATGATTCAACCATTCCGTCGCAAACAAAGAGACTTCGGCAACGCTCGTGGTACCAACTCAGAATCGGACTCCATCGCATGCATAGCCATCAGGGACGCTGGGGCCAACGGGCTGGACTGAGCGTAGCGAGGGAAGCCCGTGGCAAAGCGTCCACGCCAGCAACAGCAGGAGGCAAAGTGGACGCTGGGGGATTTGAACCCCCGGCCTTCTGGTTGCAAACCAGACGCTCTTCCAACTGAGCTAAGCGCCCCTGCCCTGCCGGTAGGCCGGTTGCATATCATCCCTGTGGAAGCGCGACGGGGTCGAGGCCTCAAGCCCGGTCGATGGTCGCGTCGCGATCTGGACCCACGCCGACGCTGGATACGGTGACGCCGGTCAGGGCTTCGAGACGAGCGATGTAGTCTTGCGCGGCCTGAGGGAGCGCAGCGAAGCCAAGGCCGTTGGCGTTGGCGCGGCGCGCCCAGTTGAGCCAACCCTCGTCGGTCAAGGCCTCGAAGCCGGGCCTGTCGAGGTAGATGGGTTCGCAGCGGGCAAGGGCGGAGGCGCTCGCCGGCATCTCGGTGATGTCGTGGCCGTCGAGGCGGTACCCGACGCAGATGCGCAGCGTATCGAGGCCCCCGAGCACGTCGAGCTTGGTCAGAGCGAGCGACGTGAAGCCGTTCACACGCTGGGCGTGCCGCATCACGACGGCATCGAACCAGCCGCAACGTCGCTTGCGACCGGTCGTGGTGCCGAACTCGTGGCCGACCGTTCCCAGATGATGCCCAATCTCGTCCTCGAGTTCGGTAGGCATGGCGCCGTTGCCGACCCGGGTGATGTAGGCCTTCGTGATGCCAATGACCTCGTCCACGTGACCCGGATGAATGCCGGCGCCATGGGTGGCGTTGCCACGCGAGGTGACCGAGGAGGTCACGAACGGATAGGTCCCCTGGTCGATGTCGAGGAGGCAGCCTTGGGCTCCTTCGAGGATGATGCGTTCTCCAAGCGACAGGGCGTGGTCGAGCATGAGGCCGGTGTTGGCGATGGAGGAAGCGTAGGTGGCGTTGACCCACGCGAGGTCCTCGTGCAAACTGGCCGCCGTGATCGGCTCGTCCAAACCACCCGCGGCGAGCGAGGCGGTCATGCGTTCGGCCATCGCTGACAAGGCCGCGTCGTCCGCAAGCAGTTCGACGACGTCACCGAAGCGGACGCCAATCCGGTTGATCTTGTCCGCGTAGGTCGGACCGATGCCGCGCCCGGTGGTCCCGATGACGGTGTCCAAACCGTCCAACAACCGGTGGTAACGGAGGATGATGTGGGCGCGCTCGGAGATGAACAGGCGGTGCCCACGGACCTCTTGGCCGGTCTCAGCGGTCCAGCCTTGCAGCTCTTGGTCGAGGACCCACGGGTCGATCACCATACCGTCCCCAAGGACGAGCCTGCAGTCTTCGCGGGTGATGCCCGAAGGAAGGAGGTGGAACTTCAGCACCCGCTCGCCAAGGACGACGGTGTGGCCGGCGTTGTTGCCGCCTTGGAAGCGGGCCACCATGCTCGCGCCTTCGGCCAGCCGGTCCACCAGCTTGCCTTTGCCCTCGTCGCCCCATTGCGCACCCAAGACGACGGTCGCTGGCATGTGCTCACTCCGAGCCGAGGTCGGCATGACCGCTCCATCAACCTGCCTGAGTCGACCTCATGAGAATATGGTGCTGAGATTTAACAAGGTTCACCGTTTCCACCTTGGTGCATTTGTTGCACCGAATTGGAAGGTAAACACGCACAGCCTTCGGATTCTGTTTGCACCGTTCGGACGCACAATTATATACTCTGGAAAACCACTATTGAACAAGGAGTTGAGAAGTTGGACCGTACATACCCCCGCCATCAAGCCCAGAACAAGCCACGTCGCACCCTCGACGGCCACTCTTCGCCGTGCGAGGACTGTGGCGCTGTGGACTGGCACATGGACATGAGCCGTGGCGAAGTGGTCTGCAACGTCTGCGGCCTCATTGCCGACGACAACCTGATCGATCCTGGAGCGGAATGGACCAACCGGGACCGCGGTGAAGACCGCGCCCGCACAGGAGCGCCGATGACCAACCGGCTTGCTGACCGCGGGTTGAACACGAGCATTGACGCGCGCGACCTGTCTTCGGGTTCCGCCGCTTCGCATGGCATGAGCGCACAGGCACGCCGAGACTGGCGACGACGACGCGTGATCGACGAGCGATCCAAGACCCGTCGTTCCCGTGAGCGAAACCTCGTCAAGGCCAACCAGTTCATCCGTGATCGCTCAGGACTTCCCATCTCCCTTCAGGAAGAAGTGGCCCGCCTCTACCGGCACCTCTCCTCCAAGGGATTCGTGACCGGACGCTCCATCGCCGGCGTGACCGCTGCGTGCACTTACCTTGTTGCGCGGGAGGAACGCTTGCCCCGTCAGATTCCTGAGTTGTGCGAATCCTTTGGGGTGGACGAAAAGGAGCTTTCTCGCCTGATCCGCAAAGCATCCCGCGAGCTCAACCTGCACCGCGTGAGCGGCCCAGACCAGTACTTTGACCGCTTCATCAACGACCTGGGTTTGCCGCCCTCCTTCCGCCTTAACGTGGACGAGATTTGGAACAGGATCGCCCCGCACGACGAAGTCTGGCAGGGCAAGAAGCCCATGGGCGTCGCTGCGGCCATCATCTACCAGGCCTCGCAAACCTCAGAGACGCCCCGCACCCAGTCTGAGATTTGCCGCATCGCAAACGTCTCGGAAGTGACGCTCCGTGGCTTGGTTCGCATCATCAACGAAACCTTGGTGCTCCTCGACCGGATGGAAGAGCGCTCCTGAACGGCGTCCGAACCTTCTTGTGTCGGGCACTTGACCCGCTCGCATGGGCTTCAAGGCACGCGCAAGGGCGAACCAAGCGAAGACCGGCGACGACGAGAAAAAAAAGGATGCGAAAACCGGGAAGGAACCCTGTGGCGTCAACGGCTGTGAGGGCTGGGCGGACAGCACCATGGGCGGACGCTCCCTCTCCGTGACCGACGCCGAGGACATGTGGGGCAAGTCCGTAATCGTCCGAAAGAACCGCGTTCGCGTCTGCAAATCGTGCTACCGTTCGTGGAAAAAGACGAACAAACAGGACGATTACTACTGATCACCTTCACTTTCAGTTTCACACCTACCCCCTTGGTAACGTAGGTGAACCCCCGGCGTTCAGTTCCAAGGTATGCGCAGCAAAACCGTCGTTCGCTCCCTCATCAGTGGACACACCACCGTCGTCGCTCACGACGACGGCTCAATCAACCTCCGCGTCCCTGGTCACCGCGAGCGTCGCGTGACCATCGCCTCTGTCCCAAGCGTGTTGCTGACGATGCCGAACCGCCAGGGGCAAGACATCCTCTTGGTCGGCGATGCGCACGGACGGCTTCACGTGATTCCCATGGAACTCGCTACAGTCGCTGCTCGCGTCGAACTTAACGCGGGTCGAATTCGAGCGCTGGCCGCAAGCCCGACGGAACATGGTGACGTGATGGTGGCCACCTCAAACGGGACGGTTGCCGTGGTGGACCTCGAGACTGAGGCCTTCAGCACCCTCGCCCAGATGGACGGTCCCGTCGCATCGTTGCGGGTTGGCGAGGATGCCATCATCGCCACCGTGCGTGGGACGCACGTGACGCTTGATTGGCAAGGGACGACGCTCGATACGCAGGTCCCGGTCCGCCCGACCTCGCGTCGCTATCCGCGGCGGCGCAGCACCTTGGTCGTTGGACCCGACCATCGTCTGATTGCGCCGATGTGATCATGCGGACGGCTGTTCACGCTCCTCCAGCGGCCACGGATCCCTTGGGGTCAAC
The DNA here is from genome assembly GCA_038150305.1 of Candidatus Poseidoniales archaeon. GTDB lineage: Archaea > Thermoplasmatota > Poseidoniia > Poseidoniales > Poseidoniaceae > MGIIa-L3. Next base: position 28,188 of record JAYOTG010000006.1, on the reverse strand, counting down.
CACAGCGCGGACGGCGCTGGTCTGGCCCAACCACGCGGTTTTCGACCCTCGTCCTCGAGCACCAACTGAAAGTGCTCCAGATGACGGGAGAGCACCTCTCGCACGTGCTGAGCCCCACGAATGGCAGGGCCACGCATCGGCACCACGGCTTCGAGGTCAAGGGAAAGCAGACGCGTCAGGCTGGCCACGTGGTCCAGCAGGGAGGAACCTGGCAAATCCAGCCGTGCCGGAAGGTCGGCCCGGGGCAGCGCGGCTCCAACGACCATCGTCGAGCGGTCCTCGACCAGGAAGCCGAGTCCCTCCGGCGCGTGGCCCGGCAGGGCCATGGCCTGTACGCCTCCGTCGCCAAGGGCAATCATGTCCATGTCGGCCACTGGCTCTGCATGAACGGCGGGCATGTCCGAGTCGTACCGGTTGGCCCATGTGGAGAAGAAATCGCCTGTTTCGAGTGCGGCCACACCGGCTTCGCCCACGTGGACGCGCAGGCCCGGCCACCGTTCGACAAAATGAGCGGCCGCACCCGAAAACGGATACCTGCGGCTGGTCAGCAGCAGATGCTCGGGTTGCACCGCTTCGTCGATCAACCCCAAGATGCGCTCGACCTGAAGCGCTTGGTACCACGACGTACCCGCGTCGATGAGCACCACGGAGGCCTCACCCTGAACCACGACGCAATTCGCGTCGTGGTGGATGCCCGGCAGGCGCGTCATCCGCATGCCCTTCCATCGGGAGACGGGGCTTCAACGCTCGCTTGACGGTCACAAGTGGGCTGCGGTGCGCTCAAATAGGGGGAGGCGGTCGCCGGCTCATGGCTCGCTTCCCCGAGGCCGAAGCACGCATGCTGCATCGCAAGATCTGCATGAAGTGCAACGCCCGCAACGCGGTGCGAGCCGCCCGCTGCCGCAAGTGCGGCTACAAGGGCCTGCGCCCCAAGAACGTGGAGCGCCGCGGACCCTGATCACCAGGCGTCAAACCAGGGGTGCGAAGAGCAACCCCGCCACATCACCGAGCACAAGAGCGGCGACGCAGGCCGGCCACAACACGACGAGCAGCGGCACTTTGCGGGTGACCCACACACGTTCCACTTCAAGGGCCTCCAACGCCATGATGGCTTCATTGAGGGCCTCTTCGCTCGGCGTCCGACGTGGAGCGCGAACGCGGTGCACCACCCGCTCGACCCCGTCAAGGCCGGACTCCACGCCTGAGAGCATCCAAACGTGGGCGTCCTTGACCCCGTGCAAGGGCATGCGTTCGGCGTGGAAGGCATGACGAAGGTCGCCGAGACCCTTGAGGTCGCCACGGTAGGCGTTCCGGACGAGGTTCGTCGGCGGAATGAGCAGGAAGGCGAAGCCTCCCCAAAGGAGAATGGACAGCGCGGGCGGCAAGGCCAGCACGACGGTGCTGTCTGAGGACAACCAGGTGATGGCCCCCCACGTGGGAAGGAGCATGGCCACCCACATCAGGGCCTTGGCGTCAGCGCCGCCGTGGAGCAAGCGAAGGCGCCATGCGAGGTCGATCACCACGAGGACCAACGTGACCGCAACCAGCTCCCACCACAGGGCTTGGGCGCCTTCGAGGTTCCACAAGACGAGGTCGATGGGTTCCACAGACGCGTGCAGTTGAGCACCCCAGACCAGGCCCACAAGCGCGAGCAGGTAGACCAGAACCGCAGCGAGGTCGAGTTTGGAACCGGCGCGCAAATCAGCCAAACTCGGCCGTCCAATCACGGCACCGCTGGCGTAGGCCCATGGCAGCAACATCGTGAGCCACACGGCGGCATCGGCTTCCCTGACGGCGAGGTCGAGGACCCACAGCAGGAGCACGGGCTGGCTCCACACGATCCAATGCCGGTTTGGCACGCGGCGGTTGAGGTGGTCGAGCCATGCTGCGACGCCCATCCCTGCCAGCAAGGTGGCACCTCGGGCCACAGCGATGACGTGCGCCGCCTGAACGTCCACAAACCGCGACGACACAATCACCTTATAGCGGGCCCGCTGGAGAAACACCGGGGCGTGACGTGCATGGACATCGAGACCCGACTCCAAAATGTAGCGAAAGTCATCGCTGAAATTGACGACTCCAAAGTCCCGCGGAACATCCGGAGGCAAGCCAAGGAAGTCACGGAACAGTGGTTGTTGAACACCGGCAAGAAAACTGATGTTCGCGTGGCGATGACCCAAGCCAAACTCGAGGAACTGTATGAGGACCCCAACATCCCGCCGGAGTTTGGAACCCTCATCCTGATGATCAACACCGAACTTGAGAAGCTCCTCACGGAACTGCTCTGATCGCGTCAGGCTTCTTCCTGGTGATGGTCGACTGGGCGCCCGGCTGCATCCGTAAAGGCGTGCAACAAGTTGGCCATGAGTTGGCGGTGCTCCTTTGGCACTTTCCCGGGCTTCAGACCAGCGATGACCGTCCACTCCCCGTCGATCAAGGGAAGGCCGCGCATCAAGAAATCCAACTGCGCCTGGCTGACACGCCCGCGTCGCACGGCTCGACGCGCGGATGAGCGTGCTGCGATGATGGCCACCTGCTCGTCGGTGTAATCCAAGAGGTGCTGCAATTCCAGCAGGGAACGACCCTCAAACGACGAGATGAGGCCGTCCCGCACCGCATCTTCCCACGCTTCGTCCAAGGACGGCGCGCGCTCGGAAAGCAGAATGGCCACGGGCTTCGTGGCGTCGACGTTCTCAAGGACAATCTTCACCAACACGGCGAAGGGCACGGCGAGGATCATCCCCACCAAGCCCCAGAGCCAGAAGGAATACGAGGTGACGAGGAGCAGGACGAGAGGAGAAACGCCGAGGGCGCGACCAGCCCATCGGTTTTCGATGTAATTGCCCCACACCTGCTGGTTGATGATGGAGAGGATGGCGAAGGTCAGCAGCGCACCGGGACTGAGCATGACTGCGCCGAGAATCAAAGGCGGAATCATCGCGAACACTGAACCAATGTACGGGACGTAGTTGAACAGGAAGGTGAGCAAGGCCCAGGTGAACCAGAGATCGATGCCAAAGGAAATCATCAGGATCGATGCACCCGCTGCCGTACCAATCGACACACCGGTCTTCACAATCACGTAGGTGTTGACGCTCGTTTCGATCTGCTCCCGGACTTCCGCCAGTTTGGCGCTTCCACCGCTCGGCCAGGCGCGCTCGATGCGGGCAGGGAGCAAGGCGGCTTCGAGGATCATGAAGATGAGAAAGAAAGTGATGATCAGGCTGGCTGAAATCATGTCTCCGACACCGGCCAACATGTTGACCACAATGTCAGAAATTTGGCCGCTGGAGCCCACAAGACCGAGTTGACTGAGCCCTTCCGCAAGGGTGGCGTTTTCGGAACCCGCCCAATTTTGAACGGCGCCTGAGGCGACGCTGTCGTCACGCAACCAATTCCACTTTTCTTCGAGGTTGTCGTTGTAGTCCTCAACCGTGGCGGTGTCGCTCATCAGCGCATCCGCCTGCACGTAGGCAAAGAATCCGGCTGCGCCGACGACGGCAAAGAAGGCCATGAGCATGGTGAAGTAGGACAACACCAGGGGAAACCCGTTCGCCGACAAGGCATCAGCACCGGGCTTGAGCACGAAGTACACCGCGAGAGCGATGAAGAAAGGCTTGAGCACGGACTCCAGCTGAATGAGCCAGAAGGACACGATGGTCAGAATGGCGCAAACGTACACGATGGTGGACAGGGAGCGGTTGAACTCACCCTCCTCAAACGCACCATCCTTCATGCCCGCCCATGGGGATGGCGGTTTCAATGATTCGCCCCAAATTGGAGGCTGTTCAGCGCCTCATTCCGACGCGGTCAAACGCACTTCTTTGGGAAGGCGAAGCGAGACCAGGAGCGTCAGGAGCATGATGGTCGCGCATAGGTGAAACACACTACGGTAGGTCAGCCAGCCCGAGCCGTCCACGGTCAGGGTCCACACCAAGCCGCCCGTCACCGGACCAAGGATCCGGGCAAAAGCAGACGCCGATTCCATGGCGCCCATCACTCCGCCCAATTCTTTGCCACTGTCTTGGGCGTACGAGGCCATCAGGCTCGATGATGTCGGTTGGAAGATGCCGCTGCCTGTTGAGATGACAATGCAGGTGGGCAGCAACCAAAGCCATGCGTACTCAACGGAAGCGTACGGGATGGCGCCAAGTCCGATGCCGGTGATCACCACCGCCACGGGCAGCATGCCCCGCGACGAGAAGCGCTTGGACAAGGGGCGGATGAGGCCCCCCTGCACCACAATACCGGTCAAGCCGATCACGGCAAACACGCGCCCGTTTTGCGCTTCAGTGAAGCCCAAACCTCCTGCATCAGGCGACATCTCCGTGAAGAGGATGAACACGGCGTGCATGATGGTGAAGCCGAAGCTGTACAGCATGCTGACCCACAGCAAGGGCCCGATGGCCGGTGCTCGCATCGACGTGAACAAACTGGAAAACGAGGACTTCATGGTCCCGCCCCAATCCAGGTTGGACGTGCTCTCGCGAGCCTCCTTGGGCAAGGATTCCGGGAGCCGGGTCCGCGCCAGCACGAGGGACACGATGGAAAGTGCACTGGCCACCAAGCATGGGAGGAGGTAAGGGTAGGCGTCGAAGATGGTCCCTTCAAACACCGCCCACCGCTCGGCAGGGGCGGAGAGCTCGCCTCCGATGAAGGGCCCGAAGGTGAACCCCAAGCCGAAGGAGGCGCCGATGAGCCCCATGCGGCTGGCCATTTGCTCGGGCCGACTGATGTCTCCGATGTAGGCTCGTGCCACGGCGATGTTGCCGTTGAAGAAGCCGGCGAGGAACCTGGCCACGATGGCGATGAACAACGTCGGCGCCAACCCAAAGAGCGCGAAGCAAAAGGTGTTCCCAACCAGCCCGATCATCAAGATTGGCCTGCGCCCGATGCGATCGGAGAGGCTGCCCCACAGCGGTGCAGAGAGAAACTGCGCCATGGGGTACGCGGTCATCACAAGCCCGACCCACAGGCCAATGGCCGTGATGCTGGCTTCGACGGCCAAATCTTCGACGAGGTAGGTCAAGAATGGAATGACGATGCCAAAGCCGATCATGTCGATGAACGTGACCAGAAAGAGGATCATGAGTTGACCCCGAACAGTGCTCTGTTCGGATGCTTCCATGGCTCACGGAAAACGGTTCGCGGTATCAAACCGCGCCCTGTGTTAGACCGGTCGAACGTTGGATGACATCTCAGGCGTCAAGCGGTCGATGATGCCACCCAGACGTTCCACGAGGCTCGCCTTTTGCTCGTGCTTGATGAGCGCATGTTCCATGACTTCGTCGAGCGTGTCGACGGGAATGACCTCGACCTTGCCTTCCCACTGATGGTCCAGCACCACGTCTTGCAGGTTCGAGCGGGGAATGATGACCGTGCGCACGCCAGCGTGTCCTGCGGCTTCGATCTTCGCCGTCACGCCGCCAATGGGCAACACTTCTCCACGGACCGAGAGTGACCCCGTCATCGCCAAATCTTGGCGGATGGGGATGTTCTCAATCGCGGAGATGATGGCCGTGGCGATGGTGATGCTGGCCGAATCGCCGTCCACGCCGTGGGTGTCCACGAACTGGATGTGGATGTCGTAGTCGGAAACGTCCTTGCCCGTGAGTTTCTTGACCACCGCGCTGACGTTGGTCACGCTCTCTTTGGCCAGGTCGGAAAGACCACCTGTGGCGTGAATTTTCCCACCGCCACCCTGCGAGGGAGTCACGAGCGCCTCGACGGGCAGCATGATGCCGCTGAAATCGGAAAGGCCCGAGTTTGCCCCGAGGACGGCAAGGCCGTTGACGCGGCCAATCCGCTCGCCGGAATTCACGAGGAGGCTGTAGTCGCGGCGTCGCTCGATCATGCGGTCAGCAACCTGCTGTTCGAGCGGCTTGGCGATGGAGCGGGCCCGGATGACGTGCCTAGCGGTGACGAGTTCTGTGCCGTCCTCCACCGCCAAGTCTCCGGCAATGCGCACCAGTCCACCGAGCTCGCGGAGGCGAAGGCTGAGTTTCCCACGACGCCCAGACCGCCGTTGTGCCTCCTTGAGGATGGCCGCAACACCGCCCACGTCGAAATGTGGGATTTCGCGCAGGGTGTCCTGATCACGGTGAACTTCTTGCGCGATGAAGCGAATCAGGCGTCGGCGGTTTCGAGCCGTGTCCGGCATTTCCGAATTCACGTACACCTCGTAGCCGTAGCCACGGATGCGGCTTCGGAGCGCGGGGTGCATGCCCTGGATCGCGTCCAGGTTTCCAGCCGCAATCAGGATGAAGTCGCAAGGGACCGGTTCGGTCTTGGTCAGGGCTCCGCTCGAACGCTCCGAGCGTCCCGAAACGGGGAAGGCCCGCTCTTGCATGGCGGTGAGCAGCGCCTGCTGCTCCTCAAGCCGGAGGAGGTTGATTTCGTCGATGTAGAGCACGCCTTTGTGGGCACGGTGAATGGCGCCGGGCTCGACACGCTCGTGAGCGGGCGTCTCCATGCCACCCGACTGGAAGGGGTCGTGACGGACGTCACCAAGCAGGGCACCTGAGAGGGTGGCCGTAGCGTCGACGAAGGGAGGGAGTTCCTTCGTGTCGTGCTTCACGAGCACCTTAGGGATGCGGCTTTCGTCCGCAGCACCCAAGCGCGAGCGAAGGAACATGTACCCGAAGGTCAGCAGGAACATCCCGAAGAGGAGGGTCACGATGTCACCGCTCTGGAGGGTCGCAATGGCAAGGAGGAACGCGATGGCGACGAAACCAATGAGGAGCATGCGCTGGGTTTTCTCCCGCTGAACCCGGATGGCTTCCTTCTGGACCTTGACGATGCGGTCGCCACGGCCAGCGGGAACGGAGCGCACACGGGGCTCGTTCTCGTCTTCCTCGTTGGGATACACGAGCACGTCTTCCAAGGCGTCACGGGGCAGGAGTTCGGTCATCGACCTGGCGAGCATGGACTTGCCCGTACCTGGGTCACCGATCATCAGCATATGGCGGCGCTGCTCGGCCGCCTTTCGGATGATGACCGATCCAGCTTCTTGACCAATGACCTGATCGACCAGACGGTCCGGAACAGGGACTTCTTTGGTCGACGTCATGCCGATGTCGTTGATCCATGCCTCAACGCTGCTCTGGAGGACGTCGTCGCTGGGCTGTCCGAGGATGGCTTCGTCGAAGGCGTCATCGGATTCTGCGGACCACACCGTGACCTCAACATCATCCTCGACGGGAGGGGAGGCCTCGACGAGATCATTCGTCTCGTCCCCAGGCGTACCCGATACCTCGTCGGTGTCTCCGCTCACGGGCATACCTGCGTTCGCCTCCCCTTTGAGGCTTTCAGCGGCGTCGTGACCGACATCGCCTCGGCGTCTCACTGGTGGCCGTCCAAGTATTGCTGGCCGTAGTAGGCCCACTGCTCCATGGTCCAACCCTCTGGGAGGCCCGTGGCGGGCAGGGGCGGACCGGCGTGCGCAACAGGTGCAGGCATCGTTGGCATGGCCGGCATGGCAGGCGCCATGGGCTGCTGGAAGAGGTCTTGTGCTCCTCCGTACATGGAGTTGGCCACGGCGTCGGACGCGGGCAGGGCGGATTCGTCCCACTTGGGCTGCTCCATGGAGCCGCCTCGTCGCGTGAAGAGCACACCGAGCAGAGCCGCAAGCACCAGGACCCCGAGGATCAAGATGATGACGTCCGTGTTGAAACCAGCGTTGGTCTCCGTGTCGCCGTTGCCCTGCAGGCCGTCGCTGGAACAGTCCGCACGTGGGTCATCGCAAGCGGTCGCCAGGTCAGCCTCGAGGAGCGCGAGTTGAGCCTCCATGTCGGTGGTGTCTCCTTCCGATGCATCGATTTCCGCCTTGAGCTCTTCAATGCTCGATTCAAGGTCGGTGATGTGCAGAGCGAGTGTCTCATCGTCCATCGTGCTTGGACCGGGCGCTTCCTCGGTGACGCGCCAGTAGATCGGCGCCATGAGCTTGTACTCTTCACCGGTGTCGTCGGTGGCAAGGACGTTGCCGAGCTTGACGTCGTCGTTGTACTGGAGGCCGTAGGGGCGAACATCGTCCCACGCGAGATCGATGGTCCAGCCGCGCTCGGAGGCGGTCACGTCAAGCGGGTAGCTGACTTGGTTCAGGCACACGCCGGTGTCACCTTCGCACACCTGCCACATGGTGGTCAGCGAGGTGAAGGTGGGCGCATTTTCCGTGAGGAAGAGGTTGGCGGTGGCGACCTCGCCAAGGTAGGCGTTGTCGAGGCTGACCGTCATGTACCCGGTGTCCACGTCCTTCGAAGCGGAGAAGGGCTTCGAGTCGTACACGTCCACCATGATGGTGTAGGAGTTCGAGTCGTACTTGTCCTGAGCCGTGATGGTGATGGTCTGGGTACCGAGTTCCTCGAACTCGACGGTCATGAGGCCGGTGAACAAATCGAAGCGTGCAGCTCCGTTCTCGCTTGGCGTCACCACAATGAAGGCAGCGTCGTCATCGTCGATGTCGTACACGAGGCTCTGGATGTCGTAGACGTAGGTCTTGCCGCGCTTCAGTTCGAGCGAAGCAAGGTCACCAAGGTCCATGCGAGGTGCGTCGTTCACCGGGGCAACCTTGAGCACGATGGTTTGGTCCGCGGCCTGCACACCGTCGCTGGCGCGGAGGGTAACCGTGGCCTCGCCGTTGACGTCGTCGTCCACGGTGCTGTACGAGAGGAGATCGCCCTCAAGGCCGACGTTGAACACCTCGGGATTGGAGTTGCTGACGATGGACAATGTCAGGCCCTGGGAATCAACCTGGGTGCCCTGTTCATCCGTGTCAAAGACATAGGGGAACAAGGCGAGGTTGCCTTCACCGCCTTCGTCAACCGTGCGCGTGGGCAGGCCGTCCCAGCGGGGCTGGCCGTTCTCGATGACGTTGAACAAGAGGGTCCCGTACGGCAGGTCACTGTTGGTGTAATCCTCGCCGTCGTTCACTGTGACCTCAATGCCGTTTTGGCCGATTGGGCAACCACGCAAATCGTCAAAGGCGAACAGCACCTCAATCTCCTGCGTGGTGGCGTCCCATCCAAGGAAAGAGGGAGACGTCGACGTCACGCTGAGCTCGGACAAGGCAGATTCGCGGTCAATGATGTGGCCCACCATGCTGATCTTGGTTGGCTCATCGCACATGACGGTCGGCACAGGTTCAGCCCAAATCGTCGGCAGGGCGTTGGTCACCGTGACGCCGTCGCTTCCCAGGACGACCTTCCAATCGGAGGCCTGGCCGCGGGCGTCGATGGCTCGAACGCGAAGGTCGTAGGTGCCCGCGTCCATGTCGGTGGTCGTGGCAAAGGTGTACTCGCGCCCTTCATACTCCGAACCGGCGAAGACCACATCTTCGCCACCGCTGATGCCGTTCGACGACCACGTGGCCGTTCCGGAGGGACGGGTCTCGAGTTCGAACGTGGTGCTGGAGATCGTGTCGACCTCGTCGTTGGCATCGGCACGAACGGTGATGAGCACCTCGTCGCCACGTTCGACCGACGTCGGGCTGATCTGAGGCGTCAGGGCCACAGGCGGTCGGTCGTGATCAAACTGGGTGTTCACGTCGTTGTTGGAACTGCTCATGTCTCCGGTCAGGCCAGTGAGACGAGCCCCGAAGGTCGTCTTCCAGGCGTTGGAAGAGAGGACGCTGGTGTCGAAGTTTGCCGTGTACGTGTGCGTGCCGGTGGTCGCGACGGTCGCAGGCAGAGATTGGGTGCCGCCGATGGTCACCTTGTTGACACCGTTTTGGTAGTAGAACTCCACCCCGCCGCCGTCGACGTAATCAAGGTCGCCCGTGTTGCGAACGGTGACCTCAAGATCAACGGTGTCCCCGCGGATGTAGGAATCGGAGGCATCGTCGTTGCTCACCGACATGCCGGTGACGCCGATGTCCATCTTCGGACCCATGTTGGAGTCCGCCGCGCTGACCACATTGCGATGGGTGGTGTGGTCGCCGTCCATGAGGGCGGCAACGGTCAGGAAGTTCTCAGCCGCGGTAACACCGCCGCCTGCGCGGACGGTGCTGATCGGCACCGACCACGAGGTGGTCACGGAATTTCCGTTGCTTAGCGTGACGGATTCAAACCCGCTTCCGGCACCGTTGAGAAGCCATTTCTTCCAAACGTGATGTGGATTGGGAGAGCCTCCGTCATACGTCTCGGGGGAAGTTTCCTCCGTCACAGCGGCGTAAATGTAGACCGTCTTGCTTCCTGAACCGAGGTAGGTTGCGGTGATGTCGATGTCCATGTTGTTGCCGTTTTCCGACTGGGCAATGGAAAGCGAGTAATCGTTGGCGTTGTGCATGTTCCCGCCGTTTTGGTAGAACGAGTCGTAGCTTTGCCCGCCAGTGGTCTTGTATTGCCCTGAGGCCGCATCACCGAACACCACGGTAGGATACCCCGTGGGGTTGATGTGCGAGCGTCGATTGATGGGCGCCTCAGAGGGCCAACCTGTTGACGATGACTCGTAAAATGAGATGTAGGTGAAGTCCTCTGATGTGCCTCCACCACCGCCGTTGCTGCCATAGAGGCTGTGGAGGTTCGTTGATGACGTTTTACAGGGGCCACACCAATGGGCACCCACGTACTCGGCAAAGACCGGGTGACCCGGGCTGGTGGCGGACATGACCGCAGGCGTGTTGTCCAGTTCCTCAGGAACGTCGACCAAGGTCGAAGAAAGGCCAACCGAAAGGCTGCCCATCATCAACGCCACAAGGAGGACAGCCAGCGTACGCATTTGGTTCATAATTCTAGGATGGCTGTGAGACTTATGAAACATTGCGCGTGGTGTCCTTGTTCCGAAGAGGTCAAATCGGGACCGCCGAATCGGGGGCCATGACGCCGAACATGGTGGCTTTGGTCGCTCAAGACGGTCGAACGTGGACCGTCAACGTCGTGGACGAGGACATCAAAATCAAGGGGCTGGGCGTCTTCAACCCTGCTCAAATGTTGAAGGAGCACTCGGTTGGGGGCATTGCTGTTCTCGCCGGCAAGGAATTAACAATCCTACCAGCTGGACTCACAGAATTACGTCGCGGCATGTTAAGGCGAGCCCAAACCATCGGTGAGAAGGACGCAGGCATCTTGGTCGCAAGGCTCGGCATCGGCCGTGACGACACCGTCTTGGAAGCGGGGCTAGGAAGCGCTGGACTGGGCCTCCACATCACGCGTGCACTGGGACCCTCCGGCCACCACATCACCGTCGAACCACGGGAAGAACACGCGAAGGTCGGTTTGGACAACCTGAAGCGCGCCGCCGTTGCGTGGCCAGATGGACCCCATCACACGCACATCAACGGCCTGGCCGAAGACGTCGCTGAAGACGTTCAGAGCATTGCGTCGGAAGGCCTCGATGCCGTGGTCCTTGACATGGCCGATCATACGCCATCAATTGCGGCCCTCGCACCGCTGCTGCGCGCGGGAGGGCGTCTGGCGTGTTACTGCCCCGTAACCAGCCAACTCGAGCGAGCGTGGGAGGCGTGTGAGGCTGCAGGCTTGGCAGTGGATTGGGCTGGAGAAATCATGGAACGCCCGTGGAGCCGCGCCTCACGGGGCGGTGTACGTCCGGCAAACGGCCCGTTCGGACACACGGCCTTCCTGCTCATCGCCCAGCGTCGCTCTGCTTAGGGCAAGACACGGATGCTCGATTGGCAGGTTGGGCACGTGAACCTGAATGGGGGCTCACTCCCGGCGGGTACGCCGAGCACGGCCTCGCAACTCGGGCAAGCCACCCTGTTCCCGTCCTCAATCCGCGCTTCGTTGTGACCCAATTCAACGGGTTCCTCTTCGGGTTCCTTATCAGGCTCTTCCTCGGTTGGCGCGTTCGAGGATCGACGAATGCGAAGCAGGCCGAAAAGCAACAGCGCAACAACCCACCCTGACGTCAAACCAATCAGGGAATCTTGGTTGCTCAACTGGGCGAAGCCAAGATCCAAGCCTCCAGGAGGCAAAGTTGGCCCGGGAAGATCAACGGCGATCGTACCGCCGCTGTCCGACCGCTCAACGCCCGCCAAGGTGTAGGTCGCAAGCACCTCAGGCTCCGCGGTGGACGCGCTCGTGGTCAAGCGGACCATCTCGAGGGTGTAGCGGGCCGACGCTCCTGGCTCGAGCGAGAAACTGCTCGTTCGAGCACCGTCCCCGAGCCTGACCCACGTGGTCTGAAGGTAGGCGAGGTTCGAGCCTGCAAGTTCCAGTTCACCCTCGGCCAACGCGTTGGCCGTGTTGGTGATTCGAACCACGGTGGTGGACGAGCCGCTCGTCTCGATCGACAGGGCGTCGTCTTCGACCACCACCTCGAGGGGGCCTGCCTCGGACCAGGACGGCAACACCGTGACCACGACGGCGTCGCCGGCCACGACGTCCGCTCCAAGGGCGCCAACCGCGCTGCGAACGCTGACGTTCAACGCGAGAAGACCCGCCGACGCGGTTTCGGCGATGGTACACGACCAAGCCAGCGGTTCACTTGAGCCGCTCAGGTTCATTGGACCTGGGAGATCGCATGTGGCGCCAGACGCTGAAAGGGACAACCGGTCATCGACGCGGGTGGAAAGGCGAAGGGTGCCAGACACAGTACCTCCAGCCTCGACGTTCGTGGCGTCGGCATCAAGGACGAGGGTCACCTGCTGCGAGCGATAGACGACCGACTGAATCACTGCGTCAGAAACAGCGCTGTCCAAGGAAGAGGTGGCCGTCAGCGCCACGTGAAACACCTCACCGTTCACAGCAGAGCCATCGAGGCTGAGATGAACAGAAATGACCGCACTCTCGCCTGCAGCAAGGCTCACCACGTCCTGCTCGAGGGTGACGGCGAGCTCCTGGCTTCCGTGCACGGTGGAAGCATCCAGCACGAACGTCGCAGGATTGGCCCCTGTGTTGACCACGGTCATGCTGGTCGTCACTTGAGCGAGCCCGCCCAAGGTCGGCGCTCCTGGATGGGGCGTGTCGACGTCTTGCGGCACATCGTCCCCTTGCCCGTCCCCAGAGGTGGCGACGACGTCAACGCCACGGCGAGCGCCCACTTGCACCGCCAGCTCCAGTGCCCATGAGCCATGCGTGCTGTCGGTGAAGGTCAAGGTGACGTCATGGTCTCCCGTGGTCGCTTCGGGTCCAGCGACCACGGCTAGGGTCACGATCATGGACGGTGCGAGCGAGGAAAGGGAATACGAGGTGGCTCCAGACACGTCACTGATGGTCACGCCACCCGGGAGGCCAACCGTGCTGAGCACGAGAGCAAGGTCCTCGGTTCCTGTGAGGTCGAGGGTCAGGTTCACCTCAGCAGCGCTGCCGGCCTCCACCACCACACGAGCATCGCTTGGCCCCTCAACGGTGAGTGCCGCATGGTCAGCGGGCGTGAGTTGAACGGTCTCCGTAACCACGCCATGAACCGTGGAGGCTTCGAGCGTCAGCGCGCATGAATCGGTCGCGTCAACGGTGGTCTCAAAGGACCACACGCCCGTTGTACCCGCCGCGACGGTTTGCGTCGAAGAGGATGACAATGACGTCGACATCCGGCCGTCGCATGCATCGAGCGGCGGCGACGGTGCCATCAAGGTCAACGTCACGCTCAGGTCGTGGGAGCCTGCGTTTTGGAAGGTGGCCTGCCACATGGTGCCTGTTTCGACGTCAACGTCGACCGACATTGGTGCGTCAAAGGTCGAGTCCACCCGTTCATCGACCACGAAACCAACGGTACGGCTGACCTGCACCGAACTGTCGTTGGCCCATGAGGCGATGAGTTCCACCTCGCAGACTTCCTGAACCCCTGAAGGCCATGAGGAGGCAGGAGGCACCTCGACCGAGAGGCCGACTGTGTCCACGTCCCCGGGGCCGGTGAATGAGCTGGACATGTCCAGCAGGTCCCACACGCAGCTTGCAGCACCGTTGGCCCCGAGCGACCATGTCCACTCCGCTGCAGACGTACCCGTGTTGGTCACCTCCACCGACGTCTGTGAAGCGACGCCAAAGGGCAACAGCTGGGACGGATCGATGTTTCCAATCGCGAGATCAGGCACGGCTTCGATGCGAACGACCAGCGTGCTGCTGGACGTGATGTTGCCCTGAGTTGACGCCACCACGAGGTCCAAACCGACATCTCCGGGCACAGCGTTTGGCGCCACCTCGAGCCGGAGCGTCGCGCTTTGCGAAGAGAACGCGCTCACGTTCTCAATCACGTCATCGCTGAACAAAGCGAGGAGGTCGCCTCCGACCACAGCCGAGGCCGAGGTGCCGGAACCGCTCGCGGTCCATGGATAGGTCCACGACGAGGTCGCGTTGAACACCGCGTGCGCGGCCGCCAACTGCAGGGTCTGACCTGCGCTGGCGTTGATGCCGCTTGGCAAGGCAAGACCGACGGGAGAACCGCCATGGATGGCGGCATGGAGGGTTGCTGCAGCAAGGTAGGAACCATGCAACGAGGGATGTGATCCGTCGCTGGTGTAGAGGTCATGGAACAAGGTCCCGCTCTGGTCAGGGGCGGTGCCTATCGCCAAAAGATCGTCGTGAATCTTCGCGAAAGCGAGACCAACTGGAGCCACGAACACCGAGGCAGAGGGATGGGCGCTGGTCGCGTTGTTGGCGTAATCGAGGTAGCCTTGCAGGAGATGGTCGTTCATGGCCGTGAAATTTGGGTACCTCACGCTGTTCATGCTGTCACCGGAGCGGCGCCCCCACGTCATCAGCAGCATGACGTCAGCGCCCTCGTCATCGATGCGCTCGGTGAGCGCGATGGCGGCGTCCTTGGAATCCACCCAATCCGATTGGGTGCGGGGGAAGCCAGGAATCTGCGACTGATCTTGGAGCACAACCATGTCCCAGGCCTGACCGCTTAGGCTGGTGTTCCACGCATCTCCGCTGGCGTTGACCTTGGCACGGTGGCCTTCGAGGGTCATGCCTCCGCCGGCATTGGCCGACACGTTGGCATCACCAACCTCCCTCAGAAGGTCCTGCACAAGGCCGTCAAGACCATTGGCCGCGGTGTAGGAATTGCCGTACATCAAGACCTCATAGGAAGTCGTACTGTTGCCACCGGTTTGGTTGCTGGAGACGTTCTCTGAACCGCCGGTGGACGACCAATTGGCCCAGAAGCCTGCCAGATCAGGGTTGGCGTTGACGTCGAGCAACATGGTGTCGACCACGTTGCCGTCGTTGTGGACGGGAACGGTCACGTCGACGACATCACCAGGCTGGAGCACCACGAGTCCACCGTTCCCTGCTCCCGAGGCTTCGATGCGCGGAGCGTGTACGTCCGCCACGGAGAGAGCGAGGGTGAGGCGGGTCTCCGCCGTACCGTCTGCGTCCGAAACCACCAGCTCGACCGTGTCCGCATGGGAAGGAACCCCCATCCCGTCCAAGCGGACAACAATGGTGGTGTTCTTTGACCACGTTGGGAAGACGTTGGTGACGGTTGCATCCAACGCCAGAACCTCCCATGACGGGTGGAGGGAGGCGTTGTCCACCTCGACATCGAAGCTGTCGATGGAGGAGCCGTTGTTGGTGATCGTGAGGGTCACATTGGTCGCGGCACCGGGCGTCAGCACCACGTGTTGAACGTCAACAGAAAGGTGAATGGCATCGTCGGCTGCTGCTGAGCCGATGATTGGGCTGAGGCTCACCAGAAGCAGAGAAACCACGAGGACGACGGCGGAGCGGCGTTCTGTCGTCATGGGAACCGTTGGTGCCTCGGGCCGATGCCTCTTGAGGCCACCGCAATTTCGGTCGGATGAACCGACACTTCGCCTCAAGAGCGGAGTGCGTCCAGAATGGCCGGGTCCAAGGCTTCCCAGGGGAAGGTCCCGTCGGTTCCGGCGTGGCGGCCAAAGTGACCTCCTGCAGCGGTCGGGGCGTAAATCGGCTGGAGCAAGTTCAACCGAGACGCGATGGCCGCCGGCCGGAAGTCAAAGACATCCCCGACAAGGTTGGACAGTGACTTGTCGTCCATCGTCCCCGTTCCGAAGGATTCGGCGCGGAGGCTCACGGGTTCGGCGACGCCAATCACGTAGGCCAACTGAATCTCGCATTGTGAGGCAAGGCCAGCTGCAACCACGTGCTTTGCCGCCCACCGGGCGGCGTAGGCCGCCGACCGGTCAACCTTGGAGGGGTCCTTTCCAGAGAAGGCCCCACCGCCATGACGGCCCATGCCACCGTAGGTGTCGACGATGATCTTTCGACCGGTCAAGCCTGCATCCGCATGCGGGCCACCTGGATCCGCGAACCGACCGGTTCCGTTGACCACAAGGCGGTAATCCGCAGGCAACAAGGCGGCTGGAATCGCAACCTCGACCACCTTCTCGCGAACCTCCTGCTCGACGAAGGCGCGCTCGGCTTCTTCGCTGCCGTGCACGTCGATGAGCGCATCGTCGTGCTGAATCGCAATCACGACCGTGTCCACCAAGGGCGCTGCGCCTTCTTCGTAGCGTACCGTGACCTGGGACTTTCCGTCAGGGCGCGCCCACGGGAGAATGCCCTCCTCACGGACCGTGGTGAGCCGGCGCGTCAAGCGCTGCGAAAGCGCAGCGGCGAGGGGAAAATACCGGCCCTTGAGGTCGTCGTAAGCCTCGGTTTCGTCGCAGGCATAGCCAAACATGAGGCCTTGGTCGCCCGCACCTTGGTCGGCTCCAAGGTCGTTGACGCCCTGCGCGATGTTCGCGGCTTGCGTGGTGATGTGCACGTGAACGTCCGTCAGGTCGGGGTTGGTCGCGTCCATACCGATGGCATGGTTGGCGTAACCGATGGCTCCGGCGGCCGAGCGAGCAAGGGCTTCGTAATCCGGTGCATCGCCGCTCAACGAAACCTCACCCGCCAACACGATGATGCTCTTGTCAGGCGCGCCCTTCACCAAGGTCTCCACCGCAACACGGGCGTGCGGGTCCACCGCCAGGCAGGCGTCGACGATGGTGTCGGAGATGGCGTCGCAGAGTTTGTCAGGGTGACCTGAAGTCACCGATTCGGACGTGAACAACTCGACGGTCATGGCCGTTGCGCTGAAAGCGACGCATATGAAGGGTCGCCTCGTGCAGGAGAAGCGTTCAGGACGATGGCTTGATGAGCGACGGGGGTCGGCAGCAAGCATGGACGAGACGTGGCACCCCACGACCTACCGCACCCACACGCTTGGCGACATCCAACGCAAAGGAGCGGAGCTTGTCGGCCAAGAAGTTACTGTTGCCGGATTTTTGCACGCGAGCCGTGGCAAGGGCGCGATCTGCTTCGCCGACCTTCGCGACGGCACGGGCATGACCCAGGTCTTTGCCAAAGCCGACACGCTTGGCGAAGATCAGCTGAGCCTCCTCCAAGGTTTGACCCGAGAGAGCACGCTGACCGTGACCGGCACGGTGGCTCAGAAGCGCCCGCCGAAGACCAAGGAAGGTGAAACACCTCCACCTCCCGCGTACGAGGTGCTGGCCAGCTCCATTTCGGTCATCGCAGCGGCCGAGGCTCCGCTTCCGCTCGGGGTCACCGACACCGTCGGCGTTGGTTTGGACACTCGATTGGACAACCGTTTCCTCGACCTCAGGAGGGCACACGTCAACGCCATGTTCCGCCTGCGTGCCAAGGTCCTCCAATACGGCCGTGAACACCTCATTACCGAGGGGTTCATCGAAACCCACACTCCGAAAATCGTGGCCACGGCCACCGAAGGCGGAACGGATTTGTTCCCGATGACCTACTTCGACACACCGGCTTTCCTGAACCAATCGCCGCAATTGTTCAAGCAACTCTGCATGAGCGGAGGCCTGGAGCGCGTCTTTGAGATCGGCCCCGCCTTCCGCGCCGAGAAGCACGACACCTATCGGCACCTCAACGAGTTCATTTCCTTCGACATCGAATCCTCGTGGTCGACCGATGACGACGTCATGGGCGTCCTCGAGCGCATGCTGCACCACATCTGGTCATCGGTCTCGAACGACGCAGCCTGCCAAGGCCACATCCAGGCCATCAACGATTGGCGGGCAAGTCAGGACGAGGAGCCCATCGAGGTCATCGTTCCCGAGCTGCCTTTCCCTCGCGTCGAGTACGACGATGCCATTCGCATCATCAAGGAACGCGGTGGTTCCATTGAGTGGGGTGACGACATCGACGCCGAGAACAGCGATCTGCTCGCCCAAGGGCTGCCGCAATTCTACTTCATCCCGCGCTGGCCGATGGACCTGAAGCCCTTCTACATCCACCACGTCGAGGGTGAAGACGGCTCCACAGGACGACAACTGAGCCGTGGATTTGACCTCAACTTCGGCCGCGACGAGATGACCTCTGGCGGACAGCGAGAACACCGCATCGATGTGCTGTGCGACAACTTGCGCGACATGGATCTTGACCCTGAAGAGTTCGAATTCTACGTCGCGGGATTCCGCCACGGCGTGCCGCCGCATGCCGGTTGGGGCCTTGGCGTGGAGCGCATCCTCATGGTGCTCACCGGGGCCAAGAACGTCCGGGAAACGGTGCTCTTCCCACGCGACCGACGCCGCGTCTGCCCCTGAGCGACAGGTTGACGCCCCTCCGAGGACAGCGCCCTTCGTGCGCAAGGAAATCCGTTGGGGCGACGGGCCAGACCACGTCGCAGACCTTCACCTGCCCAAGGAAGAAGGTCCGTTCACCAACGAACACGGCACGCCTGCGGTCATGCTCCTGCATGGCGGATTCTGGAAGCAGGCCTATGATCGCAGCCTCATGACGCCCATCGCGGAAGCCTTGGCTGAAGCAGGCCTGATCGTGTGGAACGTGGAATACCGACGCTGGCGTCCCGACGACGAGGGCGTGTGGCAGGAGACCATCAGCGACGTGTTGCGCGCATGGGGCCATCTCGAAGGCCTCGACGGCGTTGACGCGTCAAGGACCGCCGTCATCGGACATTCTGCTGGAGGCCATCTTGCGCTCGTCGTCGCCGCCCTCTCAGAACGCCACCCGAAGGTGTGCGTGGCACAAGCTGCGGTGAGTGATCTCGTGGCCGCCGATGCGGCTGCGCTCTCCGATGGTGGGGACGCCGTACGCCGTTGGGTCGGAAGCCCGGCGGAGGACCAGGCCACGCCATGGACCGCGCTCAATCCGATTGGACTGACGCCGCAGTGTCCGGTGATCCTCGCACATGGGGAAGAGGACGAGGACGTGCCCATCGCGATGAGCCGGGCTTGTGCCGAGGCCTACATCGCGCGCGGGTCCACTGCGGATCTCTTGCCGCTCCCTGGCGACCACTACACCATCATCGACCCCATGCACAAGAGTTGGGAGAAATTCTTTCCAAGGATTCTTGAGCGAGTCATGCTTTGATTTGCTGTGCCAAGTCCTCGAGTGCAAGGGCAATTGCATAAACCCACAACTTTATAAAGGTCGGGCGCTTAACAAGAACTGCTCTTGTTTGTTCGAGCCCTGACAACAATCCGTCAGGGCCGATGCATTCAAGTAGGGCGCAACCCCGAGGTAATTGGTATGTCTGGCAAAGTGAGCAACAACGCAGGAACGAACGGCAATGGATGCGAAGAGTGCGGTGGCCGCCTGTGTCTCGATGAGCACCGTGGCGAACTCGAGTGCATGGCGTGCGGCTTGACCGCGCCAGCGCCAACGCAACCCATGGGCTACGTGCCTGAGGGCCACGGCACCACCCGCACCGGCAACCCGTACCACAAGGAAGCCACGGGCACGACCATCGGAACCGGTTCGGTGGACTTGCGCGACGTGGCGGCAAAGGACCGTGCCAAGTACCGTCGCATGGCGAAGCACAACACGTATGCAAAGCCGAGCCAGGCGCAGCACCAGGCCGCCAAGGTTTGGGACGTGATCGCCGAGGAAAATGGCCCCGTGCTGGCCAACGCCATGTACGATGCCAACCTCTTGGACGACCTGATTCGCCCCATCCGTCCTGACAGCAAGGGAGGCACCCTCACACCGCGTGGGAAGGCGATTCTCGCCGCTGCAGAAGCCGACGAGGACGTGGAATTCATCCAGCCCAGCGGTCGTTGGTGCCGCAGCACGAGCACGGGTCGCACACAGGCTGAACGTGAAGCAAGCAAGCTCGCGCCCGAGCAAAAGGTGGCCCTCATCTCGGCCGCAGCCGTGGCGCTGTACGCCGAGTGCTACCCGCAGGCGCCGACGAACATGGCCGCCACGCAAAAGCGCCTCCTCGAGCGCAGCGGCCTTGACATGAAGGTTGCAAAGCGCCACATGGTGAATGCGAAGAAGGCCCTGAGGAAGCACCTTGGTGTCTTGTCCCGCCTTGGATTCTTCACGCCCCGCGCCCGTGACGCGGCCAGCCACACCCAATGGCTCGACGACCAAGTCGGCCTGCACCTTGAGGACGTCGCGCGCGTCCTAGGACAGGACGAGTCACTTGCTCGCTACCTCGACAGCGTCATGCGCGACGCGGCTCAGCGTCTCGATGCAATGAAGGCAGTGGATCAGGCGATGGGTTGCAGCAGTCCATACCTCCACCTGCCGCCGGCCAAGCGTGCAGGCTTGGCGGTGTACTGTGCCCTCCACGCCGCCGGTCTCGAACGCGGGCGCCGTGCCCTCCTCGCGACGGCGCTGATTCTTTGTGCCGACACCTTGCCGCTGTTGCGGGAACGCTTGCTCGACGGCTTCGAAGACGGTTTGGACCCGCTGAATTAAGTCGGAGGTCCAACAGCCCGCGGCATGGACCTGCTGGGAGCCGACTTCCCCTTCAACGCTGAAGCCCTTGCCGGCAAGCGTGCACTGGTCTGCGGCGCAAGCGGCGGCATCGGTGCAGCAACGGCGCGCATGATGGCAAAAGCCGGGGCTTCGGTGGTGGTGGCTGCACGTTCGGTCGACAAACTCGACGCCCTTGTGCAGGAGCTGACAAGCCTTGGACCTGGCCCGCACATGGCCATGGCCCTCGACCTTGAGGACCTCTCTGCGGTCGATGCTGCGGTGAAGGCGCTCCTGAGCGATGGCCCGATCCACGTGCTGGTCAACAACGCAGGTGGACCGCCCGGCGGCGCGCTCATTGACGCGGACGTGCACGAATTCATCGCACCCTTCCAGCGTCACCTGCACGCCTCCCACACCCTGGTCAAGGGCCTGCTCCCCGGGATGGAAGCGGCCGGATACGGTCGCATCCTGCAGATCATTTCCACCTCGGTCAAGGAGCCAATCCCCAACATCGGCGTGTCCAACACGCTTCGTGGGGCCATGGCGTCCTGGGCCAAGACGCTGTCCCGTGAACTTCCACCCTGCGTGACCATCAACAACGTCCTTCCTGGCTTCACCGCCACCGATCGGCTCAGCTCCCTCGCCAACTCCATCCAGGCAAGGACCGGCAAGAGCGCCGAAGACGTGCACCGTGGATGGATGGAGCAAGTGCCCATCGACCGGCTCATCGACCCGCTCGAAACGGCTGCGTCATTGACCTACCTCGCGTTGCCGGCAGCCGGAGCCATCCGTGGGGTGAGCCTCGCGGTTGACGGCGGACGACTCCGTTCGATCTGAAGCGGTGCGTTCAAACCCCACCGGCGGGGCCTGACCACATGGACGGCGAAGTCACCGCGGAACAAGCCCGTGAACTGCTCGACGCCCTCGTGGAGGGCGGTGGCATGAAGCACATTGACACGCCGCTCGCGCTCCGCCTGATTCCGCTGGCCGATGACGTGGGCCGGGATGACCTCGCGGCCGAACTGATGGAGCGCGCCCAAGCCGCAGCCACGGATGCCGTTGAGGAGGGTTGGGTCAGCCTCGAGCATCTGCGCCGTCATGGTGGCGACGTGGACGAGGTGCTCGCCTTGGCCACCGAGATGGAAGGTCACGAGCAAGGCGTGCGCCTTGCGGCTGCGGCCTACCACCACGCCGCGCTGCTCCATCACGCCAACCAATCGTGGGAAGAGGCGCATGCGCTCGTCAGCCGTTCGCTCCGTCTTCGCGAGGACGGCGGTGATGAGGAAGGACGGTCCTATGGCCTCGCGGTCCGAGCGGCCTGTGAACGTGCCATGGAGCAGATGACCGAGGCCATCGACACCCAAATGGAACGGCTGGGCGTCCTCGAACGTCTCGACGACCAAGAAGGCGTCATGGAAACGCTTGCCGATTTGGCGCACCTCCACGCCACCATCGGCGAAGTGGATTTGGCCAGCGACCACCTGAACCGCTCGCTTCAGCTGGCCAAAGACATGGGCGACCTGTCGGGACAGCTCGTCGCCGCATGGGGCCTGGCGGACGTGGCCGAAATCGCCGAAGACTGGTCGACGGCCATGCTGCACCTCTCCGACGTGGTGCACGCCTTCATGGCCGTGGGGATCCCTGCACCTGAACAGGTGCGGGAGCGCATCAAGGCCCTGACGGACCTTGCGGACCGTGCCTGACGTGCGTGCATCTCATAGGTTGCCGGCCGCTGGTCGTGGCAGGTGAGGGAGTGGACCACGACATCTTCTTCTCCATCTCGCATACGCCGGACCATTCTGGAACGATGCCGAGTGAAGCCGTGATGTTCGAGCATTACCTCGATCAGTTGCGCCTGGCGGACGACCTGGGTTTCGGTGTGGCATGGGTCGCTCAAGCGCACCTGTCCACCGAAGTCCAGAAGGGCAACAGCCGCCCCGTGGTGCCGCATTGGCCCGGTGAAGTTGGCTTGTGCACCGATTTCCCCCAACTGGCGTTGGAATCCTTCCGCGCCACGTCGCGCATTGACCTAGGCAGCGCCGTGCTGTCCATCCTCGCCTCCGGCGGACCGATCGCCCAAGCTGAACGCATCGCCAACACCCTGACGCACCTCGAGCGCATCGACGCGGGCGGAGAACGACGCCTCCACATCGGCTTCGCTTCGGGCCGGTTCGAATTCATGGCCCGCCCCTACGGCATCGATGCACGCGATGAGGTCGAAGCCGCAGCGTGGCCGGCCTTGCGCGGTCAAATCTTCCTTGAGGCGGCCACGATTTTCCTCCGTTTGTTGAACGGGGAAGTCGTCAACAGCGAGCAAGCGCGCCCAACCGTGCTCGAGCGTGGCTTGTTCCGCAGCGACGAGGACTGGGCCAAGGTTCAGGCCGCGGCCATGTCGCGCGACGGCCTGAGCGACGCACCAGAGCGCATTGATGTGGCGCCACGCTACGTCTTCGAAGACCTCTGCATCGTCCCCAGAAACCCGCCACGGGAACGCTTGGTGCTGGTGGCCGGCACCCATGATCCAAAGGCGCAAGTCGAACTCAACACCCTCGCCCCAGTCCGCGTGTTCAACCTCTCCATCACGTCCCCCGAGATCATCGATGCGACCCATGAGCGCATGCGGGAGGCATTCCATGCCGACGGAGGCGAATGGCAGCGCGGCCACATGCCTCGAACGGTCTTTGTGTTCCTGAACCACGAGGAGGGATTGACCCCGGAGGAACGCAGAGAAGCCGCTCACGTGGAGGCAAAAGCCGCCCTCGATGCGTATTGGACGGCCCTCGAAGGCACCCTCGACCCCAGCAAGGTCAGCCGGGCGACGAACAACGCCCTGGTCGGAAACGTGGACGACGTCGTGGAACAACTCCTCGAACGCTTCCATCCCGATGACCGCGTCATGGCGTGGTTCGATTTCTTCAACCACGATAACGAACGCGTCAAGCGCAACATGCGGGCCTACATGACCGAGGTGGTCCCGCGCGTCGAGGCTCGACTCTCGGAGGGCCGAGACGCATGAACCACGACGGCTCGGCCGTGGCTCCGGGCCTGCCCGGCTCAAGCCTCTACCCGAACTCGCCGCTCGGCGAACAGGTGGAGGGCGTCCCCACCGGACGGGACGTCGAATGGGAACCCTTGGTCGACTACCGCCGCAACGGCGTTTCAGAAACCACGATCCACGGTGCTGTGGCTTGGGCCCACGGTGACGAAGTCATCCATTCCTTTGGCGGAAACGTGCTTTGCTACGGCCGCTCGATGATGAAGCCCTTCATGATCAAGGCCTTCGTCGATGAACTGGAGGGGTGCTCGTGGGAGCAGAAAGCCATCGCGGTCGCCAGCCACAACGGTGACACGGAGCACGTGGCCGCCGCCCAATCTTTGCTCAACGAGTCCGAATGGCCCCTGATGCTCACGCCCTTGGATGTGCCCTTGATTCAGTTCGGTCGGCAAGTCCGGCGACCTCGACGGTGGTATCACACGTGCTCGGGAGAGCATGCCGCCATCCTGCACGGCTGCCGTACGAAGGGATGGAACAGAGCGGGCTACACCCTCCCCTCTCACGAGGTCTTCCACGCTTACATGCAGCAGATTCGTCGTTTCCTCGGCGAGGACTGGGCGCCCCTCCGCATCGCCAAAGACGGCTGCGGCCTGCCCACGGTGTCGAACACGGTGGCCGAGTTGGCGGTCATCTACGCAGGCTTAGTCGCCGACCGCCATGAGGACTGGATCTGGGAGGCCATGTGCCGCCATCCTGACCTTGTCGGGGGATTCAACCGCTTGGATTCGACCATCATCAAGGCCGGAGCGGGCGAGGTCATCGCCAAGGAAGGCGCTGACGGGCTGCTTGGCTTGTCCATCGCTCACCCGGATTACCCGAAGGGCCTCGGCGTGGTGGTGAAGATCGCCCACGGATGGAACGCGCAGGCCACATGGTATGTGGCGCGGGCCGTGCTTGGCGTGCTTGGCATCGAGTTACGCAACCCCTACCCCCTCCATCGGCAGAAGGCCTTCGTGGTCCCCGGCATCGTTCCGCCGAACCTGTTGAAGAAGCTCGATGACGTCCCAACGTGGGACGAATGGGATCCGGACACGGACCGCTGGCTCTACGACGTGGAGGCCTGAGCATGTCCGAGACCATCCACGTGCTCAACGCCATCGGCGGCGCGTGGCATGAGGCCCAAGATGGACGTCGGCTGGACGATGTGGGCCCGAGCGACGGTGCCGTGATTGCCACCATCCCCCGCTCGTCCAGCCTCGACGTCGAAGACGCCGTGATCGCCGCCGAGGCCGCACAAACGGCGTGGGGCGCACGGTCCATCGAGGAGCGGGCCGGAATGTTGGACGCCATCGCCGACGTGATGGAAGCCCACGCCGATGACCTCGCAAAATTGGAGTCACTCGACACAGGGAAGCCATGGGACGTGGCCCGTCACGTGGACATTGACCGGTGCGTGCGCAACTTCCGCTTTTTTGCCGAACTGGGCCGAACCTCTCCGCAGCAGACCTTCGCGATGGACGACGCCATGAACCACGTCCTCCGCAAACCCATCGGCGTGGTCGGTCTCATCTCGCCGTGGAACCTGCCCTTGTATCTGCTCACGTGGAAGGTGGCGCCTGCTTTGCTGATGGGCAACGCCATCGTCGCAAAGCCCTCTGAAATCACGCCCTTGACCGCCCATCGCTTCAGTGAACTGGCCCTTGAAGCGGGCCTTCCTGCAGGCCTGCTCAACGTGCTGCATGGGCTCGGTCCAGAGGTCGGTCAAGCCATCGTCGAACACCCGCGCATCGCGGCCATTTCCTTCACCGGCGGCACCGCAACCGGACGCATCGTCGCCGCGACCGCGGCTCCGATGTTCAAGAAACTCAGCCTCGAGTTGGGCGGCAAGAACGCCACCGTCGTCCTTGATGACGCCGACCTTGACGCGGTGCTGCCCGGCGTGGTCCGCGCAGGCTTCCTGAACTCGGGGCAAATCTGCCTGTGCGGCTCCCGCGTGCTGGTGCACGCGTCGCTGTACGACGACTTCCTGACCCGCTTCGTCGACGCCGTCGAGCGCTTCCCAATCGGTCCAGTCATTTCCGAGGCGCACCGCGACAAGGTCGAGGGATACCTCGCCCTCGCCGTCGAGGAAGGTGGCGAGGTCCTGACGGGAGGAACGCGCGGCCCCGGGACAGGATTCCACCTGACGCCCGCGGTCATCGCGGGACTGTCTCCGAGCAGTCGGTGCGCCACCGAGGAAATCTTTGGCCCAGTGGTGACCGTGCATCCTTTCGAGACCGAGGAAGAGGCGCTCGCCATCGCCAACGGCACCGAATACGGTTTGGCCGGTTCGGTGTGGACCGGCGACGCCGAGCGAGGCCGTCGCTTCGCGGAACAGATGGACACCGGCATGGTGTGGGTCAACACCTGGCTGCACCGCGATTTGCGCGTTCCCTTCGGCGGCGTGAAGCACTCCGGCGTGGGCCGTGAGGGCGGTGAATGGAGCCTCGGCTTCTTCTCTGAAGCCGTCAACATCTGCGTGGCCAACGACGCCTAAGCGCAGGGGTGGCTTGAAGTCGGAACCCACCCACGACGGTCCGGGTTCCCGCCATGTCCGTTCACGCAGAGGCCCGCAAGGTCACGACCCACACCCTTCAGGAAATGAAGCGCGCCGGTGAACCAATCACCATGCTGACCGCCTACGACTACTCCCTTGCGAAGCTGGTTGATGCCGGCGGTGTGGACGTCATCTTGGTCGGCGATTCTGCCTCCAACGTGATGGCGGGGCAAGTGACGACGGTCCCCATCACGCTCGACCACATGATCTACCACGCCCAGTGCGTGCAGCGTGCCGTGGACCGTGCCCTCATTGTGGTCGACCTGCCGTTTGGCTCCTACCAGGGCAACTCCAAGCAGGCGCTGGATTCCTCGATCCGCATCATGAAGGAAGCCGAGGCCCACGCCGTCAAGCTCGAGGGAGGTTCCGAAGTGGTGGAGAGCATCCGCCGCATCCTGACCGCGGGCATTCCCGTCATGGGCCACCTCGGCCTGACGCCCCAGTCCATCTACAAGTTCGGCACCTACACGGTGCGGGCCAAGGAAGACGAGGAGGCAGAGAAATTGCTCGCCGACGCGCGGCTGCTCGAAGAAGCGGGCTGTTTCGCCTTGGTGCTGGAGAAGATTCCTCGTGAACTCGCGGCCCGCGTGGCCGATGAATTGTCCATTCCCGTCATCGGCATCGGCGCAGGCCCTGACGTCGACGGACAAGTGCTCGTGCTTCACGACATGCTCGGCATCACGATGGACTTCTCTCCGCGCTTCCTGCGCCGCTACCTGAACCTCGCGGAGTCCATCGAAGGAGCCATCACCTCCTACTGTGCCGACGTGCGCTCCAAGGACTTCCCCAACGAAGAGGAATCCTACTCGTCCTGAGCACGCGCCATCCTGACCGCACGGTCGTGGCGGAAGATCACCGTCCGGTTCAGCAGCCATTGCGTGATGCCCCAGGCGCCGGTGTTGATGATGGTAATGAACCAGATGTACCACGTGGTGAATTCGAGGATCAGCCCGAAGGTCGCTGAAGAGCCGAGGAACGCCAAGGTGTAGATCGGCAAGGCCGTCGACACGGAATAGGTGAGGTTGGTCGAAGGCAAAAACGTGAACTCGCGGTGAACCAAATGGGCCACGACGCTGGAGCCCATCCACGCGATGCCCCACACGACGGCCCAGGCTTCGGACTGCTCGCGCGTGACGCCACCTGCCCAACCGAGCACGACGAGCATCACGGCGAAGATGGCGGTGTTGAACACCCCCGCCACGGCGTATCGGCCCAAACTGCCCTTTGGTGCAAGCCGGTCAAACCATGCCGGCGCCTGCACCATGGCGGAACATGGTCAGGCGACACATGAACATGACACGTCCGGACGTCAGGCCCAACCGAATCCAAAAATGGCTCCGAAAAGCGCCCCCACGCCGACGCCCATCATGTGCCACATGGCAAGGCGGAACGGTGGTTTTGGACCCATGGACCAAGCGGACGTGATGCTCATCCACAGCACCCCGAGCACGTAGCCCCCGCACAACAGGGCCTGCGGCCCTGGAATGGTCCACACCAGGCTGAGCGGCACGGCCACGGCGGCCCAGCCGACACCGTATTCCCACCACTCGTCCATGGGTCGACGGGCCAACGATCGGTGAGCCAATGGCGAGCACACAAGAGCGACCAGCAGGGCGCCATGGACCGGATTGGGAAGTTGTGTCGGCCCGAGCTGAGGCATCACCAGCACCTGCCAGAACGCCCCTGTGACCGCACCAAACAGGAGGGGGAGCACGGCGTGCTGAGCGACGCGGCGCAGCGCCGCTTGCCGCTCCTCGCCGGTCGGCCCGACGGCGATGACTTCGCCGTTTTCTGCCTCGCCGTCCATGGCCCTCGGTGCAGGCTGAGGCGTTTCAGGATTGAGGCCAACGCAGAGTGAGGCTCATAGGTCGGAAGCGTGACCAGTGCCCATGGGCGGCGGACAAATCGTGGCGGGGTGCCTCGCCCCACATCCACCCCATCTGGTCTACGCAGAAAGCCCGCCCCAACCCGACCCCCACGCCGAAGGCGGCAGGGAACAACTTCGCTGGGGCTACGACCGGCTC